>CAIUHP010000089.1 GCA_903899015.1 uncultured Armatimonadota bacterium | reverse complement strand
TTAGCCATCCTCCAAATTAAAGTCTAGCGCGTGCGAATACGAATATCGTCTCGAGCTCTAACGGTGCGAGGGAGAGCCTGACTCGGTCTACGAAACCTGAGTTGAGTAATCGCCGCTTCAATTTCGTTCTACTAAAAGTCCTAACTTGACGCGTGGATCGGGAGCCGTAGCACGACTGGGCAATAGTTGCTCAATGCGAATACGCATCCGTATCTGGAAGCACAGGGGACCTTCACGCGCCTCTTAGTTTCAACCCACGAAGGTGAGGGGCTTAGGTGCGAAGTCGGCTGCAATTGCTTCCGTTTGTCTGTCGATCTCTGGACACTCCGCCCCTCCAAATATCGAAAAATGAGAGAGGAATGTTCAAAACTTGGAACTTATGAGGGGTGGTGTGTATTTCGAGCAGGTGAATCCGCGCTGGCAAGAATGCTGGCCGGGAACAAGAAGATTACTATGAAAAAATCAACGTTTCTCCTCATCGGAATGCTCGCTCCAGGTCTGGCACTTGCGGATACGAACCACCACGTTTACGCCCTTCTCAATCAGAAGTCAGGCAACGTCGTCCTCAGTTATGTTCAGGGCACAAACGGCAAACTCAAGGTTTTGGGACAGACCGCTACGGGCGGACTTGGGACTGGTGCGGGGCTGGGAAGCCAGGGCGGGTTAGCCCTCTCTCAGAGTGGACGTTACCTCTACGCAGTCAACGCAGGTGACAATTCCGTTTCAATGTTCTCGGTCAACAACGGCGCCCTCACCCTTCTCGATGTTCAAAAAACTGGCGGCAATTCCCCCGTCAGTGTCACTGAGAGCGGAGGTTTGGTTTACGTTGTAAACCAGGGAACAACCTCGACCGCAGGCAACATTCAAGGGTTTGTCAACTTCCTAGGCGAACTGATTCCGATTCCTCGAGCCACCGCTCCTTTGAGCGGAGTTGGTGTGATTCCGGTTGAAATCAAGTTCACCCCAAACGGTTCTGGGCTCGTGGTGGCAGAAAAGGTTTCCAACTACATCGACACGTTCGCACTCGATAATCGAGGCATCCCGTCCGATGTATCTTATCAAATCTCAAACGGCAAAACACCGTTCGGATTCGATTTCAACAGCAAGGGCGACCTATTCATCACCGAAGCTGCCGGCGGTGCTGCAAACGCTAGCACCATCTCCAGCTACTCGTTCAACAAGCAACTGGGTCTCAACACTCTGACTCGTAGCGCTAAGACTAATCAGTCGGCTGCATGCTGGGACGTGGTTTCGCCAAATGGTCGATTCGTCTACACCGGCAACGCAGGTAGCGGCAACATATCGGGCTTTAGAATCGGCACCAACGGCACGCTTAACCTCATCGATTCGACAGGAGTTAGCGGTATCACCGGCGGCCACACCATTGACCTCACGATGCGAAACGATGGCGAATTCCTCTATGCCCTATCAAGCGTCAATCAAGTCATCACGACTTTCCGAGTCAGCGCAAGCGGCACGCTCACCATCGTCGATACTCAAACTGGGCTTCCAAACGGAACGAGTGGCTTAGTTGCTCGCTGATAGCAAGTAAGCTACTTAGCTTGAAAAGAGGAAGCACTGGCAACGGAGCCAAGTGCTTCCTTTTTGCTATGGATGAACTGAGATCGAACATCTAGAGTTTCTGAGGAACTCGATGACCCAAAGATCGTTATCCCGCGTCTGAACCTTGATGATCTTCATCGCCGCGCTCTTCTTGGCTGTTCAACACCGATTCGCTTCGGCGACTCCCTTGTCGTCGGATGGTGCGAGCTACGCGGCTTACGACTCAGAAACTAAGATTGTCAGTGTGGTCGAGACTTCAAGCGGGCACGTCACGAGCCAGTTAAAGGGCCTCTCGTTTGGTCCCTATTACACACGGTTTTCACCGGACGGAAAGCTGGTTGCGGGTTCAAATATGCTCGGGGAAGTGGGACTATGGGAGGTTTCGACCGGGCGCCTCATCCTGAAACTGGTGGATGCGGACCAAGGGCATTTATCGGGCGTGGTTTATCCGCTGGCGTTTTCATCCAGCGGCAAACGACTCGCGGTGGGAAACATGATGCGGGAGCGGCGATCTCGGTCCGGGCCGACGGATGGAATCCTTTCGATTTGGGACACCACAACCGGTCAAATGGTGAAAGAGATCCGGACTGATCCTTACGAAACAGTGACGAGCTTGGTTTTTCGGGACCACGACTCAACCGTTCGATTGGCAGGTTTGACGGTGAAAGATTTTGATGCTCGAAATGGAAAGAAGCGAGCTTTGACGCTTCCTTGGATGAATCTGGACAAGATGAGCGACGATGGCAATTGGGCCGTTGGAGGCGGAATCGGCTGGCTGGATTTTTGGGACCTCAAGGAGCGCCAACGCAAGCTCCACATTCCGATCAAACCTACCGGCGACATCTTCGTCAGCACGACCGAAGTCGTCTCGCCAGGAGGGAAGTGGATATTGGTAACTCGATCGCACCTGATCAGGCGTCAAGGAGGGGACACCGGTTATTACGGAGTTCAGCTTGACCTTATTGAATCCCAAACTGGCAGTATTCGATGGACAGTCCCCGAGTCGGTCGGGGCAACATTCAAATGTTTTTCACCCGACGGAGCATGCATTCACCTATCAAATGGAGAAGTCCGCGCAAGCGATACGGGAAAGATCCTGCATCAATATGCGGATATGGATATCGTTCTCTTAGGGGAGCACCAATCGATGAAGATAGGGCATCCCATCCAGAAGCATTAAAGTCTGAGGTCAATTCCACTACGAAACTTTCCAACTCAGGAAAAGTATGTGCCGTCTAGTGATAACCTACAAAATGGAATGAAACGAGTCGCGCTGTTGATTGGCTGCGGGGTTACGCTGGCGTCGTGCGGAGGTGGCGGAGGCCAGGTTGAAGTATTACCGGCCACAACCTATCGGGCAAACGGTCCCGGCGACGCATGGGATTATTCCGTTCAAATTGACTTTGGTCGTTTCGGTGCTTACTCTGGGACGTTAACGGAGAGCTTTAGCGATGACACGTACAACGGGTCTCCGAGCATCAAGAAGACAAGCGTCTTTAACCTCGCACTCAAAACCGGCCCGTCCACCATCACAAGCTATGCGGAATTCAGCCCGTCGGGTCAACTGCTGGCCGAGACCGTGAATGCCGTGGTGCAGGTCGTTTCCTCCAACACGCTTAGTGTGCCTAGCCCACTTGCGATCGGAAATTCAGCATCCGGAACGCTTACATTTAACAGCGGACTGACGATTGCGGAGACTTATAAAATCACGGGCGCTCAAAATGTCAGCACGCCGAATGGGGTTTACAGTTGCTGGATCATTAACCAAACGGCTAAACGGTCGGATGGCGTTTCGGATAAGTCGATCTCCTGGGTTGCTCCTGAAACAGGGAATTTCGTGATGTTGAAAGACACCACGGATAACGGCGATGGCACTGGCTACACGTATATTGCCAAGCTCACATCCATCATCACCCCCAAACAAAAGAACCGCGCTTTCCACCAGCCAATCGACATGGTGGCAAACGCGGTTCGAACGTTAGAGATGAATCGGAATTTTTAGGATCAGCGCAGGAAGTGAGCGAGTTTCTTGAACTCTTCTCGAGTCACTTGGCCCTTCTTCGCTTTGCCATACATTGAGATCACGAACTTAGCGGCCGCCTTCGGGTCTTGTGCTGTCGCTTTTGCGTTGTTGTCGTGCATGGTGGTTTGAACAAACTCGATCACCTGGGTCAATTCTGCTTCGTCCAATGCTCCGTCGTGGTTCGTGTCGTAATGATCAAAGATGCGGTCAATAATGGCTCCTAGCGTTCCACCGCCTAAACCATCAAGGTCATTGGCTACGATGTTGTGGGTGAGGTGCTCGCCATCAAACGTGTAAGTGAAGAAGGCAAAGCACATCTCGTCCGTCGTCTGTTCGCCAAATCGAACGTGTTTTGGAGGGTTATTGGGGTTGTGAGGATTGTCGCTGGAATTATCGTAATGGGCGACGAGTGATAGATGCGTTCCTTTCGGCAGGTGGACCGGTTCTTTGTATGTGTAACGTGTCTGCCAGTTGAAATCATAAGGCTCGACGTGAATCATTTCCCGCTTCGTGCCATCGGGCAACGTGGCTGTAACCGTCATATCGTGGCCGAGAAGGTGCATGTGAGGAATCACATCTAGCACCGTCACGGGAGCTTTTAGGTCGATGTCGGCTTTGACTTCGTAGTTCTTCTCGCCTGGTTTGATCGAGATGAACTCGTTGTCTACCGATTCCCAACGGACCTTTTTATCGATCGGGCCGGTTGCAAACTTGAGTCCAACTTGGCTTTGGTCATACTCAGCCTTCCCATTTTTGTGATAGTGAACTTGAATCACAATGTCGGCACCTTTCGGAAGCCACATGCCGATTCCTTTTGGTAAAGACTGCGGCAGCAAGCCGGGTGCCCAGCCCCCCAGCGAACCCGCAGGAACAAATCCCGGGCCGCCGAAAGATTCGTAGCCTGGCTTGCCATCTTTACCGTCTTTGCTTCTAGCGACTCCGCTTGTATCGACGTAGATCAGAACGTGGTGAACCACATTTCGATTTCCGGGTCGGGTCTCTACGTCGGTGACAAATCTTCCCTCTGGGAAGTGAGTGGGAATCACGAAGCATCGGTACTCATCTGCACCTTCCGGAGCAACCGCATAAGGCTGAGGGGGCCGCACAACCAGGTCGGGAGTTCCCATCATCCAGCCGGGCGTGTAAACGGGAGGTTTGGGTGCTTGCTTGAGATCGCCTTTGGGTGCTCCCGCCGCGGCCCAATCTTCTAGAGTTTGAATTTGTGCGGTCGTTAACGTTCGTTCGTTTCTGAATTCACCATGGGTAATTGCCTGCCAAGGCGGCATGAACTTACTTTTTACAGCCGCTGCAAGCGTCGGCGCCTTCGCACGTGCATCTTCATAGCTCGTGAGAGTGAAGGGAGCCACTTCGCCCGCGTGGTGACATGGCGCGCACTTTGAATACAGAATCGGCGCGACGTCTTTCGCAAAGCTCGGTACCGTCTTCAGATGCGGTTTGGCTTTGTCACTATGAGGCAGAGCGGTCACGCAAAGTACGGAACCCGATAGGACGGCGATGGAGGTGCGAAGAAGGTTCATGAGGTTGAAGGAAGAACGATATAACATCCTACCGCCGCTGTTCGGCTGATTGAAGGACGTTTATGAGCGAGCACCGCTTCTAGCGCGTTGCGAAGATCGTGTGAGGTTGGATTCGTGCGTTGCTTGCCGAGCGACAAGTATCGATCGTCAATGCGTCCAGAGTAAACGGGCGTCCCGTTGGAGTCGTAAACAATCGCTTGGGGAGTAACCGTGGCCTTGCAGTATTGGGCAAAGCTGCCGTTGGGATCCAAAAACAGCGAGCTTCGATTGATCGAGAACTCTTTGGCATGAGTTTTTGCGACGGCCGCCGTGATACGTGTTTCGGAATAGACAAGGTCAATCGTCACTTGCTTCCCGAACTGATTCTGGATCCGACCAATCTCCGGCGCATACGCGTTGCAGATTGGACAATCGTGGCTGATGAAGAGAATGACGTGCGGTTTGCCCTTCGCCTCTTCAATAAGTTGATGCATGCGACCGTCGACGCCCGCCACGGAAGAAGACCTGCTTCTGCCCATGAATAGGCTCAATATGAACACGCATGAACCGACCATTCCTGTCGATTATCTACCCCAAATGTTAGGGCTTCGTTTCAATCGATCACATTGCGATTATTTCGGGTGGAAGATCGTTTGGAGGAGCATCGCGGAGCCCAGTGCAAGTGTGCAACATTCGATCGAGATGGTGTAGGTCTGGATGTTTAGCCGGTCGACTAGGCGACGCCCGAGATAGGATCCCAAAACCATGATGGCTCCGTAAACTAAACCAAGCTGAAGTTGTGCTTGGTTAACGGACCCATTCATCCAATAGACAATCGTTTTGATGGAGTGCATCAGCGTGGCGTTGACCCCGTCCGTGCCCAAGTAGCTGCTCTTGACTAGGCCATAGCTAATGAGAAAAGGTGCCGCGACCGGACCGGTAGCCCCACCCATTCCAGAAATCATTCCGATTGTCCCTCCAACAATCGGGAGGTGCTTGAGCTGAGTGTGAACATTCCATCGGTTCGTCAGTCGCCTCAACGGTACTAACACCAAAATCGTGATGCCAACAAAAGCGCCGATCCATTGAGGAGAGGAGCCGACAAAAATGAGTGCGCCGATAATGCTGGTCGGGACGGCGGCCGAGGAGAAGGCGATCACTGCCTTCCAATCCACGCTCCTCCAAGAGAATATTGCGCGAGATACATTCGCGAAAATCATTCCGATTCCCACGACCGGAACGGCGAACCGAACTCCCATGTAGTACGACAAAATGGGCAGAAGAATCGAAGCGGTACCGATGCCAAAAAGTCCGCCCACGGTGGCGGCAATCAAAACACAAGAAGCGAGGCCCAGGTACGTCAGCGGATTCATCTATGGTCATTGCATCGCTCAAATATGATGAGCGATGCAACGATGATAGATTGCTAAGCATCGGATATGTTGCCTTTCACCGCTCCATCGAATTCTTGAGGGCTTCTGCCTGCTTTGTAATTTCGTCTGCCCTGGCGATTTGTCCAAGCTGTCGGTAGCAAAAAGCTTCCTTCAGCATCGGTTCAAAGGCGGAGTATTTCACCCAGCGATACCGGGCTTTTGCATATTCGTCGTATGCTTGGGCAGCGTGAAGCCAGTCTTTACGATCTTCTAGCGCTTTGGCCCGTGAGTTCCATATCATCGACTTGAACTGGAATTGGCTTGTTCCCATTCCAAGCAAGGGAAAGTATTCAGGTAGTTCATTCGACGAATGCAGTGGCGTGAATGACAAAGTTTGATCCACGACTTCAACTTGCTTGGATGCGATGCCCCAATTTCGGTCACTTTGGCTCTTTGCAAAACCAACTTGAACCTGCGAGGGAATCGTGGTGTGAGTCATCAGAGGAACAAATCCAACGATACACACTGATTTGTCATCCATAACTGAAAAGGCAAAACTCCCGTTCGACATCTTAGGATTAAGATCGAGAGTCCGAACGTAGGTTGTTCCCAGATTGTCCGTTAGCGTTGAGGGAAGCGTGACTTTAGGTTCCTTATGAGCTTCCGTGAACGCAATCCAAACTGTTCCGTCAGACGTGATGGTTACGTCACGAATTTCTGTGTCACGCACATGGGATAAGGGAACCGCCCACATCTTCGCGATGGACTTCATGGCTTCGTCGCTCTTGATGATACGTTTCTTAGAATTCAATGCGAAAAGATCCGGTGACAGCTTCTGGTTGAACTTGTATTCAACGTGAATCGCCTGCCTCAAGCCCTTAAAATTCGGCCTGCCGTCATCGGTTTGCATATCACTTTGGAAGGGTAGGTTGGTTTCTTGATCGACAAGAATTTCGGCATGATAATGCTCAATTTCATTATCAAGATGGACCGCATAGGTGTCTCGACCATTGATCGGTGAATGCTCGTGAATCGTGATTTGTTTGGGATTTTCTGAGCTTCCGCTATTGATCATGCCCTTGGCAAAGTCCAGGGCTGTTTGACCAACGCCATCAAACATTTGGTCCGTACTTGGATCCTTAGGATAGAGAATGGCAAAATCATCTGCTGCGCTGTCCTGCAAAACCATTCCATCGCGCATGATAATCGTGCGCTCAACCCCAGTTCCCATTTGTGCCTCATGCCGCCACATGTTGTTGGCGTAGTAAATGTGGAGATAGGGACGCCAACCGGAAGGAAGCTTCATTGACGAGAAGACTTCCATTGAGTTCGCATCGCTAATGGCATGCTGAATGCTTTCGATCGTCCTCGCGGTGGCATTTCTCGGAATCATAACCAACACAAACATGGTCATGCCGGTGGCTGCCACCAAGCCAAAGGTGAGCGGTTTTCTCCAACGACTGGGTTGTTTTTGCTTCACCGAGCGGTTGATCGGCTCGAAGGAATTGCCGTAGGACTGAATCAAGCGTTCGACTTCATTTTCTTTCATCTTTCACCTCGTCTCCGGTAACTTGCCGCCAGCTTTGTTCAAATGCTGACCGGGCTCGTTGGAGCATGCTGTCTACTGCTTCAGGATTCTTTGAGAGCATCGCGCCAATTTCTGCGCTGGAGAGCCCCGCGTAGTATTTAAGGGTAAGCACCTCACGATGATCATCGGTAAGGGTCTGCATGACCGCGTTGACTAATGTTGCTTCGTCTGAATCTCGGTCAAAGCGAATCGCAATGTCAGCCTCTTGGAGAGCAACAGTAGGTCTTTTGCGTCGCAAACGATCCACGACTTTCCGACGGGCCATGCCGAGCATATACATTCGCAAATTCGCTTTTCGGCATGGATTCGGAAGTGCTTGAACCACTTCAATTGCGATGTCTTCTGCGTCTTCCCTGTTACCGAGTCGGACGGCAACGTAGCGATACACGTCGTCGAGATAAACCATCGGGTCCTCTCCCTTCTGTGTTCTAAGCCAATTGATCGCCAAACTCATTTTCTCCTCAAGCACTATGTCTTCGCAGGAGGGCCACGAAAACCATTTTTGACGCGCAAATATAATGGTTTTCGAGCAGAAGTGCCCGATTGTGAGCCTAGTTGGAATCTATAGCAGGTGCGATGAGTTCGACTTTTCGAGACTGGCCAAGGACGATCGCCAATTCAGATGGTTTGATGGGTTTGCTAAGAAAATCATCCATTCCTGCAACGATGCAAGCTTGTCGGTCGGCCTCATGAGCACTGGCAGTCATCGCGACGATTCGAACATGCTTGCCGGTCTCCTGTTCGAGAAGTCGGATCGAGCGGGTGGCTTGAATGCCATCTGTTCCGGGCATATGCATGTCCATCAAAATGACATCGAAGTCTTGAGACTGGGAGGCATAAATCGCTCCTTCACCATCCGACACCGTGCGAACCGTACACCCAAATCGCTCAATCATGGCTTCGGCAACTTGCTGGTTAACCAAGTTGTCTTCCGCAACCAAGACGCTCAGACCAAGGCTCTCACCAAAAGGATCTTTAGCATCTGGCACTTTCTCCTGCAAGGGAGTACGTCCCATCGCCTGGCAAATGACTCGAAGCAAATGAGACTGTCGCACGGGTTTCGATAGGCACGAAGCGATTCCGACCTCTTTCCAATCGTTGCGAGCCCGAATGTCAGCCGCCGACGAGAGAAGGGCTACGGGCGGAAGCTTATTGCCCCACCGATTCTTAAGCTCTGCGACAAGTCGGATGCCATCCATACCGGGCATGAGGTAGTCCGTTAGAATGAGGTCAAAGCCGGAAGCTCCTCGGCCCTCAACTTGCTCAAGCGCGTCATCTCCGTTGCCTGCGATAACGACTTCGCATTCCCATTCTCGAAGCACGGTAAGGAGCAGTTTTCTATTCGTGGGGTTATCGTCCACTACCAATACGCGGCAACCAGAAGGAACTTGGCTGGCGACGTTCTCCTTGACGGAGTCACCGAAAGGCAGTTCGAGGTCGATCCAAAAGTGGCTACCTTTGCCGACTTGACTCTCGACATCAATCGTGCCTCCCATCAATTCGACGAGCCGCTTGCTAATCGCAAGTCCTAGCCCAGAACCACCGAAATGCCGTGTGGTGGAACCATCTGCCTGAGTGAAGCTTTCAAAGATCGCGGAAAGTCGGGAAGTGGGGATTCCAATTCCCGTATCCGTGATGCCGATACGGATGTCGGCCGAATGGTCGGTGAGCGACCGAACGTCCACCCGTAACACAATTTCTCCCCGCTTCGTAAATTTGATCGCGTTGCCGACAAGGTTCGTCAAGATTTGTTGAATGCGAAGTGGATCTCCTTTTAGAGAGGGCAACCGGACTGGAATGGCAAGCACAAACTCAAGCCCTTTTGCGTGAGCAGAATGAGCACAAATGGTGCCGATCTGTTCAATCAAGTCTCGAAGGTCAAAGTCGATTACCTCGAGATCCATCTTTCCGGATTCGACTTTAGAGAAATCCAGGACGTCGTTAATGATCGAGAGTAGCGATTCCGCACTGTTCTCGATCGTTCTTGCGAAGTCTCTTTGTTCTGGGTCGAGATCGGTGGACAGGAGCAACTCAGTCATGCCGATGACTCCATTCATCGGCGTTCGAATTTCGTGGCTCATGTTAGCCAGAAACTCGCTTTTTGCTTTACTGGCTTCTTGAGAAGCGAGAACCGCTTCTTTCAACTCCACGGTTCGACGCTCAACTTCGTGCTCGGTAACGTCTTTTGCGACATCCACCCGAACTTGCCGGTCCGCAATGAGTTTCATTTCCTCGAGACCCTTCAAACAGAAGCGAATGAGCACAACGTCTTCAAAGAGAACCCATCCCACATGTTCAAGCCATCGCCAATGGCTCGTCGCGTCCACTCCGAACACTGATTGAGGGAAGTAAATTCCGCGCAAGATATGATCGGCGGCTACGACGGCAGTGGCAGAAACGAGCACTCTCCAATCGCGATAAAAGGCAAGAAATGCGAGCGAGCCAAAGATGTGGAAGTGAGTCTCAATTCGCCCACCGGTCAGGTGAATAAGGAGGGCAGACCACAGCATCTGGCTAATTCCCATCACATGCCGAGTAATAACGTGGCCGGGACGCAATCTTGCGAGCAAAATTGGAAATGCGCTCATCGCGCCGCCAAAGAAAACCGCCAACGTAACGTTGAGGCTGATTGTAGATTGATCTCCCGACCACGTGCGAGGGCTAATCCACAGCGCAGCCAAAATTCCGAACAGCCACTGACATATCATCAGCACGCACATTAACTTGTCTGTTTGGCGATGGACCCTATCGAGGTCGTCTTGAAGCAGTTGCTGCGACCGCTTCTCAATTTCTAAATCTAATGACTGATTAACCATGCTCAGGCTCGGAATACTAGGTTGGAGCGGTCCACTCATCCCCGATGGAGCAGCCAAATACTTGGGTCGATGAAATCGATGACTTGCCGGTATTAACAAACTCGATGATCGCGTCTTGCCCTGCACTGTCTCCCTCGTGTCCGCGCCCCGACGTTATGCCGCCACTGAACATCAGCTTGCCGTCGGATGATCGGTAAAGAAGGATTTGGCCGGAGCAGTGCGCCCCAAAGGACCGAGCAGACTTGCCATCCCAATCAATTTTGGTGGTTACACCCGGTAAGAGTTTTGATTCATTCCAAAGGTTTGAATCGGTGCACCAAGTATTTGGCTCACGACTTGGACAGTAAAAGTAGATGGTGGTACAAAGCTTATTCTTCGTCGTCCGAAGAATGCGGGCGAGTTCCGCGATGGTTGCGCGTGTGCATGGACATTTGGGATGAACAAACAGAACGAGACTTCCTGCAGTATTGAGATTTGTCTGTGCGATATGAAGCGGAGCTTGCGCCTCCTGCCCGGGCGTGAGTTCATATCGCATGAGCGTAAATCCGCCAATGCAAATACTTGCTAACCAACATCCCACTACAACGGTTGATCGGTCCAACACTAAGTGGAATTATCTGTACAGCTAATAAGAATCCTAACCAGGCAATCAGATTTACAGCAAATATCCACACTGTTCGTCAACAGTGTGGCCTTGCGTTTGAGCGGCCCATCAATCGAGGGTTGAGTCAGAAAATCTGACTACTTTGGCTTTGTTTCGAACTGCTTTTCGAGGCCTAGAATCTTGAGCTTCTTCTCTTGAATGAGTTCCTTCTTCCGGACAAAAAGGGCGTGTTGGGCCTCATCGAGTGCTTGAAGAGCACCTTTGAAGTCATGGAGTCCAGCCTTGGCTTCCGCAATATCCAGAAGAACATTGCTGTTCCAAGTGACATCTTTCAAAACCGGTTCGAGGACCTTAAGTGCTTCGCTATAGCGCTTGTCCTTTACCCGTTCGTGGGAGAGAGCAATGGCAGCTGCCGCATATTTAGGAGCCACTTTGATCGCGAGCTCCATGTAGTGAATGGCTTCCTTTCGATCAAGATCTTCAATGAGTTGGGCGTAGGCGAAATTGATTCGAGCGTCCCGGGGGGCCATGACGAGCGCTTCCTTGCAAATCTTTCGTGCCTCGGGCAAACGATTCAGCCGGGCCAGCGATGCCGAGTTGCAGCTGATGAACCATCCGAGGGCTTTTACATCAGGAATGCCACCATTCGTTCGCAAGCGGTCCAAGACATCGGGAGTCAATGCGTCTCGTTTCTTTGTTTCGATCTTTCTGGACCAATCTTTGGTTCCAAAGATCCAAGTGAGAGTTTTATCGGTGATAGCGAGTGCTTCTGGACTATTGTTGTTGAGGTCGAGAGCATGAGCATAGTTACCAACCCCAACCATAAAGTGTGGGTCGATCTTGGCAGCCCTCGTAAAGAGGTCGAGAGGCGTCGTCCAAATATGGACTCCCCACCAAGTTACTAACGTGCCAACCACCAAGTTCGCGCCCGCAAGTATCGCAACTGGAAATCGCTTCGGAGTGAGTCCATAGGCGGCAATTGCACCGAAAACGACAGCAACCGCCGTGCCAGCTTCTGCGCATCGATAGGGTCCGACCACGAACGATGGTACGGTTGGAAAATTCGAAACGGGCATGTAAACCAGCAACCCGCAAATCGAAACCCAAAAGAGGGGCCGATGACTTTTCCAAGTTAGCTTCAGGAAGAAAAGGAAAGCTGCGACTAGAGCAGCTCCGACAAGCATCCAGACCGGGTTCCTCATATTTTCAAGGGTGAATGTGAGGAGTGGGGAGTGAGTTGGCGTAAGAAATGCCAAGCCGTAATGAGCGGCCGTACGCAGGGCAAGAGTCACTGTGTGAATAAGAGAGTTGTGCGCACCATAAGGTGGGGGTGCATCGATGCACCACAGAATGATGTAGACAATGACGGTAACGCCAAATGGCTTACATAACTTCCAAACGTCCTTCCATTCTTTCGAGCCAAATACGAACACCGAGAGAGGCACTGCCAGTAGCATTGCGGCTGCCTGCTCTTTGGAGAGGGCAGCCAACAAGAACAGAACGTTTGATCCGAGGAGCCACCAACTGGAATTTGTTTGGTGGTACCGAATGATGCTTCCCATGAAGGCGGCAAGAAAACATGTGGAAAGCACATCAGTTCTGCCTCCGATCCAAGCGGCTGCGCCAACTTGAAGGGGTTGAGTCGCGAAAAACAATCCCCCCAAAAAGCCCGCGATCTGCTTTTTCGTAACCAGAAGAGTCAGCCACGCAATGAGCACCGCGGTGATGGCATGCAAGAGCATGTTTGTTTGGTGGAAGTAGAACGGAGTTCCTTTGGCAAACCAAGAGTCAATCACAAAAGACGCCGAAGTCAGCGGGCGAAAGTAGTGACCGAGAAACGGATGTGTGAACGCCGAAAGCAGATTGTTTCCCCCAAACGCGGCCCCGGAGACGAGATCGTCGTCATCCCAGATTGTTCCGCCAGTCATCGCCGGTAAGTACAGGAAGATCGAGAATGCAAAGACCAAGATCAGTCCTATCCGCCAATTTGTAAAGAAACGTTTTTGCATGGAGTTCGAGAGAGCTAAGGTTGCTCAAGCGGACGAATCCGCTAGAGATCCAGAACGGTAAAGACGATACGTATGCTACTAGTGATTCTTGCGAACACGGCGTCACGTTTTTGCATTGAGTTCGTCTATTCAGATGACCTTGGAGGTTGGAATGTCGATCAAGACCCTTGCACAATGTTCATTTGCCGCGCTTTTAGTGGTGCTTCTCTGTTTAGGCGCTTCGTCGAGAGCTGTTGGCCAGCGAGATGTTTCGCAATCATCGGTTGGCAAATTCGAGATGAACCAAGCTGATGTTCGTGTCGTGTTGCACGACCTCTTCAAGCTAGTCGGAGTTTCCTATTCCATTGCTCCCGAGGTGCACGGAACAGTGACCCTTAGCCTTAGGAACGTAACTTTTCAGACTGCACTCGAAAACGTTTTGCGGCAAGTAGACGCAACTTACCGGGTAGCAGGAGGCGTTTTCTCCATCATTCCCAAGCAAAATGCCTCGAGCAATGTGGCTCAGATCCAGTTTGATAATGTCGATGTACGTGAAGCGATCAGGGAAGCATTTAGGACGATGAATGTTTCGTACACGATCGCACCTGAAGTGCAAGGCACAGTTACTCTTAACCTGAGAGACATCTCGTTTGATACCCTGCTTTCGAACATTCTTCGTCAGGCAAATGCATCCTATCGAGTGGACGGCGGTGTTTACATGATCTTTTCGAATGAGTTTCCACCATCTACTTTTCCGAACCACGGAATAAGACCGATGGAGATGCCATCGGTGACGACTCATGAAGATACGGTCGTGACTCAGGATGGCAAATTCCTCTATATCGTTCGAGGCATGCAAACGTTTAAGGTTCAAAAGTCTGACTTGAAACTGGTGAGAATGGGCTCCTTGCAAGGTGACCAAGGCGGCGGGCGAACTCAAAAAGGTTAATGTTGTCTTACGTTTCGCTGAACGATCACCGATGAATCATGAGATAAGCTCCCTTTTCTCATTTCCTTTCGGTGATCTTCTATGGCCAAATCGTATCGAACCCTAGCTTTCCTTCTTGCGGCAGCCGCTTCGCATGCTGCGATCGCGCAATCCGCTGACTCCCAAGTCGTTGATCGAATCAAAGAGGAAGGTCTGCACCATTCTCAGGTGATGCAGACTCTTAGTTACCTATCCGATGTGATAGGTCCACGATTAACAGGATCGCCCAGCCTGAAAAGAGCCAATGATTGGACAAAGGAAACCCTTGCAAAATGGGGATTGCAGAACGCCCATCTTGAAGCTTGGGGCCCGTTTGGACGGGGCTGGCAGCTTGATCGCTTCTCGGCCCAGGTTGTGGAACCGCAAGCGATTCCACTGATTGCCTTTCCTAAGGCGTGGTCGCCCAGTATTGGCCATCCCGTTACTGCAGAAGTTGTGCTAGTAGACGTCGCAGATGAGGCAGAACTTCTGAAATTGAAGGGCAAATTAAAGGGCAAGATCGTTTTAAGCGGTGGCGAACGCCCGATACCTGCTCGGTTCGTTTCGCAGGGCAGTCGCTACACTGACAAGGAACTTGCCGCGATGGAGGAGCCAGAAGCCCCTCGTACTCGAGGCGCGGGAGGTCCCAATGGTCCTGGAGGTCCAGGGCAACGAAACCAGCCGAATAACTTCCGGGCTCAAGCAGCGCTAGCGGCTGCCCGCCTGAGGTTCTTCATGGATGAGGGAGCGGTCGCGGTCTTGGACGAATCACGAGGCGACGATGGAACGATTTTTGTTCAATCTGCTTCGGTTCCGCCGCCAGTTGACAAGCCTGCTCCTTCTACTGCTGCGGGCATGAAGGCTTCGTCTGGTTTGGATGTCGGACCGGCGCCTCAAGCACCTCGCCGGGCAACATCGGTTTGGGATAAATCGGCTCCCAAGACACTTCCCCAGATCACGGTGTCGGCTGAGCACTACAACCGAATGGTTCGCATGATTAAGCAAGGCGTGAACCTGAAGATGACTGTTGACCTTAAGGCACAATTCTTCGACAAAGACCTGATGGCGTATAACACCGTGGCTGAAATTCCGGGCACGGATCTCAAGGATCAAATCGTTATGGTTGGAGGTCACATGGATTCCTGGCACTCCGGTACAGGAGCCACTGATAATGGTGCGGGTGTCGCAGTTGCGATGGAAGCGGTTCGCATCATCAAAGCGTTGGACTTGAAACCCAGGCGCACGATCCGAGTTGCGCTTTGGAGTGGTGAAGAGCAGGGCCTGTTTGGTTCGCGCGCCTACGCGGCAGAGCACCTTGGCAGTTATCCGCCTCCTGCACCCGGCACGACACCTAATTTCGGAGGCGGTCCCGTTGCCAATCGTGGACCGCTGACCAAGAAAGCGGAATGGGATAAGGTGAGTGCTTACTACAATCTCGACAATGGAACCGGCAAGATCCGGGGCGTTTACTTGCAAGGCAACGAGAAAGTGGGGCCAATCTTCTCGGAATGGCTCGCTCCGTTCAAGGAAATGGGAGCGACGACAGTGACCATTCGGAATACGGGAAGCACGGACCACGTATCCTTTGATGGCGTCGGCGTTCCGGGATTCCAATTTATTCAGGACGTGATTGAATACGATACGAGGACCCACCACTCCAATCAGGATGTGTTCGATCGCATTCAGGGTGATGATTTGAAACAGGCGTCGGTCATCATTGCTTCGTTCCTTTATAACACCGCCATGCGAGACGAAATGCTTCCACGCAAACCGCTGAGCAGCGGAAGTTAGGCTCTCCCAAACAGGATATTCTTGCCTCCAAAGCGATTTTGGGGGCAAGAGATATACTCAATTGGTCCATGCCAGGCCCTACTGACGATCTACTCAATCGCGCCAACCAGGCTCATGTCTCCGGTAAGTTGACGGAGTCCGAATCGTTCGCTCGCCAGGCATTAGCGTTGGAACCTGAGAACCCTCAAATTCACCTCTTACTCGGAGTTCTCACCGGTAAGACAGGGCGACCCGACTTGGCGATCGAGCACTTCGAAAAAGTGCTGGTTCAAATCCCTCATTCCTTCGAATCCCTTTTCTGGCTCTCTATGCTGGAGCGGCAACAGAAACACCTTGACGTCGCTCTTTCCTTCGCGCTCAAGGCGTTGGAACTGCGTCCAAACGATGCGTTTGCCAACAACAACCTTGGCATGTGTTACATGGACCTTTTACGCCTTGAGGAAGCGATTGTTTGTTTCCAAAAAGCGGCGTCAGTGCGGGCAGACATGGCTCCAATCTTCTACAACTTGGGGACCGCTCTTTACCTCGTCGGGCGAGATTTGGATTCGGCCAAAGCGTTTGATCTGGCGCTTGCGATTGCGCCTCACAGCATCGAGTCATTCCTAAGCCTAGGGCAAGTTCTTATCAGTCAGACCAACCCAGAAGCCGCCATCGTCTGCGCTAAGAAGGCCATTGCTCTGAACTCGAAATCGGCAACGGCTCAGTTGCTCATGGCAAGTGCGCTAGTGGAAAACGGTCAGGCGGATCTAGCCGAAGATCACCTGAAACGAGCAGTTGCCCTTGACCCGCAAGATGCAAAGGCTCACGCTCTTTTAGGGCAACGGTATCAGTCGATGGGTCGCTTTGAAGAAGCCAATCATCATCTGCGTGAGTCGATGAAGTTAGAGCCCAAACAAGGCTTCGCTTATTTTGCCTACGTGCACAACAACAAAGTCTCCGAGCAAGATCGACCGCTTGTTGAAACGATGGAGAGGCTCGTCACTGAAGGCGGACTGCCTCCCCGGGAAATGGACTTTCTCTATTACGGCTTAGGCAAAGCATTTGAGGGCCTCAAAGAATATGAAAAGGCGATGGCCAATTTCGACGAAGCGAACCGATTGGCGCGGAAGATCAAGTTCGGCGACATGCCGTTTGATCGAAAAAAGTATTCACGCAGCGTCGATTGGATGATCGAGACTTTCACCGAGGAATTCATCCAAAAGCATCGACCGCTAGGCAATCCCAGTTCGCTACCGATTGTTATTGTTGGAATGATGCGCTCCGGCACAACCCTTGCAGAGCAAATTCTTTCATCCCATCCCGCAGTTGCGGCGGCTGGCGAGCATCGCTTCTGGCCTAAGAATGCGCCAACAATTTTCGGAGCAGGCGGACAAGGATTTCGAGCGGACACGCTGCGTCACTACGGCGAGCGCTATGTACAGGCTCTGAAAGCGGTTGCACCCGCAGGTCGCCATGTTACGGACAAGATGCCGGCTAACTACGAATATCTTGGCCCGATTCACTTAGCTTTACCCAACGCGAGGATCATTCACATGCGCAGGCATCCGCTGGATACGTGTGTTTCTATATACGCCACTCCCAATCGAGTTCCGGTGGATTACGCCTACGACCGAGCGAACATTGTTTTTGCGTACCAAGAGTATCTGCGATTGATGGAACACTGGCGATCCGTTTTGCCCGAAGATCGCTTTATCGAAGTGAATTACGAGGACGTCGTTTCTGATCGGCAAACTCAGATTGAACGGATGCTCAAACTCATTGGGCTTGAGTGGGACGATGCCCTCCTTCACCACGAACAGAATCGCCGCAACGTAAATACTCCCAGCCTTTGGCAAGTAAGACAACCTATTTATACTAGTTCTGTCGAGCGTTGGAAGAGGTACGAGCCTTGGCTTGAAGAGTTCCGTAATCTTTTGTGAAAGGGTGAGAAAACTTTCAAAAAGAAGAGTCAATTGCTCGAATTCTTACCAGAAATTCAGCACTTCTTGACGTGTTCTTAACCGGAAATTAATGTTAAAATTGGGAGTCTTCGAACAAAGGGGTTCATACTTATCATCACGCCCTAATGGCCATTATTTCCGGTGTTCAGGAGAAATCATGAAGAAAGCATTTACGCTTATTGAGCTTCTCGTCGTCATCGCGATTATCGCGATCCTTGCCGCCATCCTCTTCCCAGTCTTTGCTCAAGCAAAGCAGGCAGCTAAGAAAGCCGTTTCGATCTCGAACCAAAAGCAGATGGGCCTCTCGCTCATTATGTATTCGGGCGATTACGACGATCAGTACCCTCGAGAAGACGGTTGTACGTTGAACGACTCGTTCAACCCAGCTTTCAACATTCAACCTGCAGGAACGAATCCGCTTCCTTGGTGCGCTGGTACGGTTTCAACTGGTAAATACGCTTTCCGAGACAACCACTATGAGTGGTACAAGTGGGTTGTTCCTTACACCAAGAGCCAACAGCTTTTCTTCCACCCAGTCATCCAAAAGGATCCAACATCCTGGACTACGTTCGGTGAGCTTGCTGGTGGTTATGCCTTGAACTTGTCGATCACAGGTGCATTGAACGTCAAAATGGACGGTTCAGGAACCGTTGCTAGCTTCGGCGATCGAAAGTCTTGGCTCGGTGGTTCACAGACATCGGTACCTGGACCTGCTGACACGATGCTCATCATGGAGCAGATCACTTCTTCAGTCGTGGGAGGCTATGAGTCAGGAACGACTGCAAATAAACTAAGTCTCAGCTACTATCCGTTAGCCGTGCGAGAGCATTGGTCCGGATACTTCTACAAGACCGGCGGCGCTGGTAGCTGCGGCGAGCAGGTAGGCGTTCAGGACCCAACAACTGCTCCTTTTGCAGCTCAGGTTCCGATCAGCTACTGCGATGGTCATGCTAAGACACTTGCGGTTGGTCAGTTCCTTGCAAACACGCCGACTGCTTCTCAGTACGGCATTGGTTTCGGATCTGATCTGTGCTCCATTACCGCTGCTTACTACGGTCATGGAACTCCTGCTTGGACTCAGCCTTGGCCAATGTGGGGTCTTCAATAATGAAGAGATTGGTTCTAGCTCTTCTTGCAACCGCTTTCGCATTCTCAGCCATCGGCTGCAGTGCGGGAGAAGTCTCTGCCGATCAGCAGAAGGCCAAGAAGGACTCCCTCGAGAAATTCGCGAACGATCACAAAGATCCAAACCGCGAAGAACGACCTCAGTAGGCTGAGCGAAAATATCCGGGGTTGTCTCTCGTTGAGAGACAGCCCCGGTTTTTTTGTTTCAGAGTCCCTTTAGCTCTCAAGCCATGAGAGCTTCTTTAGCTAGCACGACTGCCAAGACGCAAAGAGTTACGTTTGATTGAGTGGAGAGCAACGCTTTCCAACCCTTATGAGGCTCGCATATGAGTGAGTCTCCAATTGAGGCGAGTATAGCGCTGGCGTAATCCGTTTTTTCGTGGCGGGCGAGCTCAGAGGCGAGCGTTCGAAAAGACTCGCAACGTTCCTCGACGTTTTGACTGAGTTGAGTCAGGCGAAAACACTCTTCGATGGCGTGAATCATCGCGCTCTTGTCTTCATATCGAGAAGCAAAAGCGAGTCGTAGGCGGGAGGTTGCAAGTAGTTGTTGCTTTGCACCGATGCGGGTAGCGATGCAAGCGGCTTCGTGGAGAAGTTTTGTAACGTCTTCAACATCCACCACATCGTCGGCGAGGCTGATTTCGACGAGACAAATCAACTTATCCAGCAGCATATTTTGAATACCCGCTTCTCGCATTCTACGGATGCCTTCGATGATGAGCGGCCTTGCCGCGCTGGATCGGCCGGAGACGTAATAAAGCTCTCCCAAGTCCCCATAAGCGCGGGCCAGATCGGTCGCGTCATTACTTTGAAGCCGGGTTGCAAATACTTGCTCAGCAACTTCGATGGCCTCGCCGATGCCACCAATGGAAGCCAGGATAAGTGCATAGTCGGAAAGCGCCAATGTTCGACTCTTGAGATCTTCCGCCAAATCAGCGGCCTCAAGGAGCATTTGAGACGCACGGGTTTTATCCGACGCCGCAACCACTAAGACGGCATAGTTGTTCAATGCCCAGGCCGTCTTGTTTTTGAGCCCCGCATTGGAATAGGTCTCAATTCCGATCTTGAAAGCACCATCCGCTAATTCAAGATTTCCGATGACGGATAGGCTGATGGCAGCCCCAATCCAAGCTTCGCCGGCCATGATCGGTGGAAGAAACTCTGCGCCTGCGTTGGCAGCCTGATAAAGAAGTTTGCTTTCACTGGATGGGTTGCCCCGTGCACACACGGTACGCCATGAGGCAACTGTAAGACGGGCAGCCAACGAGGGTTCGAAGCTGATGCCCCATTCTAAGCATCGGCGGATGTTTCCGAACTCTTGCGAAATCATCGTGAACGCGACGTCTTGTTTCACTCCGGTGAGCAATCGCGAGGACGTGAAAGCCCAATCGACGAATTTCGACCAGGCTCGTGCCTGCAGTTCCGCATATCGGATGGGATCCACGATTGATCGAATCGCGAAAGCAAATGGAATGGGGACTCGTATTCGCCTCGCGGAGCCATTCCCACGCACTGTGATGAGTGATTTCTTCTCAAGTAAATGCCAGACTTCGGAACAATCGTAGGGTTGAGAGAGTTGACTGGCGACTTCGCAGGATGCTCCGTCCATGATCGAGAGTGCGATCCAGGCGTCAACGACATAACCTGGCAAATCTTTGATCGAATCCTGGACCGAAGAGGAGATCGATTCCCCTTCTACGAAGGACTCAGTCACGAACCTTTCAATACGCTCGTCAAAGCCTTGGAGAATTTGCTCAGGCGATTCCATCAACAGTCGGTAAGCGAAATACCTTAACGCGGACGCATGTCCTTCCAATTTTGTAGCTAATTCCGACAAGGCGCTCGGGCCACCTAAGCTTGATGCCGGATAACCCTGCTCGAGAACTTGCGACTCCAGAATCTGTATTGACGGATTTGATTTGACATCCTGAGTCGACATCATCGAGGTTGGCGATGGAAGCGGGTTCACGAGAATCACTTCGGTGCCACTTTGGTCGAGTTTTGTTCGCGATTCTGCCAAAACACGCCAACCCATTTCCGTGGCACGAAGAATGGAATCTGCAATCAGCCCGGGATCGAGACGTTGGTCGATCACATACAGTCCATCCACGACCGGTTCTGGCGCTCCGCCAAACTGAATTGGTAGGTCGTTGGCCTGAGAAAAAGTCCACGCGAACTCTCGAATGACGTGAGACTTACCGACTCCAGCACAACCGACTAGCAAAACTGACGCGCTCGGTCGTGAAAGTGCTCCTCGGATCGTATCCAAAAGTCGGTCTCTTCCAAAGGTTTGCAGAGGTCGAGATACTCGGGATTTTGACGTTGCTTCCGAGTTGTGCGGGGTTTCTTCCTCTTCTTGAGTAACGACTCCCAGCGCGGACTTTACCGAAGCTGGCGCGTGGTAACCCAATTCCCGGAAGAGCATTGCATCGAATTCCAGATATGCCTGACGTGCTCGTGCGCCTTGTCCACGGTCCATGAGGCGCCGAATGAGGATCGCATTAGCGTCTGTATCGAGCGGATCATGTCGAACTGCGTTAATCGTTGCGTCGAGCGCTCTTTCGTTCTGGTCTTGTTCTTGATACGCGTCAGCAAGACTGAGCCATGCTCGTCGCGCTTTTTCGCCGTAAGTTCGACGGGTGGCATGAACCCACGGATCTTGGTGCCCAGCTAGGAATGGTCCATTGAGTAGCTCGACCGCACGGGTTAGCTGATGAATTCTTCCTTCAACGGTCTGGGCAAGGTTGGCCGCCGCAATCGCATCGTCGAATTCTTGGACATCCGTTCGAAGGCATCCGGGCTCAATTTCTACCCACTGGCGGTCGGCATTGAGACAGTTCTCAAAGCCATCGACTGCCTGCCTGAGCCGACGGAGTTCTTGTCGTAACCGAATACGCGTAAGGTCCAGATAGTCATCCGGCCAAAGCATTTCGGCCAATTCGTCGCGACCGATTCTTTGACTTCTTGCTACTGCGAGGCAAGCAAGTAAAAGTGCGGATCGCTTAGTGGGAAACTTTGTATAAAGACGATCGCCACCCTCGAGAACCATGGGCCCGAACAAGCGTAATAAGTATCCGCCTTGCTTGGGCGTGTGGGTAGCCATTTCCTTATTTGCTTGCTCAGGCTCTTGGTCGATGAGTTGCAACAGACTTTTCTCCTTTCAATTTCGTTCAGTCGACAGTACGACTGAATACAATGAAGAGAGTAATCGGGGCACGTGCACGGACGTGTGCACAGCTTCATGCACGTTAAAGCGCTAGCCTAGAAACGGCCCCAAAGTCCTAGTGAGATATTGGCTCCAACCTAGATTTTACTTAGATTGGAGCCGTCGATGGTGAACGCGCTTAAAGTCCGGGAGCTGTCGTCGCGATATAGATAGAGTTCGCATCTCGGAACGCGAGGCCCTTCGAACCCCAACGTAGGAAGCTGTTCGACCTGGAATACGGATCGTAGGTGAAGCCCACAATCGAAGTCGTTGTAATGGATCGGAACGTAGAGTTATCAAATACGCTTAGCTGGACGCTGTTACTGATGGGTAGGTAGGCAAGGCAGAATGCTCGGTTGGCAGCAACATCGACCGCAAATTCACCGGAAGTATCAAAGGTGCCTAGAAGTGAGCCACTTGTTCCGTCAACGACTTGGCCACTATTGAGATAGATATTCCCACCAAACACCTTCATGTTGCCCCCACTAACTTGATAGGTCGCAGTCTTGGTGGCACCAGTCCCATCTACGGTCGCCCGGAACAGTTGGGAAGGGCTGAAATCCATCGCCGACCAAAGCGTGGTTGGGGACGTGAATGCCAAGGTGAGTCCTTCGTAAACTCCAAGCGTGTTTGGTAGCTGAACTCCGTTGTTAAAAATGACGGGACCGGTAGAGCCTGAATCATTGATGTCTTGCCGAGTAATGGCAACGACGTTTGGATTACCAGGTTGTACAGCAATCGCGTAAGCATACGGGTTGGTCGTGAATCCGTCCCCGGTTACTGTAAATGAAGCACCCGCAGTGCGTGTGGTTAAATCGACTCTTCGGACCGATCGAGCCCCTACTAAACTGACATAGAGTGTCGTATTGTCATCTGAGAGGGCGAGTGCATTAGGTTCACTCCCAACGTAGATGCTAGAAACGATGGCTCGGCTCGTAGGATCGATTTCAATGACGTCATTACCATAGGTCGTGTCTGAACTTGGAACTGAAGCCCATAAGTGCCCAGTCGCCGAATCGTACACCATGGCATTGGTTTTTTGAGCAATCGAGTTGGTGCTGAGAGCTGGAGCAACGACGCCGATGGTTGCCGGATAGCTCGCCACTGAGTCGATCGTTGCTACAACCGACACCATCCCTTGTGTGAGACCCTGAAGTTGTCCGCTTGAAGTAACAAGCGCTGTTCCCGTTCCCGGTGTCACTTGGTAAAAGATGGAGCCGGGACTAACCGCAATTAAATTATTCGTCGTATCGAATGCGGAAACTTGTAAGTCCGACGCTAGGCCGACCGTTAATACTTGTCCACCGTTGACGGTGACCCAGGAAATTGTTCCGTTTGCCTTAATTGTCCCTAAAGCAGACCCATTAGAACGCTTTATTTCACCCGTTGGAGTTACTTGAAAGCTTCCGTCCGCACTCGCAACCAGATCACCCAACCCGCCCGCCTGGGCGTGGAATCGAACGTGCATCACCACATTCGATGGACGCATCTTAACCGGCGCCGTGTATGTTTGATTGTAAGTTCCGGTAGCGGAGTCTCGATCAACCGAAAAGGAAATGTCTTGGCCCTTTACTCCAGCCTTTTCGAAGACCACGACTGCCGACTGTGCTGACCCCGGTCCGCCGAATTCTCGCGATCGGGGTCCCCAACTAATCGGAACTTTGGGAGCAATAATCGATTGTCCGACATTGGTACCTCCACCTCCGCAAGAGATGGCACTCAACGCTAGAGGTAAGGCTAAGAACACCAAGCATAGTCGGGACAACTGCATCCAGAAATAGTAACACAGTTGCCCGAATAGACGGGAGTCAAATAAACCGCAACTTTAGCCCTTTTTCTTGTGTGGGGCACTTACGTGATGGTCCACCCAATGCTCGGCGTGCATGACAGCGTGATGGACGGTCTTGCTCTTCTTGTGGTGAATCACGCGATGCTTCTTCTTAACATGTTTGTGCGGAGCACTTACATGACGGTCAAGCCACTTTTCGGCATGCATCGCCGAATGATGGATTGTCTTGTCGTCTTTCTTTTGAACAGGTTCTGCAGCACCCGCGATCGAAACACCGATAAGGACCGAAGCTAAAAGTATAGATTTAAACATTACTAACCTTTAAGGCGTTAGAAATTCAGCACAAGTTCCCACGTGGTTAGAAAATCCCATTAGCCTCGCAAGCGCTCGTGTACCGAACCTAGCGCTACGAAATGCGTCTCCCGGATTCTTTTAGCTAATTCTTTTGAGCTTGAGTCACTGTAAACGTGCCATGCCAAGTTCTTATCCTCAAGCATCTGCATCCAAATCTCCTTCTCAGCTGCAGAAATGAGACCGGCCTTGACTACTGCATCTAGTATCGGCTGAATCTTACGAGTGGAATATCCTAAGTCCGAAACTCGATCCTCAAGACACTTCCACGCATGCTCAAATGTGGCGACAAACGCAAAAATCAAGCCGGATAAATCTCTCCTCGAAACAGCTGGTTCTTGAATGAATTCATCAAGCGTGCAAAGAGACCTCTTGAGCTTCTCTATTCTAGGTATATGAATCGGCAAACCAACTCCCTTAGCAACTTTCGTTAACACCATTAGTCAGACACATAGTTTAATATAACTCAATGAATTTGCATAATGAGAAAATTCCAAGGTATAGGGAATCATTCGATGTCAAACTAATTCAGACTACGATACTAGAATATGTCATGTATATCAACATTTCATGCGATTTTAGAGAAACTAATCGTCTTCAATGCAACTCATTGTTGGAATACTTCTCTTAGAATTTGCTGGGCTGGATTCGAAAAACGGGATCGATATCTTATGAGTTAATCTCCTTCATGAGCTTCTAGAATCAAGAATCTGTAAGTGCATAACTTAAGAGAAGTCGTCAAAGAAAAAGGGTCCGCCTGAGTGCAAATAACCTCATCTGTTTTGGCAACAGACCAATCATCCGAATCGGACAAGAGATAGATGAGTCGTTTACCTAGCCGATCAGTACGGCGATGCGGAGTCTACGCTTTGAAATTTCAAATTGCGATCACTTCCAGAGACGATTCTGTTCTCGGTACTTGGCGTGACTGGTGAATTGGCGTCACTATGTCAGGTCATGAAGGCGACGATTTACGCATGCGCGATTTCACTTGTTATCGGTGGATGCTCTGCCCAGGAAGAACCGGTTCCTCAAATGCCAGTGGGTGCCCAACCATCATCTAACGAACTGATATTCAAGGCATCTGATGGTCATCTCGTTTATGCCGACTTGATCCCTTCAAAACCTAAAGGCTCTAAGGCCGTGATTCTCATGTTCCATCAAGCTGGATCGAACGCCAGCGAATATGAAACGATTGCACCGAAGATTGCTGCCCTTGGATTTGATTGCATAGCGGTAGACCAGCGATCGGGCGGCGACATGTGGGGAAGAGTCAACCGAACGATGAATAAGTCTGGTACCGGAACTTACCTTGAGGCTTACAACGACCTGGTCGGAGCTGTGGCCTATGCGGGATCAAAACAATACAGCACCATACTTGTCTGGGGAAGCAGCTATAGCTCTTCCCTCGTGTTCAAACTTGCCTCAGAATATCCGAGCGTTAAAGGCGTTCTTTCGTTTTCGCCGGGCGAATACATGCCTGATAAGCAGATCGTCTCGACTTGGGCAGCAAAGGTCAAAGTGCCGGTTTTCTTCGCTTGCACAGAAGACGAGTGGCACGATGGCAGGTCGGAACTCTTTGACTCGATCCACTTCAAAGACAAGGTCTCTTGGGCAATCCCGGGAGGAGTTCATGGCTCCTCCACGCTCATCGCGGCCAAGTCAACGGCCGCCGGCCCTTACTTGGATAAGGTGAAAAGTTTCCTACAACGATGGGAAAAACCTTCCACTCAGACCACTAAATAACCTCGAGTCCGTCCTTGTCTGGTAGGGACGGGAACGGAGCGTGTGGCTCGGCTTGGTACCAGAATGCGACCGATGCAATGTCGTCTTGGAGCGGTAGATAGCGGCCACCGGATCGCCATCCGAGTGCTTGAATCGTTACCCGAAGGTCCTGCTCAAACCGAATTGGGTCCATGATGTGCCAGCGGTACATTCCGAATCGCTGCTGCACTTGATAATGCCCGTCGCCGCGGATCACCTGAGGCATTCCGGCATAGGGGGTATTGAACTCTTGGTATTCCAAAGTCTCAACTCCATAAGCGTTCTTGCCTTTCACGTCGAAGTCATAGGAACCACAAAAATAATCTTCCGTGCCGGTGCCGACGATGGTAGCAAAATCCGTGTCGCCATCCATGAAAAACTTAATCTCACCCTCACCCCACCAACCATTGTTGTTGACGCCCCAAGCAAGATAGGTACCAATATATTGCCCCTGGCCCTTAACACCATCTAGGACGGTGAAAACCTCTTTGTAGGGAAGTGGATTCACACGGCGAAATTGAGCGTGAAAATAGGCTGCGTCGTCTGGCACTTCAGTGAGGGTGTAATTGACCTGATAGTAGAGCGTCATGTCGTCACCGATGTTTTCCATCGTGATACGACATCGCTTACGGAATGGCATCTCCCAATAACAGTTGAACGCGCTGCCCGGATTAACGCACACAGCCAACGATGTGACTTGGGCGAATTGTCCCCATCCGCATGCAAAGAAATCTCCAACTGGGCATTCCACGGAAGGTGTCTCTTCATCATCCCAATAAAAGCGAATGATCGAGTTACGCCAGGTTCCGGTGGGAGTCATCCAGATTTGTTGAATCGCCCCGGGCCCTTCAATGTCGGCAATGACATATGTCGTTCCTGAAAGAATGCGAACGCAGGGGTTTACCTTCCAGCCCAAACCGAGGTCGCGAGCGGCTCGGGCGCCCGTTCCCTCGGTAGCCATGCCACCCTTTCCCTTTTCACCGTTTAGGTTTTCAGGGGAAATCGATCGCGTTTTCGCCTTTGAAAGCAATGATAGATTGCCGAGGTGCATGCCAAGCCCGTTGAATGCCATGTCGCAACTATGGCGACGGCTCGGGTGAGTTGTCAAGCAGGCAGGGTTTCGCTATCTGGCGCGAGCGTCCATAGGCAATGCTTGCCGAACTGCGTTGAGGTAACGGATGATTCCATCTTTCAATTTGGTATCGGCGGGGACGGCCCGGATAATGCCCCCTGTTATGTCAACGAGTCGATCGAGCCGGTCGCTCGGACCTTCCATATCGATCGTCGAAGGGCGAAGCGTTTGAACCCCTCCGCTTGCCTTTTTCACGAGTTTGCTTAGGAAACTCTCGAAGGGAAGTCCGGGTTCATTTGGGTGTCGGAAAATATGTTTGGCCTGAATCATCACCATCGCCCACGCGAGGTTTCCAGCATTTAACGCATCTTGTTCAGTGTTTGGATGCCATGCAACGTAGGGCTCATCGCTGCGGAGAGAATCTTCCCCCTGACGTGAACGACTAAAGATCGCACTGATACCGTCTTCTGGCATCGAAGATCTCCATGATTCCATGCGAGAAAGTTCTGGCCGGATAAAGAACACTGCAAGAGAATTTGAGCGGCATGCCTGACTAGCCGGCTGGCAATACCAATCGACCAGCTGAATCCCAGAGGCCGTTTCGAACCCGGCCATCAGATAGATCCCGTTAGCCGGTCCATTCTGAGGAGACTCTACTTTTAGGACGCAACTCCCCATAGTTTCCATGATCGCATAACGATCAGAAACAACTTGGGCGAAATCCT
The DNA here is from genome assembly GCA_903899015.1 of uncultured Armatimonadota bacterium. Lineage (GTDB taxonomy): Bacteria > Armatimonadota > Fimbriimonadia > Fimbriimonadales > Fimbriimonadaceae > Fimbriimonas. The sequence goes on along the minus strand of CAIUHP010000089.1, from coordinate 24,049 downwards.
CGTCTCGCACGACCGTCCAAAGGTCAATATCACTCCAAGCGTCAAAGGAACCCCGACCTAAAGATCCTTCTAACCACGCGGCAAGAAAGCGTTGGTCCGACTCTAGCAAATTAGAGATGCGAGCAATGAGGGCTTCTCGTTCTTGGATACGAGTCTGTTCGATCTCCGTCATGCCATCATTGAACCACCTAATCGTGGTTCGAGCAAGCAGAAAATTGCGAAATTGTGCTCGATTTGCCTGTAAATTTACTGGGTATTTATTCGGGGTCCAGAGTAAACCGGTTAAGTAAAGTGCATTCAATGGTTGAAACTCGCGAACCACTATCCGGGGCGGACAGGTGTCACACGTTTCGAATGCAAGGTTCGCGAAATTTGAAAGCCGGCTTGGGCTATTCAGAGATCACATGCTTACATTCAATTGGTAATTTCGCGCGCCACTTAACACCCATCTCACCGCTTCAAATCCTTTAAACTAAGGGACATGCCCTGTCAAATCTGCTGCACGTCAAAACTCCTGACGGAATTTAGACTGAAGTCGAATCAAGCCCCCAAACCCGAGGAAGGTAACTCTATTGGAACTTGGTACGCCCACTTGTTCTATTTGGAGGGCAAGAAGTGTGTGGTCATGATGAACGCCGCTTCTGGATATTGCGTTGTAGGGCTGTTCATGAGTCGGGCAGAGATCCAACAGATTCCTGAGTTGATTCGCCTGGATCTATTGCACCTAATGAAAGAGGATGGGTTCACCGAAGCTCAAATTAGCAAGGTTCAAGAAGAGATTCGAGATTCCATCGTTTGTCGCACCAACGATCGAACCGCAGTTAGTTTCTTGAGTCGATATATATTGGACATCACCTACCATGCCGGTGGTGAACACGTTTTCAATGGACTTCAGCTAGCCCGGATGTTGAACCACAGCCCAAGTGGTCCCGCATGGAGTCCCGTAAAGGCATTTCAAAACGTGATCGACGGCATCCCGGTTGAAATTCGGAAGAGATAATTTCGATTTCAGTCGCGAGGGATTGCGGTAGGGAAAAGTGTGAGCTTTTCATCGGCGCTTTAGTTTGCGCCAGAGGTCTTAATCGCAATCGTGCTATTTTTATCGCGTGCTAGCAACGATTGCTTTCCTGGCCTTATCTCTGACTTCACCGACTGGTCGACAAGTCGTTAACCTCAACCAAGGTTGGCAGTTTGTACGAGTAAAAGCAGCACCGAACGCTCTGGCGTTCCCAGACGCCATTCCGACCAGTTCCTGGAAGTTGGTGAGAGTCAGTAGCCAAGAAATGTCGGGCGACGACGGTAAGGCATCCAATGCTTGGGATGGAAATCCGAATACGTTTTGGCACTCGCGCTGGACAAAGACGCCCGCAAGTTATCCCCACGAACTGGTCGTTGATCTTGGTAAGCAAGTTACCGCTACCGCATTTCGTGCGATGCCTCGACAGTCGGGCGCTCAAAACGGAATCCCTAAGCAATTCCAAGTCTTTCTGAGCGACAGCTTGAACGATTGGGGGGCTCCAGCGGCGTCGGGTGAATTTGCTCGAAGCATTTCGCCGATCCAGATCAAATTTAATAGACCTAAAAGAGGTCGATACCTTCGATTTCTCGCATTATCGGGATATGACCAATTCTGCGTGCTTTCCGAGATTGGGTTAGCGAGGCCGATTGGGCCCGAGGAAAAGCGAAGTTGGGCGTCTCAATATAACATCGAAAACGTCAACTTAGGTGCCGAGAAGTATGACTTAACGACGAAGATCCTCGAGCAGATCCGAATCGACGAGTTCAAACATTTAGAATCGAAGGTCTGGGAGAAAGTAACGTTGCCCCACACCGCTCATTTGGAGGCGCGAGACGCCAAGACGGTTTGGCAAGGGGTTTGTTACTACCAAAAGGAAATTCCAACTCTTCCATCTTGGAAAGATAAGCGAGTCGTTCTGACGCTGAATGGGGCGATGCAAGTGTCAGATTTATGGCTCAACGGTGTTCATATCGGTGGTCGAAAGGGCGGCTATTTACCGGTGGTAATCGATCTCACTGACAAGCTCCAGTGGGGGACAACGAATCGAATTCTCGTTCGGTTGGATTGCCAGGACAATCCCCTCGTACCGCCCGGCAAACCTTACCGAAACCTAGACTTCAGCTATTACAGCGGGCTTTACCGGGATGCCTTTCTGACGATCACTCCGAGGATCCATATTACGGACACCATGCTCGTCAACCAACCTAAGAGTGGTGGCATCTATGTCACCACACCAACTGTTGGTCCGAATGTCTCGGTAGTGGATGTTCGGACTCACCTTGCAAACGAAAGTGATCGTTCAGACTCGACTTTGCGCGTTATTCAAACACTGCTAGACGCAAACGGCAAAGTGGTCGCAACCGATCGACGGCTTCAAAGGTTGACTCAGGGCGCGTCCGTTCAGACATTACAGTCGTTGATGGTCACTCACCCGCACCTCTGGTCTCCCGATTCCCCTTATCTCTATCGGTTGGTGACAAAGGTTCAAAAAGGATCCACCTTACTTGACCGTATTGAGACTCGAGTCGGAATTCGATCCATTCGCTTCACACGAGATCAAGGTCTGATACTAAACGGAAAACCCTTGCGTCTCGTCGGAACAAACCGACACCAAGAGACGGCGTATTTGGGAAATGCTCTGACGCGGGACATGAGTTACCGTGACATGGTCAAAATCAAAAACGCGGGCTTCAACTGTGTTCGGCTCAGCCATTACCCCCAAGATCCTGCGGTCATGGATGCTTGTGACGAGCTGGGAATTTTCGCGATTCCCGCAACCGCTGGCTGGCAATTTGTGAATCACGATGAGCGGTTCATGAAGCGTGTCGACCAGGATATCCACGAGCTCGTGCGTTGGCACAGGAATCACCCATCTGTCCTGATGTGGGAGGCATCCCTCAATGAGACCTACGTTGGTCCTCCGATCGCGAAACGTTGGAATCAAGATGCCCATGACGAATTCATCGGCGGTAATTTTTACACCGTCGGCGATTCTGGGTCGGGGCAACCTTGGGACATGGCGTACAACAGTTGGGATGATGCCGCCCATTCTCGACCCCAAACAGGAATGCCGGCCAAGCCAGGATACATTCGTGAATATGGTGATTACGAATTCGGTGGAGAGGGATCGACAACACGGATCAGTCGCGGCCAAGGTGAGGTCGCAGAGCTGCAGGCGGCTTGGAACTTTGCTTGGTCCCACAATCTCAACGCAGGGAACTTTCCTTGGACGGTTGGCGATGGCACCTGGGTGATGTACGACTACAACCGAGGTTGTAGTCCAATATTGGAGCGCAGCGGCATTGCCGACAACATGCGGTTACCCCGATTTTCCTATTTCTATTTCCAGTCTCAGCGAGACCCCTATGCTTCAGCAAGCCATCCAATGGCCTTCATCGCAAACTATTGGAAGCACCCATCATCTCCTCAAAAAGTCGTCGTGTTCTCAAATTGCGATTCCGTTGAACTCCGTGTCAATGGGAGACGAATTGCCGAACAAAAGCCGGACCAAGGACCAGACACCCCGTATGGTAACTACGATCGAGGTGGAAACCCATGGGATGGTGGCAACGGTCTTCATGTTGCTCACCCAGCATTCACATTCGTCAATGTCCCATATCAAGCGGGACTGTTAGAAGCATTTGGCAAGATTAAAGGCAAAGCCGTCGCACATTACTCCGTTCGAACTCCCGGCATGCCAGTGAAGATGCGTCCCGCGGTCGATCTGTCAGGTCGTTCTCTCAAGGCGGATGGGGCCGATGCGGTGTTTATTTACGCGGAAGTCGTTGATAAAAATGGTGTTAAGGACTCGCAATATAACGGAACCGTTAAGTTCAAATCGGATTACGGTGAGTTCATTGGTGAAAGTCAAGTTCATGCGGAAGCAGGCATTGCGGCCGTACTTTTTCGAGCCAATTTTCATAAGGGCGCCATACACGTGTTTGCCATCTTGCCTAATGGGGGAATCGGACGTACCACCGTTTTCGCGAACTAAAAGCCGTTCGTCTCGATATGTGCGAGTTGGAACGTAACTGAAGGTCTATTGCTAAATCTCGAGCCCGGTTCTAAATGCTTGAGTTGGATGTGCGATATAAGCCCTTATAACGCGATATAGTAAAGATATGGATGCGTCTCAAGAGATCTCATCGTCGAAGCCTTTGACCTCACTTCATGAGTGGGAAGATGACCTGCTGGAGCGATATCCAACGAAGGAGCATACATTTCGAGACTATGCGGCTGAAGTGCGACCTTCCGTAAAGGAGTTCTATCGGCTCAATCACACGAATCAGACTCACGATTTCGTCAAGGCAAAGAAGGCTCAGTATTGCTCGCTGAACTCTAAGAAAATGTCGGTTTGGGAAGCGATGGAGTTCCTCAACACGCTCGTAGATGACAGCGATCCCGATACCGATGCGACTCAAATCGAGCATCTGATGCAGACATCGGAATCAATTCGAGCCGATGGGCATCCCCGTTGGTTCATTTTGACCGGGCTCTTGCATGATCTTGGGAAGGTTCTCTGTCTCTATGGCGAGCCTCAATGGGCAGTTGTCGGCGATACTTTTGCAACCGGTTGTCGCTTCTCAGACAAAGTCGTTTTTTCCGAGTTCTTTAAGCAAAATCCAGATTCGCAGGTCGATATTTACCAAACAGAAAACGGAATCTATGAACCAGGATGTGGTCTAGACAAAGTCGACATCTCTTTTGGTCATGACGAGTATATGTATCACGTCGCTCGCGACTACATGCCAGACGAAGCTCTGTACATGATCCGATACCACTCGTTCTATCCTTGGCACCGAGAAGGCGCATACGATCATCTAGCGTCAGACTACGATAGAAGCATGATGCCTTGGATCAAGGAATTTAACAAGTACGATCTTTATACAAAAACCGACATCAAGCCCGACGTACAGAAGCTAAGACCGTATTATGAGGACCTAATTTCGGAGTTCTTCCCGGCAGAAATTCGTTGGTAAGAGCTTAGAAATCAGAGAATTTAGGTTCAAATCACGCTTTCGAGCAAAGGTGCTTTCTAGGCTGTCAGTGAAAGTAGCTACAGAATTAGACGTGTAAACGCGGGTAATTCAGTAGCATGGGGTTTCCTCAGATTATTCAGGGTGGCATGGGTGTCGCCGTTTCTTCTTGGCGACTCGCACGCGCCGTGTCGCAGTGTGGGCAACTAGGAGTGGTTTCGGGAACGGGCCTTGATGCGGTTTTGACGAGGCGGCTGCAGGCCGGCGATCCCGACGGACAGATGCGCCTTGCTCTTGATAACTTTCCGATAAAAGAGATGGCGGAACGCATTTGGGAGCGTTACTTTGTCGACGGGGGCAAGAAACCAGCTAAGGCCTATAAAAGCAAGCCCATGATGGCGCAGCATTCCACTAAGGCTTTATTGGAACTCACAGTCGTCGCAAATTTCGTCGAAGTATTTCTCGCCAAACACGGACATGATGGGGTCGTCGGCATCAACTTACTTGAGAAGATTCAATTGCCAACATTGCCCTCATTGTTTGGCGCAATGCTCGCAAACGTAGATTACGTATTGATGGGCGCAGGCATTCCCCGTGCCATTCCTGCGATTTTGGACAAGATGTCTTTGCTGGAACCGACGCAATTGAAGTTGGATGTCTCGGGAGCAAAGCCCGGAGAAGAGTTTTTGGTCGATTTCGTGCCTAAGGAATATGTGCCTGAAAACTGCACCGGGGTACCAAGACCCAACTTCCTAGCCATTATTTCTTCGTCAACTCTTGCGATCACTCTCGTGCGCAAAGGCACTGGAAAGGTTGACGGGTTTGTTGTCGAGGGCCAAACCGCAGGAGGTCACAATGCCCCACCTCGTGGCGCGATGCAGTTAAGTGAATCCGGCGAGCCTATCTACGGTCCTCGAGACGTTCCTGACCTCAAGGAAATAGCGGAATTAGGCTTGCCGTTCTGGCTCGCCGGATCTTATGCGGATCCATCTAAATTGAAAGAAGCTCTTGAACTTGGGGCAACCGGAATTCAAGTGGGAACCGCGTTCGCTTTCTGTGAGGAATCGGGAATTGAACCGTCGATCAAACAAAAGGTCGTCGATCAGAGTCTGAGTGGAAAACTGGACGTTTTCACCGATCCATTGGCTTCGCCAACCGGATTTCCTTTCAAAGTGCTTCAGCTGGAAGGCACACTTTCCGAGCCAGATATTTACGAGAATCGGGGCCGCATTTGCGACCTTGGTTATCTGCGACAGTGTTATCGAAAGGAAGACGGCACGCTAGGTTATCGGTGTCCGGCAGAGCCGCCAGAAGACTACATTGCGAAAGGCGGAAAACCCGAAGAACTTGCGAATAGAAAGTGCGTTTGTAATGGACTTTTCTCGACCATTGGCTTTGGCCAAAAGCGAAAGGACGGAAGCGTTGAAGCTCCACTGGTCACTGCCGGAGACGACATCTCGAACCTTTCAAAATTTATCGAGCCAGGAAAGACGAGCTATCGGGCTGCGGATGTTGTTCGTTACTTGTTAGAAGGCTAACAAGCGATTGGGACTCGAAGGAAGCGGGATGAGATTTCGGCACCGTGGGGTCCTTTTCTGTAAATGCCGATACCTGCTGAATTAGAAATGACTTTAAGTCATCTTCAAGCTGTATCCTAAAGCTATATGCAGCAACGCGCTCAGGCAATGGCGGAGTCTTTGTCTGAGCGTGAGCGTCAGTTAGTAGTTCTTGCTTCTAAAGGTCTTACCGATACGGCCATTGCTCACCGCCTTGGAATCAGTTTAGCGACCGTCGGAACCTACTGGGGGCGAGTTCGAATTAAGTTTGGTCCCCTCAACCGAACGGAGTTGGTTGCCTTGTTCCTTCAAGAGCATGCGACTCTCATTTTGGAATCGCTCAAGCAAGAGAACCAGGGATTGCTGGATCAAATTGAAGAGCAATCACGGAATGTTGAGGTAATGCAGACCAAGTTAGACCTGTTTAATGGGCTGATTGAAACGGCTCCTCACGCAATTCTCATCGTAAGCGAAACCGGTGAGATTCAGCTTGCCAATCCCCAATGCGAGAGAATGTTTGGCTTTGAGCCAGGTGAAATGCTTGAACTCACAGTCGAAGAACTCGTGCCTGAGCAGCATCGTCGTTCACACGTTGATGAACGAAAAGTCTATCGACAGAACCCGGTGAAACGAAAAATGGGTGAGCATCTGGCTACCTATGCGATTCGAAAAGACGGATCTCAGTTTCCGATGGCCGCCGTTTTAAGTGCTACGGAATCTTCTAGCGGATTCTTTACAACCTGCGTTATTCAAGATTTGACGGATACGCTTTTGGCCTTTTCTATTCATACACCTCAAGGCGAATCGATGGCCGAATAAGCACTGTCGGTGGAACGGATGACGCGGAAAATTCGACTTGCTTGACTCTATTCCGTGAGCTAACTTGAATGTGTTAGTCACAGGAGCGTGTCAAGTGAAAGCGGTCGTTGGAATTGATTTGGAGCAGAACTACAGTTCGGCTATTTCTCTACTCGGTCGGTTGAATTTTGGAATCACCGAAACGACATTGCTCCACGTAACTGAGCCCTATTCTCTCACGCTGCCCTATAGTGCATACGGAGTTTTGGTGGAGGCAGATGAGTTCCTAGCTAAGCTAAAGGAATCGGCAGTAGCGAATCTAGCGGCTGCCGAAGCGAAAGCAAATGAATTCGGTCTGAACCCAAAAACACGGATGGAAGACGGCTTTCCAATTCGTTCCCTGATCGACTTCGCAGACGATTCCGCAGTCGACTTAATTTGTGTGACCTCAACCATTTCGAACACTTTAGGGGCCGTATTTGGGGGAAGCGTAGCGCGGGGGTTAGCTATTGCTGCCAAGCACTCGATTTTGGTTGCACGCGAAAGTGAACTAAAGAATGGTCCTTTAAAGATCGTCTTTGCGGTAGACCAATCAGAATATTGTAATCAGTGCTTGGATCTCCTCGTCAAGTGGGCTCCCAAAGGCATCTCAGAAGCAACGATTCTAACCGTCGTCGAAAGCAAGAGCGATCATCGTCATCTATTCGGCATCGGACATTCGCATCAGTCGATCGCACCAGATCATTCTTCGGCAATCTCAGAAAACGGAGAGAGACTCGCGCGGAAGCTCATTGAATTTGGGATTCCAACGCATTCCAAAGTGGTGATTGGAGGCATTGATGTTTCAATTCACCAAGCAATGGTTGAGAGTGGAGCGGACCTACTGGTCATGGGATCTCCAGGACACAGTTTTGTCGACCGTGTCATTTCGGGGAGCGTCTCGCTCCACGAAGTGATCTTTGAGAGATATCCGGTCTTGCTGCTTCGCCCGGTTTAACCTGTTTTAGCGGTTACCGTTTCGCTGGCATGGAAAGCCGACCAGGTTGCGAATTCCGTGCAAATTACCATCACGTCTTCGTCGGTGGCGGAAGTGATTGCGATGGCAATTTCCACTTCCGTTCCGTCCGATTTGACGCCAAAAATAGGAGGATGGTAGCCCATCTGTCGTTTGCGGGAGCTCGAAAGAAATCCGATACGATATGCGGGGTGAATCCCTCGGTACTTTACAGGAACAAGATCTTCCATCGAACGGTTCAGAAGATCCTCAAGCGCGTACCCAAACATGTTCGCCGCATTCTCATTGGCTTGTTTGATCAAACCTGTTAACGCATTGACTACCAAAATGGCCTCGGGGGAAATGTCAATGAGTGCCGCAAATCTGGAGTCAAGCGAACGAGCAAGATTCTCGGATCGTTTTCGCAAGGCACGTTCCACCATGAACATGTCGCTGTTTTCGGTTTCGTGAGAGTCAACCCATTGCGTAGCCCGTCGGATCACTTGTTCTAGCTGAGACGGAAGCAGACCCAAAGCGCGGCAGACTTCAAGATCAGTTTTTCCTGTGCTCAATTGCTTGAGAATCTCGCGATCTTTTTTACTGATCTCCTTTTTGGGTACTTGGCTCATTTTGGGGGTGGAGGGCACAATCTTTGGCGAATTTCGGGACATCGCACATTAAGGTTGTCGGGCAGTTTTACCTTTGAAAACCACATTTATGTCATGTTTTCTCTGGACGGTCAACTAGTGACTACCAGAATGCCTTAATTTGGATGAGAATAATAGACACACTCCCGGAGTAGGAGAAGTTTGATGAAACGAGTCGCCATTGTCATTTCCAGCCAATATGGGCAAACGCTGAAGATTGCGGAATGTCTTCGCAGCGTGTTAGAAGAATTTGACGAATACGTGCGCCTCTTTATTGTCACGAATGAGAGCGAACTGAGCCAGGTGCGTCTCGACCAATTTGATGCCTTTATTGTGGGTGGACCGGTCTATGTTGGTAGCCTTCCAGTTCCACTGCAACGATGGACAAAGACTCACGCTGAATGGCTGAACGAAGTGCCAGTTGGATTCTTTACCGTTAGCCTGAATGCGGCAGACAAGAGGCCAGAAGCGAGAAGCGAAGATACAAGAATCATAAACGAATTCTTGGAACATACTGGACTCGATCCCGACCTCTCGGCTAGCTTCATCGGAGCAATCCACTATCGCAAGTACGGTTTCTTCGAAAAGTGGATTCTTCGCCGTATCTCTCGCACCGCGGGCGGACCAACCGATACCTCTGTTAATCACGAGTTAACGAATTGGAACGCTGTGAAGAGCTTTGCTCAGTCATTTGCCGATATCGTATCGGACCAGCAGCCCCGTACACCGGTCCCACAGCTCGACTAGCCCTTTTGAGGAGCGATGTTTATGGGAGCGCCCTGGATGCTCACAGACTTTCCGTTGACCAGGTAGTGCGCAACGGGAATCACTGAACAAGCACTGTTGCCAATATCCGAGCTTGCGATGGCGATAAGTCCATGGTCAGCCTTCAAAGATACGACGGATCGGCCAAGGTGGAACAGCTCGACGCTTGTAGCTCCCTTGGCGGTAATGGGAATCATGATGTTTCCTTTTAGAAGCGTTTCCACCTTTACAGGCGCTTCAATCTTGTATTTATCGCTCGAAACCCAGATAGGAGAACGGAAAGAATATTTACTTTTCGGAGCATCACCTAATTCTGCGACGACCGTGACTTGGTGGCAACCTAATCCCAAGATTTGAGGGTCGAGAATGAGCGGTTCACCCGGTTTGGAATCCTTGAGCCACTTACCATCTGAGAAGAGCTGATAACGCGTCACCAAGGCATTACTCGATAGGGTGGGCTTCAATTTGACGGGTGATTTCAACAGTAAATTTGCAGGCAGTCCTGCGACATGAACCGATAATGCCTTTGCCCAAGGTCTACAGAGCGGATCCCCTAAGATCAGTAGTTGGTACGGCCCGGTCAGGGAGAGATAAAACGACTCTGCCAGTGTAAAGCCCTTGGCATATTGCACATGGATGAAAGGCGTCGGGAATTTTTCTTGCAGTGCGTATGGCTCAGTGACTGTTCCCGAAGAGCCTGAAGCGCCGTTCTTCATGAATTCCGTGCAGGGTGTTTGGTCGGCTCCTTTACTGAGAACTCCGCCAAAACTCGTAAGGTGCTCTAAGATGGCGCCCGGCAGGATCACACTATGGCTTGCGGGCCAATCGAAGCCGGCTGTTCCGATCGTTGCCCCGGCGACATCGCTGCGGCCCTGAGGCAAGATGCCATCTTCGACGACGGCATTGACACCCAGCTTTTTGAGTTCATCGGCTGCCGGTTGGAATCCCCATTCTCGAGTTTTCGACCTTACGTCCCCGTTTCGCTCGAAGTAAATGGTTCCTTTCGGTGAGGTGAAATCAGCCATCTGTGAGCGGCGCAGATAGGTGAGAACTTCGTCCACAGAGTTTCCGCGACCGGTCGTGACACCTAAGACGGTGCTCAGCATATAGTGGTGGCCCGATGCGTCCATTGCCCCTGCGGAGTTCCAGGCGGACTGACTGTTGAAGGGCACTCCGGGCTGAACTTGGATATCGGAATGCTGAAGCACGTGCAGAACTTGTTGAAACTCTTCAATCTTTGAAAGTGAAGCAAGATCAGGGTCTGATGCTGTCTGGCCGTAGTTTCGCCACCCCGCGCGAATCGCGATTCTTAAAGACTTTATTGCCGCGTCGGGTTCTCCTTGAAGTGCCTGACTGCATGCGAGATTGTAGGCAATGTTCGGATCATTGCGTGGTACTTCCAGCAGCTTTAACAAGCCTTTGATCGCCATTGGATAGTTCTTCTTGCTGTAGGCGTTTAAGGCCATCGCATAGTCGGTTTGCTCGGATGGAGTGAGATCCTTTCCTTGTGGTAAGGGTGTAAGTCTCCGAGCATAACGGTTGATATCCAGTCTCAGATAATCGATATCCTTCTTGAGCACCCAGTCATTTAAATAGGTCAAACCGTTTATGGACGCTGGCTGAGTGATCACCATGGGCATTGGCCGACCATTGATGTCACTTCCCACGTTGATGGAGTAGGGCAGATCCGTACTGTAAGTGATGCAATCAATCTGGGCGGTCAGCCCGCGCGACTTTAAGGTCTCCAAAGTCGGCTTGAGAATCTCGTCGCGGAAGTGGTCCACATCCGTGAACTCGGTTCCCGAGACATGATGAAGCACGATGAAATGAGACGCTGGTATGTCGCGCAAACGGCCATACTCGTTCGCGACTCGAATGGAGTCCGGACTGTCTCCATTCACAACAACGGCGACATTTTCAGGACCAATGCTTGCTCGCGCGTGCACTGACACCATCGAACTAGCAACCAGGCAAAGGGCAGAAAGATTCCAACGAAGCTTCACTTTCTGACGATACCTTTGGCTAATGCATCATTCGTTGTCTCATCCCCCGATAGGTGCTCCCGCGAGCGCAGGTGGAATGGATCTCGGCTTCTTGGCATCACTTTCGGGACGGCTAAGAAACCGGCTAATGACGCGTGAAAGATGGGCAGCATGTCCGGATTTATCCCACTTTGCCAGTTCCCTTTCAGCCGAAAGAGTATCAACGAGCGCCTTATCTGCACTTGCTAACACTGAAGGCGTTGAATCGGCGTCCGCTAATTCCATGAGCCGTGTAACAAAAACGCTTTGAGTGCCCCATTCAATTTCAATTTCGCGAACGGTGCCTACTGGCACTTTGATGATTGCCTGCCGCATCGTGTCCAATATCTCGTTAAGGTTGGGCTGAGAATTATCTCGCGACGATAGCTCAGAAACTCGTGCACAACGTGCCGGGTTGAGTAAACGCATCAGCACAAGGTCACTTGCCGAATTGGCCGCGGTTAGGGAGTCGAACACGTAAGATGCCTTGCGTGCAAACAGCTCAGAGCTGCGTGGCGACTCGTTTGGTCTGGGCCCGATTAAGCTTGCGATCGAGGCTGGAACCATCAAAACTTCTGGTCTTATGCAATCTAAAAGTGCTCTCAAAGCTTGGCGTTGACGGCTACTTGAAATACTTGTTTGAGGCACTTGTCCATCTCCGTTTACGGCATGCAAGTAATGGAAGCCACCAACCATTTTTGCTACCGCATCGATGTCGTAACGATGGAAGAAATAGAGAGGCCCGAAAGTAAGTTCGAGTTGGGCGACGGGTTGTCCGTTGTGCAGATTTCTAAGTCCAAAGCGACTCATCGCGATGGATCTCACCTTCAGTGAGTGAAGAAGGCTCTCAATGGGGTCTTTACCATTGTCCCAACGATTGGTCTTAGGCTCGGCACCATCTGCTTCATTGGTATCCTCGTCGCTGAGGAAAACAAGTCCATTCTTGATCCCCCTCGAAACAATCATCGGAAGCTCGCGATCTTCTTCTTGTGGACTCGTAAATTGGGAATATGCGTAACGAACTGCGAGGTCGTCCCAAGCTCCGGTGCCATCGGCATAGGCATGGCTTAAATCAAGATTCCCGTCTTTGATATCGACTAATGGAGCGGGATATTCCATGACCGATGCACGGCCGTAGGTGCTTGCTGCGAAGTTGTGTTGGAAACCTAATGTGTGACCAATTTCATGGGCAGCTAATTGGCGAATCCGGCTCAAGCTGATGGCGATGGGATCGGCTGGACCGCCTTTCCCTTCATGTTCTAAGCCAAGCAATGCTTCGAAGATCGTAATGTCTTGACGCACTCGTTGAGAGTCCAAGTTGACTGCCCCCTTCAGGATCTCTCCGGTTCGAGGGTCAACGACAGATTGACCATATGCATAACCGCGAGTTGAGCGGTTTAACCAAGAGACGATGTTATAACGAAGGTCCATCGGATCTGCCCCTTCGGGCATGAGTTCCACTCGGAATGCATCAATGAATCCGGCTGCTTCAAATGACTTAGTCCAATAATTCCCTCCGTCGATGAGTGCGCTGCGAATGGGTTCTGGAATTCCACGATCAACGTAATAGATGATCGGTTTCTTCACCTTGGAGCGGGCTGCAGTTGGATCAATCTTCTCCAATCGATGCCGACAGATCCATTGCTTCCAAAGCGACGCCCCAAGGGGCGTGGAAAAATCCATATAGGAAATCGAGAAGCTTCCTGACCGTGGATCGAACTTGCGAGGGTGGTAGTTTGAATCTGGCAACTGCACAAACGAATGTCTTTGAGTGAGGGTGATCGATCGACTATCAGGTGCGTGGTTCGCGATCGATTCTCCCGGTTTGGAGGTTTCGTAGGTCAGCAATGCCTCGAACTCGAGATTCTCGGGAAAGGCTTTGCACCCCTCGGGATTCAGCACACTTCGGTTCTTATCGAGTCGGTATTCACCAGCAGATGCGCGTTGCAGAGCTGAGCTGACATTGTGAGCATCCCGCACAAGGAAATCCGTAATGTCCACTAGAGCGGAACCGTCTTGGTCGGAAGCTGAGATCGGGCCTGCCCAGATGATTGAGGTCGCAAAGTTGGCAAGGTTTGACTTTTGTTCTTCAGGGCTCCCCGCGTCGGCGCGGAAACTCTGGTTCGGAACTTGAAAGAGCACCTTGCCGCCGATCTCCTTGATGTCCAGCACGTAGGTGTTCCCGAACTGGGTCCGGTCGACTCCGATATCATTCGAACCGATCCCCGTGACCAGGCTCTCAACATAAAGGAACTGGCCCACCTCTCCGGAATTTTGGGTGGGAGGCGGAAGTTTGAGATACGCTTTGCCTTGTCGTTGGTCAATAAAGCTGTCGATGAGACCTTGGCGGAATGTGAGTCCCTTGGTTCTTTCTGCAATGGTTACTTGCTTGGGTGTTGAGGGCTCTTGTTGTGGGAAAGATCCAAAAGTGACAAACAGAATCGCAGCAACAGGGAGCATTTGGCTACGATACCGAAAGAACTGCCAATCTAAGTGATCCGTTAAGGGAAGACGCGCGATTCCTCATTCGAACCCATGAAAGTGATTTCCAAGTTGGTGATCCCAAGTAGACTGACATCACCCCAACTTCTTATGTCATCAGATCTTCTTTTTCAGCCTTTTTCATTAAAATCACTTTCCCTTAAAAATCGCTTTGTGATGGCGCCGATGACTCGAGCGTTTTCTCCGGATGGTGTTCCAACTTCGGAAGTTGCGGATTATTACCGGAAACGCGCGGAAGGAAACGTGGGACTTATCCTGTCGGAAGGAACAGTCATTGAGCGAACGGCTTCAGGAAATAATCGTGACTATCCGAACTTCTACGGAAATCGGCCGCTGAAGGCATGGAATCGAGTGATCGATAGTGTCCACAGTGCGGGAGGCAAAATGGGCCCTCAACTCTGGCACGTGGGGATCGTTAAGCCAGGTGGGCCCGACCCTCTTTCTCAAAGTGAATTCGAAGGGCCTTCAGGTCTATCGGGATCAGGAGAGAAAGTTGGCCGAGTCATGAGCGCGGATGATGTTGCCGACACAATCTCAGCATTTGGCCGATCTGCTGAAGATGCCAAGCGCCTTGGATTTGACATGGTTGAGCTTCATGGCGCACACAGCTATCTGATCGATCAATTTTTCTGGGAAGTCACAAACAAAAGAACCGATGCGTACGGCGGCGCAACTTTAGCGGAACGATCTCGCTTTGCAATCGACGTAGTTAAGTCGGTTCGGAAGGCAGTTGGTGGGGATTTCGTAATCTCGCTTCGAATTTCGCAGTGGAAAATAGCCGACTACGATGCTCGACTTGCGAACACCCCCCAAGAATTGGAAGCATGGTTACTTCCACTTGCTGAGGCAGGTGTTGATATCTTTCACTGCTCGCAACGTCGATTTTGGGATGCAGAATTTGAAGGATCTGACCTAAACCTTGCGGGATGGGCAAAGAAAGTGACCGGCAAGGCAACAATCACAGTCGGATCGGTTGGACTATCCGGTGAGTTTATGTCCGCTTTACGAGAAGGAGAAGCTAGTCAGCCAGCATCGCTTGATGAACTTCACCGAAGAATGGATCGTGGTGACTTCGACCTCGTAGCTGTGGGACGAGCTCTGATTTCGGATGCGGATTGGGTTAAAAAGGTACAAGACTCCTGCACTTCAGAGTTCATCGGATTCAGTAAGGAAGCACTGGCATCTCTGGTTTAGGGGCACAGCATCGAGCTGTGCCGCCCATAAAATAACCAGGTCTCGCGTGTTAACAAAAAGGTTAAAGCGGCTGAAAAGGGGAACCCAAGGCTTGGATCGCCTTGGGTTCTTTCACTCGAATTAGCGAGTAACGTCGACAACGAGTTTGCCGACGATATGTCCTGCTTGGCTTTCTTTTTGAGCTTCGATCGCTCGGCTAAATGGCACGACCGCATCGATGATCGGCCTGACCTTAAGGTCCTGGACGAGGTCAGCAATCTTTGTGAGATCTTTGGTGCTGGGTTGCATAAACAGGTGAGCTGCACGCTTGCCTTGGGCTTCCGCTTCTTCGGTTGGCTCCGCCGATGTGATCGACACAAGGATGCCGCCTGGTTTGAGAATGGAGAGGGACTTGCGCATGTTCTCGTCTCCTCCTACGGCTTCTAGGACAACATCAAAATCCTTTAGAACGGTTGAATAGTCAGTGGTATTGTAGTCAATCAGTTCATCGGCCCCCATTTCCATTAAGAGATGATGGTTCTTCTTTGAAGCAGTACCCGCAACATAAGCGCCCTGCCATTTTGCAAATTGGATCGCAAATGTTCCCACGCCGCCTGCTGCTGCTTGGATAAAAACTTTCTGTCCGGGCTGTAAATTGGCTACATCAAAAAGGGCTTGCCATGCGGTCATTCCCGCGAGCGGAATGGATGCCGCGTCTGCCAAATCCATACTGACGGGTTTCAAAGCGGTTGCCGATACGTCAGCAATCGTAAATTCAGCGGTCGTTCCGAATGGCGCGATCCCATAAACTTGGTCGCCAATTGAGAACTCTGTCACGCCATTACCGAGCTTGGAGACGGTTCCCGAAAACTCTCTTGCAACAGTTACGGGGAAGGTCGCGGGGAAATAGGCTTCAAGATAACCTTCTCTCTGTTTCCAGTCGATTGGATTGATTCCCGATCCGCAGACTTTTACTTGAATCTGACCTTCGCCCGGTTCTGGAATGGGAGCGTCTTCGATCTTGAGAACCTCTGGTCCCCCATACTCGTGAAATCTAAGTGCTTTCATGTTTAACTTAATCCTTTCGCTTCTACGCTCATGGTGACTTATCTGTCTGAGCTTGCGAAGCAGGTTTTTGGAAACGGGTTGAAAACAAGGTTGTCAGGCGATCGGTATGTTTGGCCGTGTTCATCTTGTTTCTGTCAAATTAGACCTGAAAGACACTAAATTGTTTCCGCCACTCAGCTTACGTGGAGGGACCGAACAAATTGTTCTTTCGAATCCGTCCTGACACTCGAACCGCACGCTGAAACACCTGTTTCGGCGAGGCGCGTGATAGACTCCAATGTTAATTGGCTTGGAGTCGGAATCTTCCATGAAACCCCTTTTGAAAATTGCTTTGATTGTCAGTTGTGCCTTATTGGCTCCGTTCTGTTTGGCGCAGAAAGTCACAAAAGTCGCCTTTGTTCCTCCCACCGTTGTGGGTGGCGTTTCTTCGACAGGCACGGTGACTCTGTCTGCGAAAGCAGGTGGGACGGGTGCGGTTGTTAACCTATCAAGCACGAACCCCAATGCCACCGTTCCAAGTTCGGTAACCGTTGCAAGTGGCAAAACAACTGCAACTTTTATGGTGCAAACAGTCCCTGTTCAATTGACCGGAACCGCACCGATTAAAGCGACGCTCGGTTCAAGTTCCGCTACCGCAAACTTAACGATTCAGGCGCCAAAGCTCACAAGCATGACGTTTAGTCCAAATTCCGTGTTTGGAGGAGCAGCTGCCACCGGAACGGTTAAGATCAGTTCACCCGCCCCGGCTTCCGGCCTTACCGTTACGTTGACCTCTTCTAATAAGGCATGGGGTGGTCCGTCCTTTGTCGTGATCCCTGGTCAATCAACATCGGCCACTTTCACATGCAACACAACTGGCGTTTCTGCAAATGCCGTTGCGATAGTCGTTGGGTCGGCGGCAGGCACGAAGGTGTCAGCTCCACTAACAATTAAGGCAGCCACGTTCAATGGTTTCACTCTCTCGCCTATGACGGTGGGTGGTGGTGGTTCAAGTACAGGCACGATCACTCTCAACGGGAAAGCTGCTTCAACCGGCGTAAAAGTGACACTTACATCGTCGTCGACGGTTGCGACCGTGCCGGCTTCAGTCACGATTCCTTTGGGAGCAAGCTCCGCCAATTTTCAGGTGACTACGAAGACAGTCTCATCACCGACTACTGCAAAGATCACCGCTAAATCGGGTGCGACCTCAATCGCACTTACCTTGACGATTAACTCCGTTTCACTTCAGTCCTTTACGGTCAGCCCAACAACCGTTAACAATGGCTCTTCTTCAACTGGCACTGTCACCTTATCCGGATCGGCTCCAACGGGTGGATATAAGGTTAGTTTGGCAAGTGATAATGCCGCAGTAACCGTTCCTACATCCGTAACGGTTGGTAGCGGAGCGACAACGGCAACCTTCACGATTGGGACATCATCTGTTGGCGCGACGACGACGGCTAATATCACAGCGACACCGTTGTCGGGATCACCCCTAAAGGCAACGCTCACCGTTACCAATGTTGTTTACGGCTTGGCTAATACTGCCTGGCCCAAATTCAGAGGAAATTCTGCGAACACTGCCGTTGGTAAGGGCTTTGGTGCGACGGGAGCGCTTTCGTTCAATGCCGGTGGCGTTGGCAACATCTCAACCAACATTGTCTATGCTTCAGACGGATCATTAGTCGCCGGAACTTCCGGCGGTTACGTTGTGAAGGTGAGTGCCACCGGGCAACTTATTTGGCAATTCCAGACCAACGCTGCAACCGTTTCTACACCGGCGATCTCTTCGGGTGGAACGATCTATGTTGGTTCAGGCGATGGCAATCTGTACGCCCTTTCCACAAGTGGATCGAAGAAGTGGGCATTTAAGACCGGAGACCAAATCAACAGTTCGCCAGCTTTGGCGGCCGACGGAACCGTCTATGTCGGTTCCGACGATGGCAATCTCTATGCCGTAACTTCGGCAGGAACTCTAAAATGGTCCTTCGCCACTCATATTCCGATCTACTCATCACCCAAAGTTGGAACCGACGGAACGGTCTATTTCGGTGGGCGGGACAACAACGTCTACGCGATTAAGGCTGACGGATCTCTCAAGTGGACTTTCCCAACTGGTAGCTTCGTCAACGGATCGCCCGCATTTGCAAAGGATGGAACGGTCCTGGTCGGTTCAGACGACGGATATCTTTACGACATCAACCTCAACGGCTCTATGAAGTGGCAGTTTTTGGTTGGCTCGGCAATTGACACTACTCCTGCTGTCGCCCCAGATGGCACGATCTACGTAGGAGCGTGGACAAATGTTCTGTATGCGGTCAGTTCCAATGGCAGTCCAAAATGGACGTTCATAACAGGCGATCAGACAGGAATGTCATCCCCAGCAATTGACGTAACGGGCAACATTTATATCGGATCCTATGATTCCAATGTCTACGCAGTAAGCTCGTCAGGCATTCAAAAATGGACTTTCAAGACGGGTAACACCATTGAAGGGTCACCGACGGTTGGAATTGACGGCTCGATTAACTTTGGCTCTGACGACGGAATTCTTTACTCCGTGAAGCCAGATGGAACCAAGAATTGGAGCCAGCAAGCTGGAACGCGAATCCTGTCTTCTCCAAGCTTTGGATCTGACGGAACGATCTACGTAGGCGTCGGATCGAAACTCATGGCAGGCAACCCGGACGGGTCCCAGAAGTGGGCCTTCGCGACAAATGGCGAAGTGATTTCTTCACCAGCGGTTGCTGCGGATGGATCAGTCTACGTTGGATCGCTCGACGGATTTGTTTATTCCGTTTCAAGCTCAGGAGCGAAGAACTGGGCCTTCCAAGCTTCTGGTCCCGTCGCTTCGTCTCCCGCTATCGGAGCAAATGGCAACGTCTATTTTCAATCGACAAACGGCATTGTCTATGCGATCGCGGGAAGTAATAAGGTCTGGCAGTTCGCTACTGGATCAACTCAAAACGGTACCTCGTCACCCGCTATCGGAAGCGACGGTACGATTTACATTGGATCGGACGATGGAAATCTCTACGCTCTGAACTCAAACGGTACGAAGAAGTGGGCATTTAAAGCAGGTGGCCCCATTCACTCCACTCCGACTATCGATGCAAACGGGAACATCTATTTTGGTTCGTCAGACAGCAATGTTTACGCTCTAAAATCAGACGGAACCAAGCTTTGGGCCATGACTTTGGGGGCTCAAGTTGAATCGTCTGTCGCGCTCTCGCCCGATGGCAAAATGATCTACGTTGGCTCGTATGATGGCAATCTATATTGCATTAGCGTCGCTGGCGAAGGGCAGTGGACGTTCCCAACCTACTACTCAATCTCTTGCTCACCGTCAGTTGCATCCGACGGATCAATCTACTTCCAAGGGCAGGACTCCAACCTCTATGCAGTCAGTCCAAATGGATTGCCGAAGTGGAGGTTCCTCACCGGAAACACTTACGGACAGAGTTCTCCGTCGATTGCTGCAGATGGCCGAGTCTACATCGGTTCATCCGGTGGTAGCTTCTGGGTAATTCGATAAACGAGGTCTCATAAGCAAAGGTGGGGGGCAAAGGTGATTCTTCGCCCCCCACTTGTTTTTAGCTCACACCCTATCGAGTTCGAAACCTTTAGGGGAGATGTACGAATGCTTCTGATTTAGCAGGAGCCGGTTCGATGGCCGGAGGTTCCATCTGAACCGCCGCAACGCTCGTGCCTGGGTCAATGGTCTGTGATTCTAAGTACTTGGCGTAACGCTTACGAAGGATGGGTGACGACATGATGATCGTTGTCTTCGTGACCGTTAAGTTCTCGCGGCCGATCAGGTCGAAGAGCTGACGCTGCCGCTTGCGATCCATCTCAATGACTCGAACCAAAGTCTCGACCGCGCGTGGCCCTTGGGAAATGAAAGCCTGCTCAAGAAGTGCTCCCACCTTTGGGCGCTCTACAAGTGCCCGAGCGGCGTTCATACGTACCACGTTGTCCTCATCACTGAGCATGTGAAACAGAGTTGGAGTTAGCTCACGCCAAATAAGTGTTCCTAAAGTTTGTGCAAGCGCAGCCCGAACTTTCAGAGATTCACTTGAAACGAGTGGCCGAATATAAGCAATGATTTCAGCACGTTCCAGGTCGTCTACTTGGCTAGGAATGTTTCTTAGTGACTTGACGATTTCATCAGGATTGCCTGAAATCAGACCTGCAATAACCTGATCGAGGGGAACGACTTGAACGACGACCTTGCGCTTGGTGCGATCTTCGCCGCCCATGTCACCGATACCCTCAAGGTGCTGAGTGTTGTCCCATCGAACAGCCGCTTTGCCGCTACGAGAGTCTGAGAAGACTTTGAGAGCTCGGAAAGTTGCCAGGCCATTCAGCACGTTTCCAACCATCAATCGCGGGACCGACAAGAGCCCGGCACCGAGACCATAGGTAAGACTCACCCACGTGATACGTTGGGTAATTCGCAAGACCATGAAGAAAGTGCAGAACTTAACTAAGTTGGCAAGCGCAGTTCCTGGTTTAAGAATGGAAAGCAATCTAAAAGGAAGCCAGCCTGCTTGCCCCATGGCATAGATTACGAAGTAGAGCAGGATGAAATAGCCAAGAAAAGACGCCGATGCCGCAACGAAAACTTTGCGGTCCTTCACGAAGTTCTCCTTCATGAGCCAACTGCCTTCCCATCCTGATTGCTCCCACTCTTGAAGTGAGATACCAATAATCCAGCGAGACTTCTGGCGTACAGATCGAGTCCAGTCCATTGGGAAGTAAGACCAATTCGAGACGAACATCGGACGCTTACATAGGGGCTTCCACCAAGGAGAGTCGTCATCTCCCAGAACCACGTTTACGAAGACTGATTTAAGACCGGCTTCTCGAATCTTCTTGGACATCGAGTAGTCCTCGGTCATTGACGATTCGTTGAATACGTGACCGTCATGCTCTTCCGAAAGAAAATCGATGACCTTTCGGGAAAATCCGGTTCCCGTGCCTGCGTACGGCACGAAGCCCGAGATCTTCTCTCGGACCGGAACATCCTTCATATGGTTTTCGCTGAATTCATCCGCGTAGATCCAATGCACCCACTTATTCCACTTCGTCGGGAAGGGGAGGATAGGAAGCTGAACGACGTCGACCTGCGGAATGAGGTAGTTGTGTAACAAAAACTCTTGAGGATGAACCCAGTCCTCGGCATCATGCATGAGGATGATGTCGTAGCTAATCGCTTCCGTTTCTTCTTTGTTTCGAATGGTCGAAAGTACGTTGTGAAGACAATCGGCTTTCGTAGTCGGCCCTGGACGAGCCGTAACCACCTTGATGATCTGCGGATATTCCTTTGAGAGGCGATCGACACAGGACTGGGTTGCCGGGTCGTTGGGATAGGTGCCAACAAAGATCGAGTAATTGTCATATTCGACCCGTTTGATGATGTTGTCAACCATGCTGGCGACAACTTCGCCCTCGTTCCAAGCTGGCACCATGACCGCGATCCGCTGTTGTTCCTTGGCTCGAAGTCTTTCAAGAGTCAATCGAGGCTGCCTACGATAGGTGTACTGCCGCCAAAAACGTAACCAATACGCACCGATATCGTAAACAAAATCTTGAGAACCACTCAGGAAGTAGACGATTGATACCACCCAAGTCATGCACGCGAAAAAGTCGCGAAGCATAATCAGGAAGTCATAACCGTTGAGTGTCATAGATTCAGTCCTATGCCTTTGGCTTTCGCTTTACGAACTTACTAGCAATGAAGATGATGAGAAGAACGAAAAGCCCTCCAACGATGCTCATCGCGAGTGTCATGGATGGCCGGTACCGGCTCATCTCGTTCTCTTCTGCTGCAAGTCGATCTGCTTGAGTCACGGTATCGAAAACAAACATTTCGCCCTGTTTTGAATACACCGCAACTTGGCCCGACATTGCGTTAAAACCCTTTAGACTGGTTATGTAATCTAAGAATCGAGCGATAGCTTCGTCGGATGCTCCTAAGATAACGTAGCAAGCGCCGCCAGATGTCTTTGGAATTGCTTGAACAACGACCGCGTCAGTAAGCGATGAAGCTAGAACGGGTATCTCTTTGCTGATCATCGGAATTCCATGTTTGTTAGGAACGATCAGCAGTCGAGATGCGATGGCTTTGAATCTCTCTTCATCATTGAGATAGCCGACAATAACATCCTCGTTACCTGTAACAGCTTCGGTCGAAAGGGCCCAATGGGTTAGCGCTCGATTCATTTGCGAAGCACGTGCCGTTGTGGTCGCTGCAAGTGTCAGCATCGTATCGGTCTGCTGTTTGCCGGCGTTAAGCGTGAGCGTTTCAGGAAGTTTTCCGTCTTTGCCCCTTAGGTAAGGAAATCCATCGAGGTACGGGGTGTTCGGCAAGGCTCCTTCGTGAAGCTGAAAACTTGAGCTGCCTAATATGTTTGTCCACGCAACATCATCGTAGGATTTGGAGCAATCTGCATTTGCGAGTTCGTTATGAGCCGTGATCTGTATGCGCCATTCGTTGGAATCTACGATTTCAATGGGAACGTTACAAACCAATTCACCATCGTTAGCGTTTTCAGGTGTCATGTTGACACTCGCCAAGGGCTGATCGTTGATGGTAACCGAGAGCAGCGAGCGAACCCGCATGAGGGTTGCCGCGTGTCGGAATTTAATCCTTAATTCTCCACCTCGCCCTAACGGAATGAGAAGTGGGCGATGGAGAACAAGTGAAGACGTTTGAGTGCCGACTCCGTTGAGATTGATGCTTGGGAAGCCAATCTCACTAAACGTGGCGGTTCCAATTCGAGTTGAAGCAACTGCCGGTTTGGGAACATAAGTCGATAAGTTAGCCACCGTGCCAATCATCTGGCTGATGAGGGAAGGATTATTGAGCGTGTTTACCGTGTCGCGCAGGGCGTTCGCGTTTGGTCCACTTATCCAAAGTCCGTCGAGTCTCGATTCAATGTTCGACTTTGGTGCTAAATTTCCAAGATCGGCTGCCAATCCAAATCGCACATTCATTTTGCCGGATGGGGTGTGCGTTAATCGTATTTGGACGGGTTTATCGGTCAGTCGTTTACCGAATCCTGATGACAAATTGAGAGCTTCGGAAAGAGTGCTACTTGTCGCATTTGGCGACACGACGATGGGAACACTGGAAGCCGTTTGAGAAAGCCAGTTGATGTACGGATACGGAAAAGCAATGAGTGGAAATGGAGCTTGGTTAGCCAAGTCCAAGGTTATGACGGTGGTGGGCAGGATTCGAATCCAGTTCCTTAAATCGTCATCATCTCGGCAGGGCCCTTCCGTTGAGCGAGTTTGAGAAGCAATCGTAACCTCATTGAATCCTTCTTTGATGAATTTTTTGGGTAGCAGGATATTCCAGCGTTGCGAAGAATGCGACATGTCATTCAGCGCACGGGATCCGATCGGTTCTTCTGGAGTGCTCCTCAGAAATCTGTACCAGCCGTTAGATTAGTCTCCTCGTCTTGAAGACGTAAGGAGTTGCATTGAAGAAATCAAAGTTCACTGAGGATCAGATTGTAAAGATCCTTTCTGAGGCCTCTCGCG
>CAIUHP010000088.1 GCA_903899015.1 uncultured Armatimonadota bacterium | reverse complement strand
TGGATTCAACCTATGGTTCTGGCCGGATCAGAAACGCTGTTTTCCTCTGATTTGAACCTGCGCATGGGCACTAGAGGTTCAAATCAGAGGAAGAACAGCGCCACTCAAATGCGATTGCCCACACAGAAGTTCATAGAGCCGGAAATTTGATTCCAGGGCACTCTTGCACACGTGAGAAATCGGACTAAAAAAGCGGACACTGCTATATAAAGACTACGAGCAATAGGTTCGTTTTGACTATCTATTAACCTCGTTCAAGGAACTACGGATTTATAAGTGCAATTCATATTTTCAACCAAGAACTGATCTCGAACGCACGGATAAGATGTGAAACCTCCTTATAACAGTTAACATCGTTTTCGCTAAATCCAGCGTCACGTTTTTGCGTGATGGGGCTGGCCCTTCTGGTCCGCCAGGTCCCAAAAAATCAAATGGCATTGAGGCGATGAAAATGAACACATTCCGAAACCTTGCGTCACGTTCGCGTTAGAATGAGCCATGCAGAGCCGCCGATCGTTTTTCCGCTTGTGTGCCCCCATCCTTGCCATAGTTGTTGGCATCACTTCTTCTCAAGCTCAAGTTGAAACTGCTCACCGGACCGGTGGCATGTTGTTGAGTGTTCAAGCATGGACGTTCAATCAATATTCGGCCATGGATGCGGTCGAGAAGGCAGCCGCAGCGGGTTCAAAAAACATTGAGCTTTTTCCTGGACAAGATCTAGGGGCGGCATTTCCTGGCGTCAAGATCGGTCCCGACATGGGGCAAATGGCAACCGACGCCTTCAAAGCCCACCTCGCTAAATTTGATGTTCACGTCGTCGCATATGGAGTCACCGGTATCGACAAAAACGAAGCCGGTGCACGAAAGCTTTTTGCATGGGCTAAGTCACTTGGAATCGGCATTCTGAATACCGAGTCAGTCGACGCAATCGACACCATGGACAAGATGGTTAAGGAGTTCGACATGAAAGTTGGGTTTCACGATCATCCCAAAACCAACAATCCAAATTACAAGATGTGGGATCCCAGCTATATCTATCAATTAGTTAAAAACCACGACAAGCGAATCGGTTCGTGCGCGGATACCGGTCATTGGGTTCGATCAGGAATTAAGCCGGTAGACGCGCTGAAAATGCTCCACGGCCGGGTGGTCAGTAGTCACCTAAAAGATCTAAATGAATTCACGCCTGGAGGCCATGACGTACCGTATGGAACGGGCGTCTCCGACGTGAAAGCGATCTTGGACGAACTCCACCGCGAGAGTTTCAGCGGATCGATATCGGTTGAATACGAATATAACTGGACGACGTCTCTTCCTGAAGTAGCCCAATGCATCGCCTACGTTCGTGGCTACTGCGACGGCCACAAGTATTGAGGATGGAAAAGAGCCAATAAATGGGGTGGTTCATGTTAGACATGAACCACCTCGCAATCAGGGTTGAACCCGTCGTACTATTTGTGCGGCCAAAGGGCTACGTCGGAGTATCGATAGGTCGCATATCCATGCCGTAAGACTTCGGCTCCGGTAACTCGATAAGGTTGAGTTGCTTCGATTCCGACGGCACCGTCTTCCCAGTCGGTTGAGTAACTTGAAACCGCACCGAGCGGGGCCGGCTTGTTTCCATACATGAAGCGCAGGCTCTGGTCAATACCATTTCCAGGAACACGTATTCGAGGCGAGAACTTGAAGTAGCTGACTTCACCCGCAATCCGATTGGAAAAGAAGTCCGCTGACTGCTTGTCCATTGAATCCTTTTTCAGGCGAATTAGGTTGACGCGTTGGACAACTGAGTCGTGCAATGGCACTCTGGCGAATAATTCACTTGATCGAAGTGTCGGATTGACAAACACTTCGAGTAAGTCATATGTCCCATTGGATGTGTAAATCGTCGAAATCGAACTGCACAGAAGGACTCCCGATACATCCGAAGCCGTTATCCGATCGCCGACTCCGAGTCCGCTACGGAATAGAAGGCCAAGCCGTCTTGTCGCGATTCCGGTGGGACCATAAGATTGTCTTGCATGCGCCATACCGACTTGGGCAATTGAGACCTTGGTACCGTTTGGCTTCCAATAACCCCACTCTGGGTGAGACAAGTCTGCGATGCCAACTAGAGCGCCAGGAGCCGTCGAACCAGGAGCATTGAGGATTGAGCCATCCAAATCATGGGTTCGAGCCATTCGAGCATTGGGAGCCAATGGAATGTTATCGAACGTGACATTACATAGGGCTCTTAAAGAGATTGTTACGGTCTGAATGGTTTGGGCTTCAATGTCGAGCGTGACTTGAGCTAGCCCTCGATCAGTTGTAATCGCGCATCGCCGTGTTGCAGTTGGGCTGGTTGCCTCAATGAGAAGGTCCTTATTCTTCCAAGCCTCGGGCACATTGACTTCAAAGTTCGTCAGGTAGCGTGACCGCTTTGTAAATCCTTTTGGATTCGCAGGAGTAGCCGGACCCTCGGTGATGATCGTTTGGTTTTTGTTCACCCACTCAATGTGTTCCTGGCTCTTCATGCTCCATTCGACGGGCGTTTTTCTTGCGAACGATTGGACGTGATTCAAGTGCACTTCATCGATTTTTTCAGTAGTAGTGCCTGCAACTGAGCAGTGGATCGAACCGGTCTGACTCCCAGAAGCTAAGATGCTCGCTACTGAAAGAGTCTCCCCGTCAACACGAGAAACGTAGAATCCCATTCCCGGCTGATTCGATTGGACAGTTTGCAAGAGGCTTGGAGGCGCGTTGCGCATGGGGCCGACATTATCGGCAGAGGTGATGCCGGTACCATGAAAATTCTGGCCGAAAACGACATATCGAACACGTTGATTGGATTCTGGCGATTGGTCTTTGCTGGTTAATGATTCCAGTTCCTCGGGAAGTGGAAAACCGTTTGGAAGAACTTCGCCTCTCATATTCCAGGCAGTCTTTTTCTTCCCAACCGATTGAATGATCGCGACAATTCGGACATGGTGACCATCGCCCAAGTCGGCAAATCCGTTGTGTGAAAGGACTTGGCCCTCAATGGTCTGGTACGTCAAGCCCATGAGACTTGCCAAGACACCGCTTGCGGCAAGTGAAACAGAAATGGCAATCGGCGAGGCAGCTTGGCGAGAGCGATTCTTTTCTAACAGACGTCCGATACGAGACTTGAGCGACCCATCTTCCATAATTGCAACGCAACCAACCAGTGTGGCTGGTTGCATCTCAGTTGCAATTCTGAGGAGTTCATTTGCATAAAAGGTAGGCGACACCCCACTCGTCAATACCGAGTCGTCTGCTGCCGCCTCGCATTCGGCTCGAAACTGCTTGGACGCCAACCAAACAAGCGGATTGAACCAATACGCAATAGTTACAAATCGAGCGAATGCGAGTCCGAGCCAATCCCATCGGCGGATGTGGGCGCACTCGTGCAGGAAGATTGCCTGTCTCATTTCGGGATCCCAATCTCGAGCGTCGACTGGCAAGACGAGTCGTGGATGCCAATGTCCGTAGACCATCGGTACGAGAACACGCGTGCTCATCGACAGCAGCGGCTCCTTGTGCAGACCCATTTTTTCACATGCGGCAGACAGCTCTGAGCATAACGCGGAGTCTTGAACTGGTTGAAGCTCAAGGTTAGTTAGGCGAAAACATCCGACAAGCCACTGAACCAGAATGGTGAATGCACCGCATAACCAAATCCCGATTGCGATGGTGATGATGCCCATCAGGTTGGAAGATGGTAGGTTGTGCATCTGCCGAATAAGAACTTCATTCGTGCTGTCACCAATATTCCCAACCGGTTCTGATGTTTGAGTCAGCTTTCCTTGAGGTTCCGGTGCTGCCGAAAGTAAATTTTGGGGTGCCACTGATTGTTGAATCGTCGGACTGTCCTTGATCACCTGGATGGCTGGCATCTTGATAAGCGCCAAGGGCAAGAAAGCCAAACCAACAAATGATAGGAGCCAGACCATTCTCTTGGTCGATGCAGATGATTGTCGCCAGCAAACGAGAACAATGA
This sequence comes from uncultured Armatimonadota bacterium, assembly GCA_903899015.1. Lineage (GTDB taxonomy): Bacteria > Armatimonadota > Fimbriimonadia > Fimbriimonadales > Fimbriimonadaceae > Fimbriimonas. The sequence continues at coordinate 7,258 of CAIUHP010000088.1, read as the reverse complement.
GCGCGAATAGGGGGGGACCAAAGCTACGGAGGGCAAGGCTTAGAATCAATTGATTACTCACTTTTCAACCTCCGCTTTGGATATGAGTTCCTTAATCTCAGCGATATCCTGTTGAGTGAGTTTCACTTCACGGTCATTGACCAAAGTCGCGACGAGGCTGCCAAGCGAACCGTTGTAGAAAGTATTGAGCAAGCCACGAAAAGCCGACTTAGCCGCTTCATCATGGGGCCGAGCCGCATAGTAAACGTACTTCACACCTGCTTCGTCGTGGAGAAGCCATCCCTTCTTTTCTAAAATCGTAAGCAGGGTTCGAACGCTCGAGTTAGCCAACTCTCCCGTCAACTGTGCTTGGATCTCAGCTGCGGTCATCCGACCATGCCGATAGATCAATTCCATGATCTCTTGTTCTCGTTTGCTTAGATATTCTCGCCCACTCATGCTAATAAATTAGCACTAATTTTCGAAAATGCAAACACTTTCCGCTAAAAAATTAGCAGAAAGTCCAGAAGATACAGATTCTTGACGAGCAATAACCATTCCAGTGCGTCCACTCTCTGCCATTCGGGTGGCGGGGAGGGTGTATTGAGGAGCAAGTTATTTAGAAGTTCAGAGCGAGATTCAACATTCTCGGACTACTAAAAGCGTCAGCCATTCTAATGTCATTTGGCCCCATAGAAAGGCAACTCACCGCAATTTTTACCGGGATTTGTATGCGACTTATAAGCAAGTGTTAGATAAACTCAAAGCAACTCGTTACCTTTTTCAGACGTCTGGCTAACCGGCGTCCAAGGAGAAACTCTTATGACATTCGCCGATGAGTTAAAATGTGTTTTGATCGCGATCAAAACAAATGGGGGTAGTGCTGGTGACCTGTTCCCTTTAGGTTGACCCATTTGAAGTCTGATTTCCGTCTGGAATCACATCGCTGAGAAAAGACAAGGGTTACACAGAGGACGAGATCCTCAAAGTGCTCAAGGAAATCGAGGCCGGCGGCGGTCAATCTGATCGGTTAGGCTAAAGCGACCAGTCTTTCTGGCGACCTTTGACACAAAACGAAAAATCCCAGGCTCGGATGAACCTGGGATTTCTTATGGTGCGCCGGAAAGGACTCGAACCTTCACGCCTTGTGAGCACATGCACCTCAAGCATGCTTGTCTACCAATTCCAACACCGGCGCGCGAAAGTGCAGTTTACCATGACGGAACCACGGAATCAATGCAACTACGGTTTTCGTCGACAGACAAACATGGCTTCTACTTCATCTAGGCTCAAAAATCGCCTTGCCCAGTGCCCAGCAGTGCCTCCGAAAACGTTGTCGACAACAAATCCTGCGGTTTGAAGCATTCGCACGACTTCAGGAGCAATAAACAAACGTTCTCGAATGGTCATGATCGTCAAACCTTCTGGTAAATCCCACTCATCTTGATAGTTCGCCATCATCGACGCGCTGTCGAATCGACCTTCATGAATGTGCTCATCCTTCATTTGGCGAATGATGGAATAACCGTTCAGGGCCGTAAGGATAAATGGCGCATTGGGTTTGAGGGATTGCGCCACGTTCTGAAAAATCGCTTGATCGTGTGCCTCAGCGTTTTCTCCCTTTTCAATAAGGCCAACTCCTCCCTCACAAAGGCACAGGGCAACATCAAATTTCTCGTCAAGGTTAAAGGAAGTCGCGTCGGCGTGAATCCAATTGACGTCGACACCGGCTGCCTCGGCTTTTGCTTGAGCTTGTTCCAGCATTCCTTGGGATAGGTCGAGTCCCGTAACTTTATAGCCGCGCTTGGCAAACTCAATGCTATGCCGACCTGTCCCGCATCCGATATCGAGAATCGTCGCACCGGGCACGATCGGGTAGAGAGAAAGAATAAAGTCAACCTCGGCAACCGTGTGCTGAGTGAATCCATTTTCGTCGTAGTGGGCCGCGTGGGCATCAAAGAAGCGCTGCCACTCCTTTTGCCCTGCGGAAGATGAACGCATTAGGCTAGGGTACCGCCAACCACGGTATGTACCGATGCATTCCTCTGCCGTATCAGCGCTAAACTAGGCGGTCAATGCGATCCACCACTGCCGTTGTGATCGGTCTTTGCTTATGTGTCTCAGGGTGCAAATCACCTCAGGCTCGACCGGAAGTCGTCCTCCACCTTTCTAATTGGGGCGGAGCGGATGATGATGCCGAATATTCAAGGCATATCAACGATTTGTATCGACAATTTGAGCGAGAAAATCCGGGGATCAAGGTCGAGATTGAGAGTGTCCCGAATGAATACGTTCAGAAAATGATTCTGAGCTTCGTTGCCGACACTGCACCTGACGTCCTCTCGCTCGATGCTTCAAGTGCCGCAGTCTTCGTTAATAATGGCGTGGTTAAAGACCTTCGGAGCTTTGTGGAAACCGACCCTGGCTTCAAGACATCTGACTACTGGCCCAACGTTTTTTCGATCGACCGTCGAGATCAAGCGATCTATGCCATTCCGGGTGATTTCACGCCACTCGTCATTTATTACAACAAGAAGTTATTCGACCGTGCTCATGTTCCTTACCCAAGTGGTCATTGGACCTTCCAGCAGTTCCTGGATACCGCTAAAAAGCTCACCTTACGAGACAAAGACGGAAAGGTTATTCAGTACGGCTTCAACCTTACGAACTGGATGCCAGGATGGATCGTCTGGCTCTGGAACAACGGTGGAGACGTCTTAACCCCTTCCGGGCAAGCCGCGGCCGGAGCATTGGATTCGGATAAAAACGTTGAATCGATCACCTTTCTAAGGGATCTGATCACGAAGGATAAGGTGGCACCAGATTTGAGCCAAACTGCCGCGACGGGCGTGGATCCTTTTGGCAATGGAACCGTGGCAATGGAGATGAGCGGCCATTGGGAGATGCCAGGTTTTAAGAACGCCCCGAACCTTCACCTAAGCGATGTCGGTGTGACCGAGGTGCCCACGCAACTTCCTCAGTCTCGAACGGTCATGTACGAAGTTGGATTCGCAATGCCCAAAAACGCGAAGCATCCCGCGGAGTCTTGGAAATTGATCAAGTATCTCACCAGTCACTTGTATCAGAGTTCTTATCAGCAAACTGGCATCGCGGTTTGTGCTCGTAAGGACGTGGCCATTGAACGAGCGAAAGATCCCCGTGAACAGAAGTTTCTCGATATCGTGCCGTCCGCCAGGGGACCGTGGGGTGCGAACGTGGTCGGTTACGACTTTGTCGAACAAGAAGGAAAGAAGATGATGGAACGAGTCCTCGCAGGAACCGATCCCCGAGAATCCCTTCACGAAATGGCGGACCGAATCGACGGTTACTTCAAGGTGAAATAATGAAAAAGGGAAGACTCGGCTACCTCTTTATCGCACCCGCCACCTTTCACTTGGTTGTCTTCGCGATCTTCCCGATGCTTTTCAGCGTCTACCTCAGCTTTTTCAAATGGAATCTGCTGACGTCTGAACGCAGCTTTAATGGTTTAGCGAATTATGCGTACGCGTTTCGGGATCCTCAGTTCTGGAACGCAATGTGGAACTCCACGAAGTACGCGTTACTGAGCGTGCCGCTTGGAATGATTGTTGGCCTGTTGGTTGCCATCTTGGTCAACCAAAAACTACGTGGAATTACCCTTTTCCGCACTCTGTTTTATATTCCAGCGATATCTTCCGGAGTTGCGCTTTCGATCCTGTGGATTTACATCTATATGCCGGAAACCGGCCTGATTAATTCGGTATTAGGCCTGCTCCATATCAATAATAAGACCGACTTTTTAAAGAACGAATCGCTCGCAATGTTTGCGTTGGTGTTCATGTCGATTTGGGTTGGCTTAGGCCCGCGGATGGTGCTTTTTCTATCAGGGCTGATCGGGATTCCACCGTCACTGTATGAAGCGGCGGAACTAGATGGCGCTGGAAAGCTGCGGTCGTTTTGGAATGTGACGTTGCCGATGCTGATCCCGACGACTTTCTTTGTATTGATCACTTCGACCATAGGGGCGTTGCAGATCTTCACGCCGGTCTATATCATGACGCAGGGCGGTCCCAACGAAAAAACGGATGTGGTTGGCTACCACATCTATGTAGAGGCCTGGTCGAAATTCCTTATCGGCATTGCAAGCGCAAAGTCATTCGTGCTGCTTGCGGTTATCGTCATCATCAGCATCATCCAATTTCGGGTCCTGAAAAATCAATTGGAGGGATATAGCACCACGTGAAAAAAGCGCTCAGTTATGCCGCACTGACGGCCTTGGGGCTTTTTCTCGTGGCTCCCTTTGTTTGGATGCTATTAGTTTCCTTACAGCCCAACAAAGCCCCCATCCCGACTCTCGACCACCTGGTACCCAAGCATCCGGCGTGGAGCAATTACCATTTGGTTTTGTTCGAGCAGCCAAATCTCCCCGTTTTACGCTTCTTCTTGAATTCCGTTATCGTGACTTTCAGCATCGTGCTAGGTCAGCTTTTTGTCAGCAGTCTTGCAGCTTATGGTTTCGCCCGGATGAATTTCAAAGGGCGGAATTACATCTTCTTTATTTTCTTGGGCTCACTCATGTTTTCAGGACCCGTGACGCAGTTGCCTGTTTATTTACTGGTTCGGAGTCTCGGATGGCTGGATACTTATGCCGCGCTCATCGTGCCTGGAGTGAGTTCTGCGTTCTCCGTTTTCTTGCTGCGCCAAGCATTTTCTGCGGTGCCGAATGAGTTAGATGAAGCAGCTCGGATGGATGGCGCGGGGGATTTCCGGATTTACTCCAGGATTATCATGCCACTCAGCGGAGCTGCCCTTGCCACTTCGGCTGCTTTCTGCTTTTTTGCGACTTGGACCGATTTCTTTTGGCCCTTGCTCTCAACGAGCAGTTCCAATATGAGAACGCTAGAAGTTGGCCTATCGGTCTTTAAGAATTCCTACGGGAATACCAACTGGCCACTCGAAATGACCGCAACCGTTTTGGTGATGATCCCCCTGCTTGTAGCATTTCTTTTCAGCCAAAGATATTTCACGAAAGGAATCATGATCGGTAGCATCAAATAAACTGTTTGAGAACCCATCGCTAGGAACGTAAACCCATGTTGACAAAAGAAGAGATCGAAAAATTTCATCGAGACGGATATCTGAGAGGAGGCACCGTCGTTCCGGATGAGGTTGTAGAAGTGCTGAGATCGGAAGTTCTCAGGGTGATTGATAATCGCAACGAGCCCGGTTTCCAGCCGGTTCTCCTCCACAACATGGCGGGAGAAGATGCTCCCGTTTGGCAGATCGTCAATATTTGGGAAGCAAGCGAGCCTTTTCGAGACTTGATTCACAACAAAAAGATCTGTGAAGAGATGGCGCAATTAACAGGAGCGTCGCAACTTCGAATTTGGCATGATCAGATTCAATATAAGCCAGCGACCACCGGTGGCGTGAATATGTGGCACCAGGACGCTCCTCTGTGGCCGATTTTGGCACCGATGACGGAGGTTACAGCGTGGGTGGCACTTGACGACGTTGATGAAGAAAACGGATGCATGAGCATGGTTCCCGGATCCCATTTATGGGGCGATCACATGAATTACTTGGCGACGTTCAAGAAATTTGAGGATATGCCGTCGGAATTTGAAGGCAAGCCCGTCGAAGTGCGACTTTGCCCTGTAAAGAAAGGTGAAGTTCACTTCCATCATGCACTGACCTGGCATGGAAGCAACGCAAATCGAAGTGGCCGCCCTCGTCGAGCAATCGCGATTCATTTCATGACTGAGAACACTCGGTACGTCGCCTCCGGGAATCACGTTATGAAAGAGTTTGTAGAGGTTGCCGACGGCGAAATCATGCGGGGAGAGCATTTTCCTCTCGTGTATTCCGCTTAGAAAGAATTTATTGAAGCAACGGCGGAAATTAATCGTCTAACAAGGAAGAAATAGGAGACTGGACCTTTAAAAGGATCCAACACACAAACATGATTACTACCGCGATCCTTATGATGTCGATGTTTCAGGCTAAGTTGCCTGAAAATCCGAGCTTTGACTACTCAGGTATGCCTCAGTTAAGAACAGCGGAGAAAGTCGATATCGTTTCTCACAGCGTCACCCTGGAAATCGCCGGGACAAAGGAAGGATTTGTGGATGTGAGCAGCACCACTTTGTTCAAGAACACCACGAAATACAATGTTCAGGCTACGATCCTTGTTCCGCGAAGGCGATATGGCGATGCCATGTCTAGCTATCCGGGATTCGAGATTAATGCGACCTGGGATCAAAAGAAGTTGCCATTGGTCGCAGCTTCCGATCATGGCTTTTCTGAGACCATTGGCAAGACCGTCAAATATTCAACCGATCTCGCCGCGGTCGTGAAGTTAGCTCCGGGTGCAACCTACGGGCTCAGAATCAATTACACCGTCCCAATTGGAAAAGGCGGATATGAGCAGAAACAAAAGCTCGTGGGCTACCTGTTCGATGGTGATAAAACCGTGGGCCAAATGAATATCGCCTATCGTTACGGCGGAAAAACGGTCTTCAGCCTCCCTGAAGCACGCCCCAACATCGGCTGGCAAACCGGCGACAAAGGCGCGTTTGTTCGCAAAGATGATTTCTTCCCCGACAATCAACTAACCTACATCGCCTTCTACCCCGGCGATTTCTAACCCCCAAATCCTTTTCGGGATATTCGACAGGGCTTTGTAAAAACACACAGCCCTTGTCGGTTTATGCGCGCTATTACGCACCGGTAGCTAAAAAAGTCCGTTCAGTACACGGAAAGTATCGGGTTGACACGTAGTCCATTGGGATAACTGTGCCTATCCAATTTGGCCTTACACCAAGAACTTGACGTGGTCCACTGTTGCCCAAATGCATGGCAATATCCGCAATTATTATTTGGCAGTGAAGAACTTAACCGAATCCAAATAGTTCATGTTGTTGTTTTGGAGTTTTGTGTGATAACCTAGTTTCTCAGTTTGATGCATGCTTGGCATCATTGCCAGCCTATCGTGGCTGAATTTTTTGGCTGACTCCATAGTGTCCCGTTAATGCCTATGTCACGTTCCTTTGATCGACCCATTGTTCGCCTTGTTTTTACTTGCCTCTTTTTTGTAATGCTGGTTTCCAGTTGGGGGCAAAGCATCCTGACGCCGAAATGGGCAGCCAACGGTTATAACCGGGTCTATGAAGAATTGTGTGGGTTCGCGTAGTCTTATTGCGTGCGTGACGTAGATTTCTTCACTTCTCTTTTGGGCTTGACTTCTTCTTGGTCTGTGTCTTCGGTGGATCTGAGCGAGGAGTCTCGAACCGTCGAGATT
>CAIUHP010000087.1 GCA_903899015.1 uncultured Armatimonadota bacterium | reverse complement strand
CTCTAGTGCCCATGCGCAGGTTCAAATCAGAGGAAAACAGCGTTTCTGATCCGGCCAGAACCATAGGTTGAATCCACACAAATCTTCATAGACCCCAAAAATGACGCTTCGATACAAGTCAGCGTTTAAGTTCAAAAAACGTTAGTAACAAACATCGGTTTTTCAATCCTTTTTCTTAAGGGCGGAAATATTGGCAATAAACGCATATCCTCAAACAGTGTAAATAGATACAACTGCTATGAATCGGTAAAAACGATCACCCAATTGAATCGTAACCCTGGAATGGGTTTAAAATGCTCTTGGTGGCAGAAATTTGAATCGACTCGTAGTGAGTCTTTGCCTTGGGTTGACGATAGGGCTCGCCGCTGCCCAACATGCCAATCAACCAAAGCAACTAAGGTTTTCTCTACTGGTCTTCGAGAGTTGCCCGAACTCTCCCGCAATGAAAGCGAATCTTGGATCTGCTTTAAAGGCGCTTCACCTTAAAAGGGAAGTTACCGTCATTGACATCATGAAGTTGCCTTCTGGAGATCGCAGGAGAGATTACGGAGCACCGACGGTTCTTGTTGACGGCAAAGACCTATTTGGTAAGCAACCTCCAGCATCGCGACAAGGAGGCATTTCGTGCCGCATCTATCCAAACGGAGTGCCAAGCGCCATGGAAATTCAGAAGCGACTCCAAGTTAGAATTTTCGAGAAAGTCCATGGTTCTAAAGCTCACTGAAGGGGGTGCTGATTCATTCTTTCTCCAGTCGGTTCGATGTACTGACAACTGACAGTTGCGATAGACTAGGCGGCAGAGATTAGGCTTTAACTCGACGCAATGCCCACTGCGCCCGAACCCTTCTTTACCCATGTGCGGCATCGAGGGCCCGAATTCATCGTTCTCTTACGCCGGAAAGAATATCGGCGCTAACCTCCCATAGCACGCATTAAGACGAGGACACTCGAAGTGTCTCCGCTTACCAACTTCCATCAATTCGGAGCCTCTGCTAGAATGGCGGCAAACGACCATGCTTAGTGTCAACAGAACGGATTGGGTTCGGCTGGGAGTTCTGATTTTCGCAGCCGCTTCTGCACGCATCAGTTCCGCTCAAATTCGATTCGTCGAGTTGAAGGCAACGAGCATGGTGTACTGTCCGCAAGACAACCGGATCTATGCAACCGGAGCTTCCGACGCAAAAGGTGTGTTTGCAAACTCGGTCTGTCGTATCAATCCCAGTTCGGGCAAGATAGAGGCATCCGTATTTGTGGGAAGCGACCCAAAGGGAATTGTTCGGTCGCCAGATGGGAAAAGTCTCTACGTCATCGTAGCCGACAACAAAATGATCCGGCAAATTGACCGAGCGTCGATGGAAGCGGGCGTAAATTTCCCCGTTGGTGAAGACTTTGCAGCTCGACGAGTCGTCTGTGTTCCCGAATTGCCCGATGCCGTGATCGTCCACCGTTACCATCCGGGCTATGATCCGCAAGGCGATAATCTTTGCGTCTTTGTAAAGGGGCAAACGAAGATGGAAGGAGCCCCATGCGGGAAGAACTTTGCTCTTGGCATTGACCCTGCTCGGGTCATCACATCGTCGGACGATAACTGTTCAAACTTCTACTTCGGGATCAACGCGCTGTTGCATACCGACGAGGGACCCAGCCTATCGAATGGTAGGAACATGCCGCTCATATCCAACGGATTTGGGTTGGTAATTGCGAGTCAAGGCTACATCATCGATCCTGAATCGCATCAGAACTTGGGCCGCGTTCCAATTGAGTGTGACGAAGTCTGTGTTGACCCGATCCGGCCCGCAGTTTACGAGATTTATGACGATCAGCATCCGTCCGTATGCTGCTTCGACCTTCAGACTTTTCGTGAGCTTTGGAAAGCCGATTTGCCAACATGGGAAGGACACCACCACCCTTGTTGCCCCATCCGGTACGGTGTTTCCGGTTTTGCTTACCTCGACAAAGGTTATGTCGTTTGTGGTCCCTGGACTCTCGGGAAAGCTTCACCTTCGGTTGACCTCTCCGTGGATCGATCTGGCTTCCCCAAAGGCAACCCGGAAGGGAAGTCGTTTACCTATACGCTCACGGTGAAGAACAACAGCGACAGCCCATCGAACGGAACCTTCTTGACGGACACGATTCCAGGTGTAACTGAGATCAAGAGTGTCGTCGCAAGTCAGGGGACGGCGATCTTTGCACAGGGAGCGATTCGGGCAGATCTTGGTTCGATTCCTGCACGTAGCGAAGCAACGGTAAAGGTTTCGATTCGCATGATCAATAGGGGATCTGGAGGATTCTGCGCAGTCGTTCGAAGTTTCGATCCCGATCCAGACACTACCAATAACGTCTATCCAGGGATTTCGTTCGTTCCGCATACGAAACTTGAGATGGGGACACCGAGTTCCTCTGCCGGGGAATCCACTGGTTTGAGTGCGACCTGGAAGGCGTTAGAACGGCAGGCGAAAGGAGCAGGCGAAAATCTAACGATTGAAATTGACGGCAGTATCACGATCAAGAATGATGGAACGCAGTCAACTCACCCAATGGTTGTCCGTTTTTATTTGCAAGATGGTCCGAATCTTGTCGTCGATTGGGCCGTGCTTGTTCAAGAGGTTCGAGTTCCATCGATCGGTCCAGGTCAGAGCTGCACCGTTGACCTGCAAGCTCCCTTCGACAGTAATGTAGACATCGTCGGGGAATATGTGATCGCTCAGATTGACCCTCTGAAGGTGAACGGACCTTCAAGCAAGGTCGGCAAACAGATTCAATAACTTTCTCGCTTTCGAAGCCTGAAACCAACATCGCGAACGTTTCGGAGGTCGGATACGTTCTTTAGAACTGTCCTTATGCACCGCTTTTCTCTTTCATCGTGCGTGACCATCATGGGAACGCTCCTCGCAGTATCTTGTTTCGCTGGAGCAAAGCCGCTCTCGGACTACGTCAATCCTATCGTTGGAACCGATGCTCACGGGCATGCGTTCCCTGGTGCTTCCGTTCCATTTGGAATGGTGCAACTAAGCCCCGACTCTCAAACCGACAGTTGGGACGGAAGTTCCGGCTATCACTATAGTGACTCCACCATCATCGGATTCAGCCACACACACCTCACTGGAACCGGTGTCGGAGGTCTTGGAGACATCATGGTTATGCCGACGGTTGGAGACCTTCAACTCACGCCTGGCACACCTGGGAAAGGATATATCTCCCGCTTTTCTCACTCCACCGAAGTTGCCCACGCCGGCTACTACCGAGTCTTTCTTAAAGATCCCAGCGTCCTTGCGGAGTTGACGGCTACTAATCGAGTGGGACTCCATCGTTACACCTTCCCAGCCAGTTCGCACTCCAATTTGGTCATTGATTTGGGGCATGGTGTCTCGAGTGAAGCGACTCAAACTTACTTTCACCAAGATGGCCCCAAAAGCTTTTCCGGATTCCGAAAGTCAAACGGATGGGGTGGAGGGCGAACCGTTTACTTCTCATTAACACTTTCGAAACCATTTACTTCGCTGACTTTGAGCCAAAACGGCAAAGTTCTTCCACCCAAGACCTTGGAAGCGAAAGGGATTCTAGTTGCAGGTTTAGCATTTCGAACTCACAAGGGTGAAGCAATTGAAGTCAAAGTTGCGCTCTCGTCAACTAGCATCGAAGGAGCTAGAAAGAACCTCAAGGCCGAGGCTTCAGGGCTCAATTTTGACGGTGTTAAGCGATTAGCCGAGGCACAGTGGAATCAAACGCTTGGGAAGGTAACGGTTCAGAGTCCAGACCGACACATTCTATCGACCTTCTATACCAACGTTTACCTCTCATGCCTTGCTCCTACAACATTTTCTGACGTAGATGGTTCGTATTGGGGAATGGACAAGAAGGTTCATTCCAACCCAGGATTTGCAACCTATACGACATTCTCTCTCTGGGACACGCATCGGGCGCTTCACCCGCTCATGACAATTATCGATCCAAAGCGCGATGGCGAGATGGTCCAAACTCTCCTCGCAGAGTATCGCGAAAACGGCTATCACAACCTGCCTGTCTGGCCGCTCATGGGCAATGAGACATGGTGCATGATCGGAAACCATTCGATTCCGGTCATCGTCGATGCTTACTTCAAGGGCATTCGAAGTTTTGACGCAGAAACTGCCTATCAAGCGATTAAAGACACGTCGATGCAGCGCCGAAGTGGTCTCGATTCATACAGGAAGCTAGGTTATGTTGCCAGTCGAAGCGGTGACTCAGCAACTTCCAAGACACTAGAATATGCGGTCGACGATTGGTGCGCGGCTCGTTTCGCGGACGCTTTGGGTCACCACGATGATGCGAAAATGTTCTACGCACGTTCGGCCAGTTACCGGAACGTCTTTGACCGCACCTCTCGCTTCTTCCGGGGGCGCCATGCGAATGGAGAATGGCGACGTCCATTTGATACCCACGGACTTGTGAACGACGAATACACCGAAGCGGACGCATGGCAATACATGTTCTACGTTCCTCAAGACGTACCCGGGTTGATCAGTCTGTACGGTGGGGACGCAGGTTTCATTCATCGAATGGGTGATCTATTTGCCGAGAATTCCGTCATTCACACCGGCATTCCCGATATCACCGGACTTGTGGGGCAGTATTCGCAAGGTGATGAGCAGTGCCATCACGTGGCTTACCTTTACAACTACGCAGGTGCTCCCTGGTTAGCCCAGAGCCGGGTTCGCCAAGTCATGAGGACGTTCTTCACGGATAAGCCTGATGGCCATTGCGGAAACGTCGATTGTGGACAGATGGCCGCTTGGTACGTGCTCAGCGCGATGGGATTCTATCAGGTCAATCCAGGTTTGGGGGTTTATGCAATTGGCAGCCCAACCGTTTCGAGCGCGGTGATACATGTGGGTGGTAGCCGAACCTTCTCAATTATCGCGGAGAATAACAGTCCTAAGAATGTCTATATCCAACAAGCAACCCTGAACGGAAGGCTCCTTAAGCGATCTTGGTTTACCCATCAGGAGTTGGTCGCTGGCGGAACCTTGCGATTTGTGATGGGTTCGAAGCCAAACAAATCGTGGGGTCATAGCTTAAACGAGCGTCCCCTCGCTACCATGCCTAAAGGGTTTCAATATGCAGGCCTTCCTAAGGCCGCCGACGATCGTCCTGTCGCACTCAGCCTGCCCATTCGGATCGTCTGTGGCAGCGATGAGCCCGTTCAGGGCTGGGTTTCTGATCCCAACATGCTCGATGGATCCACTGCTCGCTCCGATGCTTCGATCGATACTTCGGTCGATAATGCGGCTCCTGCTGACGTCTACAAGTACGAGCGGTATTCGAGCGACATGACCTACCGGTTCCACGTTCCAGTTGGAAAGCGATACACCGTTCGATTGCATTTTGCCGAACTGTTCGACGCCGACAAGGCTCAACGAATCGAGAATATCTCTCTTGGAGGCAAGCTCATTCTCAAGAACTTTGATATCTTAGCGGAAGCAGGGAAAGTGAATCGAGCGGTCGTCAAGGAGTATTTGGATGTTGCTCCCGATGCCCATGGGGTGATCTCCGTTCGGATTCAGGCAACGCCCAATAGCCCGGACCAGAACGCCAAAATCAGCGGCATTGAAATTTTGCCCGGTTAATGAATCGGGTCCGTCGATGGGAGTTTTCTGATCGACGGACCCTTTTTTATGGCTTAGCTGGCTCGTTTACTCGTGTCTCAACGAAATTCGCGGACTTCAACGGGAACGCGGCAAGCGAGGGCTGCTTTACGGCCCCATTCCATCGCTTCTTCCATGTCCGCAGCTTCCAAAACCCAGAAACCAGCAATGTGCTCTTTTGTTTCTAGATAAGGGCCGTCGGTGATAAGAACCTTTCCACCCTTTTGAGGTCGAATCGACTTAGCCTCGGATGCGAGTTGTAAGCCCCCAACAAAAAGTCGGATGTTCTTCGACTTCATTTCAATGTTGAGGTCGTCGATAGCCTGCGAGATCTCACCTTGTTCAATTGAAGAATCGTAATCATCGGGGTGGTGAATGGCAACTAAATATCTCATGGTTTTTCCTTTAACTTTACTTGGCGAGTTCTGCGAACTGCCGTCATTGACTTAATCGAACAAGAAATACGCAGGTCGACATTTTGATAAAGTTTTTTCTTCAGGACATTTCTTGAGCGTAGACTGTGCTCGATGGACGTTCAGTTTGCGTTGAAGCGGCAGTATCATGCCGGACTCGCCATGTTGCGAGAGTGCGTCGAGTTAGCTCCCGAGACGGTATGGCTTTCCGGAACACATCCGCGTACTTTTTGGAGAATTGCCTATCACGCCGCGTTTTACACTCACCTCTACCTTGGGCAAACGGTTGATGATTTTCAGGCGTGGGAGAAGAATCGTGAGGGTGTCACAGACCTTTGGTCAGACGCCAACCCGGAGATTGTGGAACCTTACAATCAAGCGGATGTTTTGGGATACATCGCGACTGTCGATGCCATGATCGATCACGTCGTCGATCACTTAGATCTCGATTGCGAATCGACGGGCGTTCCTTGGTACAAGGAAATGGGGAAGCTGGAGCATCAGATTCTCAACATTCGCCATCTGCAAACCCATGTCGGTCAACTTTCCGAGCTACTCATGGCTCAAGGCATCGAGAGTGACTATTGGAGCAGTAGGGGTTAGGCGCTGTCTTGCACGGCTTTGCATTCGGTAGGTAAGTGAGATCAGTTCTTGCCGCTCCTGAATCAATCATGTTGGGAAAAAGTGGATACTCGAAGGAGAAAATGTCCAACAATCGATTTACGCTCCTTTGCGTCTCTGGAAGTCTTCGAGTGCCATCCTACAGTTGGGCAACTTGCGAGGCGATTCGAGAAATCGCAGGCAAATCGTCCATTGATGTCGAGATAGTCGATCCCCGTGAACTGGATCTTCCGATGTATGTACCCGACTTCAAAATGCCCGAATATGGCACGAAGCAGGCGGGAATTGAGCGACTCGTTCAGGCTTATCGACAAGCAGACGCGATGGTCTGGGTGAGTCCAACGTATCATGGGACCGTGAGTGGAGTGTTTAAAAACATGCTCGACTTCGCGGAGTTTCTCAGTCGCGACGAAAGCCCATACCTTCAAGGTCGTCCGGTTGGGCTGATAGCAATCAATGATTCCACCACCTTCGCAGCTATGCGAGATTGCGCGAGAGAGCTAAGAGCCTGGTTAGCGCCAACCCATATCGAGCTCAGCGAGTCTGACTTCTCGGTCGATTGTAAGCTCACGTCAGCCAAATCACAATCTCGAATCTCACGATTAATTGACGAGCTGGACACGTTCGTCGCCGCTCATAGGGTCAGCTAGTTAAGGTAAGCCGGACTTGAATAACAATTTTCATAAAAAGGCTTGCACTTGGGTGATTCATGCTTATAATGCAAGCGATGCAGTCTCCGCCCTATCAACAGTGGAACACCCCGCCACCTTCTCGCCGAAATAAAGGCCCCAATGTGCTCCTTATTGTTTTCGGTGTGCTTGGTTCAGTTGGAGCAGTTTGTTGTGGAGGAGGATCTTTGTTCCTTTGGAGATCCGGTGTAGGGGACACGGTTGCATGTAGTAATTACATGGCCAGCGGAGAATATAAGAAAGCAATTCCTGCCTGCCGTTCGGTAGTCGAGAAGATGCCCGCCGTAAGTGCAGCACACAACAACTTGGCTTGGTGCCTTGCGCTCGACGGCCAAGGTCCAGAGGCGGTGCAGGAAGCGAAAAAGGCAGTTGAGATTGCTCCGCGCCCAACGTACTACGATACTTTAGCGATGGCGCTTGCCATTTCTGGAAGAGGAAAGGAGGCATTGGATATCGAGACTACTTACGTGATGGTTAACGGGGAAGTAGCGAACGATGCTCAGAAAGTGACATTAGGGATGGTCTACTACTCGGTTGGACGCACCCAAGACGCCCGGGCTCAGTGGGAGCAGGTCAAAAAGGGAACTGACGAGACCTCTCAAGAACTAGCTCAAAGCTTTGAGACTAAATATCCTTGATTTAGAATTCGGACCCAGGACATAGCATGCCCTGGGTCCAAACATTGTAGATAGCAAGCGTCTGTTAAAGCGCAGACTTATATAGGGCGAGCAATCTTTCCCAAGCGTGCTCAGCTTTAGGCTCGTTGTATACCGAAGAATCGGGCGGACACCATCCGTGAGCTGCACCCTCGTAGACTTCGATTTCTGCTTTCAACTTTGCCTTTTCGAACGTCTCCTTGAGAACGGTCTTGTCATTTGGCGACCGCGCATCGTCGTTGGCCGCGATGGCCACGAGGAATTGGGCTTTCGACTTTGCAGCTTCCACATGGGGACTATTGGGCAGGGTGTTGACCAAGCCGCCACCATGGAAGGTGGCAACGGCACCGACTCGATCTTGCATCGCAAATGCGGTACGGAAAGCCATTGGTCCGCCCATGCAATAGCCTTGAGTGCCGATATGCCGATTCTTGGCCACTGAATCTTGTTTATCTAGCCAGTCGATGAATGCTTTGGCGTCCGTCATTACGGTCTTTTCATCGAGGCTCTTTGCCAGCGGCATAAGGTCACTGATGGGTGTTGCGGTGCCTGCTGCCGCGGTCGGCGCTTTGTGCGTGCGATAAAACGGATTGACTACCAAAACGGAATAACCGGACTCGGCCAACCGTTTGCCCATCTGCCGAAAAGCGGGTCTCAAGCCAAAGATGTCTGGCCAGATAAGCACAGCAGGTGCGGCCCCCGATGCCGGATGCACGAAATAACAATCGGCCATTCCATCAGGAGTCATGATGGTGACTTCTGACTCGGTGACGGTCGCAGCATTTGCCACTCTCGGAAGCATCATCGCTACGCCTGCTCCCAACAAAATGCCGAATTGCCTTCTCGTAATTAGGCCCTGTCTTTCAAATTCCTGTCGATCCTCTTCAAAACTATGGTCGTCGCACATGTTCGCTACTTTATACAACAGATTGTGGTTAGGTCCAATCGGTTTAGTCGTCTGCTGGAACAGGGCAACAAAATGCTTTACTAGCCTGACCCGATCGGTCGTAACAACAGACGCGGCGCTTGCCGTGAGAGAGCATATCGATCATCTTGTTGATCCGGATAATGCGGGTTTCTGCCTTTCTACCTTGGCCCATCCAGGTAATCCAATCTCGTCTGGCAATCGCAGTTGTGTCATTCCAAGTTGCAAACGCTGCCGGCGAAGCAGCGAGAGCTTGGCGCAAATCATCGGGAACTTTGGGTTCTGGCTCGACCAAGGCGGGAGATACGATTAGCTCAACCGTCTCACCCGGATTGACCTTCGAATCGAAATTCCAGTCGGCTTCAACCTCTAGCCAATGGCCGCCCTCGCTATCGGGTTGGAGAGTCGTCGCGAATGGGTGACCATTAAGGGTGCCTTCCACCGACACCTCAGAGCGAGCTGGCAATTGATCACTGGCATCTTGGGGCAATCTTAAAAACAACCAATCTCCGCCTTCGGCAGGCTTATATAGTTGTGCCTTGAATTTGATAGGTGTAAGAGTCTTTGCCATTTCCTTTCTTCTCGAAATTTAGTCGGTTAATCGAATATTGCCAACGTTTATGTGGCCCCACGGACCTTGGTCTTTATCAATAATACGGATTCGAAGTGCCAAACCCTTAAATTTGGTGACATCCCAGACGCGCTCATCCATTATTTCCGAGTCCTTGCCTCGTTCGACAAACAATTGCTTGCCTGTATCATCGATGAGTTCCACATATACTTTCTCCCCCGAACCACCACCCACCAAAAGATGAATTTTTGAGTGAGAAGTGAAAAATCTTGGCGATTCAATCTCCCCCGTGTAACGGTCTTCAAACCCATTCTTGCCATCTTCACATGTTCCAAGGAAGGGAAGGTTTCCATTGCCGAAGTTCAATCGCTTTGAGAGATGGGGCCAATGAAGGATGTCGCCATCAAATTTCCAACCTGGTGCGGCACCGTCTGAAAAGTCAAAAACTGGATCGACCATGGTAGCTGCCGGAGGAGGTGCAGTCACGTGCTGACCCGGATCAACGCCATCAATCTTAACGGACCAGCCGCTTGGAGAATGATACGTTGGGCCATAACTTTCCAATAATCCTGCCATCGTGGTAAGTCCTGAACCCTCAGCCCAATCAAATCCAGACCGACCATTCTGCTCGTCGTTACCACCGTGTCCGTCATTCTCAGGTTCCAGCCCGAGTGGATAGTTTGGATGAGGGTAGATCCCCAATTCTTCGTGAAGGGGGTGGTTGATCAACGTAAGGGTCGCTCGGGCGGCGGCAACGCCCCTCTCAAACAGATCCCGTCGACCCAACTCAACGCCAAAGCTGCAAAGGGTCTCGGCAAATTGGGCTTGGCGCGCATCGTTGTACTCGCCATCTGAATTTTGGACTCCAAAGCCACCATAAACGTAAGCGGTTTTGATGAAAGAAATAGGCCAAACCTCTTGGTAGAGGCACATCATATCAAGCGCCTTGAGAGCTTGAACCATGTACCTTTCGTTCGTTGGTGCCAGGCTGTGAGCGACTCGCAACGCCTCCGCAGACCACTGCATGCTGAGCGTGTTTTGTGGACGTTGCATGGTGAACGGATCGATCATGGCGTCGTCGTCTAGCTTGTAGTCACGTTGCAAACACGGCTTCGGTGAGCAAGAAAAGAACGTCTCGAAATCATAGTAGCGCTGCTGATCGACGACTTCGGAGGCGAGGAAATCCGCCCCTTTGAGTACTGATTTGATCTTGGCGGGACAGCTAGGCTGAGCCAAGGAGACTTTGCACCATTCGCCTAAGAACCAATCTGGAAGAGACGATTGAGCCGATCGATCTAGGATTGGAACCGGTTTGAGATCTTTATCCAGCCAAGAGGGCCAGGACCCATCTGGATTCTGCTTTCCAACCATGAGGTCAGCAATGGCATCAACTTGTTTCTGGATTTCTTCTCTGCGCGGACAGCCTGAGAGTTGCAAGAATCGTAGGAGCTGAATTCCTTTCCAGGCAATGTTCGTCAAATCGTAGTAGCAATCCTTCGAGGGGGTGATCAGCGATCCACGCCATTGCCCTGTTTTCGATTCGAATGTGGTTGGGCAAGCTCCCCCGTTCATCGGGGCAGCAAGTGCCAGGTTGAGCATCTTGTCTCCCTTGGCAACCCAATCCACATTCCCTAGTTTTTTGCCCCACCATCGCAGGCCCCAGGCAGATCGAATCTGGCAGAACCAAGCCTGCCAACTCACCCAGCCATCACCCAAGCCCCAGCCTGAAGGTAATCCACCGCAGATCTGACCATCAATGGTCTTTTCAAACCAACCGCCCGTTTCCTTCTCCGTGAACGCGGCAGGATAACAAAATTTCGCGTAGTCTTCGAAAGGGACGGCTTGGGGAAGGATCTTGTCGAGGTAGCCGTGACCATATTTCTCCCACATCAGATCGGCAACCGGTTCATAACCGGCGAACGGCTTCGCTTCTGCATCGAGCCTGAGTTGAAATCCCAATGTGAGATTGGATGGAACCGCATGCGTCATCGATGCATCGTGGTTGTAAGCCACATGACCTGCCAGTCGATAATCGCAGAAGCCGTATCCAAGCAGCGGTTGACTGCATATTTTCGAGTTGCAGTTAAGGTCAATAATCGTTGGGATCGGGCGATTGGCCGATAGAACGTCAAGATCTGGCATCAAGGCCGCAGAGAGAGAGCCGCGTTGAGTGAGAACCGCGGGGGATCGAAAGAAATGGTCTCCAACTACTTGTTCGGGCCGACTGCGGAGTCCCGGTGACCACGTAGTATCCGGTTTTCCAGGAGCAAATACAAAAGTTGCTAGGAGATGATCTAGCACCGGATTCGGCGATTTGAAATGAGTGGCTAGCCGAACATCGATGAGGTTTCCCTTCAAGGGAACCGTGATCGTTTCAATTACTTCCGAGTTCGTGTCTCCGCCCTTTAGCTGAATGGTGCGTCTGTCCTCGTCAACGCTTGCTTCGGTGAACAGGAATGTGGGGAGGCTCGAGTAGAGGCCAGAATTTGGCACTCCGACCGCAGTTGCTTGCCTTCCACCTTTCAAACGCGCGACATCTGGGTGAGTTGGCGAGAGAAGGATCTTTTGAAAGTGTCTCTGGGAGTCCTTCGCGAGGAATTCTTGGACAAACTCTCCATCCGATCGAATAACCCGGACACCGACGTCGTGTCCGAAAAGCGTTTGAGGAGCTAGAGCAACGAGCGCGAATAAAATCATCTTTGAATTCTCGGGCCTGATGTTACCGATTAGGATTGTCAGAAATTATCGTGCAGCAAAGCTTTATTGCCATGCATTTCCTCACTAAGGGGCCATGAGTTCGCCTACTCAGAACCCCATAGCCTTTGGTGACTGGTTGAGTAACTTACTCGGCGAATAAAATCAGATTTTTATCTGGATCGGCCACGATGAATGTTCTGGATCCCCACGGTTCGGTGTGCAGGTTCTGGTGAAAGAGGACACCTCTCGTTTGGAATTCGAGATAAAGTTCCTTGATTGATTGGACGCAAATGGATGCAGCAAGCAAATCCTCTTCCAGAGTCAAAATCGGTTCCTTTAACGGTTGATCGACGTATCTCAGGTTCAGATGGGCTCCGCCTCGTGACACTTGAGCATAGAATGCGGGCTCACCATAGGTGAACTCGACTTTGAATCCAAGTAAGTCTTTGTAAAACGTCAAGGATCGGGCTATATCAGTGACAAATAGCTGAGGCTCGGCTCGAACAAAGGCAATGGAAGAAGGGTTGTTAGTTGTTGGTTCAGGCATTTGGGTTGGTCCTTCGAGGAGCGCCTGCCAAGAATCGAATCCATTTTGTCGGGCAATCAAGTCCTGTGCGTCGGTGAGTTGAAACCGATGCGCCAGGATTTCGAAGTCTGACATCCCGCTGAAAGGCGGCAAATGGGTTCGGATGAGTGTCGCGACGGGATGATGGCCGTCACGATGCCAACGCACAATGCGCTTGGCTTGCTTGCGGAGATTTTCAATGCTTGGCATGCACAACCTACGATTAAGTAAGTAGGAGGGCTTTGCCCTTTCGACCATCAGTCGGTGCGCCCTACGGCAACGATTCCATTATATCGCACCATTTATCGGACGATGCTCGGAGATTGATTCTTACCCTTGCGCTCTCAAAAATAGTGAGCCAAAGGTGTCGATTCGATTTGAAAGTGAGATGGAACACGGGGAGCAGAATGGGTTCCTTAACCGGCACTTCGCTCAAACCTTGCATAATCTCTTCCATCTAATGCTAAGAGCTGGAAATGTAGGACTGCCGAACGTCGGCAAATCGACTCTTTTTAATGCCATCGTTGAGAATTCAAAGGCCCAAGCCGCTAATTTTCCGTTTTGTACCATCGAGCCCAATGTAGGAATCGTTGATGTACCCGACGCTCGGATGGATCGACTTGCCGAGATAGGATCTTCTGAGCGCATCTTGCCCGCAAAACTTGAGATCGTTGATATCGCCGGTCTCGTAAAGGGCGCCTCTCAGGGAGAAGGTTTGGGAAATCAATTCCTGGCCAACATTCGAGAAGTGGATGCAATCATTCACGTGGTTCGATGTTTCGACAACGACGACATCATTCACGTCGCTGGTTCGATCGATCCTGCTCGTGATATCGAGATTATCAATATGGAGTTGGTGTTGTCGGACATGGCTCAGGTTGAGCGCCGACTAGAGCGAGCTCGAAAGGAAGCTCGGACCAAGAAGGAATCTCAAGTTGAAGTTGAAGCCCTTGAAAAAATCTTGCCCGCTCTTCAAGAAGGATTTGCTGCCCGAACAATTTCGTTGACTGAAGACGAAGAAAAATCGATCAAAAATCTAGGTCTGCTTACGAAGAAACCAATCATTTTTGCGGCCAATGTTGCTGAGCACGATTTGGCAACCGGGAACAAATACGTAGACGCCGTCAAGGCTATCGCAATAGAGGAAGGGGCGCAAGTCGTCGTTATTTCAGCGCAAGTAGAAGCGGAACTGCTTGAACTTCCGGCGGAAGATCGACGTGAATATCTTGAGTCTTTGGGCGTGACGGAAGGCGGATTGCAGTCGCTCATCCGGGCAACTTACATGTTGCTTGGACTTCAGACTTACTTCACCTGTGGTCCCAAGGAAACAAGAGCCTGGACGATTATTCAGGGCATGACGGCACCCCAAGCCGCCGGTGTGATCCATAGCGATTTCGAGCGAGGATTCATTCGAGCCGAAACCGTGAGCTATAAGGACTTAGATGAAAATGGCAGCATGGCCAACGCCAAATCGAAAGGTTTGGTTCGAAGCGAAGGGAAGGAGTACATCGTTCAAGAAGGCGACGTGATGCACTTCCTGTTTAATGTGTAGCTGGGGGATGGGGCATAGGGTTTGGGGGGCAAGTTACTCCCCCAAATTCCTCGTAGGCGTCGGTTGGCTCGTCCCGACGTTACAGAGTTGGAGTTGATTCCAATTGGAAATTCAATCACCAAACTTCAAATTCTTGTAGACCGGGGATGGCTCTTGCCCCGATTTTGCTTGCAAAAACCTGAATCTGCATCGGTCAGCTTTGCCTTTCAAACGTCCCGTCTCAACACCTTCGGAGCAGGTTTACACATTCCTGTAAACACAAATCTACGCTCCGAGCTATGAAATTCTGGCCAAGTTCAGAGCCAATTCTTGCCGCAAATGGGTTGGTAACCCCGGCTTATATGCCTATCGAAACGCTACTTGTAGGAAGCCAGTAACTCGACCAACTTGCGGCAGCGACTGCATACGGCTCGGTCCAGAGACAGGTCAAACCTATAAGGTTAATAGCCAAACGCAAGAACGCCCTCCGGCCTCGACGAGACCGGAGGGAGTAACGAAGCAAACCCGAACTAGCTGGGAACGTTGACTTTCACTCCGACACTTGTGGTGACGGATGTTGTGTTGCCGGCGATGTCTTTCACGGTGAAGGTCACTCGGTATCGAGCATCAGTGTTGACGCCGAATCGAATGGTTGCCATTATTGGAATGACAAAGGAGTAAGTTCCATCAGGGTTGATGGTGAACGAACCGGTTGGGTGACACAGACCATAGCTGTCATAGACGCTGAAGGTTCCTGATGTGACATCGATGCCCGAAGTCAAGTCAGATGCAAGTCCTGAGAACGTAACGTTCTTGGTTTTAGTTCCTGCATTTTCATAGACGCCAGCCGTGATAACCGGCAAGTCAGCGACATCTGATAGAACCGGCTTGTCCTTGTCGATCATGATCGTCATGGTATGAGCGGACTCAGTCGCGTGATGCGTGCTTGTTGCCCAGTAAGTGACTGTGTGAACACCGCTTCGGCTGAGTGTGATGACTGTTCCAGCGGTTGTCTGTCCGCCATCTACCGTGTAGTAGATCCCTTGAACATAGCCTTGAGAAACAGTTGAATTGAGATAGACAAAGGTTGTGTCTCTATACCAGCCATTTAGACCCGCTGGTCCCGTAAATCGCGATGTAGTTACCGGTGCAGGAGGTCCCTGAATCTCGTAAGCACCCATGTCAACCGTTCCGCCCGAAATACGTGGGAAACCATCCAAATCTATGACGTAAGCCTTTCCTGGGTCGACTTGATTAGTCGGAGCGAACGCATTGGATCCGGAATTTACGCAGGGCGACGATGAAAGGATGTGCAGATCATCATTGGAAGGAGAAACGAACTTCGGGTCAACGTTGATATTTCCCGTTCCCGAGGCTCCGCCTTGAACATCGCAGTTGGTGACGGTCCAGTTACTAGTTCCGCCATAGTAGATGCTTTCACCGATTACTGGATCCTGATTGCCCCAAAGAACTGAATTCCTTATTTGCAAATTCTGGTTGTATGCGAACAAGCAAATTGCGCCCGCGTTAAAATCGGACCTCATGCCGGTATAGGTATTGTTCGAGAAAGAACAGTTGGTGACAACCAAGTTTTGACTATTGTCGCAAACAAAGCCCGATGCCTGATTCCTGCTGAAGGAGCAGTTGGAGCAAACAAGATTGCTGCATGCCTCCATAAGGACTCCGGCCTGTGAATTATGAATGAAAGTGCAATCGCTCACGACATTGGTAGGGGTATTGCAATATTGGTAGTCGAAATAGACTCCCCAATTGTTTTCGAAGAAGGTCGACTGGCTAATGGAGCTGCAGTTGAAAACCGCAATTAATCCATGGTTTCGATCAAATTCGCATTGCCTAACCGTTACCTGGGCATTCTCTTCTCCAGCAATCGCATCGCCATAAAAATACGATAAGCAATTAGCAAATGTGCTGTTATTGATTTGAGCGTTGCCTCGTCGGATCAAAACCGCACCACCGTCGTTATTGCTCGTGTCACTGTCGAAATTGCAGTATTGGACGTGTAGATGAGAGTCTTCTGCATCGATCGCTCCGCCTTGATAGTCGGCGTAGCAGTTGCTGAAGCGTGACCATTCAATGGTAGGACTTGCATTACTGACAACAATTGCTCCCCCAACATCATTGACGCCACTGTAACCATTAGTTATCGCGAGGCCGTGGATAACTGTGCCGGCTCCTTCGCCAGATTGCATGAGAAACGCGCGTGCGTTCCACTGACAGTCTATGATGCTCTCGTACATGTGGCCATCGGTGTTCTTGACAGTGACGGCCTTGCCGCCAAATGTTACGTTGACATTTCCGGTGCCATAGTAAGTGCCTGGAGCAAGAACCACGTTGTCTCCTGGGCTCGCCGCATCGACCGCAGCCTGAATCGTCGAGTAGTCGGCCGGGACGTGAATGTCGGCGGCACAAGCTGCTCCGGCACAAGCCAGAAACAGCAAGCTAAAAAGAGGGGACAGATATTTAAGCTGCATAGAGAAGTTCCTTGAAACGAGGGCGCATTTACTCGGTTAAACGAAGTCACATCATTCTATTGGTTATGCCCGTATTCGTAGTGATATTCTAACTGCAAAAAGAAATAAAAATAATAAAATATGAAAAAATAATTGCTGTGCTTATAATCGCTCGAACTATGAGCACATGCTGATCGCCCAGGGGCCAAATGCAGAACTCGTTGGCAAAGTTTTGTTGCCAAATTCTCGCGGAATTCTGGTCAAAAACAAGTGAAAGAAGCTAGCCCTAGATTCGAATTTATGCCCCATTTATCCTCAAGAAGGGCACGGGTAGTCGAAACAAATCCATGCGCGATTGTTAGGTTTGCTGCGATGTATGCTTGGCAATTGCTTTGTAGCTAAATCGACCCGAGCGACTACCTATCGATCTTAAAAGAAGCCTGTGAATCCAATATGGAAATCTGCTCGGTTTTCGATTGGAATTGCCAACAGCACCGTGCAATTTTTGGCTACCTAAAGCGAAGCAAGAAAAGCAGCTACTTTGTGCCGACGGCCGCTGACTGCACGGTCAAGGGGAGTTAATCCTTTCTTGTCTCTTGCCATTGGGTTGGCACCAGCGTCGACAAGTGCTTTCGCGACTTCAAGGTCTCCAAACCGGGCAGCTTGATGAAGAGCGGTGGCACGCATAACACCTCCGTTGTGATTCATAGCGGCGCCTGCTCGGACCAATTCGCGAATGATTGTGGAACCGTCGATAGATCCATTCGTGCTTGCGACGCGGTACAAGGGCGCGTGCCCGCCGCTATCGCTTGTGTTTGGGTCTGCTCCGATAGTTATTAGGAGCTGTACGACCGGCAAACAGGAACATCCGGCGGCAAAATGGAGGAGACCTCTACCGTTGTACGGATGGTCCACTAAGTCCGGGTTGGCCGTGATACTCGCTAAAACGAACTCAACCGGTAGTTCGCGACCAGTGGCCATCATCTTTTCCAAGATGCCAACGAACACGGCGGGTCTCGATTTGAACTTTTTGGTAAGTTCAATCGCATCGAAATCATAGCCCTTCGCAATGTATTCGACGAGGCGATCTAGCGACTTCGGAGTTTCCCATCGATGACTCAATTCCGTGTGGCCGATCTCCGCTTGACTTTTGCCGACGATGTAGGCCGATGAAGTCAGGAAGAAACGCTGAAGAGTCTGTCGCGTTTCGGGGTCCTCATACAAATCGTGGATCGTTTCACGCATCAAGCCGAGCCAAGCGGACCGTTGTTCTTCACTAATTTGAAATCTTCCGTGCGATTCTTTTAAGCTCAACCACCAACGATATTGAGTTTTACTTTCATCCCCGTCCAGGAATTGAACGAGGAAAGCCGAGAACTCTTCTGTCGCACAACGTAAGCTCTTTCCCGGAAACAATGGCTTGAGATCGGTATTTTCGGCAACTCGGGAATAGAATTCTGTGGCGAGTCGCAGACATCCAAATTCACCTCCAAGTTGATCCAGCAATGACTGCGATTCCTTCAAACCTATTCACTCCCCATTAGTCCGAATAAAACGTCGCGTGCTTGAATTGTAAGTGAGTTTTCTGTTTTTTCGAGAGACCGTCGAATTTCCTTCGCTGGAGACATTTTGCGGCTCTCATGAATTTAGATAGATGTTTAAGGAGGAGGAATAGCTTTCCCTTTGGTCCCCGCAATTCGTAGTGCCATCATTCTTGCCCACTTATCATAGGCAATTTCGAATTCACTCTTGTAGGTTTGAGGAAGCTCTTCGTAGGGCAAACTCTTCAGATTCGTTACGTTTCCATCCTGCAAATATCCAGTCATGGAAAGAGTCGGAGTGAATTGAAAGGTGAGAGTAATCGTTGTTCGGTTTCCAACCATGAAATGTTTGAAATCTCGACCCGCAACCGGGTTATTGTTTTTGAACTCTTCCGGGTGTTTCTCTGCGTAAATGAGCATCGCCAAGTGATCGGGTAGAAGCTGATCCATGCCATGAACCTTTTGGTCTGGTGTTTGCTCATAAACGCACGGTTGGTTCTGGACCCGCACCTTGACGATTCCTTCGGGAGGAAGCCCAGATGGTAAGGATTCGGTGGCGTCACTCAGAATTCCCGACGCATAGAGCTCAGAATCAATTGCCGTCACACCATCGATCTTAGGAGGTGGCGTATAAGTTAGGATATACGAGAGTCCGTACACCATCCGATTCAATAGCTCATGTTCACGTGTTGTTAAGCTTGCGAGAGGCATTCCAACGGTCTGCATTCGCTCACGCTGTTGAGGAGTCACTTCCGCGTAAAAACGAAGGATTGGGAAGTCCATAAACATCGCTTCTGGGCAGTTCAAGTACGTTGCCTGACGAAACGGTAAGTCATTTGATTCAAATTCAGGGAGGGGTGCTATTAAGCTGGCTTGCTCATCAACTGTCAGGGGTGTCTTTCGATTGAGTCGATTGAGATATTTCCCAAGGGCCCGCCGATCAACCTGAATGGTTCTTGTTTGGGCTGGGTGGTCCGGTCGAACGGTCAACCAACCATCGTGGAAATCAATGAGGCCTCCCCAATCAGAATATTGGCCAAGTGCCAGCGAAGCGTCCGATTCTTGACCTCGGATGGCCGCAATTTCGTCGATGACCGCCAATTTATCGGGAAGTCGCGCGATCATGTTGATATTTCGAGCCTCAGTAACCCGGACTAACAGCGGCGAGCCAGTCAAGGCAAGGGGATCGGTGCGTTCTGGATCGAGTAATTTGGCAAGTAAGTTAGCGGGAGGTGTCCCGCGTTCATCAATATTTCCTTTTCGAATGAAATCAGTCAATAAACGACTATCCCCTTCGAGTGAGATCGGCTTTTCTTTAGGGTTATTAAACAGAGTCTTAAGCGAGTCGTCGTTTGTGGGAAGTCTCCCTTGTAGCGAGTCCGTCGAA
Organism: uncultured Armatimonadota bacterium; assembly: GCA_903899015.1. Lineage (GTDB taxonomy): Bacteria > Armatimonadota > Fimbriimonadia > Fimbriimonadales > Fimbriimonadaceae > Fimbriimonas. The sequence continues at coordinate 16,683 of CAIUHP010000087.1, read as the reverse complement.
CTCGCTATTTTCTTCCCGTCATCGTCGTAGGCGGTTAAAGTGAAGTCCCGACCATTGTCAAATGCAAGTAGAAAAGTGGGGCTAGAATGACGATCCGTCTTTAATAAGGTGGCAAGCTGTTGAGTCCAAAATGGATTGCCGGTAACCGTTGGAGGAGTTACAGAATGGCTCACAATCGCTTTCTTCCAGATCAAGTCATTCTGCGCGTACTGCTCAAGGATTTTTTGAGAGAGAGTCGAAAAAGGCCGTTGAGTTTGAGTCGGTTTTGAGGACCAAACGGTTCGAAAGGAAGTTGGGATTCCCGCGAGTTCCACCGGATCCATTGTCGCGACCAACTCTTTAATCGCCCTTGAAAACGGTGACTGCAGTAGAATCTGTTGCCCACGTTTTCTCCAAGCTGGTGGTGGGTTGGTAGTTGGCAGATCCTTGATAAGGGCCTGAATCTGCTCAATATAGTGGTCGGCTTCTTGCTCGCTCCAAGGAGTTAGCTTTTGAAGTTGCGTTCGGCGTTCATTCAACGCATTCGAGAATGCTTGGATGGCACGGTTCCGCTCGAAATCCTGTTCTGCTCGTTCTAGTTTTGCAGGGCGAATCAGCCTATAGCCGTCCTTTTCCTGCTTCCACTCAGCGTCATCAACATTCGCAATACGCTGCATGGCTTCCGAGAGAGGAACATTTACGAACCTCAAGGAAACGATGTCTTTCGCTGTTTGAGGTGTCGTAAGGAGAGTGACATGAGCGCTTAATCCAATAAGTTCAAGTGCCGTTTTGACGGAAGTCGCCTGAACTGTGAGAGTGATCTTTGGGTCTTTATTTTCAGCAAGGGTCGATTGAAACGCGCTAAATCCAACCAGAAGTCCAATTAGAATCATGTTTTATGGCACCGCAAAAAACGTTGAACTGACCCCACCTTGGTGAAGATCAGCACTCCTTGCATAAGCTAAAAGGTCTGCGACCATCATCGGTCTTGCCAAATACAAGGCGCCAAGGTCGGTGATGCCCGAAGCATTGAGTATGCGGCTCTTAACGAGTTGTGCAGGCAATCCGGGGTTGAGGGCCGCTAGGTTGCCTTCAAACGCTGATAACTCGGTAGGGTTGTTTGACAGGGCGATAAGGCTAACGGACATCGCTTGCAAGTCTGTATTCAGGGCTGTCCAATTTGAATGAGAATAGTCGAGAAGTGATTGATTGAAGGCATTTGACGCCGACGCGAAGTCGGGAAGTTGAATAAACACCGGAATGGCCAGAGCAACCCCAGGTCGTGACATATCTGCTCCACCTAACGGAAGAAGGTCAAATAGTTGCATAGCGTTCATCGTGCCGGCCAAGCCCAGACCTCCAGAATACGGACTCGCCAGGACCGTTAGCGAGTCATCGGCTCGACTAAATGTACCGATGAGAGTTGCTGGATTCTGATTCGGAGGGAGAAGTTGAAGTTGAGAAAGGATCTGAGAAACACTTCCGGATGCTTTCCAGGAACTTTGAGTTCCATTATTAGAAAGATCAACGTTTAGCCAAAGCACACCGAGTTTGTTAGCGAATTGAATCTTTCCTGAAACGGGTGAAACCGGTGAGCTTCCTGTCCCTGATCCCTGAAGGATCTTCGAATCACCATTCTGAACTGAGTAGCCAAGGTTTTTGGACCCATGAGACGTGACGGTGACGACTGAAGTTGCGGAAGTTGGAATCGTCCCGGCAGTGAAGGTTCCACTTACGGAACTGACCAGCTTGGTACCTGCCGGTGTTGTAAGTCCAACCGAAACAGCAAATGATGAGACGACTGACTGGCCAGGGAGGAGGCTTCCTATGCTGCCCGTTAAGTGACCGTTGCTCAGCGACCATTGGTTGCTTCCCGCACCTTGATCAACGAGTTGAGTGTGTGCTGGGACGATCGCATTGATGCTCACATCGTAGGCGGCAACTTTTCCAAGGTTCGTGCAGGTTATGTTGTAGACAATGTGGTTGCCAGCGGCAACGGTAAGAGTCGAAGGACTTATCGAGAGCTTGACGGAAGGTGGCGTTTGGACCACGACTTTGAAGACGGTGCCGTTATTGTTCTGCCCACCCCATGCGGTTGAACCATAAAGATTGCCATCCAACCCAACCGTGAGCAGACCGCAGGGATTGATGCCATCGGAAGTTGAGGTTCCAAAAGCATGCACGATTGTTTCGGTGCCTGATGGAGAAATCCTATAAACGGTGCCATTTCCATACTTGCCACCAACTTCGGTCGTCCCATATAGACTGCCATCTGGCCCGAGGGTTAGTCCGGCTACTGGGTGCGTTCCATCGTTTGCAACCGAACCATCACCAAAGGTATGAATGGTCGTAAATTTTCCGCCTGTTGTCACACCGAAGACGATGCCTTTGCCACTCTTGCCACCTTCATACGTGGTGCCGTACAGAACTCCATTGCGGCCCTGAACGAGACCTCCAAAGGGCGCTTGGCCATCAGTCCCGATGAACGAGTGAACGACAAAAAATCGATCTTTAGCGTCGAGCTTGTAAACGGTTCCTCCGTCTTTCGGACCACCTCTCAACGAAGTTCCATACAAATTGCCGTCGGAAGCAAGGAAAAGCGGTCCAGTGGGAAGCCCGGCTTCGGGAGTGCTGATGGTCCGGTCGAGCTGTCTCAGCATAATCACGTTGTAGCCGGGAGTAATCTTGAAGATCGTGCCATCGCCACCCGAATTCTTGGAATTTGGCACGCCTCCCGTGATCGCAGAACCATAGAGGCAACCTCTTGCCACTGTAAGCCGATTGAAGCTCTGGCCCTGATCGAATGTGAAGTTATAAACGGGAGCATAACCCCCTCGAATATCTGCTTTGTAGAGGGCAACTGTCGGTGTTCCGTAGTATATAATCCCGGCACCGCCAAACCCGCCACTGGTTCCCCAAAAGGTTCCGTCGCCCTGACTGATCATCGTTCCTTGAGGGCAATTTCCCTGAAAGCCAGGGCCCGTATTGAATATGCCTTTTGAGTTCACCCAGAACAGTTGACTGTTATCTTCATCAAGGGCGTATTGTCCGAAGAAGGTTCCTGGCATATTTACGCTCTCAGTCAATCCCAAGGAAAAATAGTCCCCTGGGAAGCTCAAATTGTTCGCGGGCAAATCAGCCAGCTTGGAGTAGGTCGGCGATTGAGCCTGTGCGCTTCGCACGACGGCGAGTCCAATGCAAAGAGAGATCCCAGATCGGAACGCATTGGAACTTAAGCTGGATTGTTTAACGCAAGTGCCCATGGCCGAAGTCTATCAAGCGCATCGGCATTCTGGCGCGCAAATCGGATTTCCATTCTTCAAACCGCAAGGAATGGCGCGTCTCTCAATGATGTTGAGAGATTTCTAACCGAACCTGAAAAACGCTTGGTGGGTTACCTTGGAGCATGTAATGGCACCCGTTCATCGGGATTGTGGCAAACCTATTATCTCGGTAGAATAGCTGAGACCTGCCGTAAATTAGAACTGAAGAAATTGAGCGACTCACCTGGCAAAATAATTTTCATCAACGGGGCGTCAAGTTCTGGGAAATCAACACTGGCCCAGGCGTTACAAAGCGCGCTTCCGGTGCCTTTCTGGCACGTGTCCATCGACCATTTGATTGCCGCCAGGATCCTGCCGCCTTCGCGTCCAGAAGTCGCTGAATTCGAATGGAACGAGATTCGTCCTCATTTCTTTGACGGATTCCGTCGCTGTTTGCCGGCCCTCGCTGAGGCGGGAAACAACCTTATTGTTGAACATATCATTGAAACCGATCAGTGGTGCGCCCATCTACAAGAATTGCTCCGCCCGTTTGATGTGTTTATGATTGGGCTACATTGCCCGATTGAGGAACTCGAACGGAGGGAAATAGAGCGAGGAGATCGGCGCGTGGGAAGCGCTCGCCAAGATTTCTTAACGATTCACAAACTCTGTGTCTACGACCTCGAATTGTCTTCGATAAATCCGCTTGAAGCCAATGTCCAGGCTGTGCTTGAAGCATGGGTGCAACGTCAAAAACGATCCCGCTGGTTTCGAGATTGACGCCACCTTCCTTCGCCTAAGCCTGGCGGCTGGCAATTGCTTCGATCCAGATGGGGGCGTACGGAGAAGTGCACCCTTTTGATACCGGATAGTCACGGAAAGCGCCGATCTTTTCGCCAATTGCGATAGCACGTGCTCGGAGGTCCGGATTACGAATTCCAATTTCTGCAAGACAGAAATTCATTGTCCACTGAGCATCTCTAGGCGCGGTGCCCATTTCCGCCTCAATACGATTCAGCAAGCCACGGAGGTCAATACCCGAGGGGTCTTTGATAACACGCTCGGTTGTTAAGCTCCAACCCATTCGACGGATCATGACGTTTGTGGAATCCATCCATTTCTCTCTGACCGACTCTTTGTCAGGATGCATTTTTACGACGTTCGTTCCAAAAATATCTGTAATTTGGAAGTAGGAGATGTGGGCGAGCATCTGCTCAATCTCGCCAATTGTAAGCAACTTGGGCTTCATGATTAGAGTTGCCAACATCATCGCATCCAGGTTGTTACTTGCCCAAAGCTGAGCAGCCAACTCGGGATTAGGCTTAATCAGTTTCCCGAGGTTCCGGATGTCTCCCATCTTGACTCCAAATTGATTGTCTCCGACACCCGCTTTCGCATTGTGCTTTCGGATCATATCGTTGCTCAAGGCTTTTAACTGGGACATTACCTCGTCGTAGGTCATGTCGTAGATTGGCCTATCGAGTCTCACGACGTCAATGGATCTCACCATTGGGAATTTATGGCTTGAGTCAAAACAGACATACGATGCATCAGGGTAGCCTGCGGATCGAGTCCGAAAGGAGGATCCTGTGTCTAGCAAAACAAGAATCGATATCAGGCGAGCAACTTCATCTGACGTGGCCGATCTAGTGCGTATTTCTGCCAAGTTCCGGTCGGAGTTGGCCGGGTTTCAGCCTCAGTTTTGGCGAGTGGCAGAAGGTGCGGACGAGAAACAGCACGGATTTTTCGAATTTGTCATTTCACAGGACAAAATGGTTGTCCTCGTTGCCGAATCGGAAACGGGAATTCAGGGTTTTTTGATGGCCGCTTTTGTTCCCGCACCTCCCGTTTATGATCCGGGAGGGCTCACGTGTCTCGTAGACGATTTTGGAGTCAAAAACACCGAGGATTGGATTGAGATTGGGGAGCAACTTCTCAATTACTTGTCACCTTTGGCAAAGGAGAAAGGATGCAATCAAATGGTTATCATTTGCCCCCAACTGCATCTAGGGAAGCGATCGCTTTTAAGTTCATTAGAGTTCTCCGTAGCGTCGGAGTGGTGGGTTCGTGGGCTTCCCTAGACTCTATCCGCTAGGATTTCAACTTGAAGGTCTACAAGGTTGCCCACATTGACTTCTTCGGCCCGTTGAACAGCCACCTTGATGGGCACCAAGTAGACACCGTCTTTGGGGAATAGGGAAGTCGTGTACTGAGTATGTCCAATTCGTACGCTGACCGGAATGACTCCCCACCCGTAACTGACACGCGAGGAGATCGCTTTAATCTCGGAGGATAGGTCGGCAGGAATCGGAACAAAAACAAATGGAGCGGGACCTCGCCACCATATCGCGACTGCCGTGAATTCCAATTGCATCGCTAGGATTATATCGGCACAAGCATGTGCCCATCGTCCCCTATGTGTGTGACGGGTATGGTTCGTAGCGCGATTTCAAGATCGCACGGATGATGCTCCGCAGGTTGGTAAATTCCTTACGGGTTGGATCCCATGCTTCGGAGCATAAGTTTCCTCAATTTTTGTAGATCGGGGAAGGTTCTGGCCCCCGGTTTTACACCCGGCAATTCTAACCCTGGAGATCAATAGAAACCAAGACCGCTCATCAAAGAAAACGCCTGCTACAAACGCATCCTTCCTTCAAGCGCCGGGAGATCGGCGCACGAACCAAGTCGATGGTGATGTTCCGAGACGCTGGTTCCGTTTGTAAAGCCAGATGGAATCCCCTCAAGAACTCTACTAAAAATCGGGTGCAGATCAACAAAGCCTCCTTGATCAGCTGCATTTCGAGTTGAACCGAATATTCGATTTTTTGATTTTGATTCTTAACTAGTGAAGCGGGAGCTACGATCGGTCGAAGGGAAACTATCCGCAAGTGGAAAATCCCATGATTATTGGGAAACCGAAGTCTTAGGCACAAATACCTGCTACGCTTCCCCATGACCAAATTTTGGGTTCCTGTTATTAGTGCCAGTATGCTTTTCTTGCTTATTGGTTGCGGTGGATCCAGTTCTTCGACTTCTTCGGTCGTTCCCGTTGCCGGAGCTCCGCTCTCGGAATATTCAGCGGTACTTCCAGATGGTTCGCCCATGGAACTCGAGATCTTCAGCGACAATTCCCAGTCATGGAGCGGAGATTTCGCCGTGGCGACAGAGACGGGAGCTTATGCTCATCAAACTGGCTCATTTGAAGGAACTGTTACCGGAAATGCCATCAATGCTACTTGCGAGCCTTTAGACGGCGAATCATTTCATTTGAATGGAACAGTTGTAAACGACACAACTCTCAGGCTCACGCGATCGGATATCCCGGGGGTAGTGCTTGATTTCCATCTCGTTCATCCTGCGCCCAAGGTTAGCCGAGGAGAAGTTAGTTTTAACTTTAACGCCGGTAGCACAAATGCACGTTTAACAATGTCAAACACTCCGTATTCAGTACAAGCGGGAGGCACAATGACCGAATATCGAGGTCAATGGCAAGGGTTGAATGTCACTTTCTGGGCCTACTCATCTGGCTATGCGACGCTCGTGATTCAACTTAACGATATCGCAATTGCTTCGATCAGCTTCGCCAACTACAAACTATCCGATTTTGCTACCGTAACTGCGAATTCAGCCTCCGGCAGCATATCGTCATACAACTACACGACAAAAGCTCAAGTTAGATTCAAAGCATCGGCTACTGTTTCGCCTTAGGTGCGAGTCGCAGAACGAATCGGCCCTTCCCGAATTCAACAGGAGGGAAGGGCTCATTTATTTCAGGCAGTCTCGAAGGATCGCTAGATCGTCTTCGAAACTTTCGGCGCTGAGAGGACCGAATGAAAAGCGAACAAAGTCAGCCATCGGTGACTTTTCACCGCGTCGAAACATGTCGCAAAGGGTGCCGGGAAGAATGGCCGCTTCATGCTTGAAAAGGCGTTCGTTGAACTCGTCTGCGGTTAGGTCGCCCGGTAATCGACCCCAGTGGTAAAACCCACCATCTCCCGTAAAAAGGTCCAAGCCCATCGCCGAAAGTGCTTCGCTATATCGAGACCTTTGAGAATCGTAAAACTTTCCGACCGCCGCTCGAGCTTGTTTTGCTCGGCCGAGTTCCATTAACTGAGCAGTACAGATTTGGGAAGGTCTCGCGATCCCGCCCATTGCAATGCTGGAGAAATTCCGAAACAACTCGATGTTTTGCTCTGAAGCAATAACCCAACCCACTCGTAATCCGGGGGCCTGCAGTCCCTTGGTTGCAGCACTTACAATGAATACATTCGATTTGTCGATCTCTGGAATGTAGCGTATCGCGCTGTCCGGCTCTCCGGTCTGGAAGTATTCATAGGCTTCATCGAACAATCCTCCCCGACCGGATTCGAGGCAGAACTGAACGAGCGATGCCAACTTATCTCCTCTCCAAGTCACTCCTGTTGGATTGCATGGGTTACTCTTGAGAAGAAACGAGGGAGCGGGTTGACTTTGATAATCTGCCAAAGAGGGCCGGAATCGGTTTTCTGGATTGCTCGGAATAATGGCGTATTTCCTTCCCAATAGGCGGAGCGCATCCCAATAGGGTGTGTATTCGGTCTCCTCGACAAGAACTCGATAGTCTGGATTAAGGAATGCCAGTGTCGCAAAGATTCCTGGCCGACCACCGGCGAAGATCGCAATATTGTCTGTGGAAATTTGACTGCCATAAAAGTGGTTGTAGTAATCGCGAATGGCCGTTAATAGTTCCATGCCACCGGTGGCAGGAGGATATTTTAGGTCCGCGTTGCTGAAAGTGATCGAAGTTGGAATTTCAGGGCCATCGGGCAACTGAGTCGTTAAGGGAAATCCTTGTGCCCAAGGATGCGTCCCCTCGGTCCCCATGTACTTACCGGTCGCGTCGAGAAATTTAAAGAGCGTCTCGTACACGCCCATCGGAGGAAAGTAGGTTAGCGCGGATTCCATGAGTTGGCCTGAATACTAACAGATATTGAGCTCATCTTCCATATCCCACGTGAAGACCCAAGCGGCACGAAGGTGGAGATCTCTTGAGATTATTGAGAGTGGAATCTTTGGTGGTGATTTTGTGAATTTAGAAGAGCCAGTTTCCACCTGTGACTGACATGACGGCTTCCCGTTCACACTGGATGAAACTCTGGTCGGGGAACTCAGGGTTGCCCGCTTCGATGCTCCTGACAATGGCTGATTCGGTTCCACATCCTGTCCCACTCCCGATCGTCTTGCGCTGACTTCTCGGGAACATAGACGTATCGAATTGTCGAATTCTCACTCGCCCAGACAGCAAAACTCCTCCCAGTTTCGGCAAACTTAGGGGGTGATGAACGACGAACTTTTGTATCCCCTCTTTTTCGATCCAATCTATCAATATCGAATTTGGGGTGGAAGACGGTTCGAAAACCTTCTCTCTAAGCCGCTGCCCGAAGGCCCGATAGGAGAGGCTTGGGTACTAAGCGACCGAGACGATTTTCCGAGTGTGGTCAAGAACGGACCTTTAGAGGGGCACACGCTTGCAGGGCTCATTGCGTCGTTCCCAGACCAGATGCTCGGAGATCTTGGGGCGAATTTGAAGCGGTTTCCGCTGTTGCTTAAGTTCCTGGATGCTCAAGCTAAACTCTCGGTTCAGGTTCATCCTTCCGATGAGCAAACTGAGTTTTTGCCTAAAGGCGAACTAGGTAAGACAGAAGCATGGGTCGTACTTGAGACGGAGTCTGGAAGCGTCATTTATGCAGGTTTGAAGCAAGGCACGACGCCCGAAACAATGCGAAAGGGTGTTGAAGATGGGACGATCGGGAACCAATTGGCTTCCTTTTCGCCGAAGATTGGAGACGTAACATTTATCCCGGCCGGAACCGTTCACGCCTTAGGTGCGGGAGTGATGGTTTTTGAAGTTCAAGAAAACAGTGACGTCACTTTCCGTCTCTATGACTGGGGCAATATTGATCCGAAGAGTGGACAAGCGCGCGAACTTCACGTGGAAAAAGGTCTCGCAGTAACCGACTTTTCGAAGGGAGAGGTTAAGCCAGCCGTTCCGGTTCTTGAGATCGAGACACCGGTATTGCGCGAGAGCTTAGTTCAGTGCAGCCACTTTGGTTTGACCCGGATCGTGGGTGAAGAGACTTTTGGAGTGGGAGCATCTGGCAAACCGAGAGTCCTCGTCTGTATCGATGGAGAAGGGTGTTTGGAATCGGGAACGGTTGAATACTCGGTTAAAAAGGGTGATGTCGTATTTCTACCCGCGGTAGTTGGAGCGTGTAATTTTGTTCCAATCGGATCGGTAACTGTCTTAGAAGTTTCCTTACCGAACGGCTAACACGAGGAACGGCTATTTGGCTCGGAATACAGATCGGATGGCTTCCAAATATTGAAGTCCATGAACCCTATCTGGCTCAAGGTAGCTCCCTTCAGTCCATTCGTTCCAGCAGTTAATGTTGAGGATGCGTGGGCCGTTCTTACGCTGTAGGAGTCGTTCCTTAGTTAACTCAAGTGCCTCACGGAAGCGAGCCGGGGTGTTGCCCGATATCGTGTTCATAAATGGATAACCGAAGTTGCCGAAAAGATCGCGCTGATCAGCTCGAGGACTTGAATCCCAGCCCATCGTCACGTTCGGATAATAGGGAACACCAAATTGTGTTTCGACCGATTTCCAGTATTGGAAATACGCATCGCGAACATAGTTGTAGTCCGTTTGCTGGTCAGGAAGGCCGACATGGTGGATCCATACATATGAAGTGACGGAATCGAATCCAAGATCCTTAACAAGCTTAACAGTATCTGCAGGTTTCGATTCGCCGGGCAAAATCGGTTGCCCCCAGACCACGGCGTTGAGATGAAGTCCGCCAAACCCTGCCTTCATGGCTTTGGCCCTGAATCGGTCCAGAGCTGCTCTAGTCGAGGACACCGAACCGAAACTCTCCAGTAACTTGGTCAGCTCGTAAAAGGAGAAATACGGCTTCCCATCGACCTTCCAATAGGAGGGGTGTCGGAAATATTTCTTAATGAGTAGATCCCCAATCCGATCAAACGTTTCTGGCAATACTTTGCCTGGATACAGCAGCTTTTGAGGCGCACCTTTTCGATAGGGATGAATATCGATCCAGTCATGATTGGCCCACATAAAGGCAAACTTCAGCCGTTTATTGTTTTTTGCCTTCAGAAATCCATGATCGATTGGGCTATCGAGAAACGGTCCGTCGTTATACATGTACCAATCAAAAATGAATGCGTCCACACCATGATCCGCGGCCGCAGCGATCTTCTTGGCCATCACCTTAGGATCGGACTCATCCTCGTAACCCCAAAGCGGCACGTTCGGTTGGTGGTGCCCTGGGAACCTAGGCTTGGCGTTTTTCACGAGTTCCCACTCGGACCATCCAGTTCCTTTTAGTTTCTCATTTCGAGGATCTCCAGGGTGGTAGTTACCAAAATAGTAACTCGCGACAGTGATTTTTTCACTTGCCGGAAGCGTCTGCTGAGTGTTCATAGCAAGTAGCAGGGCAAGTAGGCTCACTGGGAAACGGTCCTCCCTTGGTGGCGGAATTTTTCAAATGCAAGGGCGGCGATGGCCAGATCTCCTAGTCCAATTCCACGGAAGAAAAATGCGGATTTCTCTTCATTGGTACGCCTTCCAATGAACTCCGGATCCGCCAAATCGAGTAGATCTCCAGTCACTTGCGTGAGGTCTACCATCGGGCGAGTCATCTTACTTTCCTGAGCGAGATCGTCAACAAAGATTCGATCAAAAGCCGTCTTTGGTTGCTTCATCCATGGCCCGCCTAAATCGGTGATGCAGGCGAATGAGCCTTCTTTTAGCCACTTTGGATTCACGAACGGTTCCATATCCTGAGACAAGGTGACGGTACTGACGACGATATCTGAACCTAAAATCGCGGATTCGGCCGAAGTGGAGGCAACAGCTTTAAGACCCATTGATTCCGCGAGGAGGCACAAGCTGTCTCGGTTAGCCGATCCTCTTCCAAACGCTCGTATTTCACGTAAGGGGAACATCTCAACTAAAGCACGAAGGTGCTGGTGAGCTTGAATTCCACATCCAATAAAGGACGTAATTTCTGAGTCTGATCGGGCTAAATTCTTGGCGGCAAAGGCACTGATCGCAGCGGTCCGAATTTCGGTAACCCAATTGCCGTCCATCGTAGCGACCGGTAGTCCGGTGTCGCTAGCAAGAAGGGTGACGACTGATTGGATATCTTTAAGCCCGCGATCTCTGTTCTTCGGGTTGAGCAAGAGCGCTTTCACGGCCATATAGGGCGGCTGATCAGCGGCGCAGAGCGTTGCCATCATGTAACGTCCATCAGGCGGTTGAATGACGGCCTTTGGAGCACTCCATACCGTGCCATTTCGAACTCCTTTAAGGAGAGTCTCAACACTTCTGACAGCATCCTCGGTTGAGATCTTTAACGTCTCAAGTTGCTCACGAGAGATGTGTAGGTGTGGGCGAAGATCTGGCATGAAGGTGACTGCCATTCTACCGGCGGGCGAATTCATTTACCTCTATGGGCCTTGTCCTTTCGACGGATCAGCGCTAAGTTCTGATGCCCGGAAGTGGCACAATTGGCAGGGAAGCCGTTGTTCGATGTCAAACAATTTACAACTTCAAATCGTCTCGCCTGAATCTCAGCTTCAATTGGATGCGGTTCGAAACCTGATGCGAATGTTTATCGCGTGGCACAAGGAGCGTCATTGGGATCAACTGGATCTCGTGAACGCATATTTCGACGAAGCTACCTTTGAACTGGAGTTAGCAGCTTTACCCGGAAGATTTGGCGCGCCGAATGGTTGGCTGTGTTTGGCGACTTATGCCGGTGAGCCTGCCGGTTGTGTAGGTCTTCGCAAGATCTCAGAAGACTCTTGTGAAATGAAGCGCATGTTCGTCGATCCTAAGTACCAGGGCCTAGGAATTGGCAAGTCGCTAGCGTTGGAAATCATCAGCCAAGCTAGACGACTCGGCTATTCCCGAATGGTGTTGGATAGCGGAGCCAAGCAAATAGAAGCGCACGCACTCTATCGCAGTTTGGGTTTCGTTGACATTGCTCCTTACTACGAATTGACCGAGGCTCTGCAGAACTGGTTAGTCTTTATGGCACTTGACCTTTAGCAAGAACGAGGTAGCGGTACTATCCTATCCCTAGCGATGACGCCCCTCACTCTTTCAAAGTCTGACGCTCGACGAGCGTTGGTGCGACACCATTTTGCTCCGGCAAGAGATATCGAAGCTGTTTTCAAGCGGCTGAGGAGCGTCCAATTTGATCCTATCGCACCTGCAGGATGCAACCACGATTTAGTGCTTCAGGCACGGTTAGCAGACTATAAGGTAGGTGACTGGGAAGCGGCCGCATATCAAAACCGATTCATTTATGACGGCTGGGACAAACAGGCTTCATTGGTGCCGTTCGAAGGTTGGCCGCTCCGGAGGATATTTCATAAGTGGCACCGAGAGCAGCTTGGGAAAATCTTTGATGGTCATCCAGAGGCAGTCGAGGCAATTCTCCAGGAGCTTAGGGAGCGTGGTCCATTGCTTCCTAAAGAATGTGTCTTCCAGCAACGCAAAGAGGAATGGAAGGTTTCCTGGCACGGGCCGAACTTATCTAAACAAACCTTGAGAGCACTTTGGTATTCAGGCCAAGTGATGACCACTAGTAGGCGGAACGGGCACCACGTCTACGACTTAACCGAACGAGTCTTGCCGACGCATCTTCTCGACGTACCTTTACTGAGTGATGAAGTTTCGATCCGCGAACTTGTTCACGAACGACATCGGGCAGTGGGATTACTTCGCCCCAACGCAGCGCCCGAAATATGGTCCTACCGCGTAAAGGCTCCGATGAGGAAAGACGCTATTGACTTACTGGTGAAGCAAGGTGAGCTAGTCCCGGTTGTTGTGGATGGAGTTAAAGCCCATGCCACCCCAGAATATCTTTCCCACCTGGATTTGCCTTCGCTTCCGTCAAGAGTGATTTTCGTGGCTCCGCTGGATCAACTCATGTGGGACCGCACAATGATCGGCCATTTGTTTGATTTTGACTATGTATGGGAGATCTACATGCCTGAGGAGAAGCGACGTTGGGGCTATTATGTTTTGCCGATCCTGTTCGGCGACATTTTGGTGGGGCGTATCGAGTTCTTCTGTCGAAAAAGTGTTCTAGAAATTCGGCGATTCCTTCTTGAAGATCCTCATCCGACACCAGAATTCTGGACAGAACTTGAAGTAGCAATTAGGCGATTCATGGACTACTGTTCGGCGAAGTCGGTTAACGTAGTGCCTGGGCTCGGTACTCAGTTAATGAACCTAACGGAAGCCATCAAAATAGACTGAAAACGACTTCAGTGGCCACCGTTTTACTTCTACCGTTCTCCTTATGATAGGCAGAAAAAAATCGAAGAGTATTGGGGGCGGATCCAGTATTCAACTGAACCCAAATCTTCAATTAAGGTTGTTACGGGTGCGTCTCACAATGGTATGCCCCGTAATTCGAAACGACAAGAAACGAGTAGGAAGCATTGAGGTTAATTCGAGCCACGCCATGAGCAGGGTTGCCATAATAAGGGAGGCATGATCGTTGACGAGGTCCCATTGGAAACGAGAATTCGAGCCACGGAAGAGAATCTGTGGACGCTTTGGCAACGATTCGGACAGGGCCCGGAGTGTGCGCTTCACGATGTTGGAGGCGCCCTTTGGTTCGATACTCCTTTAAAACAGTTACCTTACAACGGAGTGCTCAGATTTCGGCCTACTAAAGAGGCGGAAAGTCTGATCGACCAAATCTTTGACCACTATCGGGACCGTAACGTTCCGTTTATGTGGGTTGTCCACCCGTCTTCATCGCCTGCAGACCTATCCGACTTGCTTGAAGCACGTGGAATGACAAAGGTCGATACGCTCCCGGGGATGACAATGAATCTGGCAGAATTGCCGCCGCGCGAACTTGCACCCACCGGTTTTGAGGTTCGCGAAGTCACAACAAACGAAGACCTAATCGCCGCGCAACAACTCATTGCTTGGCGCTGGGACATCCGTGAAGAAAGCATTCAAGTTCACCTGGACATGACTTATGCCTTTCGAGTGGGACAACCTGGCTCGCGATTACGCTGTTGGATTGCGTGCATTGATGGCAAACCAGTTTCTAAAGTGTTATTGAACCTTGACGCGGGGGTGGCGGGAATCCACGGTGTCGCAACGAAGCCAGAAGCCCGCGGCAAGGGGATCGCTCGGGTTTTGACTCTTGAAGCACTACACGCTGGTATGGAATCGGGCTATCACCTTGCGATGTTGCATTCGTCCCAGATGGCTCGAAACCTCTATGAAAAGATCGGATTTCGACAGGTCAGCGAGTTCAAAGTCTACGTTTCGGGCGCACCGTTTAGCGTCTGAACTGGAATCGAAGCTAGACTAGAGCCAGTAATGGTTGCATTCATCGACGTTGACGACACGCTCGTGCGAACAGCGGGGACAAAACGGATACCGATGCCTCGAACGGTAGAGCGAGTTCGAGAACTCCATCGTGAAGGTGTGAGTTTGTATCTGTGGAGTTCGGGTGGGGCTGAATATGCACGCGAGTCAGCGATTGAGCTGGGAATTGATGCTTGTTTTGTTGGATTCCTGCCAAAACCCAATCTTATGATCGATGATCTGCCGATAGAAAATTGGCGGGGATTTCGACACGAATATCCCTGAACGGCACGCGCAGTAGGATTTTTAAAATGGCAACTCAGGAAGATGTTCGCGAGATCGCCTTACGCTTGCCCGGTACGGTTGAAGGAGAAGGTAGGTTTGGCTTCTCGGTCCCGGTCAAAGGGAAGTACAAAGGCATACTTTGGACGTGGTCCGAACGTGTTCATCCCAAAAAGCCAAAGGTTATTAACGAAGGCGTCATTGCCGTTGTCGTGCCTCATCTCCTAGTTAAGGACATGCTCATTGCAACTCAACCCGAGTACTACTTTACTGAGGATCACTATAACGGCTTTCCAGCTGTCCTCGTAAAGCTTGAAGCCATTCCGGTGGATGAGCTTGCCGCACTCATTGAGGATGCCTGGCGATGTAAAGCCCCGGCAAATCTTCTGGCTCAGTTTCCGAAATCAGACGGCGGCTAGCTCATAATTCCACTGTGATGGGACAGCAGAGCTTTTACGACCGACCTTTGGTTCGACGGCTCCAGGAAATTTTCTGGCACCCAAAGCCGCCGATGAAAGTCACTCAGCGCCAGTTTGATGGGGCTGACAAAGCGCTTCACGTAACCGCAGGAAAAAGGTGGGATGAGATTGATCCATCAGACTACTGGCATTACTTGCTTGATCTCTGCTACGTCGAACTCCAACCAGATCTCTTCGACTACCTTTTCCCAGCATTTCTCATTCGTTGGTGGGAAGGCCTCCTCAGCCGACGTGGAGGACCTGAATCTGAATGCGATTTCTATCGAGCAATCGATAAAGGCAGCGTATTTCATAAGATGATGTCGTTGGCGAGGAGAGAGCAAGTCTATGCATGGATGGTAGACGCATACATGGAAGGGGTGGAGAACTGGGGTGGAAACCTCTCTTTGAATTACGACCCGAAAAGTGGCGATGAGCTTCATTCCCCCCTCGCTGCATTTCATGCTCTTGGTCAGTCAGTCCCAATTCTGCCAGAAGTTTTCGAAAGGCTTGTATCGGGCAAATCTATCGGTGTTTCTCAGTGGTGGCTGGTTTTAGGGATTGGGATTGCGTGGGACGAAAACCAGTGTTATGCAATTCCACCTTCGACCTGAGAGGCTGGCGGTGGTGGAGTGTATGTTCTCATGTCAGCCACAACAATTTTCGACCACGGCTACCTCGCGGAGAACCTAGATTATTTCAAATCCGAGATGAATCTTAAGTTGCTAGGTGATAAGTTGCTTCAAGCCAGTACCGTTTTTAGCCCGGGCACTCTTCAAGACTTAAGCGTTGCGACCAAGGAGAGGTTAGTCTTAGACAGTGGACTCTATAGCCAGCGGTTGACGAAATTTATCTCTTATTTAAGCCAGCCGGACTTAGGTGGCGTAATGATGAATCCCCTTAACACGTAGTTTATTGGTTGATTCTCCGCGATGTCGTACAGTGTTGATTGATATAATTTCACCTCAATAGGTTTTAACAGCCCGTTTGAATTTTGAATTCAACATAGTTGGGCAACGAAATGAGTGTTACTATATCCCTACATGTCTTGGTAAATTGATTCCGACATTCTCATTTTGGGGATCAAGTTTCCATAAGTCAAATCTACTCGTCGATTAAAGCGAAATTATGATTGGGAACACTTCTACTCGCAGCAGTTTGACCTGTTCCCCTTAGGATGACCCACATGGAGTGTGAATTCCGTCTGGAATCACATCGATGAGAAAAGGCAAGCGTTACACAGAGGACGAGATCCTCAAAGTGCTCAAGGAAATCGAGGCTGGCGGCGCCATTGCGT
>CAIUHP010000086.1 GCA_903899015.1 uncultured Armatimonadota bacterium | reverse complement strand
TCTACAGGTAATCGCGAGGTTTGCGCACTCCGTATTTACTCGCAAAGCCCGAAGCCTATCTACAGAGATTCATCCTTCCGATAGCGAAACTGGGGCAAGAACCATCCCCGGTATACAAGGATTCGCGAGGTTTGCGCTCGACTTTTTTGCTCGCAAAGTCCGAATCCAATTTACGAAGATTCATCCTTCCGAAAGCAAAACCGGGGTGAGGCTTTCGCTCCAAGTAGCAGCCCGGAACGTCCAAAATCCTGTAGACCGGGGATGGGTTGTGCCCCGGTTTTATTCGTAACGGCCGATGCCTATCTACGGAGATTCATCCTTCCGATAGCGAAATTGGGAAGAGTCATTCGCTCCAAATAGCGGCACGGAACGTCCAAAATCCTGTAGACCGGGGATGGGTTGTGCCCCGGTTTTACTCGAAACGGCCGAAGCTTAACTACGGGGATTCAGCCTCCCGAAAGCGAAACTGGGGCACAAACCATCCCCGGTCTACAGGTAATCGCGAGGTTTGCGCACTCCGGATTTACTCGCAAAGCCCGAAGCCTATCTACAGAGATTCATCCTTCCGATAGCGAAACTGGGGCAAGAACCATCCCCGGTATACAAGGATTCGCGAGGTTTGCGCTCGACGGGTTTTACTCGCAAAGTCCGAAGCCAATCTACGGAGATTCATCCTTCCGATAGCGAAACCGGGGCAAGAACCATCCCCGGTATACAAGGATTCGCGAGGTTTGCACTCGACGGGTTTTACTCGCAAAGCCCGAAGCCGATCCACGGAGATTCATCCTTCCGACAACGAAACCGGGGCATAACCCACCTGCAAAAAAAGCGGAGATTTTGGAGATTATCTCCACGTTGAAATCATCTACAACGAACAAATATGGACGCTCGTCTCATGCGTCCTATTGGACCCATGAAAAAGCCCTACTTCTTGATCGACTCAATCAACCCCGAGACGGGTTGCATCACGTCGGTTCGGACGTTCTTCATTTTGGCGATCATCTCTTCTGCAGAATCGACATAGGGATCGATTGGCGTCGGTTTTTGGACTCGGCTGTAAAGGCCCCACTGACCCATTGGGCCGCCTTTGGCGTCAGTCTTGTACGTCCACATTGCCCAAGACCAACCATTGGCTTCTAGCTCAGCGGTCACGTCGTGCATGGCTCCTAGAGTGCCATGAGGTTCTAAGTTGAATTCACCTATATACATCGGAGTCTGCCGATAGCCTTGAAGCTCTTTCTCCTTTTTATCGTGAGACTGGAGCGCCTTGAGGTGGTCAGCGGGTTCCTTTGCGTCGAAGTTATAGAAGTGAAGCGAATAAACGACGTTAGTCCAGCCCGCAATGTTGGGATGAATGGTCGTGTCCAAACCCTTGTAGCCATCTTCAATAAGAAGTAATTTCTCGGGGGCTGTCTTTCTAACTGCCTTCACAACTCGGTCATAGACGACCGCGAGCATGGCGGGATTCGGAGCTCCCATTGGCTCGTTCATCAAGTCGAACATGGCAACGTTGGGGTCTTTCCCAAACTCTCTCCCTAGTTGAGCCCAGAGCTGCTCCATTTTCGATATGTTCTCAACATCGATCCACAATCGGTTGCGCTTAACTTGCCCTGAGTGATCTGCGTCGTTTTGCCCACCAGGAGCTCCGTGCATGTCGAGAACGGTATACAGGCCATGCTTGGCGGCGGTATCGACGGCTTTGTGCAAGCGAGCGAGTCCATTAGGCTCGGCGATGAGGGAATCGAGGAACGGGATGCGCACGTGGTTGAATCCAGCTTCTTTGATGCGCGAGAAATCCGCATCCATGATCCAGTTGTCACGCCAAGCATCTCTCACTTGAACCATCTTGTCTTGACCGAATCGCTTTGCCACCACGTTCCATAGGCTCACATGGTCTTCGATCTTAGGTAAGGAACTGCCGGCTGGAGGCTGATCTTGCCAAGGTGTCATCCACATTTCTTCAACAAGCCAACCGCCCAAGTTGACCCCTCGAAGGAGGATTGGCTTCCCGTCGCTCGTAACGATATCGGTGCCTTTCGCGTGAAGTTCCGGGAGGGTTGAGAAACGAATTTTTGTTAGGTGCGTCATTGCCAGCAACATCGTGATCATGGTGTGCATTCATTATTCAAGATTTAAGGTTTAATCTGTCCCTTCGAGCGAGGCTCAGACGGCGAAAAATAGCCAGCCTCTCGGATTTAAGAGGCTGGCCGGGGTGACTCGATACCTGTTTTGGCTTTAGTTAAACCGGTCGAGTTTGCCGGTCTTGGAGTTTATGGTTACCGACGATGCTCCATTCGGAGCGAAGTTGACTCTCTGAGAATTGACCAGGCTAGTCATAAAGCCCTAAACGTACTGATCGTGACATTTCGCCAAGATACGGGACAATAATAACGGGGGCTAGACGTTAAGTAGACGTATTCAATTCGGCCAGTCGAGCCGTCACTAATGGTGAAAGAAAGGGTCAAATTGGGCGCTAATTCTTACCTGTCACTCAGTGGTAGATTGTCCCGAATAACCTTCCGAATTAAGCCGCAAAGAGTGCTTCAGTTTCTGCCGAACCGGTCATCATTCCTACTTGTGCGAACAAACCAACTGCTTGCCTAATGCTCGCATACAGGTCCTGCTTGATGGCTTCGGTGACTTCCCGATCACTGTCATCGAGGATCCTGCCTCCAAGTTGTCGAGCGATATGGTCGGCGGTGTAGAAAGCACCCTCTGCGGCTTGCAAAGGTGCCGCGCAAAGTGGAACGCTGAAGCCTAGCGTGACACCAACGTGGCTGACACCTCTTTGGACGTTGGCCAACGAGAAAGCGTCGGTCTCACCGATCGGCGTGACGCTGAAAAGAGGGAAGGCGTGACTTGGAGTCCGCCAGTCAAACGAACCTACTGGAGAAAAAGTTAGACCGAGACGCGCACACTCAATCCAGAGATCCTTTTCACTGAAGGAAGCTTTACTTGACATGACCGAAATCTCAAATCCGATATCGAGGTTTTCCTTGGTCTGTTTCAAGACTCGAACGTAGGCGTCTATTTCTCGAGGCACCGGCATCGCCATCGAGCGTCGCTGAATATAGGGGCCAAACTGTTCCGCAAGGTCAAGGAGATGCTTGGCAGACGCCTGTGTGATTGCCCCTTTTGGACCCAGTAGCGGCCAGGAGAGTGCCAACGAATCGTAAGATCCATCAATCGCGGGTGTTAAACGTTGCCAGTGCAAGTCGGCAGGACGCATCGCAAACACTTGAGGGTGACCCAAGGCCTGATACCAGTCTGGAGCCAAGAGTTGAGCGGCCGCGCCTGCAAGCACCGAACGTTGACCTACAAATTCGATGACATATTCGACTTTGTGGAGGGGCCCGCTTTTTTGGGGCAGGTCGATTTCAAGAGTTGGAAGCGCGATTTCTGAGTCAGCTTCAAGAAGCTGACCAAAGAAGTCAGGCACCCCAGCGGTCACTCGCCGTACTCCAATTCACGCAGAACGCGAGGGCTCATTCTCCAGTCTTCGCTCACGCGTACATGGAGTTGGAGGAAAACCTTGTGGCCGAGCATTTTTTCAATTTCGATCCGAGCGTCGGTTCCGATCGCTTTCAAGAATTGGCCCTGCTTGCCAATGATGATTGCTCGTTGACTTGATTTCTCAACCAAGATTGAAGCACCGATGCGAGTCAAACCTTCTTGCTCATCCCATTCATCCACCATTACGGCAACTGCGTGAGGAATCTCTTGTCGAGTAGCGATTAAGATCTGCTCTCGCACCATCTCCGCGGCAAGAAAACGGCTTGATTGGTCCGTAAAGGCATCTTCCGGATACATTGGAGACTGCTCGGGCAATTTGTTGACGATGATTTCTAACAGTCGATCAACGTTGTGGCCACGGGTGGCCGTCGTCAACATGAAATCGTCATCTTCGATGCCAAGCATCGTCTTGTAAGCGTCCAGGTTTCGCTGAACATCTTCCGCTTTCAACTGGTCCATTTTGTTCATACACAAAATGACCGGAATCGTGCTCTCACGCTTGAGTAGCTTGCTTACTTCTTTGTCCATCTCACCGGGATGGTGAGACCCGTCGGCGACGAAGACAATCACGTTTGCGTCAGCAAGTGACATGCGCGCTTGCTCGATCATCGACTTAGCAAGTTGGGTATGGGGCTCGTGAATACCGGGAGTATCGATGAAAGCAATTTGATACGCCGGGGTGGTCGCTATTCCAATAACACGTCGTCGCGTGGTTTGGGGCTTATTGCTGACGATCGACACCTTCTGCCCCACGATGTGGTTTAAAAGCGTGCTTTTCCCAACGTTTGGCTTACCAATAAGCGCAACGTATCCGGAGCGGTAACGAGTCTGTTTCTCTTCTGTCATAGTTCCTATTCTCTCTTCCGGAACATGACGTTCATGCCAAGGTCTCCAAACTCAGGAGCAACCGGCTGCCCAGAGTGCTCGCGTCGAGCGTGTGCGGTTTCCTCTGAACCACCACGATTTGGACGTCCGCGTCGTCTTCTGCGTCGGCCAATCTTATCAGCCGAATCTTCTTCAGTTTCGGGTTCTTCAATGATCTGCTGAGGTCGAAGGAACCAATCTTCGGCAACCTCGTCGCCGTCGCTTCCTTCCATCCACTCGTCGAGCTTCATGATCGGTACATCAAAGTTCGAAATATCTCCCAGAACATTTGAATCTCGTACCGGTAACTCTTCCATTCGCAAGACTGAACTTGGGTCTCGCTCAAGCATTTGCATGAGCTCCTCCTTTGGACCGACTAAGAAAACGTGAGTGGATCCATCCGTTGCCGTGAATCGCAGGTTGGTGGAATCCACGGCTGCCCATTCATCAGTCAATAAGTTGTAGGCCGAGAACTTGTTTGGAAGGGTGATGGCACGAGGTCCAGCCCCAGAGCAGTGAATCGTGCAGAACGGTGCTCTTACATGAACCACATCTTCGTGGAAATTCCATACGTGGGCCCCTGCCATCTGAGCTAACCCTCGGATGAGGGCCGCGTTTACAACCGGCTCGCCGAGGAAAACACTTGTCCAGTGTGTTTCTGCCGGTCCCTCGGTAAATTCCTTTACGACAAAGCTTGGAAGTCCGGTTTGTGAGTATTCGCCAAGGACGGTTGCTCCTTCTGGAATGGCAAAGTAGGTTGGTTCCAGCTTGGAGCTGCCGATCAAACTCTTATCTGGGAACGCCTCGCTTAGTGTGTGCCTACGGTTGAGGATGGTGGTGCCCGACTTGCTATAGAACGGCTGTGGCTTCAATGCGATGCCAGTTACCTCACGAGCTCGTTCCAATGACTCTCGGCCCGCGTCAAACAGCCCTGAAGAATAGAGCCAGAACAATACCTTTCCGTCACATTGCAAGCGCGACTTAATCGCGGCTCGTAATTCTGGGCGGATATCCCACGCGTTGAGGAACAGATACAGTTTGCTGTCGGGGAACTTCTCTCGGTGAGCAAGGTCGCTCAGGAGGTAGAACGCAGCGCTAACTCCGGCTCGTAGGACGGATTCTCGAACGTTTTGTACCAGGAGTTCGAATGCGTGGGAATCCACCAAATAGGCCAGAGCACGTTCGTCAATGAAGATCGCCACTTCCGGATCGCTTAGCGGCATCTGCATTCGGTCGATCAAAGCGTTTTGAACCCTTGAAGCTCGCGCCCAAACGGAGTTTGTTTTGAGCCAACCGTTGCCCCAAAGGTCCATCCAAGCCATACCGCTGGCATGAGCCAGCGCAACACCGGCTCCGCGCCAGTGAGCACTTTCGAGGGCTTGCGGCGTCTTCAGAGTTGGGTTGAAATCGTCTGGTTCGTGACCGGTGCTGAGCGAAGTCTTGAAATCTTCTTCGCTGATGTAAAGCTTGCCATTCAACGCAAAGCTATCGATCGGGCAAGGGAAGGCGGCGCTTCCACCTGGATCTCTCTGACGGTAACTTGGCGGACCTGCGATAAAGTCGATGTCGGGTGTGCGCAGGAGCTTGCCGAGTGATAAGTGACCCGATGATGGGTGAGACCACTCGAATGTGTATCCGTAGCTGGCTCCGACCAAGAAATACCCTTCACTTGCTTCCTTAGCGGTGTAGGCAAGGTCTCCAATTCGCTGAACCGTTGCATCGCTTAGGAAGAGGTGGTAGTCGACATACCGTCGAAGCTTTCGCGACGACCGAATGAATTTCTCTTCTTCCGATCCCGAGTGTCGGTACTCAGGAATCGTAATGTTGTCAAATCGTGCCGTACCGTCGAACCACGAGGCCCGCAACGTGACTTCGTCGTTGTTGTATCGTGTTTTCGCCCACTCGCGGAACTGGTTTTGGGCAGCCTTGGAGTTGTCGTATCCCAACCCTTCTGAGAAGAACCATTCGCCTCTTTCAAGGTGGAGGCCAAGGATGTGCTCATTGAGTGGCAAAAGGCGCATTTGGCGCGAGAATCTGCCTAGGCATGCCTTGGCAACGTTCCAAAACTCGTCATCGCAAACACTTGGCTCTGCTAACGAACCATCTTCGTGCTTGTATTTTCCGTTTGGATACTTGTCTTGCCATCCCCGGGCTGCTTGGAATACAAGTCGGAAGACAACTTGAGACTCAGGGTCAATTTCGACAGCCTTGGCAAGCATATAAGCTGCGAAAGCAGCGGTAGCGTCGACCTGATCGAGTTCCACTTCAAAATCGATGAGAAATGAGTGAAGGTGGATTCCCGCTTCGGAGGCCATTCTCAGCTCATCGAGAACGGTAGTCGCTCGCTTTTCGTCCGATGGGCTGCCAAAGAACATGAGCGGTGGATAGACTCGATGATTGCGAACCAGTGTCGGAATGCCGTCGCGCATAACGATCTGGGGGCCATTCTCGGGAATAGGGATTGCGAGTTTGACAGGGGGTTGAGGCACCGCCCGATCTCGGCGAAAACTTGCTTTTGGAAGCTCTTCGGCAGAAACGGGTACGACTGCTTCGACTTCGACTTCGACTTCGACTTCGGCTACAGGCTCCGTCGCTGTCGTCGGCTCGTCGACTCCCGGTCTTCTCTGGCGGCGATTCCTTTGGTTGCGTCGCTCAGAATTTTGCTTGATGACGGTACCAGCTGCTTCCGGGGCTTCAGACTCGCTTGTAGTGGTTGCCTGAGGCGCGTTATTCCTAGGGGCTGGTTTTTGCTTGACACGCCAAGTGGGAAGTGGAAGCTCTTCGCCTCCAACTAGCAGATGATCCTCAACCGAAAAAACGGGGACTGGAACATCAGATACGACGACTGCGGGAGACTCAACCGGCGTCTTCTTATCGTTTCGACCAGGCTTTTGCTTAGATCTCTGGTTCGGTTTGGCAACCTGAACTGCCGGTACATCGACTGGCGCCTCTTCTACCGCGACCACTGGAATCTCGACCTTTGGCGCGTTTTTATGATTTTGTCGGTTACGGCCGCCCTTTGCAGACTTAACTGGAGCAGGGCGGAAGGTCACGATGAGGTCTTCCTCGTGATTTTCAGAAACTTCGGGTGCGGCTTCTTTGGCCGGTGTGGCAACTTTAGCGGCTTTTGTAGGGCGAGAAACGGTCTTCTTTGCCTTTGGTGCTGCCTTTTGGGGCGCTTTGGCTTCTACGACAACGGTTTCAACGACTGATTCAACTTCGACCGGAGGAGCAACGACAACCACCTTGGCGGCTTTAGGTGCGGCAACTTTTGTCTGAGCAGGCTTCTTGGCCTTTACCTCGGGAGTTGGAGCAACAACAATTTCAACTTTCGGCTCAGCTTTCGCTTTCTTTTTGGTTTGCTTAACGGGTGCTTCAGTGATCGATGGCGACGGTGTCGGCGTAATTTCCGTGGGTGAGACTATCTTCTTTCGGGGCATGGCATTTGGTAAAAGGCGGACACGGCCCATATCAACTCGACACCAGAGGTCTTAACTTTCGTGTTACGACTGGGTTTCTGGTGGTTATTTAATTGGGCGACGTTGAGCACACTGCTCCAAGGAACGTTTTTGAACCTCAGTAGGCTGCGCTTCAGATGGGGAAAAGAAATTCGTTTACTGAGAGTGCGTCTTAAGCCAACCGGGTTTTCACCAACAATGGGGGACGTTTGGGGGCTGTCAACGAGCGTTCTGCTCACTTCGAACAGAACAGACTTGCGTAGTAACAGCGAAAGCCTCTCAGGCATCAATGCGAGTATGACAGAACAAGTGGCAATAACGTGTACAACAAGATGGAACTACCGCGTCACCTTGCAAAAATAACAGACCAATTAGGGAAGTAGAACCCTAACTGGCAATGAATACGCCAGCGAACCTAGGAATTCAATGTCGATGCCGTAAAACTAAGCTTCTGCTAACCACGAACCTATCTGGCTTGATAGGAAAGCTTTCATTGACTTGAGCTCAAACGGGTGTCTCATTCCGTCGGCAGGTATTCTGCCGTTAATGATACGAGAGAAGATTGCTACTTCGGGCGCACCGGGCGCGATTGGTCCTTATAGCCAGGCTATTCGAGCTGAGGGGCGATTCCTTTTTCTGAGTGGGCAGATTCCATTAACTCCCGCGGGCGAGTTGGTGCAGGGTGACGTCAAGGCACAGACACTTCAATCCATGACGAACATCAAAGCGGTGCTGGATGAAGCAGGGCTGACCTTCGCCAACATCGTCAAAACAACAATCTTTTTGAGCAGCATGGACCACTTCGCTAGTGTGAACGAAGTCTATGGTGGCTATTTCACTGCGGATCCTCCTGCACGTTCAACCGTCGCGGTTGCGGGCCTTCCTCGCGGAGTTGACGTCGAAATCGAGATGGTAGCCGTCTATTAATTTGAAACTTTCATAGGGTGGACTCGATACGAACATCGACCCACCTTGCTTGCCTAAAACCTCCCATGAAGCACGTCGTATCGATCAGTCTCGGAACCAGTAAGCGCGATAAGCGCGATGAGGTGGAAATCCTCGGCGAACAGTTTCTCCTCGAAAGAATCGGTACCGATGGGGACATGAAGAAGTTCGGGCAGATGTTTTCCGACCTTGATGGAAAGGTGGATGCCCTCGGAGTAGGCGGTGCCGATATCTGGGTGGTCATCGAAGACAAGAAATATGCCTTCCGAGAAATCCTAAACCTGATAAAAGAGGCAACGAAGACCCCGGTGGTTGATGGTAGCGGCCTCAAACATACGCTTGAGCGCGATACGATTCGATCACTTCAGCGTGATGGCATTGTTGATTTCAAAAAAGAAAAGGTTCTTCTTGTTTCCGCGGTCGACCGATTTGGAATGGCGCAGGCGCTCATTGAAGCAGGAGCCGAAGTGATCTTCGGTGATTTCTTGTTTGGACTCGGTATTCCCATCAAACTGACCAAATACAGCCAAGTCAAAACCTTTGGGTCGCTCCTGTTACCGATTGCCACCAATCTGCCGTTCAAGTGGTTCTATCCAACGGGTGAAAAGCAGGAGCAGCGGACTCCGAAGTACCCCGAGATTTTTGCTCAGGCAACGATTATTTGCGGCGATTGGCATTACATTCGGCGCTACATGCCTGAAAACATGGAAGGGAAGACCATCATTACGCAGACGTTGCGTAAGGCTGATCTCGATCTGCTCAAGCAATTTAAGACGCGTCGGGCAATTACGACCACACCAGTGATTGGTGGTGAAACGTTTGCTACGAACGTAATGGAAGGTGTGATCGTAGCTTTACTTGGAAAACGACCATCAGAACTCACGGAGAAGGATTATCTGGACACTTTGAGTCGCCTAGGTTGGAAGCCTAACATTATCGAAATCACTCCTTAACTCGGCATCGGTCGCACTTTTTTAAGAATTTGAGTCATGTTTTGAGCCTTGTAAAATAGTGGTTCTACCTCTCATCTCTGGTTCCTCAGTTCAATTTCCTATATGACGCGCTTCGGATTCATCATTCATCCTCTATTTCCAAAAGACCTTCAGCGTCGATATCCGATCGTGAAGTATCTGCCTGATCGTGTTATAGAAGAGTTTCTAAGACGAAAGAAGCCAGTCGTTGCGAGTTCCATTACGGGAGTTCGTTCGAAGACCGGGGTGGAGACCGAAGGTTGGTTTATTGGACTGCCGCTCGTTCCGAGCCAAATGGTGAACGGGCTTCCCATCGATTTTGTTTACCAGCGGATCTCAGAGTGTGTCGAAGTGGCAGCCGCTCAAGGCGCTCAGCTGATTGGACTTGGAGCCTTTTCGAGCGTGGTTGGAGACGGTGGCGTTACGGTTGCTGGCCGATCACCGATCGGAGTCACCACCGGTAACAGCTACACGGTTGCTACCGCGATTCAAGGTACGGTTCGAGCTCTCGAACTTCTGGAAGTAGACACTAAGAATTCGACCTTAGCGGTCGTCGGAGCAACCGGTTCGATCGGCAAGACTTGCGCGAAGGTGCTCGGTCGAGAATTCGGCAATGTGATCCTCGTCGGTCGCGACCTAGATCGAACTCAAGCAGTTGCTGCTGAAATTCCGAACGCCAGTGCGAGCATCAACATCGCTGACATCAAGATTGCGGACGCAATCATCACGGTGAGCTCGGCAGGCAAGGAATTGATCATGCCCGAGCATTTGAAGCCGGGCTGTGTGGTGTGCGACGTTGCGCGGCCACGCGATGTTGCCGCTCGAGTCTCGAAAGAGCGCCCGGACGTACTGGTTATTGAAGGTGGCGTCGTCAGTGTTCCAGGAAACGTGGAATTCAACTTCAACTTTGGTTTCCCACCTCATACTGCCTACGCATGCATGAGTGAGACGATGATTTTGGCGTTGGAAGGCGATCCATCACTTTACAATTTCACCCTCGGAAAAGATGTCAGCGTCGAGCAAGTGGACCTCATCACAAAGCTTGCCGAAAAGCATGGATTTGAACTCGCAGGCATGCGATCTTTCGAAAAAGCTGTCACTGAAGAGGCTATCGAACGCGCCCGGAAAGCCCGAGTCGTTGCCCCGACGGTTTCAAGAGTCGGCTGAAGAATCTCTCCCCAGGAATGCGGTGCGCATGGATGCACTTCGTCGCTCAGTGCCCCTTTGCGTTGGCGTCTTGAGTGCTGACGTCAAGCAGGACGGCTCTCACATAAGGATTTTTACGAAGAGCCGCCCTAGAGTTATAGATATATCGTCCCTTGATCACCAAGATCCTTCCAAGACTGTTCTTTGAAGGGTGGTTGGCCCGTAAAACCTATCTCAAGCCTTCTTTGGCCAATGCTTCCGTCAACCCTTCAGCGGCTACCGGATCATCGGCTGCTTGCCTGAGATAATCCAGCGCAGTGGGATGGTCTCCGAGTTTAAGATACTGACGATACAGCCCCAAAAACAGATCCCCTTTCGACCAAGGTCCCATTCCCCGTGATTCCATCTTACGCTTCAACTCAAGCTCAGCCTCATAGCTAGCGATAACGGCTTTAACATCTGAATTTGCTTCCAAGAATCGACGGTGTGTCCCCAATTCACCGATGAGGATGTCTTCATCGGTATGGGGCCCGACACCCATAAGTGGAGCCCAATCGGGCAACAGAGAAGTTGAGACAGATACGAATTTCGCCTGATAGGAGATGGAAGCTTGGTTGTCAAAGGTTACTATGATCGACAAAGGCTT
This sequence comes from uncultured Armatimonadota bacterium, assembly GCA_903899015.1. Classification (GTDB taxonomy): domain Bacteria; phylum Armatimonadota; class Fimbriimonadia; order Fimbriimonadales; family Fimbriimonadaceae; genus Fimbriimonas. Next base: position 32,537 of record CAIUHP010000086.1, on the reverse strand, counting down.
CCACGATACTGGCCGTGTGGGGATGAACCAGGCCCCCTGAAGGACTTCACCGTTCTTCAGCACAATGCCACTTCGAAACCGTTCTGAAGGGCCATCGATGTAGGGTTGAAGTGCCCAGTCACTGGCGTATTCGACACCGATTGAAGATTGAAGCTTGATGATCGGATGATCCACTCGAAATTCGTCAAAAACTCGACCGCTTCCTTGTCGCGCGGTAGCCAGAGTTGCCTCAGATTCCTTATGACGCTGGATCAAAGTTTCGCCATCCGTGTAGAGCACGAATACGTGCCCATTTGGATTAACATCGACCACCCGGATAGAGATCTTTCTATCCTTTTTCCAGGCGAACGAAGCGAGCGGCTTTTCGATCTTCTCCTTGAATGTCGCCTTAAACTGATCCAGATCAACTACCGGATAGGTCGGGTTAAAATTCGTTGCGAATAACTTTTGGTCGAGTGGCTGATCAAATTTGGCTCGGGCTAATCCTGAAAGCTTCCAACCGCGAATCGTCTTGGACTCCATCTGATAGGCGATTGGCATGGATGTTTCGCGATTGGCAAGTACAACCAAACGCTCCCGTTTGTTCGAGTTTGTGATGGTAACCCGAGAGACTGCGACACCCTTAAACTGCCCATCTGCAATCTCGATCTGATCTGTCAATTTCCATCGGGCAATATCGGAGATCATTGCTTTGACGCTAAATCCGTTCGAACTATAGGCAGCTGGCCCGTTTGGAGCGGCTTGGACTATGACCCTCTTGGCAATCGGGTCCAGGCTCCAGAGCTTCCCAGCCTTCCACACTTGGATGGAGGTGCCGTGCTCGGTTCTCCATTTCCCGCGATCATACAACTCGCGTCCATTTAAGATTTGCTCTCCATTGGGCTGCACCGTATATTCGTCAATTTCAGCGGTTTGGGCATCGGCGACGGAACCCGCAATTCTTTGGAGCCGGTAGACCGCTAAGGCTCTTGGTCCCAAGCCAAAGGAGGTAACTCCTAACAGGATGGTGAATGCCCCCACAAGAGCTGATCGCTTGAATTGTCGTTTTCGCCGTAAAGATTCGGATCGCGCCTGCATGGAAACTCGACAGAACCGACGAACATCGTCGTTGGCATTGAAGTCAGGATAGGCTTCCAATAGTTGATCATTAAGTTTCATCGGTTCTCCTCCATTTCGAATTCCATGCGCGACTGATTCCGGACGCTTTCCTTTGCACGTTGTAGCAACGCCTTCACGCTCTTTGGTGATCGATGCATGACGACTGCGATTTGATTCACGGATAAGCCTTCGAGCGCCTGAAGCAATAGGGCTTCTCGTTGGTCTGATGGTAGGGCATCGACCCAGTCGCGGATCATCAACGCTCGTTCACTGATGGCCGTGGGTGCGACTTCCGTCGGAACGAAGCCCGATCGCTTTTGTCTGCGCAGATGATCGGCCAGTTTGCGACGAGAGATTCCGTAGAGCCAACTAAGAGGCTCCACTCCCCGAGGGATCTTGGTGCCGACGGTTGAGGCAAATGTCTCGGCCGTGAGATCATTGACATCTTCTGCCGAATTCACCCGACGTGAAAAGTAGCTGTGGATTGGCTCAAAGTATTCTTCGAATAGGTCCTCTGAACTCCACCGCGGTTTTGTAATGCGTGGAATTGAAGTCTCCGGTTCCAAGGTGAGAGATTGCTGCATGGTATTCATCTCTCTATTCGCAAGGAAGGTCAAATCGGACCGTAAAGGGCGAGAAACTTCTCCAAATGTATCAGATGCTTCCCATAGAGTTTTGGACGGTCAAAGTTGTAGAACCTGCCATCCAGGAGAAATTCGTCCACAAGACGTTTTCCTGAGGAGAACCTGACTGCTTGAAGTCAAATCACTTGGGTGAATGTTCAAAGAACCTCAGAAGTAGAGAGCCAGTTTCACTTTCTGGGGGCGTTGGTTCAACTTTTTTATTGCTTACTCTCTCCTAACTTTCTCGGCCCTTAGTCGCTCAGACAATTCCCATTCAATGTCAGAAGGAGTCTTTAAATGAATATTCTTGACTTCGACCAAATACACCCTGGCAAATCAGTTGGAACTAAACCGCAGAGCCTGTATAGTTGGTTGATGGAAAAGCGCGGCAAGGACAATCCCTACCAACTGAACACCCCTCCTGGGACCTCCTCCTATCAGATGTATTTCGATATGAAGGATAGTGTCGAAGTTATTGTCTGCGTGGTGGGATCGACCACCCTGTATTACGATGCGCGCTGCATTCAAGACACAGTGGCGATGCTCGCCGCTAGGGGTGACTGGATGGATTTGGGTGGTGCGGATGAGCAAAAGGAAGCGAAGCCAGACACCCTTGAAGCTTGGGCCCGCTCTGAGAACAATCCGTTAGAGGGTTGGTACGGCTTGAAGAAGGGCCTCCGGGGACGCTTCGGAGTGTATGTTCCGCCACTACTGGAAGAGTTGGGATTGGTTGAATTAACTCACGAACCAAAGAACAACCGAATTCGTATCAAGCAGTAAAGTTTGGGCTAGCCAATCTTTGCCTTCAAGAACCGGCGCTAATAAGCTCAAGTGAGCCCGCCATCGCCAGAAGTTGAAGCCCGGCGATAGCCTGTCGCTGTTTTGTGTAGATATGCAAGCCATTATGTGTGCGTGCGTCACAGCTTCTTGCCTTAGGTTGAGAGATTGATTCGCAATGGAAGATCATGAATTGGGATTTCCGCCATTCCGGTGTCACAAACAAGGCGTTCATGAAAGATCCAAACGAGAGCATTTAGAACCTTTGGGGCATGAATGGTGCTGAACGGTCTATGCTGGATCGCGTAGAACTCGCGAAGGGCCATCTCATTTATGAATCACACACCGTTATCTTTCAACCTCGACATCACCGCACCGACTGCGAAACGAGTTCCTGTCGTCACCAAGATTCATGGTGACGAACTGGTCGACGACTATGCGTGGCTCCGAGAGAAGCAAAATCCCAAAGTTCTGAGTTATTTGAACGCGGAAAACACTTACTTCGAGGCGGCAATGGAGCCTACAAAGGAACTCCAAGCGAAGCTGTACGAGGAGATGCTTGGGAGAATCAAAGAGGACGATCAATCGGTGCCTTATCCCAAGAATGGCTGGCTTTACTATCACCGAACAGTGAAGGGGCAAAGCTATCCGATCCGATGCCGAAAGAAGAACAACCGAAGCAAGGAGTTCGTTTTGCTTGATCAAAACGAACTTGCGGTGGGGAAGGCGTTTTACAGCATCGGAGCGCTCGAGGTCAGCCCCGACAATAAACTTCTCGCCTACACGACGGACGAGACGGGCTACCGACAATACAAACTACACGTCAAGAATTTGGAAACCGGAGCGGTCACCGAGAATTTGATGGAACGGGTGGATTCGGTGGAGTGGGCTGCTGACAGCAAAACACTTTTTGTGATCCAGGAGCATGAAGTCACCAAGCGGAGCTTCCAGCTCTTCCGATTGACACTCGGGGAATCGGAACCGGTTTTGGTCATGCAGGAGGACGATAGCTTATTCGACCTCTATCTGACTAAAACTCAAGATGAGAAGTATCTCGTTTTTGGAGGCCATAGCAAAGAAGAAAACGACGTCTATGTGCTTGAAACCGAGACGCCGAATGCCGAGCCAAAATTGATCTTTGCCCGCAAACCAAAAGAGCGGTTTAGCCTCGAGCACAACGCCGACCGATTTTACGTGCGAACCGACAAAGATGCGAAGAACTTCCGCATCATCAGCACCCCAGTATCGGCACCCGATCAATGGACCGAGGTCGTACCTCACGACCCTCAAGTCAGGATCAATAACTTCCTGGTTCTGAAAGATCACATCGTTCTCGGTGACCGTCAAAATGGGTTGCCCGGTATAAGGGTTGTTGACCTGAAGTCTGGCGAAATTCAAAGACTTCAATTCAAGGATGCGGCCTATTCGGTGTCGATAGGAGCCAATGCTGAATTTGAGACTTCGAAACTGAGATACACCTATTCTTCCGCGGTGAAGCCGCTCGAGACGATCGAGTTGGATTTGGAAACCGGAAAGAAGAAAATTCTTAAGCGAACTGAAACCCCTGGTTTTGACAGCAAACAGTATCGGACCGAGCGAGTTTGGGTGACGGCGAAGGATGGGTGCAAAGTGCCAATGGGACTTGTCTATCGCAAGGATCTCAAGAAGAAAGCAATGCCAACGTTGCTGTACGCCTACGGGTCATACGGAATGTCGGCCACCTTTGGATTTAGCCCCAACATCATCAGCCTCCTTGACCGAGGCTTTATCTACGCAGTCGGTCAGATCCGAGGCGGGGGCGACATGGGTGAGGAATGGTACGACGCTGGCAAGATGGCCAACAAGATGAACACGTTCACGGACTTCATCGCTTGTGCCGACTTCCTTGTGAAATCAAAGCGAACCGATCGAAAGAAGCTGGCGATCATGGGGGGAAGTGCGGGCGGATTATTGGTTGGCGCAGTGGTCAATCTGCGGCCCAATCTGTGCAAAGCCGCGCTGGCAATGGTTCCGTTTGTGGATGTCATCAACACCATGCTCGACGAAACGCTGCCTCTTACCACCAGTGAGTTCAACGAGTGGGGAAACCCTAAGATCGAAGAGCAATATCGCTGGATTCGCGCATACAGCCCGTATGAGAACATCAGAAATGTTTCGTATCCCACGATGTTAGTGGTGACGAGCCTGAATGACAGCCAAGTCAGCTACCACGAGCCGGCGAAGTATGTGGCTAAGATGCGAGCGGTCCGATCAGATGACACTCCTGTCTTGTTCAAGTGCCGAATGGATGGTGGTCACGGCGGAGCTTCAGGGCGATATGACTATCTGAAAGATGTCGCGATGCAATATGCATTTACACTGACGGCCCTAGAAACTGTCTGACAATCAGCATTCCATGCGCGCGAAGCTGTGACCAACATGATCGCCCAATTCGAACGGTATTTTTCGTTCGAATCCGGCGATGTGGGCCATCAAATTGTGGGGGAATCGGCTGATGCGCTCGTTGTAGTGCTGGGTTACATGATTGTAATATTCCCGAGCCAGCGCGATTTTTTGCTCCGCGACAACAACTTGCATGTGGATCAAGCTCGCTTCATCGTTCATGTGGAGCAAGGAGCATGCTTCAGACAACTGAAAGAGGTGGCGTAAGGCATGGCTCAATTGAGAGGAAGCCATCATTCGCTCCTCAAGAGTTCTCGCATTGAGGACGGCACGTCGAGCCTTGATCGCATTATCAAGAATTTCACGTTCGTGATGCGCATGCTGAGCGATCGCAAGAATGAGGTGAGGCAACAGCTGATGGTGACTGTTTAGTTGAGCGTCAACGTGCTGGAGAGCTCGAACACTCTGATGGTGTAGCCACGCGAGCCGGTAGTAAAGAAAACCACCGTAGGTTGCAAGGCTGGCCGGTATCAAGAAATAAAGTACGGAAACCCTCATCAGGATGCTCTGGGACACTGTTGGATACGGAAGACGCAATCAAGGCGTTGCGATTCGTTTCAACGTCACTTTTTCTCCATCGGTTGATTTCGGGTCAAAAAATACAACCGTGAGATCCTTTTGGCCAGTTAATTCTATTGGCGCATACATTTCGCGCAATTTGGCTTGGTCGCGATCGAGGTGAGGGTCAATCGTATTCGTAACTGTGAGGGTGGCTTTGTTGCCTGAGATTGAGACATTTCCGGAAGTCGGGATCAGCTTGTAAAACATATCGAACCGACTGTTGGGTTTGATGATGATTTTGACTTCGCTGGCTGAGCGCACAACGTCGGGATTTGCGTTGGGATCAGAAGGGATTTTTCGGAACCCGATCCATTCGCCTTCAAAATTGAATCGAGGAGCTTCGCCACAACCAATGGCGAGTGCGAGCACGAGAGGCAAAGTTAGACCCCTCCGCCAAGCTATAATTGTTGTGATGGCCCTCATCTCCCCCGAAGTGTACACGTCCATGGGACTGAATGATGGTGAGTACGATCTCATCCTCAAACTCCTTGATAGAGAACCTACTTACACCGAACTAGGAATGTTCGCAGTTATGTGGAGCGAGCACTGCGGTTATAAATATTCCCGACCCGTGCTTGCCTACTTTAAAAAGTACAAAGAGGCGATGGAAGGTGCAGGCCTAGAGAATGCTGGAATTGTCGACATTGGCGATGGCCTTGGCATCACGATGAAGGTGGAATCTCACAATCACCCTTCTGCAGTGGAACCTTATCAAGGTGCTGCCACCGGTGTTGGCGGCATCATACGCGACATCCTCACCATGGGAGCTCGACCGATTGCAGCGCTGAATTCTCTGCGGTTTGGCCCCATTACAGACGGTAGTGGGTCACCCGAAGTTGTGGAACGAAATCGCTACTTGTTCGAGCATGTCGTTGCCGGCATTGCCGGATATGGGAACTGCGTGGGCGTTCCGACTGTGGCGGGCGAGGTCGGTTTTCACCCTCGCTACAGTGGGAATCCCCTCGTCAACGCGATGTGCGTTGGAATATTGAAGCTCGATGAGGTTACAACTGCCGCTGCATCTGGAGTAGGCAATCCGGTGATCTACCTTGGATCGGCGACCGGCAAAGATGGGATTCACGGCGCGACCTTTGCGAGCGATGCCCTAGGCGAAGACAACGACGCCAAGCGCCCCAATGTACAAATCGGAGATCCATTTGCTGAGAAACTGTTGATCGAAGCCACTTTGGAAGCGCTCAAGACCGGAGCTGTTGTCGCGATTCAAGACATGGGAGCGGCAGGCCTTACTTGCTCGACGATCGAAATGGCCAGTCAAGGGAGCGTAGGCATGGATGTCAACCTCGACCTAGTGCCGATGCGAGAAGACGACATGACCGCTTACGAGTTGCTCCTAAGCGAAAGTCAAGAGCGAATGCTGGCGGTAGCAGAGAAAGGTCGAGAGCAAGAAGTGCTCGACGTGTTCCACAAGTGGGGGCTGAAAGCGGTCGTCATTGGAAATATCACCGACAATGGAATGGTGACGATTTCACGTCATGGAAAAGTTGAGTGTGAAGTCAATCCCAAACTTTTGACGGACGAATGCCCGGTCTATAAGAGCTCAACAACGGTTCCTGAGTATTTCCAACACGCGTTTAAGTTCGATCCAGCTTCACTGCCACTAACGGACGCAAAGTCGAGCCTGCTGAAGCTTCTGGCATCGCCAGAAATTGCCAGTAAGCGCTGGATTTTCGAGCAATACGACCAACAGGTGCAAACTCAAACGACTCTTGGATTTGGAGCGGGAGACGCGGCTGTTCTGGCCCCTCGCGGAACTAAGAAGGGAATCGCGCTCAAAATTGATGGCAACGCCCGGCAGTGCTACCTGCACCCCTACCGAGGTGGCCAACTTGCCGTTGTTGAAGCGGCGAGAAACGTTGCTTGTACCGGTGCAGAACCGAGAGCGGTGACGGACGGCTTGAACTTTGGCAATCCTACTTATCCTCACGTTTACTGGCAGTTCAGTGAAGCCGTGAAAGGCATTGCCGATGCGGCTGAAATCATGGGAACACCGGTTATTAGCGGCAACGTGAGCTTCTACAACGAGAGCGACTTGGGCGAAGTTCCTCCCACCCCGTTGATAGGCATGCTCGGACTTTTGGATGATGCAGAAAAGCGAGTAGGCATTTCGGCAAAGGATCCTGGCATTCTGGTGATGATGTCGGTGATTGGGCCCGATCCGGAACAAATGGGGCTCGGAGCGAGCGCATTCCTCGCCGAAATCCATGGCATTGAAGATGGATATCCCGAGGCGCCAGAAGTGGAAGCTGAAAAATGGCTTTGTATGGCGTTGAATAAGGGTATTTCAGAGGGAATCATTACCGCAGCTCACGATTTGAGTGATGGCGGATTGGCGGTAGCAGCCGCTGAAATGGTCATCGCTGGGACTCCCATCCAGATTGCCTCGGTTCCTCATATCAGCAGCAGGGAAGACTCCATGCTCTTTGGCGAATTTCCGGGTCGTGTTTTGGTCACGGTCCACTCGGTAACCGCGATCCAAGACCTTGCTTCACAATACGGATTGCAGGCGTATCCAGTCGGTCATTCTGGAACTGGCGAAGGTTTAAGCATTCATGTTGGAACCCAAACCCTAGTCTGGACCGTTGATGAACTGAAGGAAGCGTTTGAAGGCGCAATTCCACGCGCCATGGCGGGAACTTCGTAGTCAAATCTCCTGAAAATTGAAATTCTGATGTCTGTACTTCGAATAGCTTTTTTGTGTGCACTTTCCAGTTTCTGGGTTTCGGGTTTTGCTCAGGTCCCAGATGAACGTGAATTTAGTAAGCGAGTAGCGGATGCTACGGCGCTCTACAAACAAGGCAAAGTCGACGAAGCCATTACCCAATTTGAAGATCTACACAAGATCAACGATCGCAGTTCGAATGTTCAGGCATGGCTGGGATTCTTGTATCTGCGAGCGAAGAAGCCCACCTTAGCACTGCCTTTGCTCGAAAAGGCGGAAGCGCAGCGACCCCGAGATCTTGAAATTCAGATCAATCTCGGTGATGCTTACATGGCAACCGGCGAACTTGATAAGGCGCTGGACAAATATCGTTCGGTCGCGAAGTCGAGCCCAACTATGTTTGAGCCGTTTTACAATAGTGGGACGATTTTCCTTCGTCAGAAGGCTTACGCTAAAGCGATCCCTCAGTTTTTGATGGCGGTTAAACTCAAACCTCAAGATCCGTTCGTTCAGAACAATCTTGGAGTTGCCTACGAGGGCAATCACGATGCGTTCAATTCAGCGAAAGCATTTAAGAAGGCTGCGGATATGTTGCCGGCCAATCTGACCTTTGCCCACAACGCAGGTCTCGCACTCGCGAAGATTCGAAGCACGCAAGCTTTGCCTTACTTGGAAAAGTCTCTCGGAGACGGCACTGATCCCGCAATTGCACTTGCGCTCGGTGAGGCGTACTCTCGGGCTGGACGCAAAGCCGATGCCCTCAAATACTATGAAGGGCTGAGAGATGCCGAGGCGAAGAATGCGACATTCTGGTTTAACTTAGGTGTTTTACGCGCCCAGAATCAAGATGCTGCGGGAGCCGAACAGGCTTATCGGCGCGCACTCGCAGTTAATCCAAACGATCTCGATACCCTCAACAATCTTGGGTTGATGCAGTTCCGAAAGGGCGCATACGAAGAAGCCACAACGCTCTTCGACAAATTATCTGGCCTTAATCCAAGTTCGGTTGCCGCCAAGCTTAATTTAGGTGCTTCGGCCGCCAAATCGGGTGATATCAAGAAGGCGATTGCGGCATGGAAAGATGTCGTTCGTTCTGAGCCGAAGAGAATGGATGTGCGCATGGACCTTGCCAATGCTCTTTGGGCAGAAGGTGATGTTGACAATGCTCGATTCCACTACTTGCAGATCTTGGCCGCAGACAAAAATAACGCGGAAGCTCTCAATGGAATTGGGCTTTGCCACCTCAAAGCCGGCAAGCTAGTTCAAGCCGAAGCAGCCTTCCGATCGGCAATCGAAGCGGATCCAAAGCTCGTCGGAGCCTATAACAATTTGGCGGTAACCCTTCAAAAAGGGAATCAAGTCAATGAAGCCATTAAAGTTTTAGAAAAAGCATTGAAGATTGCCCCCAACGACGAAGACATTCAGCGTAACCTTTCCAGGATGAGAGGCGAAGGTTAATTGCGCGTTCATATAGTTGGGAATGTTTATCGGCCAGATGCTCTTGCCGCGATTGTAGAAACGGCACTTTGGCTACGCAGCAAGGGCGTTGAAGTCGCCGTCGATAGTGAAACCGGACGGAGTATCGATTTGCCAATCGTCTCCTCGGATGATTTCGCGGACGCTAATCTCGCGGTAGCTTTTGGCGGCGACGGCACGTTGATTCGCGCCGCTCACATGTGTGCTCTCAAGGGAACCCCAATTCTGGGAGTCTATTTCGGACGATTCGGATTTGTCACCCAATGCACCGGGGACGACGTTCAGGGATGTGTCACCGCCGCCTTGGAAGGGGAAGCCATCATCGAGAGCCGAACGATGATCCAAGCCCAACTTACGCGAAGCGGCCAAACAATTGCCGAAATTCACGCCCTCAACGAAGTGGTTCTTCAGCGAGACGTGACCGCGAGGATGATGACTTTTCAGGTCGCAGTCGATGGGCATAACTTGACGAGCTATCCGGCTGATGGCGTGATGGTGTCCACTCCAACCGGTTCAACGGGATATAACTTGTCGGCCGGCGGACCCATCATGGACCCTACTGTCGAAGCACTGGTACTGACCGCCGTTGCTCCGCACACCCTTTCGGCCCGAACCATGATCTTGAAAACCGACTCCGTTATCCAGTTGACGGTAGGAAGTCGAGGAGACGCGGTGCTTTCGGCAGACGGACAAACCCGTCTTCACATTTTGAGCGGCGATGAAGTTTGTATCACTAAATCACCCCGAGTGACCAATCTTGTGACAGTGAATAAAGACGACTTCTTAGTCAAGCTCGGTCAGCGATTGTTTTGGAGCCAGGGAACCATGGGAGAGAATTTTTGAGCAGCGAACTCCTTGAAATAAGCGATGTTCAGGTTGAGTTTAATGTTGCGGGCGGAGCCATTCGAGCGCTGGATGGCGTGACTTTGCAAGTGAATCCTGGAGAGACTCTTGCAGTTGTTGGGGAGTCCGGTTGTGGCAAAACGACTCTCGCTAGGGCGGTGCTTGGCTTGCAGTCGTTGTCTGGTGGATCGATCACGTTAACGGGTGAAAAGATTCACGGCACTCCTCGACGAATGGCCGAGCGAGTCGGAATGGTCTGGCAAGACCCCTACGCGAGTTTGAATCCTAAGTGGAAAGTCGGTCGCTCGGTGATGGAGCCAATGCGGCTGGTTGGAAAATCGGGGGATGCCGGAAAGATCTTTGAAGAAGTCGGACTTGACCCTCGTTTTGTCGATCGATATCCGCATCAACTCAGTGGAGGTCAACGGCAACGCGTAGCCATTGGCCGCGCCTTGGCTCTTAAGCCCCCTTTGGTTATCTGCGATGAGCCAACCGCAGCGCTTGACCTTAGCATCCGCGCTCAAATTCTGAACCTTCTCAAGGACGTTCAGAAGGCCAATGGTTGCTCCTTCCTATATATCTCTCACGACCTCACGACGGTTCGTTTTCTTGCGGATCGAGTCGCCGTCATGTACATGGGGCGAGTGGTTGAGGAAGGTCCGACTGAAGAGATCTTTACGAATCCGAGGCACCCTTATACGGCAGCTCTTCTTGAGTCTGCACCTAGCCTTGAGAAGTTGATGCACTTGCCAGAACCGCCTGTCGGAGAAGTACCGGACCCCAAAACTCGTTTTGTGGGCTGTCGGTTTGCAAGCCGGTGCCCGCATGCTCAAGATTTATGTCTTAATACCGATCCTGGTAGGACTACTGAGGCGGCAAGAGCTTATTTCTGTCACTTCCCTGTAAAGAGTTCTTAACAATTGGTGCTTTGGGCCGAATCAGAGACTGTAATCTATCCGTCGTAAGTGATGGTGGAAAGTCCAAGCTATGCCCGACAGGCATATAACGATGAGATAAAAACGCTTGAGCATGACCTGCTCGACATGGGAAGTCGTGCCGAACAAATGGTGGCTCAGTCCGTTGACGCGTTGTGTTCTCTCGATACAAGCCTTGCGATGAGCGTCATCTTCAAGGATGACGAGATTGACGAACGCGACCTGAAGATTGAGGCTCGATGTTTGAGGCTGCTTGCTCTCCAGCAACCGATGGCAGGCGATTTGCGGGTAGTCGGCACCGCCATGAAGATGATTACCGACATTGAACGAGTCGGTGACCTGGCTGTCGATATCGCCAAAATCGCACTCAAAGTTGAAAAGGAGTTCGGTGAAACGAGCTTCATCGATATCCCAAAGATGGCCAAAGAGGCTCGGGCGATGTTCCATGAAGCACTCGAAGCCTACATTCATCGTGACTTAAACCGAGTCAGAGAGGTTTGCGAACGGGACGAGAACGTTGACGCGCTCTATCGCGAATTAAGAGCCCAGATTTTTGAGAACATGCGGGAAAACCCTGAGCAAGTAGTTGCGGACGGTTGGCTTTTCTTAGCCATTCACCACGTTGAGCGAATTGCCGACCATGCTGTGAACATTGCCGAGAGGGTGAACTTCATGGTCACGGGCGAGTTCAAGCAGCTATCAAAGAAAGACGATGCTCCTGCGTAGACTTTAGCGCTCCTCGTCTCAAAGCGCCTGTTGATCGTGTAGCAGGATCTCCGCAAGACTTGGCATCGACGCTTGTGCGCCCGGTTTGGTGGTGCACAAGGCACCGGCGATATTAGCGAGGCGAATGGACCGATCGACCGTCTCCCCGGAAGCCAAGTAGTGAGCAAATGCGCCGTTAAAGGCGTCGCCAGCCGCGGTGGTATCAATCGGAGTAACTCGAATAGCCGGGAAAAGGCGACCTCCAGAAGCGTTCGCCAAATAACTTCCCATCGATCCTAAAGTGAACAGGACATTTTTAACACCCTTTGCTAGGATAACGGCGGCCGCTTGGTCGCAACTTTTACTGTCGACCGGCAAGATCCCCGTGAGGAGGTGGGCTTCCGTCTCGTTCGGGGTGAGATAGTCGACTCGCGATAAGAGTTCATCAGACAGTTCTTGGGCTGGTGCGGGATTGAGAATAAAGATTCGGCCCGATGCGAACTTGGATGCCTCCATAACGGCTTCCATCGGGATTTCAAGCTGAACGAGCAGGACTTTGAACGAGGCATGACTTAATCCTTGTCGAACTTCTTCCGGTGCGAGCAACCCGTTTGTCCCTTGAGCAACTAAAATCGTGTTCTGGCCCTGAGCATCGACAGTGATGACCGCGACCCCAGTCGATTCGGTTGAAACTTGAAGAACATTGTTGATGTGGACGTTGTTGGTTCGCAAACTTTCAATAAGCTGTTTGCCGAATCCATCGCTTCCAACTTTCGCGATTAACCCACAATTTCCGCCGATCTTCCCGATCGCAACCGCTTGATTAGCGCCCTTGCCACCCGCGAAAGTTTGAAAGTCGGAACCCTGCAAAGTTTCTCCAGGTGCGGGGAATCGTGGAGTCCGAATCACCAGATCGATATTTGCGCTGCCAACTAACATCACTTCGAGCTCTTGCATCGTCCCTAAAGATACACCTGTGGTGAACATCATTTCCGTCTTCATGCTTCTCTCGTCTCAAACGGGAGCTCAATCCGTCCAGCCGACTCCGCTGGAGTTGCCACACGGCGTTACCGTCGTTGAAGAACATGTGGGAACCGGGAAGCTTGTTGAAGATGGCGACAAGATTACGATCCAGTACAAAGTGAGGGATTCTCTCGATCGCGAATTGGCTAATTCATACAAGCGAGGGATGGCGTATACCATTCTTGTTGGGAGCAGGAACTCCGATCCATTGGTTTCGGTTGCTTTAGCAGGTATACATGCAGGCGGCATTCGGACCGCTCTCATTCCTTCGGATGTTGTTCCGAAGGGAATCGGAAGCATTATTCCTCCAAAGACGGACCTTCATTTATGGATTTATGTGATCGCAGCCAAGGCAATGGACTCGCCAAAGGTAGAATCCACTTATGCTGAGCGAACTCAAGGAACTGTGGAAGTTCCGCGAACTCTTGCTCACCATGGTTCAGCGCGAACTTAAGATCCGCTACAAGAACTCGGCACTTGGCTTTTTCTGGTCAATGCTCAATCCTCTGATCACCGTTTTGGTGATGAGCTTCGTGTTCCAGAACTTCCTGTCAAACGGCGTACCCAGTGCAACCGCCTACATTCTTGCGGCCTATCTTCCGTTCACCTTTTTCCAACTCTGTTTGATGGATTCCGCTCAGACGATCCTAACTGCACTCCCACTTATTAGGAAGATCTACTTTCCGAGGGAAATACTTCCGATTGCGTCGGTCATCAGCAATTTTATTCACCTACTGCTAGCCCTGGTCATGTTTGTCATCTACATGCTCGCGGTTTACATCATTCACCCTGGGCAATGGCCATTCCAAGCGACCTCAGTATTTCTTCCGGTCCTGCTCCTTATCAACTTTTGCCTCTCGTTGGGATTGAGTTTCTACATAAGCGCTTTCAACACGTTCTACGAAGACGTGAAATACATCGTGGGGGTCATGACCTATCTCATGTTCTTCCTCTGTCCCATCCTCTACTTTGAAGAGAGAGTCGCTAACAGTCCGTTAAACCAAGCCTGGGGCGGCAAGATTTATATGTTTATGAATGCAAACCCAGTGTTTGCACTTTCCAACGCCTACCGAAAAATCTTGATTGCTCCTCAAAAAATAATGGTTGATAAAGTCCTGGTGGATCCGCTCCCCCTCGACTGGCGCTACGTGGCATGGGCAGCTTTTGTTTCGGTTGCTATTCTTATTTCTGGCTACTCCACCTTCAACCGATTGAAGTGGAAATTCGTGGAGAGACCTTAACATGGCTGAATCTCCAATCGTTGTGCAGGACCTCAAGAAAGTGTTCAACGTGAACGCTTCCGGTGTGAACTCGATCAAGACTGCTCTTCTTTGGTGGAAGCCGAGGAAGAAGACATGCTTTGATGTTCTGAAGGGAATCAGCTTTGATGTGAAGCCGGGGGAGTGCGTTGCCGTGATTGGACGCAACGGGGCAGGAAAGAGCACTCTCCTGTCTTTACTTGCCAGAGTTTATAAGCCTACTTCGGGCACGGCAACCATCACGGGTAGAGCCGCGCCGCTCCTTGAGCTAGGAGCTGGTTTTCACCCCGATCTCACGGGGATGGAGAACATTTACTTCAATTCCATCATTCTCGGTTTGACCCGCAAGCAAGTGAAAGAACGGGTCGATGAGATCGTCGCCTTTAGTGAAGTTGCCGATCACATCAATGCCCCCACCCGAACGTTTTCTAGTGGCATGCTTGCTCGACTAGGATTCTCGATTGCCGTTCATGTCGACGCAGATGTGTTGCTCGTCGATGAGGTGCTTGCGGTGGGAGACTACGAATTCGAAAAGAAGTGCTACGCCAAGATCGATGAATTTCGGGCCAACGGAGGAACGATCCTTTTTGTTTCGCACAACATGCAGGCGGTCCGCAAAGTAGCCGACCGTTGCGTGTGGCTCCACAAGGGGCACATCAAGATGATTGGTACGCCTGACGAAGTGATTCCGCTTTACGAATCGACTCCTATGGAGACCGACGCGGCATAGTCGTCACTCGCCAGAAAACGTTTGCCTGAACCTTGGAGGACGGACTTCTGAAACCGGACAGCACAAGCTTTGCAGTCCACGCCAAGAGCCGCAGAAGGGCTCCGAAGCGATTCAGCAGCAGGCAGACCATCGAAGCTGCCATCCCATGGTGAATGCGAAAGTAAAGCTCTTTGCCCCAGTTGTATCGCATGATTCCGATCGCGGGATCTTTGGCACTGCTTGATCCAAGATCATGGACGAACTTCGCTGCCGGAACGTAAAGCAGCTTGCCGTGTCGCTCTAGGCGGCGGCAGAGATCGGTGTCTTCGCAGTAGAGGAAGTATCGAACATCGAAGCTTTCAATGGGCTCGCCCTTGTTCGCCCTGACCATCAAACAAGCCCCCATGATTTGAGGAGTTTCCGAGGGGTCGGGGCGCTTTGCAAGTTTCTGGGTTGTCCAATATGGGCTGAAGAAGCTCGAATTGGGGAAGAGTTTCTCAAGATAGGTTTGTTCACAGAACACCGCCCACAGGTTGAGGCGATTGGCGGTACTTAGCTGAAGGCTGCGGTCCGGGTTTAGGAGCATGCCTCCGGCTGCCACGACGGCTGGATCGGTGAATACTTCTTCAACCTTGGAGATGGCGCCTGGATCAGCATAGGCGTCGCTATTTAGGAATAGAACGAGGTCTCGGGTCGCCGTACCACACCCAATGTTATTGGCCGCCCCAAACCCCATGTTTCCTGGGTTGACGATCAAATGAACCTCTGGGAAGTCCTGGCGAACCATTTCGACCGACCCATCTATTGAAGCGTTATCCACAACGATAATTTCGTGGATAGGCTCAATACATGCCAGACACTGCCGTAATTTCTCACGGGTGTTGAAGCTGACTATGACGATGCTTACGTTTGACCTCAAAATTCCTCGTAGATGCTACAATATCCGACCCATGAACAAGGAATTCCACTTCACTCGCGAAGGATTCGCGAAATTGAAAAAAGAGTTGGAAGACTTGAAAGGTCCAACTCGTTTGGCGATTGCCGATGCGATCCGAGAAGCCAAGTCTCACGGTGACCTGCGTGAGAACGCAGCCTACCACGAATGTAAGCTTAACCAGAGTCGCCTGGAAAGTCGAATTGCTGAACTCGAAAAGGCCCTTCAGCTTGCGAAGATTGTTGAGAACCCGGATGCATCAGGCAAAACTGCCCATCTGGGATCCAAAGTGTCCCTCCGCGATCTCGAATTTGACGAAGACTTCACGATTACTCTCGTTGGCTCCTTTGAGGCCGATCCTTCGAAAGACTTGATTTCTATTGGCTCTCCTTTAGGCGAGTCGATGCTTGGCAAAACGATCGGTGACGAATTTGAGGTTGCAGCGCCACGCGGTACCAGTCGTTACCGTATCATGGGCGTAGAGTGACAGATTGAGACGAAGTGGCTGGCTCATACTGATTGCCACTGTTTTGGCGGGATGCCAAGGCGGTGCCGCACTCGCGCCTGAAGCTTCATCTCCTCCTGTTGTCAAAGAGGCATCTGTTTCCGCTCCTATTACACGCGAAGCCACCGTCATTGCACTCGTAGTACGTCCAGGGAATCCCATAACAGTGTGGTCTTCTGCAGACGCTGCCTTTCGAAAGTTTCAAGATCCAAAACAGGTCGGATTTGAATATGACAACCTTCCGCCTAAGTTCCAGCCGCCCTATAGCGCTCGAACATGGGAAGAAGATCATATTCACATGGGCTTTGGTGAAATCCTGTACAACGGGGGCCTTGCGGCTGCCATTTACCAAGAAGATAAGGGGAACCAAGACCGGGTGGATCGGCTAGTTCGAGATCACCAAGATCAGATGGGCAGTCGCCTAACTCCCACAACCTTAAAGGGCAAGCGCGTCTCATATTGGTTCTGGGAAAAAGACGATCAAAGATTGATGATCTGCGCCTACGCTACTGACCGAGATGTGATAAAGATTACGGTCGCAATCGGCGACAACGTCGTGATGGATGCTTTGGGTATGTCTCCCGACCAGGCACGAAAAGACCAGATTAAGGTCGATATGTCCTTGCTAAAACAAAAGGTTCTGATTCAGCCAGCCGTGACACCAAAGGGTTGAACCAATTCGAACTTGTCTTACGTAGTAACTATTATCTTGTTTGATGGAGGTGGTGCCTTTTGATAATTTTACAAAGTGAGACCGACGGAGGTTCGAGGTTTTAGCCACTGGGCTCGTTCGAATGCCGGGTTAGCAATGAACCCGACTTCCCAAGGATAAAGAGCAAACACCCCGTGTAGACCGCGGGGTGTTTTTGTTTGTGAGCCCGGTAGGGCGCACTTACTTGGGAGTGAGAGTCTCCTGTTGACCTTGATGCCAGGAACCACTAGCAGTACCGCCTGCAAGCATTTGCCGATCAAGTTCCGGATGCTCCTTGACTTTTCTGCCCACCACAAAGAACGTGGCGAGTACGTGGTTTTCTTGTAAAGTCCTAATAATGGACGGTGCCCATTTATGTGGGGACCATCATCTATTGTGAGCTCGACTTCTTTCAATTCAGGATTGCCCCTTTTGAGAAGAGCGAGGGAAGGAATATAATCCTCAGACGACGAGAGATTGTTATATGTGGACGGCCCGCCTGCAGTCCGATGGCTACACGAGATCGAACCCATCACGACCCCATTAGGCGCTGTCAGCTTGATTGTGGAAGTGAATAGGGGGTATTCGCTTAGTTCGCTTGTGATCGTTCCCGTTCGGGATTCTTAGGTATGAAAAGGACGAATAGGACTCATAGCCTGCGACGTGTGATTCAGCTTTACGAGTCAACTCACACCGTCATTTTCGTTGCCTAGCCTGGGATCGACATTTATCCGACAAGAGTGGACGGTCGTACACAGCAGTAGCGGACCGTCCGTGAAAAGCGGCTCAAAGGCTACTTCTTGTCTTTGCCTTTTTCGATAGACTTAGGAGGAACTGGAGCTCGGTTTGCGGCTCCTTTATCTTGTTTAGCCTTGTGTGCGTCGGAATTACCTGAAGAGTTCTTTTTTGGTTTTTTATCGCCCATGTTTCACTTACACCTCAGTCTAGTCTAAACGCAGAGGATGCTTCCAGGGTAGAAAGCCCTTCGCTGTGTTCTAATATCCCTCTAGGACTGGAGAATTGGATGATGGATTCTCCTGTGAACCTATCGGTCTATTTTGCGGGTGGCATTTTGAGTCCAATCGCGAAAAGTCCTTCAGGAGATTTATCCTGCTGGCATGGACGCGGAACAATCGAATGTTGAGAATATTGTGGTGGAGAGGGCGCATGTTGATCCTTTGGCTCACACGAATATTGCTTGCTGCACTGATTGTTCTTACGGGCAGTCAGCTTTTACTCAGCTGGTGCTTCGTCCTTCGAAGATTCACCGACTCGCGTTGGTTTCATTGTTGGGAACAAGAGAACTTCACGCAAATGCTCCGCTCCAGTGAGTAGCATCGCCATTCGATCGATTCCGATTCCGCATCCTCCGGTAGGTGGCATACCACCTTCCAGAGCGTATAAAAACTCTTCATCGAGCGGATGAGCTTCGTCATCTCCCTTGGCGCGTTCAGCAACTTGCTGCATAAACCTCTCTCGCTGATCGATGGGATCATTGATCTCGGAGAAAGCGTTGCAGATCTCTCGACCTCGTACGTAACCTTCGAAGCGACGAGTCATTCTTGGGTTGCTCGGGTCTTTCTTGGCGAGCGGGGAAGTCTCGATGGGGTAACCGATCAGGAAGGTTGGTTGAATCAAAGTTGGCTCCACGAATTTCTCGAGGAGTTTCTCGATGATCCCGCCAAGGTTGTTCTCCTTAGCGCTAGGGAGACCCACTCGTTCCATCGCCGTCTTCGCCGACTCTAGATCTTTCAACTCATCTCGGCTAACGCCTGCTAACTCTTCGATTGCGGTTAGGAGGTCGAGTCTACGCCAAGGATTGCCGAAATCGAGAACTGGGCCCGTTTCAGATGCTTCGTGCTGCTCGACTTCCGTATTTGGATCCGTCGAAATATGAACCGTTGTGCTCCCAAATACTTCGAGAGCCACAAACTTGAACATTTCCTCGACGATCACCATAACTTCTTCGAGGTTGATGTAGGCCTCGTAGAACTCCAAAAGCGTGAATTCTGGGTTGTGGCGATTGCTCACACCTTCATTTCGGAAGACGCGACCAATTTCATAAACCTTTGGAATGTCACCGCAAATGATTCTCTTTAGGTAGAGCTCAAGTGAGATACGAAGTTTGACGTCTAAGTCGTAAGCGTTGTAGTGGGTCACGAACGGCGTGGCAGCTGCACCGCCTGCTTCTAGTTGCAGAATAGGGGTTTCCACCTCGAGGTATCCGCGATTGTCCATGAACCGTCGCACCGCAGAAGTGATCTTCATGCGAGCGATGAGGGCCTTTCGGGCTTCACGATTACAAATAAGGTCTAGGTGGCGGTGGCGATAACGCAGATCCACATCGGCAAGGCCGGAGAAAACGTGTCCATCCTTCTCTTTTCCGAGGGGCAGGTTCTGGAGAGACTTGCTCAGGGGCACCAAGTTCTGGATATGGATCGACTTTTCACCCGTCTTGGTGACAAATAAATAGCCTTCCACTCCAATGTGGTCTCCCACATCGAGCAGGTTGTACAGGTCCCAGCCAAGTTCGCCAAGGTCGTCCTTTTTGAAATAGCCTTGGATTCGATCGTCGCCGTCGCTGATGTGCGCAAATCCCGCCTTACCCATGAGGCGGAAGGAAACGACACGGCCTGCGAATGAGACTTGTTTTCCTTCTTCAAAGCCGTCGAGCATTTGTTTGGCCGAGTGAGTCCGGTCAAATCGTTCGATTTTGAATGGGTCGTGGCCCAGTTCACGCATGCGCGCGAGCTTCTGAAGCCTGACGTCACGAAGGGATAGTTCTTCATTCATGGGAGCAGACATTGTACTTGGCCAAGCTTCTTGTCTGGCGCTTAGCTCAACTCCCTTAGTCGATATCTCGCCCAAATGTTTTATTGCGTCTAAAAGGCGCGATCCTTCGTCCTTTTCCTTAAACTTGCTCGAAACGGGTTGAAGTATCCTTCCGCCCTGTTTGTGCCTGGCTCATAGGCCTTGACATCGGCTTGAATTCAAGGTCATAATCCCTGATTGTCTGGAGACCTTGCGTCTTCAGTCGATTATCACGTCGGGAGGCGCAGGCCGGTTTCGTAAGGAACTACGATACAACGCAAGAAGCGAATGCTGTCGGACTGAGGAGCCCCTTGTCGCGTGATAGGCAGAGGGGTTTTTTGTTGCCTGAGGGTAGCAGCCCAAAATTAAGTAAGGAAATACGAAAATGAATAGAGGTGTGAATGCCGACCGTTAACCAGCTGGTACGCAAGGGCCGAAGTGCCCCAAAGGTGAAGTCTAAGTCGCCCGCATTGAAGAGTAACCCCTTCAAGCGAGGGGTATGCACAGTTGTGCGAACCATGACTCCGAAGAAGCCAAACTCAGCTCTTCGAAAGACCGCCCGTGTGCGTTTGACCAATGGTGTCGAAGTAACGGCATACATTCCGGGTGAAGGTCACAACCTCCTGGAGCACTCAGTCGTGCTCGTTCGTGGTGGTCGTGTAAAGGACCTTCCTGGTGTTCGCTATCACATCGTGCGCGGTACTCAGCAGACTGCCGGCACTGCCAAGCGAATGCAGGGTCGTTCAAAGTACGGAACAAAGCGTCCAAAGCCAGGCCAGCCAGCAGCAGCCGCAGGCAAGCGCAAGTAAGAATTTAAAGATTTAGGGAAAACCAATGCCAAGAAAAGGACCAGCAGTAAAGCGAATTACGTTGCCCGATCCAATCTACGGATCGGAGCTGATGACTCGATTCATCAATCGAATGATGGTTGATGGAAAGAAGGTCACAGCCGAGAAGATTTTTTATGGAGCGATGGCGATCTGCGAGCAGAAAGCCGGTGTTCCAGCAGTTGAGGTCTTCGAGAAGGCTCTCTCCAACGTCATGCCCGCGGTTGAAGTTCGACCGCGACGTGTCGGTGGTCAGACTTATCAAGTGCCGATGGATGTACGACCAGATCGACGCAGAACTCTTGCATTGAGATGGATGATCGGCGCAGCACGTAAGAGATCAGGGAAGACGATGATTGATCGTCTGTCGTCAGAGATCCTCGACGCTTACAATGGAACTGGAAGCACAATTAAGAAGCGTGAGGACACGCACCGTATGGCGGAGGCCAATAAAGCCTTCGCCCACTATCGTTTTTAACAAGGACTGAAAATGCCCCGTAGCCACGCCTTAGAATTGGTCAGAAACATCGGAATCGCCGCTCACATTGACGCGGGTAAGACCACTACAACTGAGCGAATCCTTTTTTACACAGGAAAGTCGCACAAGATCGGCGAGGTACACGACGGCGCAGCGACCATGGACTGGATGGAGCAAGAGCAGGAGCGAGGGATTACGATCACCTCGGCTGCTACGAGCTGCTTCTGGAAAGGTAGCAAGAAGGATCGACCTGAGCACAAGATTAACATCATTGACACGCCTGGTCACGTTGACTTTACGGTTGAAGTAGAGCGGTCACTCCGCGTCCTCGACGGTGCTGTCTGCGTGCTCTGCGCGGTTGGTGGTGTTCAGCCTCAGACCGAGACTGTCTGGCGCCAGATGAACAAGTATGTTGTCCCCCGAATCATCTATGTAAACAAGATGGATCGATTGGGTGCGGACTTCTATACCGTTCTCGCTCGCGTTAAGGATAGATTAGGCGCTAACGCGGCTCCTATCCAGTTGCCGATCGGTGCCGAATCACTTTATTCAGGTTATATCGACCTCATCACGATGAAAGCCACCATCTATATGTCAGATGATGGAAAGACAAGTGAAGAGCGAGAGATCCCGGCAGACATGCTAGATCAAGCCAACGAGTATCGAGAGATGATGATCGAATCGATCTCTGACTTCGATGATTCGATCATGGAGCGATTCTTGGAAGGTCAGGAAATTCCTGAGCAAGATATCCGAGATGCTCTTCGACGAGGAACTCTTGCAAATAAGGTTGTCCCGATGATCTCGGGTTCGTCCTTCAAGAACAAGGGCGTCCAGGCCATGATTGACGCAGTGCTTGACTATCTTCCATCACCACTCGACGTAGGCGTTGTGAAGGGTGTCGATCCTCATTCGGAAGTGACCATCACTCGTGGTCCGGATGACAAGGAGCCGTTTGCTGCTCTCGCGTTCAAGATCATGTCGGATAAGTACGTTGGACGTCTTACGTTCCTTCGACTTTACTCTGGCGTCTTGAAGAAGGGAACTTCGGTTGCTGTCACCTACCGTGATCCGCAGACAAATGAGTTTCGAATCCGTAACGAGCGAATTGGTCGAATCCTTGAGATGCACGCCAATAGCCGAAACGATATTGATGAAGTTTACGCTGGCGAAATCGTCGGTGTTATCGGTCTCAGCGATGTTAATACGGGTCACACCATTTGTGATAACGACAATCTGATTGCTCTGGAAAGTATCAAGTTCCCAGAGCCGGTTATTCAGATCGCGATTGAGCCTAAGTCAAAGGCCGACCAAGAGAAGCTTGGTTCGTCTTTGCAGCGACTTGCTCAAGAAGATCCGACTTTCCGAGTCTTTACCGACCAAGAGTCTGGTCAGACAATCATCTCTGGAATGGGTGAGCTTCACCTTGAGATCATTGTTGACCGATTGAATCGAGAGTTCGGCGTACAGGCGAATCAGGGCAAGCCGCAGGTTGCATACCGAGAAACCGTTCGCGTTTCAGCGAAGGGCGAAGGTCGCTTCATTCGACAGACGGGTGGTTCCGGACAATACGGCCACTGTTGGGTTGAGATGGAGCCACTTCCTGCTGGTTCAGGCTTCGTATTCGAGAACAAGGTCGTCGGTGGTTCGATTCCAAAGGAATATATTCCTGCGATCGAAAAGGGTGTCCGAGAAAGTCTCATTGCAGGCGTTCTTGCTGGATATCCGGTAGTCGACGTTAAAGTTAAACTTCTGGAAGGTTCGTACCACGAAGTTGACTCGAACGAAAATGCTTTCAAGCAAGCTGGCATCCTCGCTTTCAAGGAAGCGATGAGAAAGGCGAATCCGGTTCTTAAAGAGCCGATCATGCATGTCGAAGTTACGACGCCTGAGCAAAACGTGGGCGACGTTATCGGAGACATTAATGGTCGACGTGGCCGGATTGAAGGAATGGAGAACGCGATGGGTGGAGTGACAATTGTCAATGCACACGTCCCGCTTTCCGAAATGTTCGGATACGTTACAACGTTGCGATCGCTCACACAAGGTCGAGCGCAACCGAACGTAACTCCTTCTCACTATGAGGAGGTCCCGCACAGCATCGCAGCCGAGATCACGGCTAAGGCGCAAAGCGGCCGCTAACCCTGGCCGACAAGATTAGATAGGAGCACAAAACATGGCAAGAGCTAAATTTGAAAGGAAAAAGCCACACGTCAATATCGGCACAATCGGCCACGTTGACCATGGCAAGACGTCGCTTACGGCTGCGATTACAGGCACCCTCGCACTAAAGGGTTTGTCGAAGAAGGTTTCATACGCTGAAATCGACTCGGCACCTGAAGAAAAGGCCCGCGGTATCACGATTAACATTTCGCACCAGGAGTACGAAACCGCTGAGCGACACTACGCTCACGTTGACTGTCCTGGGCACGCTGACTTTATCAAGAACATGATCACCGGTGCTGCCCAGATGGACGGCGCTATTCTGGTTGTGTCGGCAACTGATGGTCCTATGCCTCAGACTCGTGAGCACATTCTGCTTGCTCGTCAGGTCGGCGTACCTCACATCGTTGTTTACATCAATAAGGTCGACCTCGTAGACGATCCTGAACTCATCGAGCTCGTCGAGATGGAAGTTCGAGATCTTCTCAACAAGTACGGTTTCCCTGGCGACGACACCCCGATCATCAAGGGTTCCGCTGTTCAGACACTCGAAGCACTCGAAAAGGGCACTTCGATCGATGACGCAGCGTACAAGTCGGTTCTCGACTTGATGGATGCGGTTGACACGTTCATCCCAACTCCAACTCGAGATAAGGACAAGCCGTTCCTCATGGCTGTTGAAGACGTATTCACGATCACTGGTCGCGGTACGGTTGCAACCGGTCGTGTTGAGCGCGGTCAGCTCAAGTCGATGGAAGAAATCGAGATCGTCGGTCTCAGCGAAAGCTCGAGAAAGGCTGTCTGTACTGGAATCGAAATGTTCCGAAAGACTCTCGACTACTGTGAAGCTGGCGACAACGTCGGTCTGCTTCTCCGAGGCGTCGATCGAGCTTCGATCGAGCGCGGTATGGTTTGCTGTAAGGTTGGTTCAATCAAGCCTCACACCAGATTTAAGGCCGAGGTCTACGTCCTATCGAAAGATGAGGGTGGTCGACATACTCCATTCGTTTCCGGCTATCGCCCTCAGTTCTTCTTCCGCACCACGGACGTTACAGGTACACTGAACCTTCCTGACGGTGTTGAAATGGTTATGCCTGGTGACAACATCACCATGACCATCGAATTGATTTCGACAGTCGCCATGGAGCAGGGTTCGAAATTCGCTATTCGAGAAGGCGGCCGAACAGTCGGCGCTGGAACGATCACGGAGATCGAAGTCTAAGAGGACAGATTAGAAGCCCCCGCCTAAGTGCGGGGGCTTCTTCATGAAAAGCAAACTATGGCAGGAATAAAAGTCAGAATCAGACTCCGCGCTTTTGACCACCGAATCATCGACCAATCGGCCGAAAAGATTACGGATACGGCAAAGCGAACGGGAGCACGTGTGGCAGGTCCAACACCACTACCTACGAACATTCGTCGGTTCTGTGTTATCCGAGGTCCGCACATCGACAAGGAGTCCATGGAGCATTTTGAGCTTCGGACCCACAACCGGCTCATCGATATTCTCGAGCCGACTAATAAGACAATCGACGCGTTGATGAGACTCGATCTCCCCAGCGGCGTAGATATCGAAATCAAGAGCGCCTAGGCGTTCTCTTCGAAACGACAATTGGCGCTTCAAAGGTGAGGATTCGGCGTCCCGATGGCAAAGCGGGCAACGCGGTAAACGATCCAAACACAGTGGAAGCGAAGAAGGTGAAATAAATGTTGCCAGGAATTCTGGGCACGAAAATTGGGATGACCCACGTCTTTACAGACGAGGGCAAAATGGTGCCGGTTACGGTTGTTCAAGCCGGTCCGGTATACGTTACACAACTAAAGTCGGAAGCAATTGACGGTTACACCGCAGTTCAAGTTGGCTATGGCGAAGCGAAAGAGAGCAAGCTCACTTTCCCTAAGTTTGGTCACCTCAAGAAAGCAGGTTTGACTCGAAATCTTCGGACTCTTAAGGAATTTAGAATCGACTCGACGGAAGGTTTGGCGCTTGGCCAAGAGATTCTCGTCGACATTTTCGCTGAAGGTGAGAAGGTCACGGTTACTGGAACCAGTAAAGGTCGTGGTTTCGCCGGTGGTGTAAAGCGGTACCACTTCAAGGGACAGCATATGACTCACGGTTATATGACTCACAGACGTCCTTTGTCGAACGGTGCAACCGGTCCTCAAAGAGTTTTCAAGGGCAAGCGTGGTCCGGGTCACATGGGTGACGCAACGGTCACTCAAAAGGGCTTGAAGGTCGTAAAGATCGACGCGGAGAGAAATCTCATCCTCATCGATGGCAGCGTTCCTGGTCCTAACGGAGCCCAGGTAGTTATCACGAAGGTGGCGAGGTAAAGCGATGTCAGAACTACAAATTCAAGGTAAAGACGGCAAGAATGTCGGCACCCACAGTCTGAGCAAAGCTCTCGCAGACGCTAAGGTCAGTCACGTAACCGCTCACCGAGCAGTTGTTGCGGAAGAAGCCAACAAACGACAAGGAACTCAGTCTGCAAAGACTCGATCCGAAGTCCGTGGTGGTGGCCGAAAGCCGTACAAGCAGAAGAAGACTGGTAACGCTCGTCAAGGTACGATCAGCGCTCCTCATTACACCCATGGTGGTATGGCTCTTGCCGTTAAGCCACGTGGATATGAGAAGAAGATCAACAAGAAAGAGCGACGAGCAGCTATTCTCGGAGCATTTGCAGCTCAGGTTGAAGCAGGCAATGTAAGCATTGTCGATTCAATCGTATTTGCAGAGCCAAAGACGAAGGATGCGACCGCGATGCTAGCTGCTTTAGGCCTAGCCAATCAGCGCCGTGTGCTCGTTGTGCTTCCAGAGTACGACACCATCACTCATAAGTGCTTCCGAAACCTGCCGAACGTAACGGTGCGAACTGCTCCGTCATCTTCAGCCGGTGGCGCCGAGGCCGTGAAGACTGCGGTTTTCTCGACTCGAGATCTTTTGCTTGCTCAGAAGATCGTTATCGCTAAGGATGCCCTCACCAAGATCGAGGAGGTCTGGGCTAAGTGAAGAACCCATACGATATCATCGTCCGACCGCATATTACGGAAAAGGCAGTAGCCCTTTCGTATGGCGACCCACGGATCAAGAACGAGGACGACCTCGTTCGAAAGTACACCTTTGAAGTTTCAACAACCGCTAACAAGATTGAAATCAAGCAAGCGATTGAGTCGATCTACAACGAAGGCAAAAAGAAAGATCAGACCATTAGTGTCGAGTCAGTCCGAACGATCAAAGTTCTGGGTAAGAAGCGACGCCGTGGTAAAAGCGTTGGATATGAGCCAAATCGAAAGAAGGCCGTAATCACGCTCGCTAAGGGCCAAATGCTCGAGGATTACGGAGTCTAAAATGCCAACAAGACAGTATAAACCGACCTCACCAGGCCGACGCCATATGATTGGCGCGACCTACTCGGAAATTACCAAAGGTAAGCCGGAGAAGACACTTGTTTCGGCAAAGCCTCATACCGGTGGTCGAAACAGTAGCGGTCGTCTCACCTCGAAGAATCGTGGCGGTGGAAACAAGACCAAGTATCGAATGGTCGATTTCAAGCGCGAGAAGGATTCGGTAAAGGCAAAGGTCGTAGCAATTGAATACGATCCAAACCGAACATGCCGAATTGCGCTCCTCCACTACCTTGATGGTGAAAAGCGATATATCCTCGCTCCAAAGAATCTTGCCGTTGGCACGATCGTGGAGAGCGGAGAAGGCGCTGACATTCTTCCAGGTAATGCGCTTCCGTTGAAGAACATTCCTCTTGGTACGCTGGTTCACAACATTGAACTGCAGCCTAAGAAGGGTGGTCAGATGGTTCGCTCAGCCGGAGCTTCTGCTCAGGTTATGGCTAAAGAAGGGAACTATGTCACCCTTCGATTGCCAAGTGGCGAAATGAGAATGGTTCACAACACCTGCCGAGCCTCCATCGGCGAAGTAGGAAATGCCGAGCACGAGAACGAATCGATCGGTAAAGCTGGTAAGAACCGCGGTCTCGGCCGCAAGCCACACGTTCGTGGCGTCGTAATGAGTCCTCGCGACCACCCTCATGGTGGTGGTGAAGCGAAGTCACCGATTGGTAGAAAGAAAGGTCCCGTCGACCGATGGGGCAACAAGGCTCTCGGACAGAAAACGCGACACAACAAGCGAACCGAGAAGTACATTGTTCGTCGGAGGGAGTCCAAGTAGTCGTCTAAGTCTGTTAATCGTTGGACGCTTCATTCAAATGAGCGTCCAAGCGGTTAGCAACTTCGGCCTTACTTGGGTGCGTGCACTGCCCACTCGAATGGGTTTTGGGGCAACACAGGAGTAAAAAATGGCAAGAAGCTTAAAGAAAGGATTTTTTGTCGACGACCATCTAATGAAGAAGGTCCTCGATCTGAATATGAAGGGTGAAAAGCGACTCATTAAGACTTGGAGTCGCCGATCAACCATCTTTCCCGACATGGTCGGACACACGTTTGCAGTTCATGACGGACGCAAGCACGTTCCGGTCTTTGTAACGGAGAACATGATTGGGCACAAACTCGGTGAGTTTGCTCCTACTCGTATGTTCCGTGGCCACGCTGGTGGTCTCGCCGAGAGGGGGACGAAGCTAAGGTAAGTCCCTTAAGGGTAAAATAGGCGGCTTTGCGCGAGTGTTCGCGGCAACCGCTTGAGGCAACAGACGATGGAAGTAAAAGCAATCGCAAAATATGTAAGAGTGCAGCCGCGAAAAGTGCGGATCATCGCGGACGAAGTCCGTGGTAAATCTGCTGCGCACACGGTTAGTCTGCTCAGATATCACACAAGCAAGGGCGCTCAAGCTCTTCACCAAGTTTTGGTGTCCGCTATAGCAAACGCACAGGAGAATCATAACCTGTCGCCAGATCAGCTGAAGATCGCTGCGATCACAGTTGATGAAGGACCCCGCTTGAAGAGAATGCAGGCTCGAGCCATGGGTCGAGGCAATCGAATCATCAAGAAGACTAGCCACATCACGGTAGTTGTTGAGGATTACGAAGCACCGGCACCGGTTAAGCCACACGGCACGAAAGCCAAGCCACGACCGACATTCAGTGCACCTGTAAAGGGCAAGAAGAAGGCCGTAGCCGCTGCTGCAGTAGTGGAAGCTCCTGTTGTGGAAGTGGAAGAGGTTTCAACCGAAGCCGCCGCTACTGAGACGGAAACAAGTTCGACAATTGAAACGGCCGTTGAGGCCCCAACTAATGAGTCTGCAGCTAGCGAAGTTAGCACAGACGAAAAAGGAGCGGAGTAACTTTGGGTCAGAAGATTCATCCAGTAGGCTTTCGCGTCGGGGTCATCCGTGGCTTCGACAGCCAGTGGTATTACGGAAAGAAGGGATACGGTAACGCACTTCTCCAGGACCACGAGATTCGAGTATTTATTAAGAAGCGAACGGGCCTCGGCAACGTTAGCCGCGTAGAAATTGAGCGCGCAGCTAACCGAGTCAAGGTTACTATCTTCACCGCACGACCCGGCGCAATCATTGGCCGAGGTGGTAAGGGAATCGACGAATTGACCGACACTCTGAACCGAATGGTTAGAGCGAAGGACAAGACGATGGTTGTTCAAGTAAACGTAACTGAAGTTCGACAGCCTGAGCTTGACGCTCAGCTCGTTGCAGAGAACGTTTGCCAACAGCTTGAGAAGCGAATTAGCCACCGACGTGCGATGCGCCAAGCAATGACCCGTGTCATGCGAATGAACGGACGAGGTATCAAGATTCAAGTTTCCGGTCGATTGGGTGGTTCTGAAATCGCTCGACGAGAAGGCGACAAGATCGGCAAGATTCCTCTTCACACCATTCGCGCCGACATCGACTATGGCCAGGCAACTGCCCATACCGTTTACGGTTCGGTTGGATGCAAAGTTTGGATCTACAAGGGCGAAGTTCTTCCGGAGCGCAGACTTCGAGATCTTGAGCCTCAGGTACAGGCTCCTAGACGTGGTCGAGGTCAACGAGACGAAGCAGCCGCTCAGGCATTCGCTTCGACTCAGACTCCTGCACCTGCTCCAGCAGCTCAGCCCGGAGGTGAAGCGTAATGTTAATGCCAAAGCGAGTTAAGCATCGTAAGATGCACCGCGGACGCATGAAGGGTAAGGCAACTCAGGGTAACCGAGTTTCCTTCGGCGAATTCGCGATCGTCGCGCAAGAGCCAGCGTGGATCACTTCACGCCAGATCGAAGCCGCTCGTATCGCCATGACCCGCCACATCAAGCGTGGTGGAAAAGTTTGGATTCGCATCTTCCCAGATAAGTCCTATACAAAGAAGCCTCTCGAAACCCGTATGGGTAAGGGTAAAGCTCCTGTTGAAGGCTGGGTAGCCGTCGTCAAGCCAGGCCGAGTCCTATTTGAAATGGACGGAGTTGCTATGGACGTCGCGAAGGAAGCTATGAGACTTGCTATCTTCAAGTTGCCAATCCGATGTAAGTTCGTCACGAAGGCCCAACTCGAAGCAGAAGCTGCTTTGATTGGCAAATCAGATGAGGAACCGACAGTTGAGACCGCGCTAGAGAGCGCTCAGGATTAGCAAATAAATGAAGGATACTAAAACATCAGACCTCCGAGAGAAGAGCGTGCCTGAGCTAGAAGCGATGGTACGTGAAGAGCGAGCGAACCTTTATAAGGCTCGACGAGATCTCGTCTTCCGACGGATTACCGATACGGCAAGCGTCAAAATTCGACGACATAACATCGCTCGAATGATGACTCTCATCGCCGAGAAGAAGCGAGGAAACGCGTAATGGCAACTAAGAAAGCAGCGGCCGTAGAAGTCACGCCAGACGCAACGGTTCAGGAAGAAAGAGGCACTCGTAAGGTTCGACAAGGAATCGTCGTCTCCAATAAAATGGAGAAGACGGTCGTTGTAAAGATCGAGCGACGTGTTCAGCACCCTCTCTACGGAAAGGTTGTTCTTCGAACCAAGAAGTTCAAGGCCCACGACATCATTGGATGCGACGAGGGAGACCGAGTTGAGATTATGGAAACGCGACCCATCAGCCGAGATAAGTGCTGGCGCGTTACCCAAATCCTCGAAAAGGTCAAGTAATACGTAAAGGCAGGCTTGTCCTGCCGACGCGTTTGAGGCAAAGCACGCTTTGCCTCAAACGTATGTCAAGCCTCCTCCGGAACACCGGAATGGCCTCTGAATAAAGAAGGAATAAGAAAATGATTCAGCAGTTTACAAGGCTTAAAGTAGCCGACAATTCAGGAGCTCGCGAAGTAATGTGTATTCGCGTCCTGAAGGGATCCCAGCCCCGCTACGGCGGTATTGGTGATGTTATTGTCGCAGCCGTCAAGGTCGCTACCCCAAACATGCCCGTTAAGAAGGGAGACGTCATCAAGGCCGTTATCGTCCGCACCAAGCGAGCCGTACGACGAACCGATGGTTCCACCTTGCGATTTGATGACAACGCTTGCGTCGTTATTAACCCAGCGAACTCCGAACCACGCGGCACACGCATCTTCGGGCCAGTGGCTCGTGAATTGCGAGACAAGAATTTCATGAAGATCGTATCGCTTGCACCGGAGGCCCTCTAATGCCAACAAAGGCTGAACTAAAACAAAAGGCAACTCACATCAAGCTGAAAGTCCGAAAGGGAGATCGTGTTGTCATCATCTCCGGTAAGGACAAGGGCGAGATTGGATTCGTAGCCGCTGTTTCTCCTAAGGAGCAGAAGGTCATCGTTCTCAAGGAGAACGAAGAGAATCCAGAACAGCCGCTGCCTTTGAATGCGGCAATCAAGCACCGAAAGGCGAAGACTCAAGGCGAGCGTTCTGCTCGAATTAAGATTCCGGTACCCATCCACGTCAGCAACGTGATGGTTCTTGATCCTAAGACCAATGAGCCAACCCGAGTCGGTCGACGAAAGGAAGATGGCAAGCTCGTTCGCTATGCGAAGAAGAGCGGAGAGAAATTGATTGACGTTCCAGTAATGGAACCACGATCTGAGTAGTAGCTACGGATGCCTGGTCAGCAATCAGGCGCTTGTAAGGAAAATTAATGGCACGTAAAGAAAAAGAAGAAAAAGCAACTGGCCCAGTTACCCTGCCTCAGCCAAGACTTAAGGCGAAGTACAAAGCAGAGGTTCTGCCTAAGCTCCAAGAAGAGTTTAAGTACAAGTCCGTCATGCAAGCACCTAAGTTGGACAAGATTGTCATCAACATGGGAACTGGCAGCAAAGAAAAGAACGGCGACAAAAACCTCGAAAACTCGATTCGAGACATGACGCTGATTTCTGGTCAGAAGCCAATCGTCACCAAGGCTAAGAAAGCTATCTCGAACTTCAAACTTCGAGAAGGCATGGAAGTTGGTTGTAAGGTCACCCTTCGTGGCAACCAGATGTACCACTTCTTCGACAAACTCGCAACGGTTGTTCTCCCCCGAATCCGAGACTTCCAAGGTCTGTCGCCTAAGTCATTCGACGGTCGAGGCAACTACGCTCTCGGCTTGAAAGAGCAGTTGGTATTCCCTGAAATTCCGTACGACACATTCGACCGAATTCGCGGAATGGACATCATCATCTGCACCACCGCCAAGACCGACCAGGAAGCCCGAGTCTTCCTAAAGGCCATGGGCCTCCCACTTCGCGAGAAGTGAGCCAGGGACCGTAAGCATTGACAGGGATCACCGTTAAGGTGGTCCCTTTTTTTGTAGGAGTATCCTGAAAGTTGCGCCAGACGTATCCGCCTTCACGATCCGATATATCTGAAAATATAAGAGAAAAAGTAAATAAATAGTGACAGCCATGACAGACTCGGCTGTTTAAGAATCATCTGAAGTGCTGAGTGTTGATGCACCTCGGGATGATAAGAAGCGAATACCTTAGATAGTTGACTATTGCCGCATCCGCCCTAATGCGCATTCCGCTGAAAGTGATCACCCTACCGGCGCAAAGTGATCACTCTGCCGCTCCAAAGTGATCACTCTAACTGTCCAAACTGATCATTTTTCGCATGCCTGTCGGTTGGTTCTTGTGGTCGATGTTACCGGAGTTCT
>CAIUHP010000085.1 GCA_903899015.1 uncultured Armatimonadota bacterium | reverse complement strand
TGGGCAATCGCATTTGAGTGGCGCTGTTCTTCCTCTGATTTGAACCTCTAGTGCCCATGCGCAGGTTCAAATCAGAGGAAAACAGCGTTTCTGATCCGGCCAGAACCATAGGTTGAATCCACACAAATCTTCATAGACCCCAAACAATCTGGTACGGGAGTTTTTACATGAAACGACATAATCTACTTGCCCTAATTGCCGTGGTGTCCTTAGGCTCATCAGCAATCGCAACCCATCCGACCTCGACCTTAATCAGTGCACCGTCCTACAAGGCACTCACCCTTGGAGAAATGAAGGCGGCTCAAGGTGCTGGTTCGGTCTGCCGATATGGATGCAATGAGCCCAACTATGTCTGCGGCACGGACAACACCAATACGACGATTACTTGGTCACCTCATTACGAATGCGGTTATGCTCTCGGAGGGGACACATGTGTGCCTGGAGCTGACATTCTTTGCAATACGCGTTACAATTATATTGGAATCAATGACTGTTTGTATCTACAGAGTACAGATTACACATGGAGCACGAGTTGTGGCCCGAGCTACGTCCCACCAGTTGGTTCTGGGAGCTAAGCTAGCAATTATGCAACACCTAAGATCAATCGCGATCGTTGCTATAGCCGCCTCGGCTGCCAGTTCTTTTGGTGTTAGTACGGATGAAATCGTAACGGAACTCAAAAAGGCCGAGACAAGTCTCGGTCCTGCGAGTGGACATGTACGGATCATCAATGATGTACCCTTCCACGCAAATGGTGCCGGACCTGACCAGTTTTGGGGTTACTTTACATTTGAAGCAAGTAGCGGACGCATGCAGTGGTCACAGCATTTTTCAGAGCAGGATATGCTTCCCCAGAAGGGAGCGAGGACGGAAGTATACGAAGCCACGCCTAAGGGAATGTTGTGGTATGAGGTTGTAGACAGCCCGAGAGGGCCTGGAATCGGAAGTATTTCGCTTGATCATGGTACGAGCGTCTCTCCGATGTTGGGGAGAGCCTTTCGTGGCACTCCGCTATCTAAAGTAGTTGCAGATCTCAAAAACGTTGAGGTTAGGGAATCCGGCTCAAATATTATCGTTACTGGAAACTTTAAACCTGAAGTTCTACTGTCGCTCTCGTTCGAACCAAGAAAAGGGTGGATGGCTACACATGGCATTCTCTATAGTAACAAGCCTAATGCACCAAGCGAAACCTGGGAGATCACCAAAACGAGCATGGTGGGTCGCACATGGTGTCCCATTGAAGCATCGTTGACAACGAAGTTCAGTAGCTTGGAGCATCGAACAAGTACTCTGGTGTACTCTGACCTATTGCCGATGGTTGCCGACAGATCCGCTTTCCCGCGCCCGATTGAAGGGAGTCTGCTTGGTGGCCCTGAGAGTACTACCTATAAGTTGTCGTCCGATGGGACCATGTCCTACTTTGAAAAGCGTGAAAAACCGCATAGAAAATCAATCGCATGGAATCTGATGTTCGTCCTTTCTGGAGCCCTGCTTCTCGTGGTCTCACTGGCTTGGCTTGTATTATCACGGCGGCGGGCGCGTTAGTCTGGTATGGTCGGACCACAGACGCAATAAAACCTGAGTGCGGTCCAGCAAGCCTTTACGTTGCGCTTTCGTCATGCGGGAAAAAGGTTTCTTGGCAAGCCGTTGTCGGATTGCTTGATCCAACTGGGAAGCACCGCATTCAAAGCATGGAAGACCTTGCAGAAGCTGCGAATTATTTTGGTGTGAGAACGCGCGGAGTGCAAGCAAATCTAGATTGGATGCAGAAACAGGATTGCGTGGCTGTTTTAGAACTAAAAAATTGCCATTTCGTGGCGCTCCTCGGTTTCAAAAAAAGCGCTCCTTTGATTTCAGATCCGTTGTTTCCTGGCGACAAAAGCACTGCTATTTGGTCGAGAGCGAAGTTGGAAGATTGCTGGACGGGCCGAGCACTACTTTTTGGGCCGGATAACACCTCACAAGGATGAAACGTCTACCGACGACATGTAGTATGTGACTATCCCCTCTCAAACATACAAAGCCTTGTGCAGGCACCTGGATTACCTGTTGCTTCTCTGTCTGTGCAAGGTAGTTCTGCTTGACCAACCTCGTGTCCACACAGCGAAAGTCTTTCAAACTTCAGTATTCATAGCCTACGTAGTGTCCTGCCTGGTATTCTTCGGCACGGCGCACTGGCGCACTATTCAACCGGCAACCGGCGCATATTTTCAAACGACGGCAACATAGGTGGCATGGATCGCAAAGCCCACGTAGTTCAATACCTTCCAGATGCGGGTCCGAGTCCCATTCGTGTGATCGATAAGGAGATAAATGACTCTGCTGTCCCTCCCTTAAGTTAAGATCGCCTTATTCTGTATACTGACTCTTCCCAAGGACCGTCGCTCATGTTAAAAGGAAGAAAGCCTCGAAGAACGATTCACGTGTCGCCTCCTGCCACAAAACTTTCCGATGTGTATGAACAGAGGAATATCAACTAGCTTCGCGTTAGTGGGTTGCGCATCACGATGCCAAGAGTCCAGGTTATACGGGCGTTTGCTGATGCGACGAAACCTCAGAGCGCCTATGAAATTCACGACAAGATCCTAGCTGGTGGAGGCAAGATCGATGTCGTGAGCGTCTACCGAATTATCGCGACTCTGGTTGAGATCGGAACCGTCTACTATGTCGGGATCGCAGACGGATATTTGCCGAGCCACTTAGAAGATGCAACTACTGCTTCAGTGGTATTTGTCGACAGCGATTCGGGTGATGCCCGAGAGTTTCGAATCCCAAGCGAAATCATTGACGAAGTCAACAGACAAGGCAAAGCGTTTGGATTTGAGCCTTCCATGATCAAAGTTGAAATTCTTGGCACATGCACTAGTGTTCTGAGTCGTTAATTACTCAATCGTTTGGAGGCCTCAATTCGTCTCTATAATATGGCTGTGGAGTTGTCGGAGAAGGATAGAACGACGCTGGTGAAGTGGGTTCGTGCGGAGGCTGGGGAGGTACGGAAGGCCCGCCGAGCGAAGATTGTTCTGGCTCTGTCTGGTGGAATGGCAGTGCGGCAGGCCAGTCGTGAGCTTGGTTTTGACGAGAACACGATTCGCCTTTGGCGCGATCGCTTCCTGGCAGGCGGCGTCGATGCCCTTGCCCAGGACGCTCCTCGTCCGGGTCGTCCTGCCACGATTCCTTCCGAGCGCAAGCGTGCTGTTCTGACTCTTGCGTGCAAGACCAAACCGGAGAACGCAACACATTGGAACACTCGGGAGATGGCCAAAGTTGCCGGAGTCAGCCAGTCGTCGGTGCAGCGAATATGGTCTTCCAACGGAATCAAGCCGCACCTGGTGCGCACCTTCAAGCTCAGCAACGATCCGAAGTTCGAAGAAAAGCTCATTGACGTCGTCGGTCTGTATCTGGACCCACCGGAGAAGGCGCTGGTGCTGTGCGTGGACGAAAAGAGCCAGATTCAGGCTCTGGATCGCACCCAGCCTGGTCTTCCGATGAAGAAGGGGAGATGCGGAACGATGACTCACGACTACAAGCGTCACGGAACGACGACGCTGTTTGCCGCATTGAATGTCCTTGACGGGACAGTCATCGGCTCGTGCAAGAAAAAGCACCGGCACGAGGAATTCCTGGCATTCCTCAAGGAACTGGACAGGAAGACGCCCAAAGAGATGAGCCTCCACCTCGTGCTCGACAACTACGGAACTCACAAGCACGCAAACGTCAAGGCATGGCTCGCAGACAACGAGAGATTCGTTCTCCACTTCGTTCCAACCTCCTGCTCGTGGCTCAATCTCGTGGAAAGATTCTTTGCCGAAATCACCAACAAGGCCATTCGCAGAGGTGCCTTCGATTCGGTCGCCGAACTGGAAGAAACCATCAAGGACTACCTCCGAATTCACAACAGAGACGCCAAGCCATTTAAGTGGACGGCATCCGCTGAATCAATAATCGACAAAGTCAATAGATG
>CAIUHP010000084.1 GCA_903899015.1 uncultured Armatimonadota bacterium | reverse complement strand
TTCTCGCCGCGAGAGGCCTCAGAAAGGATCTTTACAATCTGATCCTCAGTGAACTTTGATTTCTTCAATGCAACTCCTTACGTCTTCAAGACGAGGAGACTAATCTAACGGCTGGTACAGATT
Organism: uncultured Armatimonadota bacterium; assembly: GCA_903899015.1. Classification (GTDB taxonomy): domain Bacteria; phylum Armatimonadota; class Fimbriimonadia; order Fimbriimonadales; family Fimbriimonadaceae; genus Fimbriimonas. The sequence continues at coordinate 86,578 of CAIUHP010000084.1, read as the reverse complement.
TCTGAGGAGCACTCCAGAAGGACAATTTTGCAAAACTGATTTTTGCGTTTCTTTGAACCGATCGAATCCATACCGTCGAACAGAATCACAGTTCTAAGTGTCCATTGGGTGGTAACGTTAGATTTGCGGAAAACCTATGAGCAATAGCATCGAGATTGAAGTCAACGGAGTCAAACATCAGATCGACGCCGATCCAGAAACGAGTCTTTTAGAGATCTTACGTAATGACCTTGGACTAACTGGGACTAAGTTCGGCTGCGGAGAGTCCCAATGTGGTGCATGCACCGTTCTCATCGACGGATCGGCAGCCCACTCGTGTATTACTCCTCTCAGCGAGGCAGTCGGAAGTTCAATTACTACGATCGAAGGGCTTGAGAAGAACGGCGTGCTTCATCCTATCCAACAAGCATTTTTAGATGAGGGCGCTATGCAATGCGGCTACTGCGTGGCGGGAATGATCATGGCTGCGTCAGGTCTTTTACATAGCAATCCGCACCCTACCGAAGAACAAATTACTCAGCGAATGGGCGGAAACATTTGCCGTTGCGGCTCCTATCCTCGCATGATTCGTGCCATTCAACGGGCTTCCAAAGTAATGGGAGGCACGAAGTGATCGACGACATGGAATTGACTACTACTGACAGCGAGTTGACCCGCCGCTCTTTGCTTAAGATTCTTGGAGGCGGCATCCTCGTAATGGCTAGTGGTTCAAGTGTGCTTGCGCTCGCAACTGATCAGCGTCGAGGCCAACCTTTGCCTCAGGTCATCAGCGCATGGATTCACATTGGGCCAGACAACAAAATCACGGTTCTCACCGGAAAGGTTGAAGTGGGACAAAATGCGCGAACTTCGCTGACCCAAGCGGTCTCAGAAGAGCTACGCGTCTCCCCCGAATCCGTAACCTTGATCATGGGTGACACGGATCTCGTCCCCTACGACATGGGCACTTTCGGCAGTTTAACCACGCCGATGATGGTTCCTCAACTCCGTAAGGCAGCGGCCGCAGCACGATTAGCACTAGTCGATTTAGCAGCCACCAAATGGAAGGTTTCCAAATCAACTGTTAGAGCTGATGCGGGCAAACTGTCGGCTGGCTCTCATAGTGCGACTTACGGTGAGATTGCTAAGGGACAGCCCTTTTCCAAGGCTATCCCTACTGATATCCAACTTACACCGAGCAAGTCTTGGAAAACGATGGGAACTTCCCTTCCTAAGGTCGGCGCTCGAAACATTGTAACGGGACGACACCACTATTCCATCGATCAAACCAAACCCGGAATGCTCCATGCCAAGGTATTACGGGCTCCATCGTTCGGCGCAACTCTAAAATCCCTTGACTCAAAAGAGGCGGAAACAATGCCGGGAATCAAGGTTGTTCACGAAGCGAACTTCGTCGCAGTAGCCGGTCCTACCCAGCGAGCGGCCGCAAAGGCACTTGCGAGCTTAAAAGCGGAATGGACCGAAATTCCTGGTCCGAGCAACAACGAGTTGTTCACCTTACTGCGAGGAACGACTGCCATCCCTGATCCATCGATTCCCGCTGGATCAAAGAAGCTGCAAGCTACTTACACGGCAAACTACATCGCCCACGTTCCGCTTGAACCTCGAGCAGCCTTGGCGGACTGGGATGGTTCCAAAATGACCGTTATCACGGGAACCCAACGCCCCTTTGGTGTTCGGTCCGAAGTAGCAACCGCGCTTGGCATTCCGGAGAGGCAGGTCCGAGTTCAGGTTCCCGACACTGGGTCGGGATATGGCGGCAAGCATTCGGGTGACGCAGCCGTCGAGGCTGCTCGAATCTCGAAAGCGCTCGGCAAACCGATCAAGCTGGTGTGGACACGGATCGAGGAGTTCACCCACGCCTATTTCCGCCCTGCCGGCGTGAATGAGATTACAAGTGCCGTGTCTTCCGACGGAAAGATCACGGCTTGGAGTTTCACGAACTTTAACTCCGGTTCTCCCGGCATTGATATCCCCTACACCGTTCCGAGCCCGGCGACGAAATCGATTCAAGCGGAATCGCCGTTGCGACAAGGCTCTTACCGATGCTTGGGCGCGACATTCAATAATTTCGCCCGCGAAAGTCACGTTGACGAACTCGCTCACGAAGCCGGAATGGATCCGCTTGAATTTCGGCTAAAGAACTTGCCGACCGACTCTCATTTACGAGAAGTCCTGGTCGCCGCCGCTGATAAATTTGGTTGGAAGGACCGCAAGAAGGCCGAGGGCGTTGGTTTCGGAATTGCTTGTGGAACTGAAAAGAACGGTTACATCGCTACCGTTGTCGAACTAGCAGTGAACGATTTGACCAAAGAAATTAAAGTTGTTCGCGCGGTCAATGCTTACCAATGCGGAAAGATTCTCAATCCTGATCACTTGAAGAACCAGGTGGAAGGGGCGGTGATTATGGGAATTGGTGGAGCACTCTTCGAAGCAATCCAGTTTGCCAACGGCAAAATCAAGAACCCTCACCTAGGCACTTACCCTGTTCCGAGATATTGGGATGTTCCCAGATTCGAAACGATCCTGATTGATCGACCCGATATTGCCTCAGCCGGCGCAGGAGAAGTCCCCATCCTCGCGATTGCGCCTGCAATAGGAAATGCCATTTTCGACGCGATCAGTATGCGTATTCGGACTTTGCCGCTGAAATTCTGATATGAATCACCTGGTTTGGTCATGCATCGCGCTTAGTGCCACCGCGCTAGGCCCACGTACGCCGCAAAATTACTTGTCAGAAGCGGAGTCACAAGCGGTTTGCGAACGATACTATAAAAATATCAGCGAAGCCAAAACAATTCATTGGTTTGAAATTCATCGCCATGAGATGGAAGTGCTTCGCTCGGAATGCTGGCTTGTAAGACCAAACCACTATCGCTCCGACTCAGTTGTCACCAATAGCAAGGGTGCCATCGTGGATCGAGGATTCATGGTGATGAGCCAAGCGATCGCCTACATGGTGGATCAGACCGGCAAAACGTTCAGCCTTTTTGATCGTGTACCAGGCTCCCCATTTATCAATGGCATGGAGGCTTTCCTCTCGAAGTCCAAGCCTAAGTATTTCTCCATGGGCAAGGTTCGTGAAGCGACGTTTAAAGGTGCGAAGGTTTATGCCCTTGAGACCGGCGAGCAATCTCTTCCCGGAAGCATGGTTTCTGTGTACATTAGCCCATCGACTTATCTACCACTTGGGTGGGAATATGCGTTTCGCGGCAGTACGGAGTTTACTACGTACTCGGATATTCGACTCAACGAGTCGCCGACGAGCGTTAACTTCGATTGGAATCCACCCAAGGACTACAAGCTGAAATCGGACTTGCGACGAGCAACACTAAGAAGCAAGTTCAAAGACTAATCCTTTCGCACGGACAAACCTCGGGGTATGGTCTTTTCATAGATGCTCCAGATTCTTAGCCTCACCAAGAGATTCGGTGCGATGACAGCGGTTGACAACCTGTCGTTTAGCGTCAATTCGGGCGAAATAGTCGGCTTATTAGGCCCCAATGGTGCAGGGAAAACAACAACGATTCGTTGCGTGGCCAGCCTCCTTCAACCGAGTTCGGGAACCATTCTTTTGAACGGGCACAATGTTGCCGATGATCCTGTTGCAGCAAAGCGAACTCTTGCGTTCGTTCCAGAAGTTCCAAATCCGTATGAAATGCTAACGGTCATGGAGCATCTAAGGTTTATTGCAGCGGCATATCGTATGGAAGAGGACCTCGTCCACGCGGAAGAAATCTTGACGAGATTGGATCTATGGGATAAGCGAAACGACCTTGGGGCGAGCTTGTCGAAAGGGATGCGCCAAAAACTTGCTTGCGCATGTGCTTTTATCCACCAAGCTCAAGTGTTCTGCTTTGATGAGCCCCTTATTGGTCTTGATCCGAAGGGCATGCGCGAGTTGAAAAGCATGATGATGGAGCGTCGAGCCCAGGGGAATGCCATTCTCATCTCGACCCACATGCTCGATACCGCGGAAAGACTTTGTGATCGCGTGATCATTCTGAAGAAGGGACAACTCATCGTTCAGGGCACTGTTTCAGAATTGAAGTCGCAGCTGATGTCAAGCGCAGAATCCTCGCTCGAAGATATGTTCCTGGAACTGACCGAAGGCACTCCTGCGGCATGAAGCCCATCCTTTTAATGAGCGGATGGAAGATCCGCAATGCGTTACGAACAACTTTCAGCGATCCTCGAAAGTATGGACCGCTTATTTTTTTCACGCTCTTCATATTGGGTTCGATCGCATTAACGACCTTTGGCTTCAATAGTGTCCCAGTTGATCCCGCTAACGGTCGTGCTATCAATCCAGAAATCCTGCGCGCGATTACAACTTTTTGCATGATTCTGCTCGGATTGAGCGTGATCGATGCTGGACTTGGCGACCAGTTACTGGCATTCCCGATGTCAGATGTGGACTACATTTTTCCCAGCCCGATCTCAAGGAGGATCGTTCTTGCCAACCGGTTACCGGCGCTCACGATAGGCGCAATCTTTTTTGGCGGCATGGTCCTGATTGTTTTCTCAAGCGTGACGCGATTTAGCCACAGCACGATTCCAACTCATTCCCATTATTCGGCTCCCGGTTGGATTCCCACGGTGGCGTTGATTGCTAGTACAGGTACCTATTTCAACCTCGCAATGTTCGTTTCGATCATGGTCCCAAATCGGTCCATCTTGCATCGATACATGATTGGCGTTTTCGTCGCATTAGGTGCCTCGATTGCGTTGATATGGTGGATCCGGGGAGCTTCCACGTTGGTGAGCATCGCGAACTCGAATTGGGTACGGATACCATTTAAACCATCGAGTCTGGCTTCCGACATTTTGGTGGCTGGATTCAATCATCAACCTGCTTACCGAACGCTTTTGTATTTGCTCATTGGTTATGGCGTGTCTCTGATTCCTCTGTTCGTTACGAACACCAACTGGTACGAACAATCCATAGCCAGCGCGGAACGAGTTTCAACGATTCGCCAAGCAGCGAAAGGCGGCCTTGCTGGTGTGATGGCAGCTAAATCTGCATCTTTTAAGCACAAAGGAGTCAAGACATATACCGTTTCCCCATTCGGAACCGGAGCGATGGCGCTTTTTTGGGCTCATCTGAGCGCCGCTTGGAAGAAGCCGTTTGCCAATTTCATTGCTCCGGCAATTGGCGGCATCGTGCTCGGATTTTTGGCGGCCGCCATCAGCGCAAAAAACAATTCCGCCTTAATTGGAATTGGTCTGTTAGCAGGAATTACTGCTTATCTGACCTTGTTCTTTATGCAAATTGCTCGTACGGCGGCCGAATCATCCATCCGGCGAAGAGAGTTACTCTCGCCTCTACCGATTTTGGGGTGGCAAGCAGTTTTGGCAAACCTGGGTGTTCCAATCGTTGCCTTTGGACTTTTTTGTTTAGGCGCGGCGCTTGCTTACTCGGTGACTGGCTCTCAATATTGGTCGATGCTGGCGGTCGCGTTTGTCGTCTTTATGCCGATACGTATGGCATCCCGCATGAGCCTTCAGTACGTTGTCATTCTTGGGTATCCCGACCTTGCCGACAAGCTCCAACAGGTCGTGTCCAACTGCGTATATGGGGTCGTAGCATTGCCCCTCATTGTTGGGGAGGGGATCCTACTCATTCCTTCGCTGATCTTACGTTCCATTTGGCTCGGAATCTTTACACTGACGATTGTTCAGATTCCCATGCTTGTCCTAACTCTTTATCTGGCGGGCAAGGCTTCTGAAAAAGCGATTGCGACCGGAGAGCCGGTCAATCTTTGGCGGCTGCTGTCGAGGCAAGCATAGTTAAAGAGTAGGAAGAGTTCTGTTAACCAAAGGTTAGGATTGCTTCAAGCGACTTATAGTATGGGGGATGCTTCCTGCTCTCCTACTATTCGCTTTCACCGGACCGAAAAAGGTTCAGAGACCTTTCCTCCATATGCCTTCGGTCGATTCGTTCGCGAAACACGCCCCATACGGAGTGACGATCTTGCCGGAAGGAAGGCTCCTCACGCCATCCGGAGTGCCGACCCCGGTCTCGCGATGGCCTTATGGCTTGGCAATCGATCCTCTCGGGGATCGGGTCTTTGTGGCAAGCGAAGGAGCAGGACAATGGGTTAGTGCTTGGCGATCCACCCCTCATGTGGCCAAGCTTGAGTCCACTCGTAGTGGCAAGCGAGGCAACTCTGGGGGATGCATCTATTCTAAAGATGGTCAACATCTTTTTTGGAGCAGCGGCGAGGGCGGCGGCGTATATGTTCTCAACGCTAAAACCGGAGCAGTCGAGTCTGAGATATCGGTTAATGGCTCACTCGGGACACAGACCTTCGAAGACAGCTATCTCAACGATTTAGGGCTTAGCGAGGATGGCAAATATCTCTACGCTTGTGATGTCACCAATTTTCGACTCGCGGTAATTGATCTTGCTCAAGCAAAGTTAATCCATTCGATCCCTACCGGACGGTACCCCTACGCCTTGACGGTCTCAGGGAACAGGGTTTTCGTAGCGAACATTGGTCAATTTGCTTACTCTTCGGTAAAAGGCACGACGGATAAAAATTGGGATCCCCGCGGGCTCACCTTCCCTCCTTTTGCCACTTTCAGTAAGGAGGCAGAAAAGGGGGTCGACGTGGAAGGTCGTCACGTTCCTGGGTTGGGTTCACCGCATGCCATCGAAGCATTCTCAGTTTACGGCTACGACATTAGCAACCCCTCGACTCCCAAACTTGTAACTCGAACCAAGACCGGGTCTCAGATTGGTTCTAACGCTACTTGGGGCAAAGTTGTTGGAGGCAGTTGCCCAAGCTACTTGCTGGCCAGTGGAGGTGTGATCTACGTTTCCAACTCCAATGATGATGATGTCGAAGCCATTCAAGCCTCTTCCGGGAAGATCTTGAGTAGGATCTCGCTTGAGCCATCCACCCTCGTTCATGGATACAGAGGGGTTGAACCCACGGGTCTTGCGATCTCTCCAGATCAGTCCCGACTATATGTTGCCGAGTCTGGGCTCAATTCGATTGCGGTCATCAACTTGAAGACAAACAAAGTCGCAGGATTGATACCTACTGCTTGGTATCCGTATCGACTCGCGATGTCGGGTGATGGGAAGAATCTGGCTTGTATATGCTTCAAGGGTTTTGGAAACGGGCCTAAGGGAGGGTCCAACTCGCCTAATGACCCGTTTCGATTCATGCAGGGAGTCCTCCTCAATGTGCCTGTACCCAAAGATGCAGAGCTTCCGGAGCTTACGGCAAAAGTTCTGTCGGATAACGGCGTCGTTGATGCCTCGAACGACCGAGCTACGCTGAAGTCGCCAGTTTGGAACTCCGATCCAGGAAAACCCTCAGAGCAAATCAAGTACGTGGTTTTCATCACAAAAGAAAACCATTCGTTCGATGCGATCTTTGATCGGGTACCGGGAACGGAAAATGACCCGAGTCTTTTGCAATGGGGAAATGACGAGACGATTTCAGCAACTGGCCAGCCGACATTGGAACACGTCGCGGTGATGAAGAACCATAACAAGTTGGCACGCCAGTTTGTGGTCTCAGACAATTTCTACATGGAACCGGAGGCTTCCGGAGTTGGGCACCGCTGGTTGGTTGGCATTCAGCCAAACAACTTTTGTCAACTTCTTTACACGTTAGGCTGGAATTTCAAACTTGACACGACTGCGGTCGGCCGTCGGGCTTCATTCGGTAGCAACGGTTCCATGGCGCCGGAAGATTATCCTGAAGCCGGCTCCATGTGGGAACACCTCGATCGTTTCGGGGTCAAGTTCCGAAACTACGGAGAAGGTTTTGAGTTTGCGGGAGTTGGCGAGGCAGAAAACGAAGAGAAAACCGGAGCGCGAGAAGTTCTCAACATGCCCATGCCGAAGGCTCTGTACGACAATACGAGTCGCGATTTCCCGATATTCAATATGAATATCCCGGACATGTTCCGAGCAGAATGGTTTCGCCAAGAAGTGGAAACAAAGTACATCAAAGGCGGCGAGAAATTTCCGTCTTTCGTGAACATTGCGATCTGCAACGATCATGGCACTGGTCCAAACGCCAAAAAAGGCTATCCGTACCGAGCGTCCTGGATGGCAGACAACGACTATGCCCTAGGAACGATTGTTGAGTTTTTGTCTCACACACCGTACTGGAAAAACATGCTGATCTTGGTGACCCAGGACGATGCTGGAGGTGAAGCTGACCATATTGACGCCCAAAGAAGTGTCTTGTTAGCCATCAGTCCCTGGGTGAAACACCAATACGTTTCCCATCGGCACACGACGATCACAAGCATGCACCGAACGCTCTATGAGATCTTTGGACTGCCTCCGCTCAATCTGTTTGATGCTGTGTCCAACGACTTCTCCGATTGCTTTACCGATCAGCCAGACTTCACACCCTATGCAGCCGAAAAAGTCGACAGGCGACTTTTCGATTGGCCAAGGAGTCGAGACACGAAAGATCCGTATTACTTGAAGGCAAGAAAGCTTCCAACCATTCAACGGGACACATTCGACCCATTTGACGATCCAAGATAGAGTTAGGCCGCGTCGTAGGCTTGTTTTAACCAGCCTACGACTTCAGCATCCACTTCTGCCACACTGGCGAGTCGAACACGATGACTCAACATCGCGTTAAAACTCCCTGACGCCTCCAATCTTCCAATCGGATCCACACCCTTCAAGTTGATTCCTAGATCAAATCGAGACGCGGTTGATGGTTGAAGAATCGCGAACTGTTTTGAACGGCGAACACTCATATAACCCTTCTTAGGAGCAAGATCAACGTCTTCGCCAAAAGCTTGAATCTCAGAAAGCAGCTTATCGTAAATCGGTTTGAGGGCTGATTTTGCACCTTCAAACATGGCGTCTACAGGATCGCTCGGAGGCACATTATCATTCCGATTCAGACGTTCAACCGACCGAAGGGCAATCTGGTTTGCAAACCCGTGGCTCACTCCATGATCTCCTTTGAGGAAAGCCATCATCTGGCCATGTTTGGCGTGACCGGCCTTCTGAATGAGGTCAAACCATTCATCAAAGTTCCTACCCGTCTTATCTTTCAAATTGGAGAGCATTTCCGCAAGCTGTTCTTCGGGGCGTTTAGCCATTTCAGAAGAATAATTGAATTCAAGTCTGGATGCAAGCAAACATAAATTAGCCGACCTACCAGGATTCTTTCAGTACCGAAAATGGTCTAAATGATTGAATTCCAAGATGCATCACTAGAAATTGCGATAGTATTACGCTCATGTCCGAAATCGATCTGATGCTACGATTTCTAATCCAGATCCTAGTGGTGCTAGGTCTCTGCAAAATTGTAGGTTGGTTCGGCCAGAAATTTCTCGGACAGACCCAAGTGGTTATGGAGATGTTAGCCGGTGTGGTGCTCGGCCCATCTGTATTTGGATTATTGGCTCCAAAGGCTCAAGCTTGGCTCTTTCCTCTCAATGCCACATATGTCATTGACGGGGTGCAGAAGTCGCTTCGACATCCGTCAATGTTTATCTTGTACACGATCGCCCAGATGGGGCTTGTCCTGTACATGTTTCTTGTGGGGCTCGAGTTTGACGTTAAGCTTATTCAAACCCGAGTGAAAGGCGCGATATCTGTTTCGGTCGCGGGCGTTGCGGCACCGTTTATATTAGGAGCGGTTTTGGCCCTGTTTACGAAGGACGGTTATGGTTTATTCACTCCTCACGTCAACATGTTCACGGGTTGCCTTTATTTTGGGGCGGCGATGTGTGTCACGGCCTTTCCGATGCTTGCACGCATCATTTACGAGCGCGGAATCGCTGGCACCCCGATGGGAACTCTTGCGTTAGGCGCTGGGGCTGTTGATGACGTGTTTGCTTGGACACTTCTCGCAATTGTCCTTGCCGTTGTCAAGGGAACTTGGTCATATGCTATTTACGCGATCGGGGGCGGAGCGCTCTTCGCCTTCCTGATGCTCAAATATGCGAAAGACATATTTGCCAAACTTTCGGAGACGGTTGAGCGAGACGGCAAGATGTCTCAGACACTCTTTGTAAGCACCACGATTCTGCTCTTCGCAGGTGCCTACATCACCGATGCCATCGGCATCTATGCAGTTTTCGGTGCCTTCATCATGGGCGCTTCGATGCCGCGAGGAAAATTTGCTGAAGAGCTACGAGGAAAGCTCGAATCTGTTACGGTTGGTGTTCTCCTTCCGTTCTTTTTCGTTTATTCGGGATTGAGCACGAAGCTTGGATTAATCGACTCAACTGCCCTTCTCATCATTACGCTTTTTGTGGTCATTGCCGCAGTTGTCGGAAAAGCCGTTGCATGCGCGGTAGCGGCAAAAGCGTCGGGTGAAAATTGGAAAGAGGCTTGGGCAATTGGAACCCTGATGAATGCGCGAGGCTTGATGGAGCTAATCATCATCAATATTGGGATGCAGCAGGGTGTGATTACCCAAAGGCTGTATACGATCATGGTGATCATGGCAATTGTGACCACGCTCATGGCGTCACCTATCTTCCAGTGGATTTACAAGAAGTACCTGGGTTACCTCGTTCCCGATTCAGTAATGCTCGAAGCTCACGCGATGATCGAAGGTGCCTAACATCCCCTTCAGAATATCTTTCTAACTTAAGTCGGTCGTCGAGACCGCGACCCAATACAGGTTCAAATTCGCTCTCAAGAGTTCTTGGTCATGCTCGCATACCTGACCTCCCCGGAACTCATTCAACGCCCCGAGCACTTAACCGTTTAATCCGATACAATTTTCTTTAAGGATTATGATTAGATCCTCTAGTCCGTTTGTTAAGGCATAAAGTTGCGCACCCAGTCTTTTTACTAGCTCGTTATGATTACTAGGATGATTTGTTGCGGAAAATCAAAATATCTATTGGCGTTTTGAATGATCTTAACAAATACTTAACTGGGATTTGCTTCTATTAATAGCGCGGCTAAAGTCCCCTAAAGTTCCTAGCCGCACTGAATTTGTCTCGAGGGATTGCATCATGCGTAAGGCTTTTACACTTATTGAACTTCTCGTTGTTATCGCTATCATTGCGATTCTCGCCGCCATTCTGTTCCCAGTTTTTGCACAAGCTAAGCTGGCCGCTAAGAAGACCGCTGTCTTGAGCAACGCTAAGCAGATCAGCACTGGTCAGTTGCTGTATGTCAACGATTCAGACGACGTGACTCCTGCACTCGGACAGGGTGACTGGACCGACCACCTCTACCCCTATGTAAAGAGTGAGGAGCTGTTCATGAACCCGCTTCGAAATGACTTCGACGGTGGTTGTCTCAGTGCGGTTGCTCGTGGAGCAACACCTCCAGGTGCTGGCAGTGACGAGCCAGGCTGTAAGTATGTTGGTTTTGGCTATAACTGGGGTCCAATCAAGCGCCGTGGTGGTGGTTTGCTCGGTCGACAGCAGCCAAACGGTCAGGGTGGCTTCTATATTCCAGGAATTTCGATGACATCGATCACGGCTCCTGCAGACATGTTCGCCTATACGATCTCATACGACACTCCTCGAATCACGATGGGAATTCAGTTCCTTATGTGCACGTTCGGTGGTACTCACACCAGCGACATGTTCTTTGGTGGCCAATACCCAGTAGCGTTTGCTGATGGCCATGCCAAGGGAGTGAAGTTCCAGGGTGGATTTGGTGATCCTCACGCAGAGAATCATGAATTCGCTACTCCAGCTAACTTGAGCATGATCGTGGACTATTGCTCCGATCCAAGCATCCTCGTAGACGTTTCCGGTGATACCGGCGGCGCAGACGGTGAGGAAGATATCTTCCCAACTGGAACAAAGTGCAGCGACCTTCCTGGAATCTTCGCTACGTTCCCACACGGCGCTTACAACCCAGGCGCTTCAACCCGAACCTTCTTCTCCAACTAAGAAAAAGGGCGATGAGTGCCTAGCCAACGGCTAGGCACTCATATTTAATTATTAAAATGCAAAAAAAGAATCTATTGGCGCTCGTGTTTCTTGCCATTTTTGTTTTCGTTGCTGTCGGCTGCGACTCCCAGAAGTCAGTCGTACAGGATTCTCAAAAGACCGGTCTTTCACCTGAAGAAAGAAAGGCCAAGAAAGGAGAGTAGGATGCTAAAAAGGAAAGTGCCGCTCTGGATTGCGATTCCGATAATTGTTTCTATCGGCGCTTTTCTTTATTCATTTGACTCTCGCAAGGCTGAGGCAGCCTCAACCAAACCCGCGAAGGTTTGGAGTAACGAGGAATGCCTATCGTGTCACACAAACAAAAAGGTTCTCGCCCAGATGCAGTCAAAACGCGGCGATAACACTTATTGTCAGGCTGCGTATGACAATCTTGTCAAGCTTCAGGGAACGGATAGTAAGCCTGCCTACGGAACGAAGTAACGGATGGTCTCACCGGAGAGTCAGTTCGATCCGCTAAAGCTTCAACGAACAATTGATCAAGCCAAGCGCCTCATTGAAGTTTCTCGCGACTCAGAGGCAGTCACCTTACTTCAACACGTCGTCAATCAGGCTCCTGATGACATCGAAACGAGGCTACTCCTAGCTCAGGCACTCACAGGATGTGGCAGAGGGGACGAAGCTGAACCTCACCTTCTAAAAGCGTCAACGGACCCAACCCATGCAAGTATGGCGTTGGGCATGTTGGGTTATTGGTATCAAGCGAGAGGGCGATTTAGCGAAGCAAAGCAATGCTTTGAGCAGTCCATCCAATCTAATGCTCACCAATCGCTTGCTTATTACGGCTGGGCTCAGAGTAACAAGATGACGCCTTCCGACAGGGCCATTCTAGACCAGGCTCTCGAAGTTTCTGCTTCGCCAGAAACACCGCTTGAGGATCGCATGTACCTCCACTACGTGTTGGGGAAAGGCTATGCCGACCTTGGCAATTACGAGCAGTCGATGCGCGAATTCGACCTAGCAAATGCCGATGCCTTTCAGTTCTTACTTGATGGTAAGCCGTTTCCTAAAGGTCGCTACGCTCAAGTTATCGACGCGAATATCGCAACCTTCAGCAAAGATTTCTTCCACAAGAATCGAGGTGTAGGTTCCAATTCTCGCAAGCCCATTTTCGTGGTGGGGATGATGCGTTCAGGCACAACTTTAGTCGAACAGATTCTATCGAGCCACCCACAAGTAGGAGCGGCCGGTGAAGTGGAGTTTTGGTTGGATAGCGGACCGCGACTCTTTGACGTTGACTCAAGGACCGTCCAAACGAAGCAATTGGTGGGTGCGATCAACCAATACCTTGGAGTTCTCGATTCAGTCTGCCCAGGATCCGATCGCATCACGGATAAGATGCCTCAGAACTTTCAGATGCTGGGTTTGATTCATCTCGCTTTTCCCAAAGCTCCCATCATTCATATTCGCCGGAATCCTGTTGACACTTGTATCTCAATTTATACGACTGCCTATCAAGGCTCTCCCGCCTTTGCACATGATCGGGACAGTATCGTTTTTGCCTACCGGCAATATCAAAGGTTAGTCGCACACTGGCGTAAAGTCCTTCCTTCAGATCGATTTCTTGAAGTCGACTACGAAGAGCTTACGGGCAATCCTGAGCCGATTATTCGACGAATGATCGCTTTCTGTGGATTACCATGGCATGAAGCGTGCCTTCGGCCCGAAAGAAACGATCGCCTTGTGACGACACCGAGTTTGTGGCAGGTACGACAGCCACTCTATCGATCAGCAGTGGATCGTTGGAAGGTGTACGAACCTTGGCTTGGTTCGTTTAGAGAGTTACTCGGTAGCTAGTCTGCCTTTGTAAACGTATTGGTTCCGGCATCGTCGGTATGAACAAGGGTTTTACCGTCAGCGCCTTCTTCCAGTTCATAAGGCTTAAACAAGGAATCAACCGCGCCTGCATCGGTATCTTTCTTGGTCTTGGGGAAGCTCTCTTGTGTCATCCCCATGTAGGTTTTCGGCGTGAGCGTGACTTTGCCTGAAGACTCCTTCCAGTCGCCCGAATACTCCACCTCCCTAAATTTCCCAGTATAAGATCCATCCCCAGACAGAGTTAAAGTGCTTGTGAGAATTGGTTTAGTTTCGGAATACCCAATCTTCTTAGTAGGCTTCTTACCTGCGACTTCCTTAAGAAGGCCTTTGTAGTTGCCAGCCCACTTACTTGATGAACACCCTATAAGGACACTAGCTAGGGAGATGACACCCATCCAAACGCACACACTAACTCCGATAGGTCGGGCGTTATGCACGCGCAAACGGGACAGCTTATGTCGATTCATGGCAACTCAGAATATCACCTTAGGCGTCATTTAGGATAGTTTCTGGATCCATTGAGATGAGCCTTAACATAGAAACCGCATGATCCATACCTTCTCGGCGGATTAATTCCAAGTCATAATGAAGCGCGTCCACATTTCGGCCGAGAAAGTTATTAATGACGGAAAAGACGAAGCCCATCGCCAAAGACCTTTCGGTGACCACTTACGTGAAGTTGGTTCGAACGGCGGAAGCTCTTCATAGTGAGGTTAGCCGCGGGCTCATGGTGGAGGGTTTGACAGCCAGCCAATTTAGCGCTTTGAAGGTCTTACGACTTCACGGACCACTGGCCCAGCGAGACATTGCTAACTACCTTTTGAAAACGGGGGGAAACATCACGGTTGTCGTCGACAATTTGGAAAAGCAAGGCCTCGTCACTCGAATTCGAGATACGGAAGATCGTCGCTTTGTTTTCGTTCGGCTTACTGAAGCCGGTGAAGAGCTGTTTGACAGACTCTATCAGCCACATTTGGAACGCATTAGAGAGACGATGGAAGCGGTCTCAGAAGCGAATTTGACCGTTTTGCTTGAGCTACTCGAGCAACTTCATCCAACTACGGAAGTTCCAATGTGCCAACCGGCTCCCGATTATCTCGGCGAGTAGTTTTCTAAAGGAAGGAGCTAACGAGGTTAGCTCTCTAATATTTCAAGAGTTGCAGGCATCGAATGAGATGGTTTGAAGTCCTCAGCCGATGCCCAACCTCTCCGATTACGGCCGGTTCTCGAGACCGATTCTCAGTGTTTCGAGCGTATCCACTCTTTCTTGGCCGACAATCGTCATGCGAGGAGCTCGGACCCTTTCATTTCCCCAGCCGACTTCTTGCTGAACCAGCTTGATCAACTGAACAAACTTTGGAACGACATCAAGCTTGAGAAGTGGCAGGAACCACTTATAAAGTTCGGCTGCTTCGGCATGGCGTCCTTCCATGCACATGTTGTACAAGTTGACCGTCTCCACTGGGAATGCATTCACGAGGCCGGCGATCCAGCCCACTGCGCCCGCTGGAACTGCTTCGACGATGAGGTCATCCACGCCGACAAAGATCGCGATTCGATCTCCAAGCAAGTTTTTGATCGCGGTGACTCGTCGAACGTCCGCGCTCGATTCCTTAACCGAATGGAGGTTTGGATTCATTTCTGCGAGTTCGGCAAGTTGCTCTGGCAGTACGTCGGTCGCATAGGCGATCGGGTTGTTATAGAGCATGCAGGAAAGGTCAGTCGCTTTGATGACAGCATCAAAATGGGCCCGTGTTTCTCGCCAATCGCCTTTGTAGACGTATGCAGGGAGAACCATCAAGCCTTGGCAGCCTACTCGTTTTGCGTCTTTTGCCAGTTGAATGGACTCATCAGTGCTCAGCGCCGAAATGCCCGCGACAACAGGAACTCGATGACCCACAGTCTTAACACATGTGTCTAGAATGGCAACCTTCTCGTCATGAGTCAGGGTCGCACCCTCGCCGAGCGAACCAAGCGGCAGAATGCCGACGCAGCCGCTGTCAACAAGCCAAATAATGTGCTTTGCAATCGCGTCATGGTCGACAGTCATGTCTTCCTTGAACTGAGTCGTTATCGCCGGAATTACGCCTTTCCAAATCATCTTGTTTATCCTGTTCTTTCCTATCTGTGAGTCTAGTTTTCGGGTTGTTCGATCACCGCTGATGTTCGAGTCTCTAAACCGGCGAGCGGCACCGGAATTAAAGGTGGGCGCACCGTACCGTGCTCCCAATTCAAGAGAAATCGGGTTGCCGGACCGCATATACGTCCTTGACATGCCCCCATTCCACAACGAGTTTGAAGCTTAGCGGCTCGGGATGATTCCCAGCCAACCAATTGACTCATGCGGACATCTTCACACCGACAGACCACCGTGTCGGGTGAAGCGAGCTCTTTCAACTCAGTTCTTAAAGCAAAAGTTGCATCTAGCTTCTTTGAGAACAGCTTCCATCGATCACGTGCTTTCAACACAAGCGTTGGGCAATCGTTTTGATTCGCGAAATATCCTGCAATCGTTCCTTCCAAAGTAGAGAGGTCGATACCGCCAATGCCGGTGGGCTCCCCTGCGCAGTAAACATTTTGAACGGATGTTTGCTGAGTACTGTCCACCTGAACGAAACCGTCCTCGACGGCGCATCCCAAAAGGAGGGGTAATTCCAAATTTGGGACGAATCCGTATGCGCAGGCAAGATAGTCACACTCCAGTTCTTGAGTCGTTTTACCGTTCGACAGAATGACTGAATTTAATGCGCGAGTGCCACTTGCCGATGCCACCCATGTTCCGGGACGAATCTTCGTACCAACCGAGCCGATGAGGCTTATTCCCTGTCCGATTTTTGACGAAAAAGAGAGGAGATTGGTTGAGAATCGAAGGAGATTTACAATCGGAGCTTGTTCGGCGATTGCCAAAACTTCGGCACCGTACTTCTTGAGGAAATCTCCGACAGCCAGTAAGAGGGGGCCGGTTCCCGCAACGACAATTCGCTTGCCCTTAACGTCGAGGCCAGCTTTCACGAGCGCTTGTAGACCGCCTACCCCCATAACGTTGGGTAGTGTCCAGCCCGGGAAAGGGAGAAATAGTTCTCTCGCGCCGACCGCAAGAATGAGCTTTTCGTATTCCAAGGTCTGGAATTCGCCGCCTTTAGTTATGGATAGCGTATTGGGTCTTGGCGCATCGTAAACGGTTGCACCGTCGAATCGAATAACCCCTCTGTCGTCAAGAGTTTTTATTTGACTGGAGATCGAGTTTTGGATCTGGCCTTTAAGCGCCCGGTAAATCTGACCGCCAGGAGCGGAGTTCTCGTCAACCAATCCGACACATTTCCCAGGCTCACTGGCTGCCATTGCGGCCGCAATACCGGCTGGTCCCGCACCAATGATGAGGACATCAAACTTTGCTGTCTTACCCAAAGGTGATCACCTCCATTCCGGCTTCGCAGGTTGTCATGCAAGCTCGGATATGCGGATGACCGTTAACTGACACACGGCACTCAAAACAGATCCCCATTCCACAAACCGGTCCTCTACTTTCTTCGTCGACTGATTGCCGGAAGGAAGTCCTCCCACTATTGAGAATCGCTGCCGCGACCGATGTTCCTTGCGCTACCTCGACTGGAAGCCCATTGATCTTCAGTTGAATTCGCTCTTCGCTCATGCCGCTACTCCACTTGTTGGGGCAAACGGTGAACGATCAATTTTCGAGGGTCGTCCGGCAACAAGGTCTGCGATCAGCATTCCGGTGGCAACCGAAGTCGTAATTCCTAAACCTTCATGCCCAGCGGCGACCAACATTTTGGGGTCGCTAGGAAGAAATCCAATGAGAGGAAGCTTGTTTGAAGTCGTCGCGCGGAACCCAACCCAGGTTCGAATCACCGATAACTGAGAAATCGAGGGCAAGTATTCTTCGGCTCGCTTGACCATTTTGGCAATTAACGCACGGTCGATCTCATCGTTCCAGCCGACAAACTGACGTGATGAACCTAAGAGGATTTGCCCTGTGGCCCGTGGCTGAGCATTGAAAGCAACTGATTCCTGCGACATTTCATGGGCGCTCTTGAGATAGCCCAATTCGACGAGTTGGTGATTAACGTATCCAGGATAACGATCGGTGATGATGAGATGGCCCTTTCGTGGCTCAATTTTGATCTCGGGCGTGAGGCTCGAAGCGTGGTCACCGGCCGAGTTCACAATATATCGCGCGGAAAGAACGGTTCCATCCTGTAGTGTCGCTTCCCCGTTTTTGGCCTTCGTAACCGATTGACCTAGCATCACCGTACAACCACGCAATTGCGCCTGGCCCAACAGCCACTGGGCGGCCGCCATTGGGTAGATCACACTATCTTGCGGGATTCGAAGGCCTCCGGGTAATCCCTTTCTCAGGCTTGGCTCTGCCTCTTCAAGAGATTTTGTGTCCAGCACTTCGGCAGGCAACCCATTCTTCACGTAGAAATCTCGTTTCCCTTCCACATGGGAAAACTCCTCTTCGTCCGCGGCCACCCACATGGTTCCCGTCATACGAGGCTCACACGCATGGTTAAGTTGAGGATAGAGCTCCATCCAAAGTTGCTGTGAGTAATTTGTCAGAGCAAATTGAGCGGGGGAATCATCCATCACAACGACATGCCCCATACCGGCTGCTGTCGACCCACCCCCGATTGGACCTCGTTCAATGAGCAATACCCGTTTGAGATCGCGAGATAAGAAGTAGGCGCAAGCACATCCTACAATGCCGCCTCCCACAACAATGGCATCGAAGTTCTGTCCCAACTTAACGCACCGACCTCATCCTTCTATTTTTGCCCAAAACGGGTCCGGAAGCCTTGCGTACCATATGGAAGAAACCATTTTAGCATTTAACCGTTCGACATTGAACGATTCTTTTTCGATGAGCGTTCAGATTCAAACCGAACGAAGCGATGATATGTTATTCTCAATCACACGCTCTTTCAAAAAGGAAAGATGCTTTCAAAGAGGAACAACTATGGGCCGCCAGCAGATCTTCACTTACAGTCTTTTCACCCTTTTCGCCGCTATTCTCGTTGTAGGTTGTGGCAGTTCATCCACTGACGGGGGCACAACATCCAGCAATGACGGTGCCAAAAAGACCGGTGACGCCAGCGGCAAGAAGCTAACCATTGGTTTTGCTCAAGTTGGCGCTGAGAGCGGTTGGAGAACGGCCGAAACCGGTTCCGTCAAAGATGAGGCGGCTAAGCGCGGCATCAATTTGATTTTCTCAGATGGACAAGGTAAGCAAGAAAACCAAATTAAGGCGATTCATACGTTCATCGCTCAAAAGGTCGATGGGATTATTTTGGCTCCGGTTGTCGTCACTGGATTTGAGCCAGTTCTAAAAGAGGCGAAGGATGCGGGTATCCCGGTTGTTCTTTCAGATCGTGCCGTCGAGGTCAAGGATCCTACGCTCTATGCCACCTTGGTTGGATCTGAGTTTGTTGACGAAGGTCGACGATGCGGCGAATTCCTTGCGAAGAAGCTCAACGGGAAAGGAAACATCGCTGAAATCGAAGGAAACAATGGCTCGGCACCTCAGCTGGAACGCAAGAAGGGCTTCGAGGAAGTGATCGCCAAATATCCGGGCATCAAGATCACAAACGACGCAGAGGGTCGATTTGAGCTAGCCAAGGGTAAAGAGGTCATGGAAGCTTTCCTTCGTGCGAACGGAAAGAACATCAATGCAGTGTTTGCACACAACGATGACATGGCACTTGGCGCCATTCAGGCGATTGAAGAAGCAGGAATGAAGCCAGGCAAGGACATTCTGATCGCAAGCATTGACGGTGAGAAGACGATGGTCCAAGCCGTTGCAGATGGCAAGGCTAACTTCTGTGTCGAGTGTAAAGCTCTACTCGGTCCAGGACTCTTCGATGCCATGAACGATGCCATCGCCAAGAAGCCATTGCCAAGAAAGACAGTCATGAAAGACGATCAATTCGACGAAACGAACGCCAAGCAAATGGTATCGACTCGCAAGTATTGATGCCAGAAGCCTCCCTCTCCTTCTCGATCCATGGATCAGGAGGAGAGATTTTTTCAGTTTCCGAAGAAAGGTCAGCCTAACCGGGTGGAAATTGGAATCCTTTCGATTAAATACCAACCATCGGGCAGTTAACGCCTGCAAGATTCTCCGCTGGAATCACACCGGCCTGCGCTTCCAGTTGCTAAAATCAGCCTGTGAATAGGTCTGGATTAGCATTTCTCTCGTTTATCGCGATTTCGACGGCTGCCCACGCCGGAGAGGTGACGATCTATGAGGACAAGTTTGGGGTGCCGAGCATTGTCGCCACCAACCTCAAGGATGCTTGCTATGGTCAAGGCTACGCTCAAGGCAAGGACCATGCCCAGCGAATGGCCCTCAATTACAAAATCGCTCGGGGTCGAAGTGCCGAGGCAAATGGGAAGTCAGCCCTGCTTCAAGACGGATTTATTCGCGGGCTTGGGCTTGAAGCTCGGGCGGAACAGATCGCACCCAACTTATCTGGAGAAGCAAAGGATGTCGTTGACAGCTTCCTGGCGGGCGCGAATAAGGCGATTGAAGAACAAAAAAGCTCGCTTCCAAAATGGATTGAGCCGTTTACCGAGATTGACGTCCTGTCGCTAGCCCAATTTGTAAACGGAGCTTTTCCTTTGCTCGATATGTCGGCGAAGATCAGCCCGGGCGCCGGTTCGAATCAATTTGCACTCGCTCCATCGAAATCCACCACTCGACATCCGATCTTATCAATCGATCCGCACTTAGGGTGGGATGGTCAAGATGGGGGAATCGTGTGGCACGAGTTTGCGATTTATATGCCGGACTTACACTTCCGGGGAGTCGCTATTCCTGGTTTGCCTACCGGAGTCCTGGGTCACAACGACAAAGTTGCGTGGTCGATGACTAACAACAACCCTTCCCTCTATACGCTTTACACAGTCAAAGTCAATCCAGCCAACCGAAACCAATACAGCTATCACGGCCAATGGAAAGAGTTCAAGACCCAGAGCGTTACGATGCGTTACTTAGACAATGGCGAGCTTAAATCCAATACCGTGAGCTCAAAACTTACCGAATGGGGCCCCATGATTCCGTTTAGTAACCGAGCCGCCCGGTTCTCGATCCCTAATCCTGAAACGACCATAAAGCAAGGTTTGTCGATGCTACGGTCCCAGAGTGTCTCGGACATCCGAAACAGTCTAAAAATGCGTGGACTTTCGATGTGGAATTTTGTGTTCGCCGACATCAAAGGCAACATCGGTTATCAATACAATGCGTTCGTTCCAACTCGCGACGCCTCGTTTAATTGGAATGGAGTTTTGGCAGGCGATGATCCCAAAACCGCTTGGGGGGAGCTTTGGGATATGGACAAGCTTCCTCATGCGGAGAACCCGCTCAGCGGCATCTTGGTAAATTGCAACTCGGACCCCAAACTCACTCCTTTAGGTAACGAGATCAATCAAGATTGGCCAGCATACGTGACTTCCTATGGCCCCACAAGCCGTTGGGAAGTGCTTTCGGCCTTACTGAAGTCGGCCAAGAAGGTTAGCCCTATGCGTGCGATGGAGATTGCAACCGACTGTACGGTCCCCTATGCGGCGGCAACAGTTGATCGTTTAGCAGCCCTCGTAACGGCAGGTAATGGAATCGACGTTCTCAAGAAATGGGATAAGAAAGCGACAGTGGAATCCGTGGGATGCGTTCTCTACACCTACTGGCTCCGAGAGAACAAAGCCAACCCCGGATTATCATCCGATGCCTTTCACGGGGTCGAATGGACCCAACCACAAAATGAAGTCGCACGCCAATCTTTGGAATCAGCGGTGAAGAAAATGATTGCCGAGCAAGGCAGCTTGTCAGTTCGATGGGGAGGTGTTCAGTACATGCAGCGGGGCGCAGAAAAAGCTCCCGTTCAAGGTTTTGGATACGTCGCTACGGGGACTCCAATTGCGGCAGTCAGCCCTGCATCAGCAGGAGGTGCAACTCTGAAAGATGGGCGATCACACGCCACATTTGGTTCAAGCTTCCGCATGATCGTCTCGCTGGATCCTCGGGGAATTCAATCGTGGAGCATTCTGCCTTATGGTAATTCCAATGTTCCAACCAGCCCTCACTTTGCCGATCAAATGAATCTTTATGCGGTTGGGCAATACAAACCCACCAACTTTGGACTGGGTAACGCCAAGAAGTTTTCTATCAAGAGCTACACTTTACGCCGTTGAGACAAATATCCCCACGCCCGACCACGTTCTTCGACGCAAGCGATCTCGTTCAGAGGTCGGAAGTGAAGTTAACCATTGCTTCGGAGACATTTCAACATACCGGAAGCTTCAAGTTCCGCGCCGCCTTTCAGGTTGCTAAGAACGTTCCTCAGTCTAACGTCATTGCTGCGTCATCAGGCAATTTTGGGCAAGCACTTGCGTTCGCTTGTCGCATCTTTGGAAAAAAGTGTACGGTTGTCATGCCCGACACATCCGCAAAAGTTAAAGTCGACGCGGTTCGCAACTTTGGTGGCATCGTCGACCTTATTGATGTCTCTCAGATCTCTCGAGAAGCGAGAGTCGCCCAACTGGCAGCAGAAGACCCCGACGCCTACATATCAAGCGCATTTGACGACGCATGGGTCATTGCTGGAAACGCCACTCTCGGAACGGAGATACTTGAGCATTTTTCGGACCTGGAAGCAATCGTTGCTCCGGTGGGCGGAGGAGGATTAACTTCCGGACTGGTCTTAGCGACTCACGAAGATAATCGCAATGTTCGCGTGATCGCGGCCGAGCCACTTGCTGGTAACGATGCGGCTCGTTCGTTTCGAGCCGGAAAACTCGAGACCAACGAATCCGAACCCAAAACGATTGCGGATGGTGCGCGCACTCGAAGTCTTGGCAAACTCAACTGGGATGTTTTGCATGGCCACGATGGGCTAAACAGCGTCATCGAGGTACCCGACTCTCAAATTATTGAGACCGTCCGCACACTTTTCCTCAAGCTAAATCTGAAGGTGGAGCCCACCGGTGCTTTGGCAGTGGCGGCGGTGCTCAACAATCAAGAGCTGTTTATGACGGGACGTCCCGTTTGTTGCGTAGTGAGTGGCGGCAACGTCGATCCTGCTGTTTACGCCAAGATCTTGACTGACCTCTAGCTACACTGGCGAGATAATGGAGTCGGCCTGTAAGCCGGATTCTGTATTTGTACGGCGATTTATCTACGCGACCAACCCGGGGAGTCGGCGAGCAGCGTCATCCTCCCCCTATTTGGTCTTGCTTCAGGCGGGGTTTGCACGGCCGAACGGTTACCCGCGTCGCCGGTGAGCTCTTACCTCACCATTTCACCCTTACCAGCTTGCGCTTCGGCGGTTTGTTTCTGTTGCACTTTCCGTCGGGTCACCCCGCCCCAGCTTGGACAAGCCTCACTGGGCACCTTGCTCTTTGAAGTCCGGACTTTCCTCCCCTAAGGGCCGCCGTCCGGCCAACTCCGCAGATAGTATGGCCGAAGTTGAGATAGAGGCACTCGAAGCGAGCCAGTTGAGCCTGCTTGAAGCCGAGTAAACTCACCAGGTGCGAGTCCCAAGATGTTGAAGATTGTTGATCTGGGGCGGATGGATTACGAAGCGTGTGTCGAACTACAGCGCGGTCACCTCGAGAAGGTGGCAGATGGAACCGAACCTGATACGCTTTTCTTAGTTGAGCATCCTCCGGTTCTCACCCTCGGCTCGGATTTCCATGATCGGAATCTCCTTTTACCGCTGTCTGAATACGAGGCAAACGGGATTCAGATTTTTCGGACCGATCGAGGTGGAGATGTAACTTATCATGGGCCAGGACAGCTCGTGATTTACCCCGTTTTCAACGTCGCCAATTTGGGGAAGGACCTTCACAAATGGCTACGGAGTTTGGAGGAAACAATTATCCAAACACTCAAGAATTATGATATTGACGGACAACGCCTCTCCGTCAATACGGGCGTTTGGGTCGGGAACAACAAAATTGCCGCGATCGGTATTAAGGTTCGACGCTGGGTCTCGATGCACGGAATTGCTCTCAACTGCAATCCAGACATGACACCTTTTCATATGATAATTCCCTGTGGCATCCAAGGCCATGGAGTGACCTCCCTTAGTCTGGAACTTGGGACAGACATTTCAATCGCAGATGCAAAGCCGCATGTCGTAGCCTCGTTTAAGCAAGTTTTCAACTTTGCTCAGTCCGAATGAGAAACGTACATGGAAGCAATCAGCATTTTTGACATATTCAAGATCGGTGTCGGTCCGTCAAGCTCTCACACCATGGGTCCCTGGCGCGCGGCCCAGCAGTTCCTTCAATGGATCGAAATTCAGGGTTACTTTCACCGAATAAAAGGGGTTCGAGTCGACTTATACGGCTCACTGGCGAAGACTGGTAAAGGACACGGAACGGATATTGCGGTGATTCTCGGGCTCAAAGGTGAAGACCCAGTATCCTGCGACACCACCCATATTTCCGATCAAATCGCTTCGATTGAATCTCAACAACAGTTGAATTTAAACGCGACACTTTCCGTGCCATTTGACCGCCATCGGGACATCGTGTTTCACTTCGACGAAAGCCTGCCCTTTCATCCCAACGGCATTTCATTCAGCGCGACTTTAGATTCTGGTGAAACTTATGCTCAGACCTATTATTCCGTCGGAGGCGGTTTCGTCGTCCAAGAGCTCCAAGACACTGACCGTCCTGAAATCACCAAGTTACCTTTCCCTTTGAACGCGCAGACCAGCTGTCGAACTTTTGCAACGAGCAAGGTGAAACGATTCCCCGTATCGTCTGGAAAAACGAGCTTACGTGGCGATCAGCAAATGAAATCCAATCAGGCATCCGCAAACTTTGGGAAACATTCATCGACTGTGTTTACCGGGGTTGTCACACCGAGGGCATTCTGCCCGGAGGACTAGGTGTAAAGCGTCGTGCGGCCCAGATAAATCGCACCTTACTCGCAGGAATCGAGTACGACTCGATCCATAGCTGGCTGGCTGCTATTCAAACTCGAGGGCGTCACTTTCAAGAAATTTCCCGTTGGGTCAGTTGCTTTGCGCTCGCGGTCAATGAAGAAAATGCTTCCTTTGGTCGTGTCGTGACAGCCCCGACGAACGGCGCGGCAGGAGTGATACCGGCCGTGATGCTCTACATGCATTGCTTCTGTGAGACAAACGAACGGAGTATCGAGGATTTCATCTTGACCGCAGGTGAAATTGGCAGCCTTTTTAAGAAGGGCGCAACCATTTCAGCTGCGATGGGCGGATGTCAGGCCGAGATCGGTGTTTCCTCTGCGATGGCCGCTGCCGGGTTGACCCAATGTCTCGGAGGATCGATCGACCAGGTTCTTATGGCAGCCGAAATTGCGATGGAACATCATCTCGGCCTAACTTGCGATCCGATCGGTGGCCTGGTTCAGATCCCCTGCATCGAACGAAACACGATGGGGGCCATCAAGGCGATAACAGCTGCCAATATCGCTCTCGATAGCGACCCTAAAGATGCGAAGGTTTCCCTAGATGGGGTTATCAAATCCATGTGGGAAACGGCACTCGACATGAATTCAAAATACAAAGAAACCGCTGAAGGTGGATTAGCCCTGTACATTCCGGTCAGCGTCAGCGAGTGTTAGTAAGTCAGTCAAAAGTGAAAGAGGCGAGCACATAGGCTCGCCTTGGAATTCAGATCGGGAAAGGTATTACAGGTTGTAATCCATTGGAATGAGTGCACTTGAAAGGGGCTCCTGTTTTCGATGAAGGCGGCTCTGTCGCGCACTCACCGTCATCATCATTCCAAAGAGAACAGAGGCGGCTCCGTAAACCATCAGCATGGGAGGAACATCTGACCCACGTACGTAGATGTTTTCAGGGAGTGTGGTTGCCTTTTCGTACCACTGGTTCACCCAGTGATAACCTAGCCCGCCGCCAGAAAATGCGATCTCTCGAATGGCAACGGCGGAAGTTAGCATGGCGGCACCAAGTACCATGAGCCCGCTTCCAACTCCAATCCGCACTTTTCTTCCAATCATCTGCCGCCGATTTTCACCGCAGATCGTGCAGAAATTCTTAGGACTCTCGAATTGATGGTGGCAGCCAACAACGGAGTATCGAAACGAACTGGGTCGATTGTCTTTGCCGCATGTCGGGCAGAAGCTCCAACTGAAATCAATTTTCGCGTCACATTTTTTTGAGATACATTCTTCCATGGCATTCCCGCATTCTGTCTTCGTGCAGTAACTCGTCGGTCCCTCTTGGATGGACGGTCGGGTTCCTCTCCCACCTGCACAAGATCTTGCTTATGGAAAGTCTCTCACTTTACAGATTCCACTTTAAGTCACCTTTTTACGTGAGCTGAAATGGCGTATAGGTGCAGAGCTGATCGCGACCTAAGAACCTGAAAGCTTCGATTACTGCTCTATTCAGGAAATCCACGGGCATTAGCGTCCACTTTGGGACCACGTTTCCCCTTTGGCTTGTTTGCCCTCGCAGCCATTCCACCGAGGAATCCTATGAGGGCGAAAAATAACCCTACGTAGAATCCATACGTCGCAATTTGTCCGCCGCTCACGGTTGCAACTCCCGGAATGGGAAATGGTTTCTCATAAAAGGACTTGACGGTCTGATAACCGATGCCACTACCATCGCCCATGAGGTGATTCATGTAGAAGCAGATCAACGCAAAACCGCCTCCAAAAGTGAGCAGAAGTTTGCCGAACCGAATATTCATTTCGGAGGACAAGGCAGTATTCGAACCACCATACGCCACCCCGCAAATCACACAATATCGCTTAGGAGTCGGATACTTATGGCCGCAATTGATGATCGTCGGCCTGAATTCTTTCGGTCGATTGTCTCTGCCACAGCGAGGGCAAAAGCTCCATGCCGCTTTGACCTCCTGTTTACATTTTTTCGATCGACACTTTGACATGTTTGGTGTGGAATTTTGGTTTGTTGACGAGTCGAGCAAATTGGACGTTCCAATACCCGGCCGCTTTTAGACCCACAACCAGCTTCCATTCGTCAGGCAAAGCTGGTCCAACTTAGATTAATCTCCGCCTTCTCATTACGGTGAAAAGTCACCTTTTTCTGTTCCGAGATCGGTTGCAATAGTTTGAACCGTTTCCCGCTGGCAATTCTGGAATTCGTACCAGAACGCTTTAAGATAAAAGAAAATCGCACCTTCTGAATGCACAGAAGATGCGATTTCGAATGTCTCGTTGTCCGAAGTCGTTGTTAGTAAGCACCAAGTCGGGGCGTAAAGTCCGTTGTAGGAGTTACGCGACGGCAATAGGCTGCCATCAAACGAGCACAGTTCTCAACGTCGGTAAGTGACAATAATTCCACCGGTGAGTGCATATAGCGAAGCGCAACACCAAGGATCCCAACAGCCATACCGCCTCGATTGAGTTGCATGGCGTTACCATCGGTACCGGTCCCCCCAGCAGTGACATCTACTTGGAAGGGAATGCCGTCTTCCCTTGCTCCATCCGACACCATCTTAAACACTACGGGATTTGAGTTTGCTCCGCGCATCACCGACGGACCCTTTCCGATGTCAAGTGCACCGTGCCGAGTTTTGCTAACGCCCGGGTAGTCGATCGCATGGTTAACGTCCACTGCTAGCCCGGACTGGGCCGCAATACTAAAGCTTGACGTTCGAGCTCCTCGAAGACCGATTTCTTC
The DNA here is from genome assembly GCA_903899015.1 of uncultured Armatimonadota bacterium. Lineage (GTDB taxonomy): Bacteria > Armatimonadota > Fimbriimonadia > Fimbriimonadales > Fimbriimonadaceae > Fimbriimonas. The sequence continues at coordinate 59,165 of CAIUHP010000084.1, read as the reverse complement.
TTGAACGGTAGCCACGGCATACACTCCAACGTTTGGATCAAGTCCACCATCTTCCTTGAGGAGCCGGATCGTTTCAGCAACGATAAAGCTTCCCATCTTGTTGTCAAAACCGCGAGCAGTTGCTCGATCACCTAAAAGACTTTGGAACTCGACTTGGTACGTTGCGACATCACCCAGGCTGATAAGGGCTTCTACTTCCGCTCGCGAAGTTGCGCCGATATCGATCCACATATCCTTAATTTCCGGCTTCTTCTTTCGCTCTTCGTCTTCCAAAAGGTGAATGGCTTTTCGACCGATGACGCCTGGAACTCGCTCTTTGCCGTGCACCCACACGCGCTGACCAACGGGCATAACGCTATCGTGCCCACCGATCCCGGAGAAATAGATTAGGCCATCTTCACTGATGTAGTGAACGATGAATCCGATTTCATCCATATGTCCTGCAAGCATGATTTTCATCTCGGCTTGAGGGTTCAGAATAGCGGCAACGTTGCCATGAACGTCCGTCGTGACCTGATCGGCATAGTTTCGCGTGTATTTGCGATAGACCTCAGCCGCACGCTCTTCATAACCGGAGGGACTTGGCGTGTTAACGATCTCCTTCAAAAAAGACAAAGATTCAAGACGCATAGGAGCAAGGATAGCAGGTTAAGGAATCAACATTTTGACTTCCGACCTTTGGACTGCACCTTTTACCTATTCCGAGTGGCACAATTATATAATGTTTGACCGCACGGAGGCGTGGAGGCTCCTCATCCAAAACACTCAAAGTGACTCCTTAAGACGCCATTGTTTAGGTGTTGAGACCTGCATGCGATGGTATGCAGAGGCTCTGCATCAGGACACTGAGCTATGGGGCATCACAGGTTTGCTCCACGATTTTGACTACGAAGCTCATCCGGACCAACACCCGCAATGGGGCATGGCGCTTCTCAAACAATCGAATTGGCCCGATGAGTTGATCGATGCGATTGGTGGTCACGCGGATTTAGAAGAACATCCTCGTAAGTCCATGCTCTCGAAGTATCTCTTTGCTTGCGACGAAATAAGCGGATTTGTCACCGCGGTCACCTACGTGCGCCCTAGTCGTAGTATTCACGAAGTTGAGGTGAAGAGCGTGCTCAAGAAACTGAAGACCGCCGCGTTTGCTGCGGGGGTGAATCGTGAGGACGTCTATCTAGGTGCAGAAGAAATCGGTGTACCGCTTGAAGATCACATCGCGAATATTATTACCGCCCTTAAGGCCAATGCCGAAGCTTTGGGATTAGCGGGTCAAACCGCCGAATAAGGCTTTGTCGAAGATCCTCCACCCTTGCCTTTCGTGGGTGGAGGAATTCCCCCTCTGTCGTCTCCCTTCTTCTTGTCATCACGCGGAATCTCATCATCGACCGTCGTAATTTGGCCATCGGGCTCTGTGCAATCCATCTGGTCGTCTCCTTCCTTGGTCGAGACTTCCATATCGATGACGTGCAAAATATCACCAATTGAATTCTTCATGAGCGTGTTTTTCGTCTTTGGAGTGCTAACAAGCTTCAGCTTATCGGTTTCGCCGTTGTAAAACGCTTCATGCGTCCAAAGGTGACGCCATTCGTCTCCTTTAAGAGTTTGCCTACCCTGTGGCTCCCCAGTAATAATCGCGTGCCGGCTCCCTTTTGCATACCAATACTCGATCTTGTCTGAAACCACGACCATTGGAAATTCTCGTAGGTTCTTACTAGATCGAATTTCATCTTCCATCGACTTTTGAGTGTCTTTGTCGACGGGCTCGGAAGCGTGTTTAGTCACAACTTTATCAGGCGCAACTGGTTTAAACTCTGGCAGTTTTTCCTCTTTAGGTGGATCGTTTTCCTGACTTTTTGGCTTGACGTACATGACAACATGCCCGCTCAGCACGGCTCTCTTTTCCTTTCGATAAATTACACATTTGTCCGCGAGAATGTCTGACTTCGCCGAGTAGTACTCGATACCACCGGTTGCAGTTAGCACGTCGGTTTTTCGATCTTGCTCAATTTCCGGAGCATTAATGATCAGCTCACCGTCAGTCGCGGTGGCTTTCTGGTACACATATTTATCTGAGCCTGCACCCAACGCATGCATGTGGGCACCGCGAATAGTCCACTTTCGAGGAGTTACTTTATTGTCCACCTGATCGCTTAGGTTGACTTCGCCCGTCCAAGAAAACGGACCGACATCCGCAGCTTTTGTGTTCAGGTTATAGCTGATCGTATCTGCTGAGACAGATCCGTTAAAGAGCTTTCCCGTGACGGCTCCAGTAATCTTCACGAGCCCCAAGCGATCGTCGTAATTAAATCGATTGGAGTGTAAATCGAAGTCTTTTCCTTGAACGTCGACACTCTTGGTTACGTCAACCTGCTTGGTTTGGAAGCTCCAAATCGCTTGAGTAGCCGAGTAGGTTACTTTCCCTTTTTCACTCGAATATTCGCCCCGAGAAACTCCGTAGAGGGTAACGGATTGGCGATCTCTTCGAACGTCGACCCTATTGGCGTATGCACTCGAAATCAGCTTGGCACCGGAATAGTCGCGCAACTCGACTCCGTCCATTCGGATTCCAATGGAATCATCAATCTCGTTGGAAGTCTTCGCAAAAACGGAGCTAAACGGGTCGCCAGACAGATAGTCCTTAAAATAACGGTAGGCAGCAGGGATCGTGCCAATGCCAACTAGAGTCAGCGTCAAATTCAGGAAGAACTGTCGCCTGCGTTTCTTAATAAGTAAATCCGTTTCCATCGAATCCTATCCGTTGATTCAACTAACAGGTTACTTGGTTTGAAAGTGCCCAAGCATCAACAATTCCGATGCTCGGGCTCTTTGGACAATGGTTCCTTTAGGGAACTGTGAACTGACCGACTTGGCTTACGCTCTGGTCTCCGGTTGATGAGTATCCGATTACTACATAGTAGTAGGTGATTCCACGGGAGAGTAAATTGCCGTTGTATTGATACGAAGTACCTTGGGTTGGCGATTGAAGAGTGTCAAAGATGTCAAGCACGCCAATGTCTGGGTACTGATCAAACAGCAACACCGAATACTTGACTGCTCCGTTTGCTGGCGACCAGGAGAACGTGGGGTGGGTTGACGCCGCAACTCCGTTTAAAGCAAGTGGGCCAAGCGGCGTAACCGTCGCACTGGCACTTAGATTGCTTTCACCTTGACCGTTGCTTGCGCTCGTGCTGACTGTCGTGACTGCGTAGGTATATGAAGTCCCGCTGGTGAGTCCGCCATCCATATCTTCGTAAACTTCAGACAAGGGATCGCGAAGGAAATCCACATTGGAGAGTGGTCGGCCGTTGGCTCCGCGATAAATCCCAAAGCCGAGTAAGGAAGTGTCTGTAATGGGCGACCACATGACATCGACTTCGATTGCATTTGATCCACCTGAAACGAACTTCTTCATCGTCGGGTGAAATACCTTGCCTGGGTTCGTGATTGAGCGAATGGCTGAGAAAGCGTTTCGATATTTAATTTGTGTGGTTGCTTGGGCGGGTGTCGTGTATGCGATGGCTCGAACGTTACTGGGTGGTGCGAGTGTCGTGGTAGATGCCGCGGTTAATGTATAGTTCACAGGCTTGTCTTGGCCCGCATTCAAGGTCTCTGTATCGAGGGCACTGCTATATCCCAGACCATTAACCTGTATGTCGTATTTGATTCCAGACAGTAAGCCTCCGACAAAATAGTTACCCCGATTATCGGTAATTCCGTAGGAACTCGATAGAGTAGTTCCGTTATCGGGTATCGCGAAAATCTTTGCTCCGATGAGAAGGTTGCCGTGATTATCGGACACCGTTCCATGAATCGAAGCGAGCTTTGACTCGGGATAGAGACCGATATTCACCGTCATCGTCCGCTGGCCGTCATAAAGCCGCGCAAGATTCTGCCCAAAGTATTGAACCCCGTTACTTGTCAATTGACACTGAATAAGGTCATCGAGGGCCGGGACGCCTTTCAACACATAAGCGCCATTACTGTTAGTTACCGTCTGGCGCGCAGAACCTGCACCTAGATCGTTATAGAAAACTTGCGCATCCCGAACGATGCCTCCGTTTTGATCGTAAACGACACCTGTGACGTCGGCATGGCCAAACGAATTGCCATTATCTCCGCCTCCGCCACAACCTGCCAGAACAATCGCTCCGGCAACAAACATTGCAATATGTGATCTCATGATGAACCTACGTTTCACTAGGCTCAACGTTCCTGAAAAACCCTTAAGTCCGATGGTTGAATCTAGATTCGGACGTTGTCGCGAACGAGTTCCACATTGAGTTCGGCCAGCTTGCGCATCTCATCTCGTTTGCGCTCTACAACACGACCGTTTCTCTCTCGGTCTTTTTGGAAGCTGGTAAAGGTGTCAAACAGCCGCTGAGCCGTTAACCCTTGGACTGCTAGTGGCGTACCCAGTTCCATCATTTTCGAAAACGCTGCAACTTTCGGATCGTAATTGACCATTAGGGGAGGAATTCCAACCGTTGACGCCAGGATTCCAGCATGAAGCCGCATCGCAACAATGCTATCCATACGTGAGAGTCGCTGTTGAAGCTGCATGGGCGTAGCCATCTTGCGAAGGTCCGGAATCTTGCCGCCCTGTCTTTTTGCGATTTCTGCAATCAGAGGACCATCCTCTTCCTTATCCATCTCGATCAATACTGGCATCGATCCACCCTGGTAGAGCAGTCGACAGAAGTCACCGAAGATCGTTGCGACATCGGTCTTCTTGTCAAGCGGGCGAACTGAAATGCCAACCGTTTTCATGCCCCCAACCGTAAAGCCTTGGTTCTCGTCAGCAGCTTCAACATTCGGCAATAAAAACGCATTATCGGCGGTCAACCGAGGAGCTTTGCGAACCCCGATATCCTTCAGGGTCTGAACCGATTCAGAATCCCGGACCGAAATGACATCGGCGTCATTGAACGCAGCAGCTGCCATTCGCTTGCCGAAGAAAGACTCAAGGGGCCCTACCCCTTGGCCTAGGAGCAGAACCTTCTTCTTTGCTTTCTTGGCCATCGAGATGAGCTTGGAATAATAGGCGACGCTCTTAACGCTTGTTACATCTTGGAAGATGCTCCCACCAGGAAAGACCAAAGCGTCGCATTGCGACATCGCAAGTTCAATCGCCTTGAAGTCGCGGCGATCCACGGATGAAAAGCCGTAGAGACGATTCGTCTCTTCCGGACGTCCCGCCATGACCGTGATCTCATAGCCTGCATTACCGAGACCATGAACGAGTCCAAGGGTGATCGCATCGTCGCCGATGTTTCCACAACCGATATATCCTGCAAATAATAAGTGTGCTGCCAAAAATTAAGCCTCGGCCTTTGGAAGGAACCTAAGTGCAACGATCCAAACTGCCAATCCGATAATACTCCCGATTACAACCCCAAGGCAGATTCTAGCAACGCTTAACATCACTGGAATGTGTAAATGGCACAAGGTGTTAACAATGTCCGTCTGACCCATCGATCCAACCATCATTGCGAGGGCAGCCCATCCCGCCAAAGCCGGAGTGGATTGATCTTCGGATGGCCCGGTTTCGCTCTCCAGAACCGGTTGTCGCGACCGGATGAATGTGAGGAGACCGATACCCAAGAAAAGTAAAGGATGACCGATTAAAAATTCCTTTGTTCTCGGTCGAACGAATAGGATCTTGTCGAGGACACCTCGAAAGGCCACCTCACCATCGCTTGCGCCAACGCCGTTGTCATTACCGGTTCTAGCGATCATGAATCCAAGCATGGCGAGAATTCCAAAACCGAGAATCACCGAACTCCAATTGATCGGTCCAGACATGATCTTCTTCAGATTGCCGATCTTGGATAGGTAGAAAACACCGACCCCGATAATCGGAACAAAGACCGAAATCTTGATGCCTTTAAACTCGTCCGCCTTGATGTAGAACGGAAGACCGTTGAGCATGCCCGCCACACACAATCCCCCCACGAGACTGAACAAACAGATCAGCAAAAACGCTGGAAGAGGCTGCAGAGCTTTAGGCAAATTAGGCAGAGAAATCTTATCGGCAATGACGAAACCTAAGAAAGGAAACGCCATCGAAGCCAAGAAAGCCATTGCGTGTTGGCCCGACTTCACGTAGGCCAAGAGCGCTAGCAGTGAAATGAGTCCAGCTCCCGCTAATCGAACCCTTCGATCTTGAACAAAGACTGCGATGGAATACCAAATGACCGGGGCAAGTGCCAATCCAAGGAGAAGATGAAGCACTTTGGGAATAGCTGGCTCTTGGTAGGGCTTTGCCGTTCCCATAGCTAAGCCTTGGCCGATGATTTGATCGTCAATCTTCTTAATAAAGCTGGCAAATGATCTGTTGGGCTGCTCGGCACCAAAACTAAACGGCCGAATCATCAACATTCGCATATTGCGTTCGCGAGCGGCCTTAGAATAACGTTCAACCGCATCGCCAAGTGTCAACTTATCAAGTTCTGCCGCCTGCGCCGAGTGCAAACGAACGACTAGTTCGGGGGCCTTTTCAACGACATTAATATCTCCGCCGATCTTTGCAAACTCAGGAGTTGCATAGAGCATTTTAAGATTTCTCAGCGTTTCGATGGTCGTGTCAAGCGATTCTCGGCGACCAAGTACTTGGTCGCCCTCGGGGAGAAATACGGTTGCACCGTTCTCATGAACCCACTCTAGGGTTTGAACCACTCCCTTCGCACTCACACCCGGAGGGTTTGCGCAGCGGGCAACAATATTGAAGCCCATTTTCTTGGCAACTTCAACTTGGCGAGGGTCCAATCCGATTGGCGTCGTTCTGACGACCATTGGCGATACGTTCGGTAGATCTAATGTGTCGACACTTCTGCCTTTCAAGCGACTCGCTAAGTTTTGAAATCGAATTCGAAGGCCACGTTCGGCTCGAGACATAACCGTAACGTCGCTAAATTTAAGCGTCGACATTGGAGTCATGACGGTAGTCGATCCTTGGTTCACCGGCCAAGTGCTCGTTTGGAGCGTAGCCTGCCCCTTTGCCAATAGCTCTCCGATAGTTCCTTCTGACAATACGAGAGCATTCACGCCTTGAGCCTTTAGGTCAACGAGGCCCTGATCGATCGTGATGCCCTGAGACGCAGTCAGTCCTTCAACGGTATCAAATTCAACTGCGATGGAAACTGCACGATTTTGGGTTTCGACTTGCCACCTTCGATAAACAGAAAACAGCGAGATGACAGTTGACAAAGCGATGGCGGCGATTAGCCACACGGGCAGTTTGGGTTGTCTCATAAATCGATTTGTTTAACTTCGGGATTTGCACCCGATGCTACGTAAAGTCGTACCCGGTATTACGCCCTTTTAGAATGGCGGATCGGCCACCCATTACCAAGACGGTCAACATGCCCGCAAGGAATCCACCCGCATGGGCCCAATTGGCTACTCCATTCTGCGGGATCAGAATTTGCCAAAAGAACCATAGGCCAAGTAATACCCACGCGCTTATCTCAAAGGACAAGAACAGGAACATAGGAACATATACCTGGATCTTGTTGCTCGGGAAGAGTAGGAAGTAGGCTCCTAAGACGCCTCCGATGGCCCCAGAGGCACCTAAAGTTGGGACCGGCGAACTCGGATCGATATATACCTGAGAAAATCCGGCGGCAAATCCCCACGCCAGGTAATAAAGCGCATACCGCACAGGACCGATAGCCTCTTCAACTCCCGCTCCGAACACGATGAGGAAGATCATGTTTCCAACGAGGTGACTGATTCCCCCGTGGAGAAAGAGCGAAGTGAAGAGGGTCACTATTGGGAATAGGTATCCGCTTACTTCGTGATGATACGATGTCCTTAGCGCTCCTACCACTTCGTTTGGCCGCATCGCCAAGTCGGCGAAGACGACGCTTGGGCCTATCAGGTGACCTTGACGATCCCATAGATAGATGATCACGTTCAGGGCCACCAAGGTATAGGTCACCACGGCTATCGTGTCCCTCTTTTGGTTATCGCGCAGCGGGATCATTCCGGCGCAAGTCTACCGAGTCTGGAACATGAGCATAGACTTCGATCAAAGGGACTCACCCATCGAATATCACGGTTGCAGGCAACCAGTCTTCATTGAATTACGATTTCAGGGCAGTCGGACTCTTGCTCACCAAAGTCCATAATCAAAAGGTGCCTACACAACCGAAAGATAAATGCGTCGTCCTCCTAAGTGGTGGATTGGATTCGGCAACGTGCCTTGCCATGGCTCAGGACCTCGGGTTTGACGCTTCGGCACTTACGGTTATCTATGGCCAGCGTCACCATGTCGAGCTTGAAGCGGCAAAAAAGGTTGTGAAGGCTGCGGGCGTCCAAGACCATCGGTTTGTGTCGGTCGACCTGAACCAAATAGGTGGCTCGGCCCTTACCGCAGACATTGATGTCCCAAAGAATCGAGACGAATCAGACATGAGTGCGGAAATTCCGGTCACGTATGTGCCTGCTCGGAATACCGTCATGCTGTCGATTGCTCTCGGGATGGCAGAGGTATTAGGTGCCAACGATATCTTTGTGGGTGTGAACGCGGTGGATTACAGTGGTTATCCTGATTGCCGCCCCGAATACATTCAAGCTTTCGAAAAGATGGCTCAGCTCGCAACGAAAGCGAGTGTTGAGGGGAGTCCGTTGCGAATTCACGCTCCCCTAATTAGCCTGACGAAGCCCGAAATTATTCAGATTGGGCTCAAACTTGGCGTTGATTACAGCCTCACGCACTCCTGCTACGACCCGGATCAAGATGGCCGAGCATGTGGTGCATGCGACTCCTGCCTGATTCGTAAAGCAGCTTTTGATAGCCTTGGAATGAAGGACCCGGCTCTGAACCACATGGTTTGAACACCTAAAGCCAGCCTGACGGTTCACAATAGTTCCGTGCCGTCAAACGACAAGTTACGGATTGCAGAGATTTTTGGAAGCGTACAAGGCGAAGGCGTTTGGGTAGGTATCCCTTCCGTGTTTGTTCGAGTTAGCGGATGTAACTTACGTTGCGTTTGGTGTGACACCCCTTACGCAAGCTGGAAGCCTGAGGGTCCAACCATGTCGGTTGGCGAAATCGTAGAAGCCATCGAAAAGTATGGGATCAACCATGTGGTCCTAACGGGTGGTGAGCCGATGCTTTTTGATCCCATCGAGAATCTCGCGATTGAACTCAAAAACCGAAATCACACGATTACGATTGAAACAGCAGGCACGATCAACCGGCAACTTCCCTGCGACTTAATGTCGATAAGCCCCAAATTGGCTCATTCAACTCCCGGCAAAGAATCAGGTTGGCAACAGCGACATGAAGCTGCAAGATTAGCGGTTCCGGTACTTCAAAGCCTGGTGGACAGCTACCCGTATCAACTTAAATTTGTCGTTAACCCAGAAACCGGAAATGACCTCACCGAAATTGAAACTCTCCTTGGCCAGTTGCACAATATCGAATCGAGTCGTGTGCTACTCATGCCAGAAGGAACCGACAGCGAAACGCTTCATCGACGCTCCAGAATGCTTGTAGACGAAGTGATCAAACGAAATTGGCGACTGACTCAACGCCTTCACATCGACCTCTTTGGAAATACAAAAGGAACCTAGCAATGAAAAAAACGGCACTCACAATTCTGATCGGAACCATGTTGATGGGGTGCAACATGCATACCGAACTCATGCCGTTTCTTGGAAAATGGTCCGGCAAATTCGTCGTTACAACTCTAAAAAACGGAGGTTCGGATAAAGATCGAACCCGAGAAGAGCTCAAGGGGTTTGTTCAAGTCTATGCCACCCACCGAACCTACAAAATGGAGTTGGAAGGGGAGCAAGAGACGATCAATATTGAAGGGAATTGGACGATATCGGACAAGCGGATTACCCTTACACCCAAGCACCTCGTGATCGACGATAAGGGAGGCGCAGACCTCAGAGATCCAAATAAGAAATATATCGCCGCCGAGGACGTTCGCGCTGCGTACGGTCAGCCGTTGATATTGACTGAAGCCGCCAACAAAAAAGCTTTACATGGTTTAGAAATCACCGTCGGTAATCTTCAAGGGCACCACGAATTCATTAAAGACTCGTTCTAATGGACTGATTTCGAACGCTAATTTGGGAAATTGCGGCTCACTCAGCGAGTCCCAAATAATTCAGCCTTTACGAATGTGTGTTTTTAGGGGAAACTACCACCCACACACATGGAAGCAAAGTCGCTAGGGGATATGTTACGCCGAACTGCCAATCGGGTGCCCGATAAGGTAGCGATGCTCGCGCCGAATAAAAATGGCTTCGACGAGATTCGATACCGGGATCTACTCGAAAAAGCGCGAACTTACGCAAGCACTCTTTATGGCATGGGTCTCCGTCGAGGAGACAAAGTCGTCATCGTAAGTGAAAATTGCGTCGAGTGGGCGTTTGCCGATTGGGGATGTCAGACCCTTGGAATTACCGTTGTTCCGGTGTATCCCACCCTTCCAGCGGATCAAGTTGGATATCTCGTTCGAGATAGCCAGGCAAAGTTGGTTATTGCAGGCTCTCCTGACCAGATGGCCAAGGTCATTCTCCTCAACGGCATCCGATCCATTCTTTTGAAGGGAGAAGACAGCTTGGATAGTCTGGCCAATTCCGGCAAAGACCTTCTTTCGCTTGAGGCTTGGAATCACGAAATCGACCAGATCGACCGAGAAGATATCGCGACGATCATTTACACGAGCGGTACCACGGGTTTGCCGAAGGGAGCCATGCTCGCGAATCGTACCTTTCTCCATGTCTGCGAATGTGCGCAACGTCAGCTCCCCCTGAACGAGAACGACATGTTCCTGACATTCTTGCCGATGTCTCATGTCTATGAGCGAGTCGCCGGACAGTGCCTTCCAATTTACATGGGAGCTACGATCGCTTTTTCGAAGAGCCTGGCTTCACTAGCGACCGAATTCATAAAAGTTCGACCTACGATTTTGCTGTGCGTTCCTCGTTTTTTGGAGTCCTTCCGTGACAAGGTTACCGACGGCGTTTCGAAGATGCCTCCTCTGAGACAGAAGCTATTCCACATGGCAATGAATCAAGGAATTGCCAAAACTCGGGGGCAATTTGCTCCATTTGCGGGCATTCTGGATAAGTTGGTAATGGGCAAGGTTCGCGATAGGCTTGGCGGCAGAATGCGTTTCTTCATTTCCGGTGGAGCCGCTCTTCCGACTCATGTCGCAGAGTTCTACATGGGGGCAGGGCTTACGGTTCTCCAAGGATACGGCTTGACCGAGACTTGCGGCGGAACCTGCATCAACCATCCCGACCGAAACCAATATTGGACAGTCGGCGAGAGCCTTGGCATGGAGATCAAAATCGCGGAAGATGGCGAAATCCTGGTAAAGGGCCCGGGCCTCATGACAGGCTATTTTAACTTGCCCGATGAGACCGCTCGTGCAATCGATCCCGCAGGCTGGTTCCATACCGGCGACATTGGAGAGTTTGAAGGAACCAACTTAAAGATCACCGACCGCAAGAAAGATCTAATCGTTCTCGGTAATGGCAAGAACGTCGCACCTCAGCCAATCGAAAACAAGCTCACCGCCTCGCCGTTCATTTCAGAGGCGGTTGTTTTGGGAGACGGAATGGAATATTGCGTCGCTCTCATCATCCCCAACTTTGAAGCCGTACGAGCATCTCTAGGCTTGGCGGAAGGAACGGATTACGCTTCCAATCCCGATGTCAAATCGCTAATCAAGCGAGAGATCGACAAGACAAACAAGACTCTCGCGAACTTCGAGATCATCAAGAAGCATGCGATCCTAAGCGCCCCATTTACCATCGACGGGGGTGAATTAACACCCACGTTGAAGGTGAAGCGAAAGGTCGTTAAGGAGAAGTACGCATCCATCATTTCCGAGATGCGTCGCTGATAAGTAAATAACTTCTTAGTCAACGCGCACGCAAAACCAGTAAGAATCTCTTAACCATGTTTTGCGTGCGCGCTTCCGTTGCCGCCTTCAGCTTGATCTGCTTTGCAGTAGCAGTCGGCCAAACACCTGCTAAATCGAGCCCTCTCACTCTTGAAGGCTACATTCAACCACCCAAAGAGATTGCCGATGCGGCACTTGCCCCTTGGTACAAAAACGCCTCCGTCACAAACATTAGCCCCGATCATCGCCTTTACGTAGTGACCGAACGTGACGGAATGCCAAGTCTGGCCGCCCTCGGAAAAGAACACGTCAATCTCGGAGGAGTTCAGGTCGACGTGGCCGCGAATAGAGCCCGTGACCTCACCACTCGAAGCGCCAAGGGATTGCGAATTGTACAAATCGAAGGTGGTCACTCGGTTAGTATCCCGTTACGACCTGATGCTCGTGTTTCTGATCCCGTATGGTCACACGATAGCAAGCAGATCGCCTTCCTCGCCCATTTTCTTGACCGAACCGAAATTTGGGTTGCGAACGCATCCGATGGAAAGTGCCACGCAGTCACAAACTGGCCCGTGCTCGCCACATTTGTAACGACGCTGACTTGGATTGGGCAGAACGACCTTGTAACGGTACTCGTCCCCAAAAACCGAGCTCACTTGCCTACAAAACCACCTGTGGCAACGACCCCTAAGGTCAAGGTCACAGATGGCAAGCCAACCGCGATTCGAACCTATCCCAGCTTGTTACAAAATCCTTTTGAACAAGAACAGCTGGAGTACTACACCACTGGTCAACTTGCCGTTGTGGATACTCTAAAGGGCAAGGTCACTCCGATCGGCAAGCCTGCCATGATTCGTTCTGTCGACCCAGCTCCAGATGGGAAATTCTTCCACGTCACAGTTATGGAGAAACCATTCTCCTATATCTTCCCCGTCTCAAATTTTCCCCAGCACGAATCGATTTGGGATGATCTTGGAACCGAGACAGTTTCCCTAAACAAGCGTGGGATGCAAGGCGGAGACGGTCCTGGCTCGGGTGCGGGAGGTCGCGGATTAGGCGCTGCTCGTCGGAACCTTGCTTGGCGCCCAGATGGTAACGGTCTAAGTTTCATTCAAGTCCAACCAGCACCTGAAGCCCCTTCGATAGATGAAAATGAGAATACGGACGAGCAAGGACGTCGCGGTGCGGGTGGTTTTGGAGCACGTGGCGCAGCCGGGGCGGCCCAGGGCCCTCAGCGACCGGACCAAGTGATGCAATGGCTACCGCCGTTCGGAACCAAGGATGCCAAAGTTATCTTCACGGCTCCCGCACACATCAACTCGCTTACGTATTCCAGCGATATGAAGTCGCTGTTCCTGGAGCAAACGTTCGCAACGAAATCCCGAATTTCCGTTGTCAAATTGGATGATCCCACGCATCCAAAGACTCTTGTTGAAACGGGAGCGGATGAGGATCCGGTTTTGCTCGCGACGAAACCAGGCCCGATAACAGGAACTGTCGCTCGAACTTCAACGGACGGCAAATACGCTTATCTCACAGGGACGAAAATTTCCAAAGATCCTCAAAAAGAGGCTCCTCGGCCATTTATTGAACGAGTCGATTTAGGAACCGGTAAGCGAGAATCGGTTTTTGAAAGCAAGGCTGACGTCTTTGAACAGCCATCCCTTTTTGACGATGACGCGAAGTCGCTGTTAGTTGTTCGCCAATCGCCAACAATGGTGCCGAACAGCTTCTTGGTGACTGGTGGTCAAGAAACGAAGCTCACTAACAATTCAGATTTCGCTCCCGATCTCACGCAAGCTCGAAGAGAAACGATTACTGTTACCCGACAAGATGGCTTCAAATTTGAAGTTAAAGTGACGCTTCCCAAGTACTTCACGCTTGGCTCTCACCCTCCTGCATTCTTCTGGTTCTACCCATCAGAATTCGCCACTCAAGATGCTTACAACAAAAGCAAGCGTGCCTTCAATAAGAATCTGTTCGCGCAGGTCGGGGGAGCGAACAAAGCGATCCTCACGCGCTTGGGATACACCGTTGTGGAGCCTGATTGTCCAATCGTAGGTCCAGCAGAACGCAAGAATGACGAGTATGTCCCTCAGCTTCGAAATAACCTTGCGGCGACGATTGATGAACTGGACCGACGAGGATGGATTGACCGAAGCCGTCTGGGAATCGGCGGCCACAGCTATGGCGCATTCAGCACTGCAAACGCCATGGTCAACACTCCATTCTTCAAAGCGGGAATCGCGGGAGACGGAAACTTCAACCGCACTTTGACTCCATTCGGCTTTCAAACTGATGACCGTCAGCTGTGGGACGGACGCAGCTTCTATCTCGAAATGTCGCCGTTCCTCTTCGCGGAGCGGATGACCGGTGCTTTGCTCATGTACCACGGGATGGAAGACCAGAATGTCGGAACGGATCCCATCAACTCGGAGCGCATGTTCGATGCGATGGAAGCGCTGGGTAAGACCGCCGCTCTCTATAAATATCCGTATGAGGATCATGGTCAGGTCGCGCAGGAGACCATTCTTGACCAATGGGCTCGCTTTGTAGCCTGGCTTGATAAATACGTTAAGAACGGCAAATAGCGATTCCAAACTTAATTGGGAGACTCGCCTGAAGTTTTCGGGAGGTCTCCCAGCCATTTTGGCAACAACGGATTCTCTTGGACTTCGGTGTACTGAGTCCAAACAGATCGATCACCGGTGATTACTTCCAGCCCAACGATCTGCTTACAGTCTGGGCTCAGGTAGTAATTGATCGTCTCGGTAAATCCGGGAGCCGTTAACTTCCCTTCTATCTGGCTCACCGGAACATCATGCCACTTGAGGTCCTTGCCATAAGAGTAACTCACTTTGAGTGGCTTTTCGGGGTGCAATAACTGGTCTGCCAACTGGCCACGCATGAGCAGTGAAAGTACGATGCCGCCCCGTGGCTCCCATGCAGGAATATGCTGGCCCTGAGTTAAATCTTCCAAAATTGGAACCCCTTGGAGCACGAAGGTCGCAACCCGTTTGCCGTTGGAGGATATTTTCGGAGAAGAATCCTTATTCGAAACGATTTCAAATCGTTTCGGTGCGAGCCAAGACAGCGTGTCGGTCGACTCCTTTGATTCAGATAGAAAGTCACCGTGGTGGATGATTTTCGCGGAATAGCTCTTTAGTCTCTGATAGTGAGCCAGCATCGACTTCATCACCTCATCGGCAGGAGGACGTTGGACACCCAAAACGAGAGTTGCGATGAGGAGCATGATTGCTTAAACGATACACGAAACCCGAAAATTCCAAGAAAGAAGTCTCTAATCTTTAAGCGTCACCGAATGCTCAAACTTGGTAAGGGGCTCGCTTAATTTGCCATCGAAGAGAAGGCGAATTGGAATTTCGGATTGAATGTGCCAGTGCGATTGCATGGAAGTGCGATGGACGTCCACGTGAATGACGTAGGTGCTTCCGGCGATTGGAATCTTTCCTTGCACCTTTTCTAGCGAAGTGACATGAGGGCGAAATTCGAATGTATTGGCTTCCAGATCCCGCCGCGGAGACAGTCCTAAGACATATCGAGACATCTGCCAAGTCGGGCAGCCCGACCACTGATGACAATGAGACCACCGAAGGTCGAATACTTCCGGCCAGGTTGTTAAGCCTTGATCGAGCGCCCATCCCCAACACGTCCGATATTGATTGAGAACGAACTCACCTTCACCATGCTCCCACAGAACTGACAACGCGAAGTGACTAAAAAAGGGAGTTATCAATCGCGGTTGCGCTGTTCCTGGGTCAGCGAGATGTGGGGCAAATTGATCGTTCGGAAAACAAGAAAGGTAATGCTTCTTGACGAACTGAACCCAATTCGGCTGGTGCACAGTTGGTACCAGCCCAGAGCGAAGGGCTAGCACAACTCGTTGCAGTCCAACTTTCTCGGGCCTGTGAGCATTCGTCGAGAAGTAGGTGAGAATCGCGTGTTTGAGGCGACTTTCCGCAGCTTCATACTCCGAGGTGGGTTCGCCAAGAGCGCTGCACCACCGGATCATGCTGCGAAGGGCCGAAAGGTAAATGAGATTCAGTCCCATGTCGCTCGAACCTTCGTTACCGACATATCCCCAATCAATGAACGCCCAGCCCAAATCTCCTTCAAGACCTGCATCTGTTAGGTGAGTCGAGAAAGCGACCATGTTCTTTCGGGCGAATGGGAACAGTTCTCTCAGGGAATCGCGATCTCCGGTCATTTCCCACAACCGCACTGCCGCGTTCATCCAGTGGCAGGCATAGGTCGAAAGATAGCCTACTGTGCCTGGACATAAGCCAGCGACCAACCCGTCACTCCTGGAGCAGTAGGCAGCGTGCCGGAGGGCGTTGCGAAAGAGCTTCAAATCACTAAAAACAGCCCCCGCATTTTCGAGACCGATAGAAAGCGTGTCTCCAATCCATTCCCCTCTTTCTCGCGTCGGATTATCGATGACCGAATCCTCGCTACAACTCGCATAGGTATGGATTCCGGTGGCAAAAATCTCATTGAGCCTTGCATCGCTTGAGTGAAAGGCCCCTTGAGGCGAGCCGTGGTAAGTCCGATCGACGAACTTCTCTTCCACAAATCGCACCTTTT
The DNA here is from genome assembly GCA_903899015.1 of uncultured Armatimonadota bacterium. Lineage (GTDB taxonomy): Bacteria > Armatimonadota > Fimbriimonadia > Fimbriimonadales > Fimbriimonadaceae > Fimbriimonas. Next base: position 42,684 of record CAIUHP010000084.1, on the reverse strand, counting down.
TAGGGTCGGCGGTAACATGAACTTCCACGTACCGACCGCCTTTGGGAGTCATTGGGTGAAATTCTTGGACGCCTCCCCTTACGACGTAGCGATCGAGATTGGATGACGGCCCCGCAGAAAGCGTGATCCACGGAGAGACCCGTCCATGCACCAAATTCTCTGAATAGGCAAAGGTCACGATTGCTCCCGCAGGAGCTTCAATGGTGAACTTTGGGCGCATTAAGCGCACTTTGCCTAAGTCGAAACGTCTCCAAACACCTTGAGGCGGTCCATGATAAGCGGCCAAATCCCGAAGGAAGAACTGAGCATTCGGCTCATCGTTGTCGTAACCAAAGACCTCAGTGAATTCGCCCTTGGCCAGAATTTTGGCTTCGAAAGGAAGAGATACAGCGAGCTTAATCTCGCTTTGGCGTGGAGCGATTCCTACCCATGCCTGAGCTTTAACAGGTGCCCAATCGGAACCTCCACTCTTTACCGATATCCAATCGGAAGGGTGTTGCCTTGTATCGCACCATTCCATCCAGCCAAGCTCTGGATTGATTCGCTTTACTTTTGAAGAGTAACCTCTCAGTGGAGTGGATTTCCACTCAATGGTTTGGAAGGATTCGCTTTGCTCAACCCTGCATGCCAAAAATCCCGGCTGAATTCGGAGTAGCCGTGTCTCGACTCCCTCGTAATGAGCGTGAATAGCGACAACGTGATCGCCAGTTTTAAGCTTAACTTCAAAGCTCTGATATTCTGGCTGCGTGTCCGCCCAGCGCATGGGCCCCTCGCCGATTAACGCTCCATCCAAATAAATCAGGAATGGACAAGTAGAAAAAACATCGATTCTCGCTCGTGTGCCAGCGGTAGAACGGAATGCGCCCCGGAATGCCTCATGAACATCTTGATGATCGGGGTCGGAAACCGCCATCCCCATCATATCCAGCCATCGAGTTTTGGAGGCATCAATCATAACTTTGGCGGACCTTACCCGTTTTGATCCAGGTCCCACTTAATCGGTTTTTCCGGATAGATAATCCACGGAATAAGGACAATCTGACATTTCGCCGTCAGTTTTCACATTTTCTTGAAAGTTCTGTAACTAACCCCTCAAAGGGGTGGTATAAGAGAGTGTGCAGGCGGAAATTTCAGGTACTGAAGAAGCAATCTGGACAGCGGAAGGGACGAAGAAACGTCAAGCCGTCCAGGGGATGTTTGCTGAAATTGCTCCCTCGTACGACCGTATCAATTCCCTGATCAGCCTCTCACTCCATCACCGCTGGCGCCGATTTGCGGTTTCCACGCTTCAACTTTCAGAAGGTATGTCTGCCCTCGACGTTTGCTGTGGAACAGGCGATTTTATGATTCCCCTTCGAATGGCAGTTGGCAAAAGCGGCCATGTGTTTGGGGTCGATTTCTGCTTGCCAATGCTTCAAGTAGCTCAAACGAAGAATCAAGAATCGATTTCTTTAGGTGATGCTTGTAGCTTGCCAATTGGTTCCAATCAGTTTGATGCCGTCAGCGTGGGTTGGGGCATCCGAAATGTTCCCGATATCGACCAAGCCCATCGCGAAGCTTATCGTGTTCTCAAGCCAGGAGGCAGGTTTGCTTCCTTGGATATGGCTCGCCCCAGAAACACGATTCTCAGGTTTTGCTCGGAACTCATCTGCTTGAAACTCGTCCCTAAACTTGGCGCACTTTTTGGTAAAGCTACGGCCTACACCTATCTCCCAAAAAGTACACTTAGGTTTCTGACCCGAGAACAACTATCGGCCTCGATGGAGAGTGCTGGGTTCGAAAATGTTCGTCACAAGGATCTCTTGTTGGGGAACATCTGTATTCATTACGCCCAAAAACCAGGAGGGCGACTATCATGACAGCAACAGCATTCTCCGCAATGTCCCAAGGCCGCGTTGACCCCGAACTTCTTGCCCGCATTTCTGATGAAGTGGCAATCGTTGAAGAGGAACTTCTCCTCCAGGTTCGCTCGCAAGTTGACCTCGTAGAAAAGGTTGGGCGGCATACCCTTGAAGCGGGAGGCAAGCGATTGCGACCGGCTTTTGTGACGCTGGCCGCGCAAGCGACAAACCTCGAATTCAGTATTGAGAGAACTCGAAAGTTGGGTGCCTGTATGGAAATGATCCATATGGCTACCCTCATTCACGACGACGTAATCGATAATGCGGTAACGCGACGAGGACGATCGACGGCGAGTGCAGAATTTGGCAATACGGCAGCTATTCTTTCTGGAGACGTTTTGCTTTCAAAAGCAATGGTGCTCCTCTCTCGTGACGGAGACCTCGACATCATTCGAAGCGTCTCGGAGGCAGCAGTCGATATCGCAGAGGGTGAAGTTCGCGAACTCGGCGTTCGCGGAATTTTCGATCTCGATGAGGCGACTCACTTGGATGTTCTCGGGCTCAAAACAGCGTCGTTCATTGAATGTTGCTGTGAAGTAGGAGCGATTGTTGCCGGGGCTCCCGAGGAAATTCAGCGAGCGTTGAAGGCTTTTGGATACCACGTTGGCATGGCGTTCCAAATCGTGGATGACATCCTCGACTATCGGGGTGACCAAAGCAAAACCGGCAAGCCAATTGCCACCGACTTCCGAGAGGGCCAAGCCACACTTCCCCTTATCTTCCTTCGAGATTGTCTTTCAGAAGCGGAGTCGACGATGGCTCGACGTAAGTTTGGAAACGGCGTGAATGAGGATGAAATCAGAATGATTTCAGACTGGATGGACACCCGGGGCGCTTTTGACCTCGCAGAGCAAGCCGCAAAAGCTCACATCACCCAGGCAATTCTCACCCTAGACAAGCTTCCCGATTCTCCATCGAAGGCTCTTCTCGAGACGGTTGCCTATCACATTATTCGCCGCCAGTCGTAATGCCGCGATACTCGCTTTACATCTTCGACCTCGATGGAACGGTCTATCGAGGCGATGAACCCATACCTTACGCCGCGGAGACCATCTGCACCCTCAAAGCTCAGGGCGCACAGATCGGCTATCTCACCAATAACTCGGGGCAAACTCGCGAGTTCTTTTTGGCCAAGCTTCGGCGCATGGGCTTCCCTGCTGAGCTCAATGAAATTTACACGTCGGGCGTTGGGTGCGCATCGTACTTAATCGCTTCCGAATTACGATCGGTTTTCGTTGTCGGCGAACCGGGTCTTGTTGCGGGACTGCGCGACCACGGACTTGAAGTCGTTAATGCGGGTGAGGATGGAAGAGTGATGCCGGACGGAGGCCCGTCCGAAGCGGTCGTTGTGGGTATTTGCCGCCAGTTCACTTACGACATCATGAATGGCGCCATGCAGCGGATTCGTTCTGGACAAGCGTTCGTGGCTACGAACCCCGACACTACCTACCCAATGGAGCAAGGACGGCTCGTACCGGGAGCAGGCAGTGTTCTCGCCGGAATCCAAGCGTGCAGTGAGACCGAACCCTATGTCGTTGGTAAGCCCAACCCTTTCCTCATCGATCTCATGCTGCAGGAATTTGGATGTGTGGCGAGTGAAGCGCTTGTAGTAGGAGATCGACTCGATACCGATATTGAAAGCGGTCGCCGAGCTGGATGTCCAACCCACTTGGTACTGACTGGGGTGACGCATCATGCGCCAGTAGGGCAAGCTTTCAGCGAAGACCTTAGAGGCCTTCTTTGATCATCTGAATTGCCAATTCCGAGGTTTTTGATATCGCGTCCGATGGTCCCAGGAGTTCGTCTAGTTCGTCGAAAGCGGCAATTTGAGCTCGACGTTGTTCGGGATCTGACAATAGTTTGTGAACCTCACTCTTCAAGGCTTCAGGTGTCGCGGCTTCTTGGATCAGCTCGGGAACCACCGAGCGGTCAAGCAAAATATTCGGAAGGGCAACAAACTTAGGTCGCTTAAATCCAACGAGCTTGGCCTCAATTTCCGCGATCTTCGGAAATTTGTAAATCACAACCATCGGGCATCGGCATAAGGCAGCCTCTAAGGTAGCTGTTCCACTACAGACAATGGCGGCTCGAGAACGAGTCAAGACACCGTAGACGTCGGCTTGAGTAAATCGATCATTGGTGCGGCCAGGGGCAAGCCGTTTCCATTCCGCTTCAAACCTTGCGACATCCGTCGAAGGAGCTAAGCCGAACTCGACCGGTTCAAGGTCGCATTGAGCAAGCAGGGGAAGGTTTTGGTCAATCTCATGGGATCGACTGCCCGGCAATACCGCGATTCGCTCCGACGCCTCAGGAGACCGCCCAACCTTACGGTCAACCAAAAGTTGTTTGATGGGATGCCCAAACCATGTTGCCTTGCATCCTTTGGCTTGCAGAAGTTCGGCGCTCCATGAAAAAGGAGTCGAGATCGCATCTGTGATCGCAGCAAGATCTTTTCCCTGACGATCTCGCCTCCAAGAACCGGGAGGCACAAAGTAGAGAACTTTCCAGCCCTGCGCCTTGGCATACCGCGCCAATCGAATGTTGACATAACCGAAGTCAATCGGAATAAACAGGCCCGGCGATTCGGTTCGCAGGTAGCTTTTGATTCGATAATAGCTTCGAACCACTCGGGGATAGACTTTTAACGCCTCGGTAATACTGATTGCCCCCCACGTTGACGAGTCTGCAATCAACTTAGCGCCGGTTTCTCGAAAACGCTTACCGCCTATTCCAGCGAGGGTTACGCTGAGGTCAGGGTCAGCTTTAGCAGCCGATCCAATCGCGGTTGCCATCGCGGCTGCGTATGCGTCTCCAGACGCTTCGCCAGCGGAAAAGAAAACGTTCATCGCTGATCTTGACGACCGTTCTTTCCGTTCTTTCGCCGCTCTTCAAAGTCCAGGAGCGTTTCGACTTCCTTTGTCATTGGTACTTCTCTGCGGACAATTTCCATGGCGTTCGTTAAGCCAAGTTGAGACTTGAAAAGGAGTTTGCAGGCTTTGTGAAGCGCTAATCGAGATTGAGGGGTGATGCCGAGGCGACGGAGACCAATTGCATTGATGTCTCGAATCTCCTCGTCTAACCCTCCAGCAAGCATGTACGGTGGAATGTCTCGGACAACCCGCATGAATCCACCAACCATTGCCACCTGTCCGATACGCACAAATTGGTGAACACCAACCATGCCGCCAATGGTCACGAGATCTTCGATCGTAACGTGGCCTGAGACACCACTGTTGTTGGCGATCGTTATGTGGCTATGCATCGTGACGTTGTGACCAAGATGCACGTTGGCCATGAGGAAGTTGTCGTCCCCCATCGTGGTGTAGCAACCTTCACCTGTTGCTCGGTGAACGGTAACGTACTCTCGAAAGACATTGTCGTTCCCTATCTTCAGGAATGTTGGCTCGCCTTTGTATTTTCGGTCTTGAGGATCGCCGCCTAAGACGACTCCTTGCGCCATGTAGTTGTTGGCCCCAAGACTCGTACCACGCTTGATCGTGACGTGAGAATCAAGGCGACAGCCTGCACCAATAACGGTGCCAGCTTCCACGTTACAAAACGGGCCTATCTCAACGTCGTCGGCAAGCTCGGCACCTGGGTCTACACTCGATAGCGGATGGATTTTCGCCAAACTAGCTTTCCTTAGGTGCCAATTTAAAAGTCATTTCCATTGAAGCTGCAAGGTCACCATCGACACTTGCTAAGCCTTTCATTTTTCCGATGACGCCTCGAACCCAGATAATTTCGACATCGAGAATCAGTTGATCCCCGGGAACGACCATCCGTTTGAATTTCGCGTTGTCAATGCCACCGATGAGAGGGATCTTGCCCGCATATTCAGGCTTCGATAAAAAGAGCGCGGCTCCAACTTGGGCCATCGATTCCATGATGAGCACGCCGGGCATGATTGGCTTACCGGGATAGTGTCCTTGAAAAAACGGTTCATTGATCGTGACGTTCTTGAGCCCCTTGCAGGACTTTCCATCCTCGCTTACACTCAGGATACGATCCACAAGCAACATCGGAAATCGATGCGGAAGAACTTCAAAAATCTCTTCGATATTAAACAAACAGCCAGCCCCGGCGACGTCTCGCATACTGCAGATTACCATTTTTGAGTTAAATCGCTTCGACTCAACTCACTGCGAATGTAAAGCCCCAACAATTTAGAACCGGGAGTTCAGTTGGGGAAACGTAAAAACAAGGGAAGAATTTGCCCTGTTCCCAGGGCAAATCTTATCAGGGGAAGATGCCTCTTCGTATCGTGGCATCCGCAACCCGTTTGACTCCGATAATCAGAGCCGCCGTTCTCATATCCGTCTTATGGGCCATCATCGAAGCTTCAACGGAAGCAAACGAGTGACGCATGATCTTCGTGAGCTTATGATTGACCTCATTCTCTTCCCAGAAGAAGTTTTGAAGGTCTTGGACCCACTCGAAGTAGCTAACGATGACACCACCTGCATTCGCAAGGATGTCAGGAACGACCAAGACGCTCTTGTCAGAGAGAATATGGTCCGCATCAGGCGTACAAGGACCGTTACCGCCTTCGACAATCAGGCGAGCCTTGATCTTGTCAGCATTGTCTTTCGTGATCTGAGCCGCAACGGCTGCAGGGATCAGAATGTCACAAGGCAGCTCAAGCAGTTGGGCGTTTGTAACTTGTTCCGCGTCCTTGTACTCTCGAATACCGCCATCTCGACCGGAGTATCGATTAAATAGATCGTGAACAGGAAGGCCTTTCGGATTGTAAATTCCGCCCACCGCATCGCTGATACCCACGACGGTAGCTCCTGCTTCTTCTGCAAGCTTTGCGGCCGTAGCACCGACATTTCCAAATCCTTGAACGACGACCTTGGCATTTCCCAGATCGATATTCATGACCTTGGCTGCCTCTTCCATGACTACAACGACACCTCGACCAGTAGCCTCAGTTCGGCCTTCCGAGCCGCCGAGTTCGATCGGCTTGCCCGTAACTACACCCGGAACGGTGTAACCCTTCTGCATCGAAAGCGTGTCCATGATCCAAGCCATGACTTGGGCATTGGTTCCAATATCGGGAGCAGGAATGTCGCTTCTTTCACCGATCATCGAACCGATTTCGGTAACGAAGCGGCGGGTGAGCTTCTCAAGTTCTCGCTTGGAAAGCTGCTTAATATCCACTTTGACCGAGCCCTTCGCTCCGCCATAGGGAATGTTTGCGACCGCGCACTTCCACGTCATCCACATTGCTAACGCAGTTGTTTCTTCGACGTCTACATCCGGGTGGTATCGAATACCGCCTTTCGTGGGCCCTCGTGCGGCGTTGTGTTGGACTCGATAGCCCTCAAACACTTGAACCTCACCATTATCGAGGACCACCGGGAAGTGGACGATAAGTTGCCTCATGGGCTTAGAGAGAACATCATGGAGTCCCTTGTCGAGATCCAAGATGTTAGCGGCGACCGCGAGTTGTTCTCGCGCCATATCCAGAACGTTAATGTGTTGGCTCATTTGGCACCAGGTGACTCACCCTAACGGCGGGGAGAGTCGGAAACCCTTTTAAGGAGCGCGTATAAAGGCATTGCGAGGACACCGTTGTACATCGCTGATCCTATTGTAGCCAACAAGAACGGCAGGATGGCACCCCGTGGGCTCATCAGTAGGAACGTTAGCTGTGCAATACAGGTGGAACCAGCGGCAACGACGAAGGCAACCGCGATATTTCCTTCGAATTCAAGACCTGTCAGCCACCCAATCAGGAACCCAAGAATGGTACGTGTAATAACGTACGTGGCCATATGTCCGCCGGCGACGGCACCTTGAATCACTCCCCCAAAGAATCCGATAATGGAGCCGGTACGTCGGTTGACGACGAGCGCGAGTGTCACGATGACAACTAAAAGGTAATCGGGTGCTGCACCAGCAATGGAAAACTGGCTGGCGACTGACTGCTGACACCCTCCCCCAAACCATAGGAGGAAGAAAGCTATGAAGCCGAGTTTTGCTCCCTTCATATCAGCACATAAACGACTTCTAGCCGCCCCAAAGAAAATGCGGGATAGACGCGAGCCTTCAGGGTTCCGAATTCTTCACTGGGGTCCAACTGAATGACCCGCCCGATAATCAGCCCCTGGGGAATTTTCTCTGAATATCCCGATGTGACAATAAGATCCCCGATTTGAACAGGAGCTTTGGGATCCATAAACGTCAATGTCAGTGTGCTCGAGTTTTCGCCTCGTAGCAATCCAGCGGGCGGCGGGTTTCGGTTGACGTCAAACGCTCCAATAAGGACCGCTTTTCCCTTTGCGTTTGGCTGAAGACCAGCACTCGTTAACATGAGAACCTGGCTTCGATTCGGTTCGACGTCTTCGACGGTTCCAACAAGACCTTCCGCGCTCTCTACGGCGCAACCAGCTTTAATGCCCTGGTTACTCCCGACATTAATCGTCAATCGATTCTCATTGATCGAGAATCCATAGACGACGGCGGGAATTCGCTTCTTTCCCTTAACGGGGCCGAAACCTTGCATGGTTCGGAGGGTGTCGTTTTCGGACTTAAGGAGTTCAATGCGTTCGGAATAGGTTGCGTAAACCTGTTCCATTGCTTTCAATCTCCGATTCTCCTCGACAAGCTTGGTTGCAGAAAGTGTCCCGGTGACAAACGAATTCGTCGATCGGCTGATGCTGTTTAAAACGAGTCCAACGGGCATGATGACCGACCGTACCGTTGAGGTGACGCGATCGACATGCTCTTGGCTCCGGGAACCGTTCTGAACGGCTCCGAGCACGACTCCGAGAATAGAAAGCCCGACAAGAACCATCGCATCGATGGGACCGTCCTTTTGTCGGCGCTTCAGGGGCGTGACGCCTTCTCCAGCATCTTTCGAATCATTGGGTTTTCGTGCATGGCTTCAACAACCATTCCCGTACCAATAACGACGCAACTGAGAGGGTCCTTTGCGATGATGACCGGCATCATAGTCTCTTCGGAAATTAAGCGGTCCAGACCGCGCAGGAGTGCACCGCCACCAGCTAGAACGATGCCATGATCCATAGCGTCTGCAGCGAGTTCAGGAGGCGTAGCCTCAAGTGTGAGCTTAACCGCTTCGACGATCGCGTTGAGAGGCTCTTGAATGGCCATTCGCACCTCTTCACTCGTAATTACAGCGCTACGGGGGAGGCCTGTCACGAGGTCACGGCCCTTGATCGTAATTTGAAGCTCTTGCTCGAGAGCATAGGCGCTTCCAATTTCAATCTTCGTCATTTCAGCGGTTCGGTCGCCAATGTATAGGTTGTAGGCCCTGCGAACGTACGACGAAATCGCTTCGTCCAGTTCGTCACCTGCAATTCGAATCGATCGTGAATGGACGATGCCGCCAAGTGAGATAACCGCAACCTCGGTGGTTCCACCGCCGATATCCACGATCATCGAACCACTAGGTTCATCAACCGGCAAGCCAGCACCGAATGCAGCCGCCATCGGTTCTTCGATAACGTATGCTTGGGTCGCTCCCGCATTGCGCGAAGCTTCAATAACCGCACGTCTCTCGACTTCGGTAACGCCGCTCGGAATGCCTACCACAACCGTTCTGCGAAGCAAAAATCGGTTTGAAACCTTCGAAATGAAGTACTGGAGCATTCGCTCGGTCTGCTCAAAATCGGCAATGACGCCGTCTTTCAGCGGACGAGTTGCGACGATGTGAGACGGAGTTCTACCGAGCATGCGCTTGGCTTCCTCGCCAACTGCCATGACCTCGCCATTGTCTTTGTTGATGGCGACGACGCTAGGCTCGCGAAGGATAACGCCTCGTCCACCGACATGAACAAGCGTGTTGGCGGTGCCTAGGTCGATGCCGATATCTCGGCCAAATTTGTTACTGAACGAATGAAGCCATCCGTGCCTTCCGTTACTCCTCATCGCCCACTATCTCCCCTGTGTTTAGCCTCTTTGCGAGAGTCTCCTGGGAGATCGCAGAAAGTACGACGGTTGCTCCCGTCGTAAAAATGACCGATTTGGTTCGGCGTCCTTGAGTAGCGTCGATGACGCTGCCTTCCTTGCGCATAGTCTGTACGAGGCGGCGCATGGGAGCCGATTCGCTGCTCACGAGGGCAACGATCTTTTCGGTCATCACATAATTGTAGAAACCCACGTTTAGAACGGCGGGTACGGGCATAAACGATCAACTCCTTGAGTGGAGAGGAGTTTACACCCGTGATGCAAGTCCAAGCTGAATTCCAGTCAACTAAAGAGAGAGATTAACCGCCGACTTTGCCGCCGCCGCCGCTACCAAGCTTAGGCGTGCCCTTACCAGCACCGCCGCCCATACCTGCTGCGCCACCGGAAGCCATGAATGCAGCCTTACCTGATCCCATGCCACCTGGTCCAATTCCGCCAGGTCCCATGCCACCACCAGGGCCACCAAATCCGCCGCCAGCCGCGCCAGTTGCGCTTGCTGAAGGAAGCGAGGTTCCCCAAGCAGGCTCTCCGCCGGAAGGATACGTCAATTTTGTGGTCGCCACCGGAGTTGCCGGAGACGGCGCAACGGGTTCACGCTTAGTGAAAAACATAATCAAAGCGGCGGCTAATGCGAGCACGCCGCAAACCCCTATGACAATCAAGTCGTTCTGGTTCTTCATGGATAACTGTCCTGCGTATATCAGACGTTGACATCAAGGCGAGATGTCACAGATCGTGAGAAAGATTGTACAACCGTTTAGTGTCTAAAGTGTCGAACTCCGGTGAAACACATCACAAGTCCGAGTTCATCGGCCTTTGCAATGACGTCCCCGTCCTTCTTACTGCCACCCGGCTGAACCAAGCACGCAATGCCTGCTGAGGCTGCCGTTTCCACGCTGTCTGAGAATGGGAAGAATGCATCGCTCGCCAAAGCGGCTCCTTTCGAAGCTTCTCCTGCCTGTTCCAGTGCCAGTCGAACGGACTGAACTCGGTTCATCTGGCCCGCACCGACACCTAATAATCGCGTGCCATTTCCAACCACGATCGCATTAGACTTTACGTGGGGAATGATCTTCCAGAGGAACTTCATCGCCGCCATCTGCTCTTCCGTTGGCTGCTTTTGAGTAACTACTTTCCACTCATAGCCAGGATCTTCATCGGTGTCCTGAATGAGCGCCCCACCTCGAATCGTTCGGATGGCCACGCCTGACTCGGCTGGCGGCAACGGTGCGGTTAGAAGTCGAACTTCTTGCCCCCATCCCTTTCGAGTCTTAAACATTTCGAGCGCAGTCTCGGTGTATCCCGTCGCGATGACAACGTCGAGTTTGTTCCCTTTCTCGATCATCGCCTCGGCCGCTTCTTCGTCGAGAATGCCGTTGATTGCGACCACCCCACCAAATGCGGAAATCGGATCGGAATCTCTTGCCTGGCGGAATGCTTCGCCATAGCTCTTCGCGACCGATGCTCCACATGGATTACCGTGTTTGGTGATGGCACATGCTGGCACCGGAAGGTCGGCGACCAGTTCCCACGCCCCGTCGGCATCGTTCAAATTGTTGTATCCAAGCTCCAGTCCCCACATCTGTTCGGCTTGAGCCAAGCCGTGCGAACCAAGTGGATCGTGATACAGAGCGCCCGATTGGTGCGGATTCTCCCCGTATCGGAATGGTACTGCTTTTCGATACCCAACCGTCATGGTTTCTGAGTAAGGAGATTCACCGGCCACTCTTGTCAAGTAGCGCGAGATCATCGAATCATAAAACGCGGTGTGTCGAAAAGCCTTTGCGCTCAGAGCCAGTCGACCAGCCTGAGCAGTTCCGTCCGCGAGGGATTTCAGAACAGCGTCGTAGTCCGCAGGGTCCACGACGACGGTTACGTTTGCCCAGTTCTTTGATGCGGCACGAATCATCGCCGGGCCGCCAATATCAATCGACTCTGTCGCTTCGTCGACACAGTGAGGCCGACTGACCGTCTGCTCGAAAGCATAAAGGTTAACGGCAAGAACGGTGATCGGTTCGATTCCAGCTTCGGCCATCGCCAGCACGTGGGAATCGAGTCGGGTGTCTCCCAAAAGTCCACCATGAACCATCGGGTGGAGCGTCTTTACTCGCCCATCGAGCATCTCAGGAAAGCCCGTGACTTCCGAAACATCCTTGACAGGCAGCCCGGCATCTCGAATGGCCTTGGCCGTTCCGCCGGTGCTAATTAATTCAAATCCAAGGTCGTTGAGACCTTTTGCGAAATCGACGATGCCCGTTTTATCGGTGACTGATAGGAGTGCTCTTTGTTTCATCTTCCGGTTGTGCCTGCGGTGGTAGAAGTCGTTGTGCCGCCCGTTGTACCGGTGCCACCTGTATCACCATTTGGCGGGCCACCGGGACCGGTCGTTACAGGTGGAGGAACGTCCTTGATGACGTTTACCGTTCTGCTCTGACTGGTTTTTCGGCCCTTTGCGTCATATGCGGTTAGCGTAAAGATTGTCTTCGCAGTCACAGGAACGTCTTGGCTACCTGAGGGATCGACGGTTTGGGTGACGCCCGCGTCTGAGGAAAGTTCGACTCGGACGGCGTCGTTTACCTGCCAACTCATCGAGACCTTGCCGATGCTGAGCGGGACATTCACATTACTGGGCGTGAAGGCGATGATCGTTGCATCACTCTCTTCATAGACCGTTACCGAGATGCTGCGCTTGACCGTCTTTCCGTCTTTATTCGTTGCGGAAACCGTGTATTGAATCTCACCAGGACGAGTAGGAGTGATTTCAATGCGACTCAAAGCAGGATCGAGGGTCTGGCTGATTGGCTCTAAGACTGCCTTGGTAACCGCGTCATTCAACGCAAAATCAAGTTCAAAAGAGGATCCGAGTTTCACTCTTTCAGGTTTGGCGCTTAGGGCTAAGATTTCTGGATCGGGTGAAGACGGAGGTTCCTTCACGTTCACATGAACGTCGTCGCGCTTTTCATGCCCCTCTTTTGAGGCAATGATTCTAAAATTCACGTCGCCATCGGCAGTGGGAGTGTAGGTCACTACATTTGAGTTCAGTGGACCTTCGTATAAAGACTCTGAACCGGCGTAAACCTTGACCAAATCCGCCTGAGAGGTCACCCAGCTAATGCTAATGGTCTGACCTCGCTGCACCTGTTGGGGTGAGACGCTGAAATTCTTGATTTGCAGCGGCTTGGGCATCATCAAAAGCCATAGGCCGATGACAACTGCCACCAGAGTTGTCGCGATAAGACTCGTTGCCGTTACGAACGGACGTTGCTCAAGCTGTGCCTGAGCGGTTGAAACGACCGAAGGGTGGTCAATGCTTCGCCCCGTAATCGAGAATCCAATTAATCGCCCCGAAGTGAGAAGTGACTTGCTGGCGGGATTGGCAACAAATTCAATCTCCTTTTGGTGTCCTGGCCCGACGGTAACTTGCTCAGATTCAAATTCATAGGCGCACGTGTCTTCCGGGTCGTTTCCAATAAGCTGGAGCTTGTGCTCGGTATTTCCGAGGTTCACCACGATCACCGAGAAGTCGTTCTTCTTTCGCCAAACAGAGTAGTGCCCCTTCTTGGGGTTGATCTCCATCGTGATGTGATTGAACGGCTTCACCTGGAGAATGGCTTGAACGGTCTTGGACTCACCCGTGACAAGTGAGCGCACCCGAACAACAAACGGGTAGTTACCGGCAAGGCTCTCGCTTGTGCGACTCGGCTTGAAAAAGATCTTCTCGGAATGAACTTCGAGTGCTTCGACCACAAATGTTGGAACCGGTACGGCGGTCCATTCGGGATCAACTCCTTCGATCTCTAGCTCGAAGCGGTCTAACTCATCGGATTTATTTGCCACGACGACCGACACGGGAGTGGTAGCCCCCGGCTCGACCGGAATGAAGTCCGGGGTGAGTTGGACGGAGAAACTCATCGGTCAAAGTGTAGCAGACCGGACGGCCTAATACAGATGGGGGCATGCTCAGGAATGTGCAAAGGTTGGCTCTAATCCGCAACATTTCAGCGGTTATTTGCTAAGAAGACAGGAGATCGATCCGCGAGGTTCCAAACGATTTTAAGGTTCTTGTTCGATGTTCCCTGATTTTCTTATGTCTACTTTTCACGATCTGGGTGAAACCCGTCATTATCAGATATGACTGCTGAGATCGTTTCCGTTGGCACCGAATTGCTTCTGGGACAGATTACGGACACCCATGCTCCCCTGATGGCACGTATCCTTGCCGAATGCGGAATCGGCTGTACCCGACGTGCAACGATCGGCGACAACATGGACCGCCTTGTTGGCACGTTGAAAGGCGCGATTGAACGCGCTGATGTGGTTGTGACCATCGGCGGACTTGGCCCGACCCTGGATGACCTCACGCGGGACGGAATTGCAATGGCTCTTGGCGATGAAATGGAAGAGGTCCCTGAAGTGGCCGAGAAGCTGCGACAGTTTTTTGCCTCACGAAACATTCGGATGGCTGAATCGACTTTACGACAAGCTCAAAAGCCCACCTCGGCAACCCTGGTTGACAACCCGAACGGAACCGCTCCCGGACTGATCTGCCAAAAGAATGGCAAAGTCGTGATTGCGCTCCCAGGCCCTAAGGGAGAATTCGACCCGATGGCCCAAGGACCGGTACGTCAATTCCTTGAGCAACTTCAAGGCGGACAAGTCATCCACTCTCGTGTCCTACGGATCATTGGCATGGGCGAAAGCCACGTGGAAGAACGGGTTCGAGACCTAATGGACGGCGAGAATCCGACCGTTGCTCCCTATGCTCAAACTGCCGAGTGCCATCTTCGCGTCACCGCCCGAGCCGAAAACCGTGAAGCAGCTGACCTGTTAATTGACCCGGTTGTCGACGAGATTCGATCTCGGCTAGGAAACCATCTGTATGGGTTCAACGAGACCACCATCGAAGCCGCAACCTTGGATCTGCTGGTTGCCAAGGGTGAGACCGTTGCAGTTGCCGAGAGCATGACCGGCGGTGCCCTCGGCGCCCGCATCACCTCCGTCCCGGGATCTTCGAAGGCGTTCAAAGGTGGAGTGATTGCCTACACTGTTTCCGCTAAGGAATCGGTTCTCGGGGTTCCGAGCGAAATTATTGCAGCCCACGGTCCCGTCTCCGAAGAAGTGGCGAAGGCAATGGCGGAAGCCGTTCGAGATCGACTCGGTGCAACCTATGGCGTTTCGATCACCGGCAATGCGGGACCGACGGCCGACGTCGATGGCAAACCAGTCGGTCTTACCTATATTGGGGTTGCCGGCCCCAATGGAACGACCGTCGAGCAGGCTCAATACCGAGGATTGCGAGAAGACATCCAACGACGCGCGACCCAGACCGCTTTGGCTCAGCTCCGGTGGAAGCTACTCTGAGACATTCTTAGCCGAACATCGTCAAACAGTTACGATGACGATGCAAAACATTCGAGATTTCCTTTTGGGGTGTCTCATCGGGAATTACGCCTTGCTCATCATTTGGTGGCTCACCGTAATCCTGCATTGGGACTGGCCGTACGAGATGAGCGCCAAA
The DNA here is from genome assembly GCA_903899015.1 of uncultured Armatimonadota bacterium. Classification (GTDB taxonomy): domain Bacteria; phylum Armatimonadota; class Fimbriimonadia; order Fimbriimonadales; family Fimbriimonadaceae; genus Fimbriimonas. The sequence goes on along the minus strand of CAIUHP010000084.1, from coordinate 27,327 downwards.
TGGTTCGGAATTGCACTGGAGAAAGTGAAAACGGTTAATTTTGCCGCTCTTGTTCTTTACAAGATGGCGATCATCTTGTTGTTCCTTGTTCCCTTCCTAGCAATCACGGTGGTCTTGGCCCGAGCGTAGCGCCCAAATCTGAGCGGTGTGACGGTCGGCGTGCCAATCTTCTTCGTAGAGGAGAACTTCGAAGCCGTCCAAGAGACCAGGTAGCTCGTTGGGTTGGAGGACAAACTTCTCCGACCTTGGCTTGCCGTGAGTCTCCCGGTTGACGGAAGTGAAAGTCTCCATCACAAACGATCCTCCCGGATTGATGAGGTCTTTCAGGCGTCTTAGAAAGGTCCGATTGAGATAGAAGAAGCAGGTCACGAGGTCATACCTTTCCACGAATTGAGTTTCATCGAGATCGGCAGCGATCAAGCGGATGGATTCAGTCGGCGGCAGATATCGGGTTGAAAGGGTCTGAGCGAATGCGATCGCGTCGGGGAGATGATCGATCCCCGTCACTTGGAATCCGGCAGACGCCATGAAAACCGCATCTCGTCCTGAACCGCACGCAACATCTAAGGCCGATCCTCGGGAAATCTCGGGCAAAATCGATTCCAGAAATGGATTCGGAGACCAGAGCCGCTTGAGACGGTCACCCCCCATCTCAAAGTCGCGACCGACTGCGGCCCCGTATCCGTTCTCGATAAGCCAATCGAGGGTTGCTTGAGCTTCGGGGCCTGCGTTTGCGACAAGGATCGATTCTTTTCGGGAAGGTAGTTCGAAAACCCGATGGGGCAAATCAGCGAAAGGAATATTTACCGAATCGAAGATTGGTTGACTGACTTTGTCGCGAGGATCTAACCACTTTGCCTTTTCGAGCACGGATTCAGCGTACACCCACCTTGCAAGTAAATAGCCAACTTTGCATATACCTCTTGGGGAAGCAAAGCATTCTAGCGATGCGGGGTGTAGACTTTTAGCGTGGCGGGAATTGAACAAGAAATGAAACTCATGGAACTTCGCAAGGAAGTCTCCAAGGCTAACAAACTCCTCCCTGAAACCGGACTGGTGACGATGCATTCTGGGAATGCCAGTGGATATGACCCGGAATCAGAAATGCTCGTGATTAAGCCGAGCGGAATGGATTACGACCGAATTACACCGGAATCGCTGGTTCAAGTCCACGTTCCTACTGGTGAGATTATTGGTTCCAACCTCCGACCGAGTGTTGACCTTCCCCACCATTTATTCTTGTATCGTCACATCGAAGGCTTGCGTGGAATCATTCATACCCACAGCAACTACGCAACCGCATTTGCGGCTGTTCTGAAGCCGGTGCCATTGGTGTTGACCGCGATAGCCGACGAATTCGGAGCGGAAATCCCCTGTGCACCTTACGTCGATAACGAAGGCGAACATATTGGCGAAGCGATTCTTAAATATCGTAATCGTGCTCCCGCCATTCTCATGGGTAACCACGGGGTTTTCGCGTGGGGCGATTCACCAAAATCGGCTTTGAAAGCAGCCGTTATGACCGAAGACGTCGCCAAGACTGTCTGGATCGCGATGCAAATCGGCCAACCCAAAGCCATTCCACCCGAAGAAGCTGAGAAGTGGTACGACCGATATCACAATCGATACGGACAGAGTTAGCGCTAGATGAGCTAAAATAGAAAAATACGCCCCCGTAGCTCAGCGGATAGAGCAACTGCCTTCTAAGCAGTGGGTCGCACGTTCGATTCGTGTCGGGGGTGCCATTCCGTTTGCCTCGGACCTGTTCCTAGCTGATCAAGCCAATTCCACCCCACTGAATTCAACGGAGGTCGGTGACTGTTCGCGGATTTGTTGCTAAGAGAATCGAACAACTTGAGGCCTTTCTCGAATTTGTTTAGCTCCAATACCAAGCTAAAACGACATGAATCTAATCGGCCCGAGAATGATAAGATTGCAGCATGATTCTGCTGGCTGCTCTCTCGTTACACCACAAAGATATTCATGATCTGCCTCTTCTTCCGTGGCCGTCTCAGGTTGAGGCGAGAGTAGGGAGTTTCAAACTCGACGATTCGACAACTATCGTCGCAAAGGGACGAGAAGCAAAGGAGAATGCGGACTTTCTGCGCCAAGCGACAAAGCTAACTCTCAAGAATGTAGGCAAGCCTGGCGAAAACTCGATTGTTCTTCGCATCGTCAAGCCGGATGCGTCTATCGGCAAGGAAGGATATCGCCTTACTGTCGGCAACTCTGAAGTCGATCTCGAAGCTTCGACGTCGGCTGGATTGTTCTACGGCGTCCAGACCCTCCGCCAACTATTACCGGCAGCAACCTACAGCACCGCCCCAAATCCTGGATCGAGCTACCAAGTTCCTGCTGTCACGATCAGCGATCAACCTCGCTTTAGTTGGCGAGGCATGATGCTGGATGTCAGCCGCCACTTCTACACTACAGAAGAGGTCAAGAAGATGCTTGATACGATGGCAGAGCATAAGCTCAACGTCTTTCATTGGCACCTGACCGACGAGCCCGGATGGCGTATCGAAATCAGGCGCTATCCAAATTTGACCAAGCTGGGATCTCTGCAGAATTACGACACCTTCTCGAAGCCGATCGACGGCCAGAATCACGGAGGCTTCTACACCCAGACAGAGATCCGGGATGTTGTCTCCTATGCGAAGAAGCTACACATCACCGTTGTTCCTGAGATTGAAATGCCCGGGCACTCAGTTGCAGCGATCGCCTCTTATCCAGACCTTGGAGTATGGAGCAAGGATCGCAAAACCAATCCTTGGGCGGTGGAATCCTCAAACCTAAACGGCGAAGAATCCACGATCAAGTTTTACGAAAATGTTCTGGATGAGGTGATGAAACTGTTCCCCAGCACCTGGATCCACGTTGGCGGAGACGAGGTTGATAAAAGGCCTTGGAAAGAAAACAGAAGAATTCAGGAGCTTATCAAACAACGCGGCCTGAAGAATGAAGATGAGCTTCAGAGTTGGTTCATCCGCCAAATCGACGGCTACCTCACAGCACATGGCCGAAGACTTATTGGCTGGGATGAAATTCTGGAAGGTGGACTCGCTCAAGGCGCTACCGTCATGTCTTGGCGAGGAATTGAGGGTGGAATCGCAGCGGCGAAGGCTGGACATGATGCGGTGATGAGTCCGACAAGTCACATGTACTTTGACTACTATCAGAGCCGCGCATCCGGAGAGCCTCGAGCCATTGGAGGATTCGTTCCACTTGACAAGGTCTACGCCTATGAACCCGTCCCAAGTGCACTAAACGAAAACGAGGCAAAGCACATTCTTGGAGTTCAAGGAAACATCTGGTGCGAGTACATCGCAAAGCCATCCCACATGGAATACATGGCATGGCCAAGAGGATGCGCACTGGCAGAGTTGGCTTGGTCACCCAAAGAAACTCGCAACTGGGGTCAGTTCATTATCCGCCTCCGAAATGACCTGCAACGGCTCAAAGCGGAAGGCATGAATTTCAGAATGCTGGACGCTGACGGAAACGGAGGCCGCTAAAATCGTAATGGGCTCCATGATTGGAATGCTGCCTTAATATTCGGATGCTTTGGGCGGGTTTGTCTGGCTACTCGCCCATACGAGGTCAGGAACCAAGCTGCAAGATGCAAGGCTGATCTGCCTGAGAGGGTCATTCCTGTCCTCGGGCTTGACACTGTTGGGAGGCCAGATCGAATTTGGGTCACCTGTATCGCAAACAATTCGACCGATGATGAAAGCTCCTAGAGCTGTTTGGGGATCTCTCCCCGGTCCAAAGGACCAGCGGATGATCGTTCAATTTTGTGAATCTGCCTGATCCGGAATCATCATACGGAGAAGGATTCCGTACTAAAAGCCAAGCGCGGAATGCGATGTTACGCACGCAAATAATTGATGAGAGCTCTGACGAATTATCTTAGGGTCAAAGATCCTATTTAGGCAGATGGTTGATGACACGATCTCTATTTTCCTCTTTGCTTGACTCGCAAGCGCATTTTCTCTTTGGTCGTCTCCCATTCCAAGGCCATTGCCGGATCGTTACTCGATTTGGCTTTTATCGACAACAGTTGCATCGTCAAGATACAGGTAACAATTGCCGTTAAGGTTACGGCAAACCCTCGAGAAGCAAGACCCTCTCCACTGAGAATTTGTATGAACCCGAGGAGCAAAAAGAAAGTGCCTAAGCTTGTTCGAAACACGTTTCGAGTTTTCCCAATGGATCTGGTCTTATCCGCAAACAATGCGATTCCGACGATCGCAAAAACGCATCCGACTACGACTGAGATATTCACGCCTTACTCGCCACCTTGCGTTCCAATTTGCTCTTTCGAGTCACATCCCACAGACTCGTTAATGTCAAAAGACTCTGAACTGTGCATTTCTTGGCTAGTTGGCTTGGCTCGAGTGAATCATCATTCCGACACCGGTGCCCATTTTTAGCGGAAATCAAGTTCCCTATTCCATTAACCTGAATAATCCTTTTACACTCGGCTCGTTTTAATCTGGTCTCGAAACTCTCGTGGTCGGTTAGGCTCGATATCTGGCAGACCAGGTTATCGAGCAAACGCTGGCAAAACAAACGAGCCCGAGATAGAAATTTGGCGATATGTGTTGAGAGGACGGGTTTGCTTCATTTCCAACTAAGGGCAATAACATTAGCATAACACCTAGAAGCAAGAAACCAGGCTTAATGATTGCAATTGGTTCCTTTTTCTGGCGTAAGAGTGCACAACAAATGAAGGAGGCCAAAACGACTACCAAGGCGATGAATCTTGCCAAGTCGGTATTCAATTTCCACACTCTTCCGCAACTAATGCGCCCATTACTTGGATCGTGTAAGAAAAAATCAATGCAACGCTAGAATTTGCAATCGTTTTCATTCCTGCATCCATAAAAACTAACATGGCTGCGACGGCCCCCCCCTCAATCGCCCAGACGGTCGCAAGTTCAACACCACAGCACGAAGAAGGCCGTAGCGAGTTACAGTAAGTGTCGAGCCGTTGATAACTGAGTCTTCCACCGGCATCTGGCCGTCGTGGACATACTCAGTTGCCACTGAGCCGACAAGCTTGTGAGTCCTCATTCCGTCTGCTCGGTACTCGTAGTTTGTAGTCGTTCCTGACTTCGTAAGGCTTGTCATTCGGTTGAGGGCGTCCCAACTGTAGCTAGTCGAAGAACCGAGAGTGAGACGATTGCCTAGAGTATCGGTCATCGTTGTTACTCCGCCGATAGACGTTGTTCGGTTCAAGTTGTCACAAACCGAGTCCGTACGGTTCGCGGCGGCGTCGTAGCTCCAAGTTGGACTCGCATTCGCTAGGCCGTCGTTATAGTTTGCCGACGTCAAGAAGTCGAGCGCTGAATCGTAGCCATAGGTTTCCACTCTCGGGGAGGTGGTCCAAGTTGTTGGCGCTCCAGATGCAGGACCGTAGAAGCTCGAAGATGTCTTCAGGTTCTTCGTCAGATCGTAAGCACACGAATTCCTCACGAGGCACTGAGTCGCGTTGTAGCTACTGCCACCCCAGACCTGATAGCCGTTCTGAAGATCCACTTGCCTTCCCCCACCATCGAAGTCGTTGAAGCTAATCACACGACTGGCAGCAGGGTAACTCGCGGTGTAGTAAGGAGCAGCACTTGGAGCTCCCGAACCCGTTTGAGGAGACTGAGCAAAAGCAGACTCACGCAACCTTCCCGCAGTGTCGAATTGATAATGCATCTCCTCAGCAGTTGAATTCCCGCTTGAATCGAGCTTATTCAATGTTTGGAACGCTCGCTTGTTTTGCTCGAACGAGCCAACGGGTGCGTAATCGGAATACTTCCAAGTGATCGAGCCGTTTGCAGTTACGTAATTAGCTGTCGACCGGTCTCCAGATGCCGTGTATCCGTAGTAGACGTTGTAACTCGGGCTTAGCCCACCAAATTGATTCACGCTTGCAACCTGACCATAGCCAGGCAACGCCGGATTCGTCTGATAGTCTATGTTTTGCGTCACGTTGGTTAGACCATCCACAACCTGAGTAGGGACACCATTTTTTATTCCGCTAGACCCATAGGTGTAAGACACAACCAATGGAGTCGGACTTCCGGCAGTTCGACTTACGAAGTTGACATTGCCATCCGGATCGTCTGTGTAAATCAGATGGATAAAGGTAGCACTTCGAGAGAGCACCAAGGCATCTCTTAATCTCGACTGACGCTGGTGCGCTTGCCCGTGCCGGACTTTTCAAGACCCAAGATCTTGAGCATTTGGAGGGCATAGCGGTGGCCGAGTTCTCGCATGCCTTCGGTGTTGAAGTGGAAGGGATCGGGAGTTCCTTTGCATCCGGCGGAGGAGATGATGTACGAATTGGGTACGACTTCTATGAGATGCGGAAGGATATTGACGTTGAACGCGGCGCAGACTCCGTGCTCTTCGGCGGTCTTGAGTTCGCCTGCGAGCAAGGGTACATTTTGAGGATCAAGATCCAAATCCTTGATCAGGTCGTTATAGATTCCTTTCACCTTGCTCGGCCAATCTTTGTCGGTTGAATTAGATTCGCCTTGGTGAAGCAGAATCCCCTTGATCACGCCCTTCTCTTGAGCAATTTTGGCCATCTCGACAAGCCGCTTGTACGGGTTATCGTCATATTGTTTGCACATGCCTTTCATCCAATCGGGTGCAGTGGCGAGGTACGTGGCATAGGTGTTCTTTTGCCAGAGTTCGATCTTCGCGCCCGCTACTGAGACATTGATCACGCCGACCCTATAGTCCTTTGGCAAGTTGGCAACCATCGTGCGACCAAAGAAATCGACGGGGCCCATGTTGTTCTCGGGCCGGTTGATGGGAGGAGTGGCGACGTACCAATTCCCCTTTTTGCGTTCCAGCTTAGGATTATCGACCGCGGCAAGCATCTGAAACCGCGGGTCGACCGGGGCCAAATCTTGCGATTCTGGACGAGCACCCGCTTCCATGTTAGACTGCCCGAAACAGAGATAAATCTGAAACTTAGGATCGGGAGTATCTTGCTTGGCCGACGCACTTGAGCCCATCCCGAATAAGATCGATAGGCAAATGACTTGACGGCAGATACAGATAGTTATGGGTTGCATATTGATACTCGTTTCTCATGAAGAGGCTGGGCACATTCGGGCTATCCAGTCTTGACCCGCTGCTTCGATCGCAGGTTGGCAAGATCGCTCAAAGGGTTTTTGCTGGACTTTGGAACCGTCCAAAGGATGCACGTCACCCCTCGCGGATAGTAGCGAGAGCCCACGGCTTTTCCAGCCAGCATCTGGTCGCTCCACGCGTAATAGGCGTTGTCCAAATCAAGCAGCCATCCGACGTGGGCTCGATCAGCTTCAATGTCTTGGGCATAACCCAACACGTTTTCAGCAACGAATTGGCAGAGGTAGATCTTGCTGAGCCAAGAATTTCTACTCGTTGAAGACAGCTTCCAACCTCCATCCTCGAACTTACAGATTCCCGGACGAAGTACGGATTGAAGATGATTGGAAAGGACGTTCAAGAGTTTCCCATCGATCGGAACGCTGGTGATATGAGCGTAAACAAGTCCTTCGATGGCGGGAATAATTCGCGATTGGACCCCTTCCCCAATCACGGCCGGGAGCAAACCGTCTTCTCCGGCCGCGTTCACAATCGATGTTACAGCTTTAGCCGCCTGATCGGCTGCTTCGGTGGCGGCTGCAGGCTCGCCAAGGACAGTGAACAGATTTTGAAGCAACGCGTAAGTTGCCCACCCTTTCACCGCAAGGTACAAGTTGTTTCGAGCTTGTCCAAGCGAGACATCGAGACTGTCGTAGGTTGTGATCTCAGACCCGCCATTGCACCTAGCCGCATCTGCGCCGATGATTCCGTTGCGTAAAGAGGGCTCCGGATGGTCACGATTCACCATGCTACCCAGACAGTTAAGAAAGGTTTCTCGATGAGAAACAACCCAGGCTAAGTCACGGGTGATGGAATGGTAAAGGCACGCACTTAGCACCCAGTTCAATAGCTCCTCGGCGCTCATGTAGGAGAAACAGCCTCGAAGCCCTGACTGCTCGTACCCCGAGAATTCGGGACGAGAGAAAGCATTTGCAACCCCCATGTCATGGGTGAATGCGATGCCGCCCGGATAGGTGTCCATCGAGCCCGGTAGTCGAACCCGATCGTTATAGGAGTACCTTTCCACGTAAAGATCGAGTTGGTTCCGCAGGGTCCAAGGATTCTGCGATAACTCAAAGAATGCTTGGTCCACAGTGAGATCAAAGGTGTTCATCATCCGATACTCACCTTCGTTGACCACCCAAAGCGGCGATCCGTCTTGGCGTTCTAAAAGTTGAGTGGAGCCCAAGTAAGACCGAATCGCGTGAGATGCCATCCATCTTCGTTCAGGGGACAATTGCTCGGTAAGCCTCAGATCAAACGCATGAGCTTCTTGCACTGACGCATCGAATTGAGCGAGGCCATGCTGTAAAACCGACTCGATATCGTCGAAAAATCGGCGATAGAGGTAGCGGGTCGAGATGCCCGTGGTAGCCGTACCTTCCCGAAAGAATGCAAGAGCAAACCGAAAGGTTCGAACTTCTCCCGGCTTCACCCAACCTACAAGGAGTCCAAGGTCTCCCACAAGGAAGTTGAGGTTCTCCGATGATTCAGGTTCAAGAACTTTCTCGGGTTGAAACGAGATGCCTGCATAGACGTCGGGATCGTCGGTCGCAATCGCGGTCATCGTGTGCTGCCCAATTCCCACAAATTGCGCTCCTTTAAGAACACGCATCCCGGCCGAACGATCCGATCCGCGATAGCCGAAGAATGCCCGCCGTGGCGATTTTCCGGACCGATTATCAATCGTTAGTTCAGCCAAGATGACGGGTGCGATTGCGTCTCTAAGTTCATTCGGAGTGGCAACACCTGGTTCGGGGATCGATCTCACCGGGGAGATCACGCGAAAAGTTAGGTCACGGGCTCGCCACTCATCAACCGATGGCCCCATGGATCGCTCAATTTCCTCATCGGAAAAAGGAGTGATGCGTGATACCGCGGTGAAATCGGACAGGTGCTCGACATCGAAATCTTCCGACTTTGTGCGCAGGTCTTCAAAAAACGGCAAGGCTCGAAAAGAACCGGGACTCTCGATGTCTTCGACACCAACGTACAGGTCTTCATTTGCGGGTCCCGCAAGCTCCAGGCCGAGCCCCCCACGCCCCCCTTTCATTCCAAAAGTGAAAGTGGCAAATGCTCCGACGGGAGAGTGGTGAGCATTGAAGAAAGGGGAAGTCATGGACACTATTGTGGGCTTAAGCCATGTGAAATCAGGCTATCTCGCACCCGCTTCAATTATTACTTTGCGGCTTTGCGTTAGCGGCCTGCTGAGCTGCGGTTGGTCCCTTGAATCGCGACATCGCAGTGTCAAGCTGTTCTTTGGTAGGCGCATAGCCCTTTGCCATGTCATGTTGCTGAGCAATCGTCTTGGGTTCGGTGGGATCACTGGAACAACCGACGGCTATCAGCGCCAAAGCCACGAAGCCGACGAGGATCAATCTATTCTTGTAATTCATCTGTTTGGATATTCGAATACCTGGTCAAGCAATGAGGCTCGACCAGGACATTCATTTGTTTCTGGACAAGGTCTCAGACGTGGTCGGCTTCCCACATGCTCGGTGTGCCGGTTGCACCGGTGTCAAATTGCCCCCATAGCCACCAAGGCGCTCCGGTTGCCGGACCAGCGTTATTCGGCACAGTTCTCGCCGGAACCATCGACTTGGTATGCCCGTCCGCAAAGGCGAAATTTGCTTGGCCGCCACCGTGAACAGATACCGCGCCGTTGATTCCGAATGGGAACTTGCCACACGTCGTGGTGCCGTTAGCGGTTCCACATTGGTTCGGAAGTTGCGTGTTCTCGTAGTACATGTAGCCAGTCATGATTCCGCCGAAACCAGCTGTGTAGTTGATCTGCGCACCGGCGGCAGCCAGCTGATCGGAATGAGACTCGGTAAACGAAATAACCGCAGCGGGGCTATTGACCGTGCTACCACTCACCACCGATCCTCCCGGACCCGCGCCATCTTCGCACATCAATCCTTTGCAGTATTGGTCACTCGGCGATGGCTGCCAAGGCACGATGAGTCCGTTGGCTGAGTAGGACATCATGATGCCTGCCCAAGCAGTATTGGGGTCCACTTTGCCACCCTTCGTATCGTCGGGACAATCAAAAATGCCGACGCTCTTGATATACGGCAAGGTGACAACTCCCCAGTTGTAATTGCCCCAGAAGTCGCCAGAAGAAACTCCGCTGAAGAAGTTCCAAGCGGCAGTTCCCTGAGGATAGGTGTCGTCCGAGTCGTTCGTGTACATCACGATTCCAAGGGCGAGCTGTTTTTCATTCGATAAACACGATGTTTTCTTAGCAGCTTCCTTTGCCTGAGCAAAGACTGGGAAAAGAATCGCAGCCAAGATCGCAATGATGGCGATAACTACAAGTAGTTCAATAAGTGTAAATGCTTTGCGTTGCATGATGCCTCTCTTCGGTGAGCGGGAATGGATCTCCATCTTCTTTGGAATTCGGAGTTCAAATGGGTCGAGTCCACGCACGAAACCGGTCAACCAGCATCCAGCTTGATTGCGGCGCTATCGAATTGCCTCTTCGAGGAAGTAACCCGAAGGGTCGATCGGTTTCTTGATTCTTCGATTTCATAGATATAACGCTATATAAGCGCCAGAATCGATTATAAGGCGATTTCTGCAAAAATGAGGTTCAAATTTTCAAAATTTTCGATTTGTAAGCGATGATTTTCAGAAAATGGCACCCTTTAGAAGCAACCTGCTGGCATCTCACGTGTATAGAACGAGGAATTTCATATATTGTTATATAGTCTGAATCAGGATCGGGAGGTTGAGTGAAGATGACGAAAAGTTTGCAAGTCGACGTGGCCATTGTTGGCGGAGGTCCATCGGGATCCACTCTCGGAACCCTTCTCAAGAAATACGATCCGAACTTGCAGGTTGCGATTATCGAGAAGGAGAAATTCCCTCGAGACCACGTTGGTGAAAGCTTGCTTCCTGCCGTCACCACGATCCTTGCGGAAATGGGAGTTTGGGACAAGGTAGAGGCGGCCAATTTCCCGATTAAGCTCGGAGCAACTTACCGATGGGGCTCAACTGACGACCATTGGAACTTAAGCTTCATCGGCGAATCGGACTTCACCGAGACCGAGAGGCCGGGAAAGTTTGAGTCCCAGCGCACAAAAACCGCTTTCCAAGTCGATCGGAGCCAGTACGACGAGATTCTGCTCGAACATGCTCGTGAGGCAGGATGCTTGGTCTGCATGGAATCCGAAGTTCGAGATGTCAAGGGGGCGAATGGCTTGATCAACCACCTCGTTGTACGTGAAAAAGGCGGCAACGAGTTTGAATTGAAAGCAAAATACACCGTCGACGCATCGGGGGAAGCGGGTGTGTTGAGACGAGCGTTACAAATCCCCATCGAATCACCGACTGCGTTAAGGAACATCGCGTTTTGGGATTACTGGCAACATGCGGAATGGCCCGAACGGTTCAGCGGAGTAGCCACGCGCATCCAGATCATGAGCCTAGGTTGGGGTTGGCTTTGGTTCATTCCGATTACCGATACCCGGACATCGGTTGGCCTGGTTCTGCCCGCCCAATATTACAAGAAGACCGGCCAACGACCGCTTGAACTTTACTTAGAGGCGATTCAGTCCGAGCCACACATCTCATCCCTACTCCAATCAGCAACCCGCGAGGAGAATTTCAGCACTACAAAGGACTGGAACTTCCTCTCTCGCCAACTATGCGGAGAAAACTGGTTCCTCGTTGGCGACAGTTGTGGGTTCGCCGACCCGATCCTCTCCGCCGGGCTTACGCTTGCTCAAACTTCGGCCCGAAAGGTGGCCTATTCGATCCTCGAGCTCTTCCGGGGTCAACTGCCACCTGACTGGATCAAAAAGGAATACAACGAGGGGCATCGTATCCAAATTCTTCACCACATGCGATTTGCGGATTTTTGGTACGCAGGAAATGGCTGCTTTTCGGACCTGAAAGAGTTCTGCACCACTCTTGCCGCCGATGTCGGCCTCAACCTGAAGGCAGACGACGCGTTTGCTTGGCTCAGCACAGGAGGCTTTGCCCTCGATCGGCCAGGGTTCGCGGGAGCGGTGGGTTTTCCTCTTTCTGGACTTCAGTTGGTCGCAGAGCATCTCACGGGCGGTGAGGTCCTTTCCGCCCTTGAAGGCTGTAACTGCGTCACCGCGAATCTCGCAGGCGCGACCCAAGCTCCTTATGCGATTTACGAAAACGGTAGGATCATTCAAGCGGCCAGCTACGTTCGAGGCGATGTGACCTTGCCGCGGATCGCCCTGTTTGAATTGCTACTGAGTGCAGCCGTTAAGCCCGTTCATGTAGATCAATGGCTGGCGGCTTGCTACCACTTTGGCAAGCACATCGGAAGCGAAATGGGCAACTTTGCAAACTACACCCAAGCCGCAGAGGCGCTGGTGAGGGAGGGTTGGCTGACACCTTCGTACAACCCATCCATGCCGCGTGCGACAACATTTGCCAAGCAGGCCTAGCTCCATCGATTCTCGAGAGAGTTAGGCGTCGGAATCTTGTGATCCGGGAGGGGGGCCAGTTGATTCGCGAACGTCCAGCGAGCAGTCATAGAGGGAAATCAGCGGCAAAGGATTAGCGGCTGAATCCGTTTGTTCAACGAGGGATAGCAAATGATTCGTGGCAGCCTCGGCGATTTGGCGAACTGGTTGGTTAACGGAGGTTAAAGGAGGCTGCGTGTTATCACAGAAAGGAGAGGAATCGAATCCAACTACCGAAACATGCTTCGGAACTTCCACTCCGTAGGCTTTGCACGATTTAAGAACGAACCCGGCAAGTTCGTCAGAAAAACAGACGAGTGCGGTATGGGGCGCATTCGGTTCCGCATATCGGAGCAACACCGAATGGTCCTGTTCGAAGACCACAATGTCTGGCGTCGGAAGCTCCGCCCGTGCCATTGACGAGATGAAGGCTTGAGATCTCGCTTGTCCTTCCACGGATCGAATACTCACCGGATCGATCACGAACGCAATTTTCTCGTGGCCGAGTGATTTTAAATATTCAACGACTCGCCGCATCGCGCCCTCGTTATCCGCGCAAAACGTTGGGACTCCCGGTACGGTGCCAGGCGGCACGTGCATCATCACGATGGGAATGTGCGACTGTCGAATCGCTTCTAGTGAGACATCATTAAAGTCAGGACGGCACCACAGGATCCCATCAAAACGGCCGTCCGAGAAGGACGCATAGTCGCCGTCGACGATCATCTTCGGACACAAGGTCATCGCGTATCCCCGCTTAAACAGCGCGGAAGTGACGCCCCCCAACAACTGAATGTGATAAGGATTTTGCGGGCCAATATCTGAGAAGTGCTGAAAGACGACTGCGACTTGGTTTGTACGTTGACTCCGCAGAGACTGAGCCAAATGGTTTGGTCGATAGCGAAGTTCGAGCGCCGCTTGTCGAATGAGCTTCGCCTTGTCAGGGCTCACCGTGACCTTTTGACCGCCGGTTCCATTGAGAACCACGCTGACCGCCATCGGCGATACGCCGGCGGCTTCGGCCACATCTTTCAAGGTTGCTCTCATTTGATTTTATGCAATAGCGTCATTGGCACTGGTTTCTCATTCCGAAACATTAATAAATTCAGGCTACCTTACGCGAAATCGGACCGAATTCAAGCTTCGGTTTCTGGACGTGAACTCATTGCCTTTCCCCATCTGAATATAAGACACAGTGCTACTTAGATAGTCGCCGCATCTTCAACAAGTTCTTCGAGAAGATCGCTCCCAGATCCTTAGCGTCTACCTAAAGGAAGCTCGTCAAGAGTTACTTCCGCTTTAGCACATCCTCCACCGCTTGGAGTGCCGGTTTGGGTAGGTAGGATTTATCAAAGAGCGTTGCCAAGCCGTTACGCCCTTGGCTAAAACCAGGAATCCACGAGTGTCGATCGGTGAGTCCCCAAATATTAATGCCGTGACAGTTTCTCGATGTAAGCGCCATTTGGAAGACAGCTGCGTATGTTTTGGCTTGCAAATTAAGATCTTCCGGATCGGCAGGGATAAGCCCACGATTTGGATCTCCGGCCGGTAGTTTTTGAACCGGAACAGCAACATCCAATTCGGTGATCATATAGGCCAGGCGGAGCTTATGAATCTCGTCAATCAGTTGGTAATGCCCATCTCCTGGCGCGATGGAAGTCTTCCAGTCAATGTGATACTGAAGGCCCAGACCGGTAATCGGGGCTCCTTGTTGCTTCAGCCACTTCGCAAGTTCAAGCATGTGTTGAGCCTTCGGGCCACCCCCTTCAACCCCATACTCGTTGTAATATAGTTCGGCCTTTGGATCAGCCTCGTGAGCCCACTTGAAAGCCATCACCAAGAATTCAGGACCGAGTTTTCGGAACCAAAAGCTGTTACGCAGATTGAACGGATTCTGGTTGGGCCGATCATCGATCGCTTCATTGGCAACATCCCACATCGCAACCTTTCCTCGGTATCGACCGACTAACGCGTGAATGTAGTCGTGTAATAACTCGCTGGCTTCGTCTTTCGACATGCTCGCCCCGGAGCTTTTCAGCCATTGGGGCAGCGTGTAGCCCTCGTCTCGGGCATACACCAGAACGTGCCCTCGCAGTTTCATACCGTGTTCTTGAGCCCAACCTCGTTGACCGGGTCCTCCCACGATGAAATCCACATCGGTGAAGTGATATTCGTGGGGCCCAACCCAAATCGCGGGTGGCTTGAGGTCATTTTCCAGCTCCAGAAGGTTGAATTCCGAAGACGCAAGAGCGGCGTATTTTCCGTCGTCAATGTTTTGTCGAAGGTTGCTGACGGGCATCGCTGACCCGATATTGAATCTGCGCGCCTTGGCCAAATCCCGCAACCTCGGGGCAGGCTGCCCCAACGCGCATAGACACGTGCCGATGAGTCCCAAGCTCAGCGTCACTTTCCCTAACATCGTCAATTCATTGAACATGTTCAATCTCCTTCGATCGCGCGAAACGGTTATCCGCCTTTGTAAATGTGCCTGTCAAGCCACAAACGACTTTCGCTCAAGACTCAAGATCCAACGAATCCAGTGGGACCCATTTACATATATAACGTGATATATTGCTTGATATCGAGCGTTATCGTCAACTTCGGACCTTGAGTCTCAATGGAATTAAAACGTGAGCGCCTAGAAGCAGGATCCTACGGCATGAATAACCATCGATTTTTTCTGGCCACTTTGATATTGTTCTCCCTAACTTCGGAATTTCCATTCAGCATCCAACATGCCGAGGTGAAGCTAGAAACGCAGATTTTGAGCAATCGAAACTCGGAGTTTTCGGCGAAAACTCCGGTGTCGCACCTCCTTCAAAAATCATCGGCGCAAGGGTCTCAAAGCCTTGATGACTTCATGCTTGCTCTTATTCACGCCCTAACCATGGACAACTTCGTTCCTGAACCAAGCCCCCAAGCTGGATTGAACAGCCCAATTGTGCTCAATCCAGACGACATTCAGAAATATCCCGACCCACCCGAAGATATTGCGGCTAACCAACCGAATATTCCTCACGGAAAGCTCGAGATGATTGAGTACGACTCGAAATCAGTAGGAACCCGCAGAAAAATGCAGGTCTACACGCCTCCCGGGTACTCCTCCACAAAGAAATATCCGGTGCTCTACCTGCTTCATGGAATCGGAGGAGACGAAACAGAATGGCAACGGTTTGCCACTCCGAACCTGTTACTCGACAACCTCCTTGCGAAAGGGAAATCCGTGCCCATGATCATCGTCATGCCCAACGGTCGCGCCCAAAAAGATGATCGCCCGGTGGGAAATGTTTACGCCTCGGCTCCCGCTTTTGCGGCGTTCGAGAATGACTTGCTCCAAGATGTGATTCCTACTATTGAGAGCCGTTACTCGGTCCTAAAAGATAGCAACCATCGAGCACTCGCGGGACTTTCTATGGGAGGTGGCCAATCGCTTAATTTCGGGCTTTCTCACCTCGATACCTTTGCGTGGATTGGCGGGTTTTCCTCAGCACCCAACACGAAAAGCCCAAAGGAACTTCTTCCAGATTCGAGTGTCGCCAAAGGCAAGCTTAAGTTGCTTTGGCTCTCAGTTGGGAAAAAAGATGGCCTTATCCGAATCAGTCAGGGAGTCCACGCCTACCTTAAAGAGAAGGAGATTCCTCACGTGTGGAACGTGGATGGCAATGCTCACGACCCGACTGAGTGGCGAAACAACCTCTACTACTTTCTTCAGCAAGTCTTCGTGAGCTAGCGCTTTCGAGCGAGATAAGAATCGAACTCATTGTGATGCAGGCTTCGTGAATGGAGCGCCCAACTCGCTCACCAAGAACATCTGAACCCATGGATAAAAAACAAATTCAGCGAACTTCAAGCCGATTAGGACGAACGGCATGTATTGCAAGCGCGATTGCAATTCAGTTAACAGCGGCATGCGCGCAATCCGTGGAAGCCACCATCGACGCGAGTAAGACTTCCGCTCCCATTTCCAAGAATCTTTATGGGCAATTCGTGGAGCGTATCGGGAACATCGTTAACAACGGTTTGTGGTCCGAAATGCTTGATGATCGCAAGTTCTATAACCCGATTCCAGCTAAAACTTCGCGCGATTCCGGTGGTCCGAGGGCGGCACGAACGAGGCTGCGAACGTGGACTCCCGTTGGTCCAGGGTCCGCACTCGCGATGGATTCTTCACACACTTATGTTGGCAAGCATTCTCCTCAAATAACGCTTTCACCGGCTGAACAGCGTGGCATCGAGCAGGCGGGAATCGGCTTGGTTGCGGGGAAAACGTACTCGGGCCGAGTGGTTCTCTCGGGATCGCCGCTAGCCAGATTTAACGTCGTGATCCTTTGGGGCTCCAAACCGTCGGATTGTCAATCCATTCCCCTCGATCATGTGCAAGTGTCTTTTCATAAAGTCACTTTTCACTTCAAGTCGCCGGTCTCGACCGAAAACGCGAAATTTCAGATCGTTGGAATCGGCAACGGCTCCTTTGAAGTCGGTGCCGCCTCATTGATGCCGGCCGACAACCTCGATGGATTTCGTTCTGAAGTCATTGGCGTCCTCAAACAACTTCATTCTGGCGTTTACCGATTCCCGGGAGGAAATTTTGTTTCAGCTCACGAGTGGCGAGATGCCATCGGCGATCCTGATCGAAGGTCACCAAAGTTCGATCCGGTGTGGAATGCTGTTCAACCCAATGACGTAGGCACCGACGAGTTCATGAAGTTCTGCAAGCTCGTCGACGTGCAGCCGTATATTTCGGTAAACGCAGGTACCGGAGATGCGTGGTCCGCCAAAGAATACGTCGAGTACTGCAATGGCTCCACAAAAACCGCTATGGGAAGGTTACGAGCTCAGAATGGGCATCGTGAGCCTTACCATGTCAAATACTGGGGCATCGGAAACGAAGCTTGGGGCACAAGTTACCAATTTGGAGCGATGAAGCTCAGCCAATTTGAGTTCAAACACAATTCGTTCGCCGAGGCAATGCGAAGCGTGGACCCTACGATTACGTTGATCGGCAGCGGGGCCATGGCCGACACCATGACGGGCTCCAAAGAGTCACTCTCACTTGGCAATTCGTTGATCCCCGAACCCTTAGGACCCGCTGATTGGACCGGCGGACTGTTCGCCCATTGTCTGGACAACATGGACCTCATTAGCGAGCACTTCTACAACTACGGCGGAACTCACTACGATCTGAAGAAAGCCCAGCAAGTGCCAAATGATGCTGACGAACCCCTTGTTACGTGGATGCGCCGCCCAGCAAATCACATTCGCCTAAAGGTGGAGGAGTACCGGGCCTACGAAAAGCTTATTCCCGCGCTCGTATCAAAGCCGGTCCCGATTGCTCTGGACGAATGGGCTTACGCAGGCGGGCCCCCTAATTCCTATCGGGTCGTTCCCGCGTATGCTTGGGCGCTTCACGAGATGTTCCGACACTCGGACCTCTACAACATGGCGTGTTTTACTTTCGCCACCGCCATGTTCAGCGCCAATCGGTCGGAAGCGGTTTTGAACCCTACCGGCCTTATGTTCAAGCTTTATCGCGAGCAATTTGGTTCGGTGCCTGTAGAAGTAAGAGGACGGTCTCCCCAGCCAAAACCAACGGATCCTCCTGGTGGCGAACAACCCGCCGTCAATGCCGGAAGCGACACATTTCCGCTCGACATAGCCTCCGCTTGGAGCGAGGACCGCAAAGCCCTTACGATCGCGGTGATCAACCCAACCGAATCTGAGCAGGTTCTCGACTTAAATATTATCAACGCAAATCTGAAGGGGAGCGGAATGGTCTGGAGGCTGGCACCTGCAAGTCTGAATGCAGTGACGGCGGTCGGGCAAGCACCCGAAGTAGTGGTTCAATCCGAAAAGTTTGAGTCTCTGCCCGCCAAATTGACCCCTGCAAAATACAGCATCAACCTGTACCGCATGACCGTGAAATGATCTCATGGAGTCAGCTGCTACCGATGATGCTTGTTAGTTCCATTCTGTTGGGGGCACCACCCATTTCTCATGCTCGGAACGTCTCATCCCAAAACGTGAAGAAACATTGGACCTCAGATAACGGAAATGGAACCTATTCCAATCCTCTCTTTTACGAGGAATTTGAGGATCCCGACGTGATTCGAGTCGGAACCGATTACTACCTTGCCGGCACCACGATGCACATGAATCCTGCAGTCATCCTGATGCACTCCAAGGACCTTGTGAACTGGAGTTTGGCGGGTTACTGCTCCCCGCGATTAGACCTTGGGTCTGCGTATCGACTGGAGGGAGGAAACATCTACGGTCAAGGAATTTGGGCTCCCTGTCTTCGCTATCATAAGGGCACGTTTTACGTCTTTTGTAATGTCAACCGAGCAGGGTTGTTGGTCTACAGCTCACCGTCTATTAGGGGGCCCTGGAAGCGTCACCAATTGCCGGGAAGGCACGATCAGTCCGTACTTTTCGACGATGAACTCGGCAAAATCTTTATGATCTCGGGCGGCAGTAGTCCTTATCCCATTGAGGAACTGACCCCAGATCTCAAGTCGTTTATCCCCGGCACCCACCGTTTTCTGACGGTTCCACTCGATGGGCCTCAAATGGGTGAAGGGCACCATTTATACAAGATCGCTGGAAAGTATTACGATGTCTCCGCGATTCCAGGCGGGAGCGTCAACCAAATGGTGGCCAAAGCCGATTCCATCGATGGGCCCTGGAAAGTTACCAAGATGGTAGATGGCGAATCAATGGGTGTTCCTTCTGGGACTCCCGCCAAAGCCAGGTCGGACGATCGCGGTCTTTGGCTTCACCAGGGCGGCATTGTCAGCACTCCCTCCGGTCAGTGGTGGAGCATCATCATGTCCGATCATGGCAGTGGGGGACGGATGGTATCCCTGGTTCCTATCACATGGGACAACGACTTCCCTATCATCGGTTTGCCAGGCAACCTGCGCCGTGCGCCCAACACATGGATCAAGCCTGACACAGGGTTTGTCCAGAAGCCCACTCCCACTTTCGATCATGACGACCGGTTCAGCAAGGACGCGTTGAGTCCGCTCTGGCAGTGGAATCATGTTCCTGACGACACGAAATGGTCGCTTATCAAGGACAAGGGTGTATTGCGATTGCACTCCTTGCCTGCGAGCGATTTTTACCACGCAAGGAATTCTCTTTGTCAGCGCCCGCCCGGTCCCGAATGCATGGTGAGCGTGAAACTGGATACCTCAGGCTTACTTCCGGGCGACACTACCGGACTAGGACTCCTCAGTTCGCCCTATGCTTGGATTGGCGTGGTGAAAACATCCGAGAGCACGACTCTTCAGGTCGTTCAAGGCAAGAGCGGTGGGCGATCGGGCAGAAAGCAGACTCAGGCAGAATGGAAAACGACCATCTCTGGATCGGTGGTTCAACCCCCGAGCCAACTTTGGCTTCGAGTCCACTGCAATTTCGACACCGATCAAGCGGTCTTCAGTTGGAGCTCAGATGGCAAGGCTTTTACAAACCTTGGCGATCCGTTTACGATGACATTCCAACTGCAAACCTTCCAAGGTGTGCGTCCTGCGCTGTTCAATTTCAATCAGTCGGGTGTCGCGGGAGGCTTTGCCGACTTCAAAGATTTCGTTACAAACGAACCACGCGCACGCGGCATCGAGCGCGAAATTCCGATCGGTAAAGTCATTACCCTCACCAGCAGTGCTGATTCCTCGGTGGTAGTAGCTGACCCCGTAGCAAAAACCCTGAAGAGCGTTCCTCTCGATCAGGTTGAAAGCAAGCACGCTCAATTCAAAGTCATCGATCTCGGATTGGGAAGAGTCGCCCTCCGCACCCTGAATGGTCATTACGTTTCCGCCATGGGTGACAAAGTAATCCTCACTGACTTAGGCAAGGCAAAACCAACCGAATCCGAGACCTTTCAATGGGTAAATCTGATGAGAGGTGACACGATGTTGATGTCCATCCGCACCCACCGATATCTGTTTGCCACCCCATTTTCCACCGCCCCCCTGTCGGCCACGTCCCCCGGTCCCTCGCCCGCTCGGAAAGGTGGAGAGTGCTTCAAGTGGGAGTCGTCTGCCGCTAAGTAAGCCACGAATCCAGGTTTGAGAGGCACGAATGGTTTTTCCAGTCAGCCTTCTCAGGAACCAGCCGGTTGTCAAAAACGATTGATAGATCGTCTTATGGATTCACTGATTGTTTTTGGCGCGAAGTATCTGTTCTTGTTCGTTCTGCTTGGAGCGGTGGTTCCGTTGTTTGTGATGCATCGCGATGAGCGGAAGGGCTATGTCTTGACGAGCATCTTTGCTGCGATACTTGCGTTTGTCTTCGCGAAATCGGCGGGTGCGCTTTATTTCGATCCTCGTCCTTTCACTCATGGGGTTCACGCCCTCATTCCCCACGAGCCGGACAATGGATTCCCTTCTGACCACACGACTTTGAGCTTCGTAGCTTCGGTGCTTGTGCTTCGCTTCTCCAAACCGATCGCAATGGGGCTTGTTTCACTCGCAGCGATCGTGGGAGTTTGCCGTGTTCTTTCGGGAGTTCATTCTCCCATCGATATCCTCGGCGGAGCGATCTTCGGATCGGTGGCGTCCATCGTCGCAAGCACGATTGTGAACCGACTCACTCTTTCTCCGAGAACGGAAGCAACGGCTTAATGTGAGAGGGTCGCGCTACCTTCTCACTTACCAAGATTCGCGACAAAGAAATCGGCATCGACTTTGACCGTTTGAAGCGGGTGGGGAGCGCCCTCAATGCGCTCCTTCAGGAGTCGAGCCGCAGTTTGACCGATGAGGTAGGAACGAGGAACAATTCGGTGGAGGTTCCAAGGGGATCGAAGCATCACGGGGGGCCAATCGTTGAACAGTGCGATTTCAAGGTCGTCCGGAACGGAGATACCGATCCGATCGCATGCCTCAAGCACTGCAACCGCAATCGAATCTTGAACACAGAAAAGTGCGGTGATCGGGTCAGGCTGATTCAAAAGCGTGAAAACCGCGTCATGGATCGACTGCAGGAAAGGTTGAGGCTGAGATTCGAGTTCTCTGGCAAACCACCGGGTGAGTTCGGTGGCATCCTCGATTCCGACTTCCGCGAGAGCAAGTTGATAGGCCGCATGCCGCTCTTTCACCGAGGAGAATTCAGGTTTATGGAACGAAAAGAAGCCAATTCGGCGGTGCCCGCGTTCTTCCAGCGCTCGAATCGCGCGTAACGTGGCGGCCTCGTTATCGCTGACAACCGCATCCGTTTCCACTCCTACTGGTATGCGGTCAAGCACCACCACTGGCATTCCCGATTCGATGAGATGTTTCAATACCGGCGTGTTTTTAGGGCGACTGGTGGGATAAACAATCAAACCGTCAACCTCACCCGGAAGCCGTAGCAACTGGCGAGCTTCCATATCCGGGTCACCTTTGCTTTCAGTGAGAAGCAAGTTGATGTTTTCGCCTAGCACGTCTTGGATTCCGCGAATGAGATCTCCGGAAGGAAAGTTAAGCTCTTGGGAGAATTGGTCGACAAGAAGCGCGACCCGCCCCGTTCTCTTGACTGCTTCGCGGGGAGCAACGACGGTTCCCCATCGACGCTGGCGGACGACTAATCCGAGACGCTGGAGTTCGTGAACCGCTCGATCAGCGGTTTGCCGGCTGACGCCCCATTGAGTCGCAATATCGACGCTCGCAGGAATGCGCGTCATTTCGGGCAACTCACCGTTCTCTATTCGGTTCGTCAGATCTGAGGCTATGGTTTTCCAAGAAATGTTGGCCATTAATCAAAGCGCGGCCCCGACCTCAACAAGTCATGCACACCATCAAGTGAGTTAACGCCCCCTTAATTATTGGCAATTGTCTGGTTACGGAAACCTCAGCAAGCATACCAAACCATAGAAACAAGGAATAGCGCTTAACCTTGCCCGGATTTACGATTGGTCAATAAAGAGAGTTTCACTGCGTACGTCTCGTTTTGAGGCTTCTAACAACTAGATTCGATAACATGTGTGAATATTAAACATACTTTTTGAATAGAACTGTGTTATATTGCCTAGGATTAATGCGCACTGGCGCGCAAATGCGATGGCAAATGTCACGTGGAAGACGATAGCGTCCGACCTCGGTCAACGAATTGACAGAGGCGAAATCAAAGTCGGGGCGAAGGTGCCCAGCGGAGAGGATATTGCTGCCCACTGGGGCGTTAGCAAGAACACTGCTCACCGGGCATTGGAAGAGCTTCAACGGCAAGGGGTTGTTTTACGACAGCGCCGATGGGGAACGGTTGTGGCTGACCGATCAGCGGTAAAGACCGGTCGAGTTGGATTACTCGTCGATCGATTCGCGCAAGAGCTCAACTTTCCGTCGAGTGAGCTTGTTCGCGGCATTCAAGACGCACTGGGTGAGGATCGCAACCTGGTTATTGCGGAATGCAAGGGAGACCCTGAGTTAGAAATCCGACTACTCAAGAAGTTTGAAGTCGAAACGGACGGCTTGCTGATGTATCCCACGAGCCACGCGAAGGCATCGCCTGCCATTCAGAAATTCATCGATCACGGAACGCCGCTTGTGATCCTCGACCGCTTGCCAGAGGGGATCCATACCCATGCCGTGATGTCTGATAATCAGGGCGCTACCCTTTGCGCCATTGAAACCCTAGAAGAACGGGGCCACCGCCGGATTGGCTTTTTCTCATTCAACAAACCGTTTGTTTCCGCAGTTAGCGAGCGCCATCGAGGCTACCAAAGCGCGCTCGCATCGGTGGGAGTTAATGACGTATCTTCTCTCACTCGCTGGTTTCCTCTCGAACTCGACACGAATCCGCAAGGATTCGTTCAAGCAGTTCACGATTCGCTTTTTACCCTTCTGAAGCAGCAAGAACCGATCACCGCGCTTTTCTGCGTTCAGGACTCATTCGCCTCCGCCGCGCTCCAAGCATGCGACCAGATGGGACTATCCGTGCCCGGAGACTTGGAACTCGTCACTTTCAACGATTGGCCGGCCATGATGCTGCGCACTCCTTGGTGTGCGCATCGAATCGTCCAGCGCAGCTATGAAATCGGCAAAGTCGCAGCCGGTTTGCTGCTTGACCAAATCCATGGGAACGCGGATGCTCCCCGAATCATCCGTGTGCCCACTGACTTTTTCGTCGCCGACGCAGGCCTCGGCCTGCCCTTTCAAACATCTGAATCGTGATTCGCAGTTAAAACCAATGGAGGTTTCTCTCTGACATGAAAGCAATCTATTCTCGAGCATTTACTCTCATCGAGTTACTCGTCGTTATCGCAATCATTGCGATCCTCGCCGCTATCCTGTTCCCAGTGTTTGCACAAGCCAAATTTGCGGCCAAGCGAACTTCTGACCTTTCCAACGTGAAGAACTTGACCCTCGGCGTCATTATTTACGAAGGTGACGTGGATGATATGCTTCCCCTGAGCCGTTTAGTCGACAATGGTTCTGACTGGTGGACGTCTCGAATGCGATCCTGGAAGGACCTCACTCTTCCATATATTAAGAATGGCGGCCAGCAATACGGAACGGGCCAAACTTTCAATCAAACAAGTGGAGGCGGCATCTTCCAGTCGCCCATAGCCGATGCACCGTGGTCCAACCTTTCGCCGCTTTACTGGGGATACCCTCCAATGACTGGAACAGGCGATGAAACCACTCGCTTCCCACGCTCTTACGCGCTTAACAGCAGCGCAGGCTTCAACGAGCAAGGTAAAGCTATCATCGGTCAGATGCAGACTGGCACCCTTCAAGGCGGAGGCGGCTCGGCAACAACCCTTGAGAAACCGGCAAGCACCATTCTCCTTGCTCCCACCCGAACTTTCTTCACCGACGCTTGGGCCGATACCGTTGCCTACGAATGCACACCAGGCGGCATCCCCGCTGGTGGCCAAGACACTTCGTGTATTCAGGGAATGAAGAATCGCGGAGCAACCTTCGGCTTCTTTGACGGCCACTCAAAGAATATGAATGCGGTAAGCACGATTACAAATGACAACTGGGACTACTATGTTTGGCAAAACGCCCAGTCACCTTCGTCGCCAACCTATCAGCAAAACATCGCAAATTCGGCCTCACAGATTAAGGAGTGGCGCCAGTAATGAAGGTTTGGCCGATATTATTGCTCTGTATCGGCCTTTTCACAGCCGGGTGTGGGGATGACCATGGGGCCCCACCCCACACCGCGGCAGAAGAGAAGGCAGTCAACGACGTGAAGAACGCAACACCCGAGCAGCAAATCGAGCGAGCGCAGAATTCACCCATGCCTCAGAGCGCAAAAGACGCTCTCATTAAATCCATTAAGGACAAGAACGGAATCAAGTAATTCTTCTATGCGGTGCGGGGGTGGCTCGGTGGAAACAATGAACCTCATTTTTCCAACACCCCGCACTGCATTTAAGGCCGTTCTTCAACTGAGACTCGAGTTGATACCCATTTGAGATCGATTTCCCTTTCTTTAGCAAGGGGTGTCGTTAACACTGTCTGGGTTCGACTTTCATTCCATGTACGTACTCGCGGCCGGAGTCTCGGGCCTTTCTAGCCCACTCATTCGATCGATTCAGTAGGCGTCTAAATCGATAAAAGCCACCCGTGGCAATTGAGATCTAACTATTCACGGAGCTATTTCGGGTCAAGTCAACGTAGACTGTTAGGACACGTTCTCGTTGAGTGCGCAGGATTCCCAACCGACCTGCATCCGAGGAACGCTTTCCCCTTTTACATGATTGCTCGATTTTTCCAATACTATAAGCCTCACAAACGCCTGTTCGCGATGGATATTCTCTGCGCGGTTGTCTCGGGCTTCCTGGAGTTAGCATTCCCGCTTGCGGTGCACTCCTTTATCGATAAGTTGCTCCCCAGCCAGAATTGGGCTTTGATCTTGACCGCTACTGCGGGACTTCTTGGCGTCTATGTAATCAACACTGGCCTCCAATTTTTCATGAACTACTGGGGGCATGTGCTCGGCATTGCCATCGAAACCGAGATGCGCAGAAAGATCTTTGACCACCTGCAAAAGCTTTCATTCCGATTTTTCGATAACCAAAAAACGGGGCACCTTGTTGGTCGTATTACGAAAGATTTAGAGGACGTCGGCGAAGTTGCGCACCATGGCCCGGAAGACGCGCTTGTTGCGGTGATGACGTTCATTGGATCCTTCATCCTGATGTTCACTCTGAACACCCGGTTAGCCCTTATCACTGGACTAGTCGTACCACCGATGGCATTCATCTCAACTAGGTATGGTGCGGCGATGACCCAAACATGGCGATCTCTATTCGGCCGAGTAGGCGATTTTAACACTCGGATCGAGGAGAACGTGGGCGGCATCCGGGTGGTTAAGGCTTTTGCGAACGAGGATCACGAGCGCGAACTCTTCGCAAAGGATAACGGTCGCTATCGAGACACCAAATTGGATGCCTATCGACTGATGTCAAAGAGCATGTCGCTTAGCTACATGACCATGCGCATCATCCAGCTTTTCGTGATGATCGCGGGTGCTTACTATGTTGTTCACCACGAGCTTTCGATCGGTGGATTCACAGGATTCTTGCTCCTCGTCAATGTGTTTTTCCGCCCGGTTGAGAAGATCAATGCTGTGCTCGAAACCTACCCGAAAGGCATTGCGGGCTTTAAGCGCTATACCGAATTGCTCGACACCGCGCCGGATATTGTGGATGCACCGGACGCCATTGACGAACCGTTACTGAAAGGCAACATTCAATACAACAGCGTTGTTTTTGGCTACGAAGCCCACCGAAAGGTGCTAAACCAAGTTAGCTTATCCATTCAACCCGGTGAGACTGTTGCTTTCGTGGGCCCAAGCGGTGCTGGCAAAACCACTATCTGTTCCCTGTTACCCCGGTTCTATGAAGTTGAAAGCGGAAGCATCACGATCGATGGATACGATATTCGCAAGCTCAAATTGGAATCGTTGCGCCGTCAGATTGGCATTGTTCAGCAGGATGTTTTTCTCTTTGGTGGAACGATACGCGAGAACATTGCATACGGCAGACTTGGAGCTTCCGACGAAGACATATGGGAAGCTGCCCGCCGTGCCCGTCTCGATTCGATGATTGATGGCCTCCCTGACGGGTTGGATACCATCGTCGGCGAGCGAGGCGTCAAGCTTTCCGGAGGACAGAAGCAACGCATGGCGATCGCCAGAATCTTCCTTAAGAATCCACCTATCCTGATCTTGGATGAAGCGACTTCCGCACTCGATACTGAGACGGAGCGTGCGATTCAAGAATCACTGAGTGAGCTGTCGGTTGGCCGAACCACGCTTGTGATTGCGCACCGACTTGCCACTATTCAGAACGCGGATCGAATCATCGTGGTTGACGACTCCGGCATCGCGGAGCAGGGCCGACACGACGAACTCGTATCGGCCGGTGGCCCCTATATGCGTCTCCATCGGGCGCAGTTCGGATCCTAAGCCTCAACGGGAGGCAAGCACCGCATCCAGTTTTGCTAGTTGGCTCTCGTGTCCCATCGTTGCACGCTGAGTCCAAGTCTCGTCGTGCATCGCATCGAACGTGAGAACCATTCTCACAACATCGTCTTCGGAAAGAAAGTCGACTTGGGTCGCGACGTCATAGGGATCTACGCCAGGAATGAAGTCGGCTAAGTGAACATAAGCCAAGTGATTGTGACCGGTCCCCGGATGTTGACCCACCTAGAGTGTTAGTGCCTCTGCCTCCATTTTAACTAGATTTGCTTTGTAAGTCGCGGGAGAGATTCCTCCAAGTGCCGAGTGAGGACGACGTTTGTTGTAGAATTCTAGGAAGTCG
>CAIUHP010000083.1 GCA_903899015.1 uncultured Armatimonadota bacterium | reverse complement strand
GGATTCAACCTATGGTTCTGGCCGGATCAGAAACGCTGTTTTCCTCTGATTTGAACCTGCGCATGGGCACTAGAGGTTCAAATCAGAGGAAGAACAGCGCCACTCAAATGCGATTGCCCACACAGAAGTTCATAGAGCCACAAAACTGCGTCTATGACCGCTGTCATAACGGACTTATGACACGAGAATATTGTTCAATCGCTTCTCGTCGAGAATCACGATCTGTTGTCGATCGGTCGCGACGATGCCTTCTTTTTGCCACCGGCTCATGACTCGAATAGTGCTCTCAACCGTCGTACCCGCCATCTCACAAATCTCTTGCCTGGTAAGAGGGCACATGAGCCGAATTCCGTAAGAATCGGTTTGGGCATAAGACTCCGCAACGATAAACAATATCGCAGCAATTCGCTCTTCAACCTTGCCGCTGGATAGCCGTGCCATGAGTTCGACGGTTCCGTGCAATCTCAAAGCTGACTTGCGAATCAACACATCCTTCAACGCGATGCTATGTCCGTAAATATCGAGAATCGCAGACTTCGGAACACGCAGATACCAGAGATCCGAAATCGCTCGCGCTGTTAGCGGGCAACCCGTCCCGGTGATTGCACCCATGAGTCCAAAAAGATGTCCAGGACCAAATAATTCAATGGTCACGTCATTTCCCATCGAATTCGTGCGAACCATCTTAACAAAGCCGGTGGCGCTTAACCCGATATAGTCCACCTCGGAACCGTTAAACCAAAGGACTTCGCCCTTTTCTGCCCGAACAAGCCGGCTCACACGGGTGAGTTCACTCAAATCTTCCGCTGAAATGGCTTTAAGCAAAGCATTTGACTGTAAGACCGCAGTCACATTGGGTTTTTCCGAGATTTCGACGGGGGACATACCAATTTAGAATAAACCGATTTCGGCATCCCTGAAAGTCCATAAAAATCAGGTCAAGCCTTTGAACGACATACCAAGATCTAACCTGCGGTACAGTCGGGATGATGAGCTTCCTAACCTCACTTGCTCTTATTGCCCTACACGGACAAGCCATGGCTTCGCCCGCAGAAGTAACCGGTTTACTTTGCGAATATCAAGCCAGGCCGCTCGTAGTGGAGTCGCTCAAACCTCGGTTGAGTTTTCAAACTCATTCGAGGCAGCGAGGCTGGAAGCAATCGGCCTACGAAATCCTAGTTGCATCAACTCCCGACAAACTCTCGGCTGATTCGGGTGATCTTTGGGATTCCGGAAAAGTCCGTTCCAACGAGAGCCTCCTCATTTCCTATCACGGCAGACCGCTCTCCTCACGCCAAGAGTGCTGGTGGAAGGTCCGAACATGGGACGCTAATGGCAATCCAACTGCTTGGAGCAAACCCACGACTTGGACCATGGGTCTGTTGGGCGACGCAGACTGGGCAGACAGCTCTTGGATCGGGCTCGGATCTCCCTCCAAGACTTCGGAACCCGCTCCGTATTTACGAACCAAATTCAATCTCAAAGGAAAGGTCAAGCGGGCGATCATCTACGCAAGCGGACTTGGCTATGCAGAACTCCACTTCAATGGAAAGAAGCTTGGGGGAGCCTCCGAAAGAGAACCAGGTTATACCAATTTCCAAAAGCGAAATCTCTATGTCGCACATGATGTCACGTCACTCATTCACCCTGGCACCAATGCAATTGGAGCGATCTTGGGGACCGGTTGGTACGACGTTCACGACATCGCAACATGGCATTTTGAAAATGCCCCATGGAGAGGTCGCCCCCGCCTGCGCTTGATTCTCCACCTCGACTACGCAGACGGAAGTCACGGTTGGATCTCTAGTTTAGAAAACTGGAAGGCATCTCGCGGCCCGATTCTTTCGGATGGAATCTACACCGGTGAGACCTACGATGCGCGATTAGAATTCCCTGGTTGGGACACTCCCGGCTTTAATGATCGAAATTGGGACACCGCGGTGGCGATGGCTATCCCAACCAAGCTTCCTGTCGCTCGCATTTGCCCACCTGTCGCCATCACCGAGAGCATCAAGCCCAAGCAAATCCGTGAGCCCAAACCGGGTGTCTTCGTGGTCGATTTCGGCCAAAACATCTCCGGTCATGTGAAGCTAAAAGTTCAAGCCCCCGCGGGAACCAAGATCACGATGCGCTACAGCGAGCGTATTGACTCGAAAGGCATGATTGAGCGCTCGCAAATTGAGCAATTCATGGAGAAAACAACTCCTCCTCAGCCATTCCAAAGTGATACTTACATCTGTAAGGATGGAGGCACCGAAGAATGGGAGCAGCGATTCTCCTACAGCGGCTTCCAATACATGGAAGTCACCGGTTTTCCTGGAAAGCCAACGGAAGATAACTTCCGAGCACGATTCGCCCATACCAATTTCGAGAGCGCAGGCTCGTTTGATTGCTCAGACGAAGTGCTGAACAAAATCCAAAGGGCGACTCGGTATTCCTATCTCAGCAACGCTCAAAGCATTCCTACTGACTGCCCTCAGCGAGAGAAAAATGGTTGGATGGGGGACGCTCAGCTGGCCGCCGAAGCCGGCCTTATGAACTTCAAATCCGCTACTTTCTATACCAAGTGGCTCGATGACCTAGCGGACGACCAAGGTCAAAAAGGCAGCATGAGCTTGATCATTCCAACCGGCGGTTGGGGACGAGGTGCCACTCATCCAGCGTGGGATAGCGCCTACGAAATTATCGCCGATGATCTCTATAGGTATGGCGCGGATACGCAAATCCTTGCGAAGCATTACGATCATCTCAAGAAGTATGTCGACTACCTTTATGCTCAGGCGAAAGACGATGTCGTTCCGTTCGATAGCCTTGGAGACTGGGTTCCCTGGTCGACCGAAACATCCAGCAAGCTCACGTCGACGGTCTACCTATCTGTCGATGCGAACATCGTTTCCAATGCGGCTGCAATGCAAGGCAAACACGAAGACGCCCTGAAGTATGCCGAAATAGCTGCGAAGGTGAAGGCGGCATTTGTGCGCCAATTCCTCCCTCCTGCCGCCATCGATTCGAGTACTCAGACTGCTCTATCCATGGCAATCTATTTCGATCTCGTTGAAGGGAAAGCAAAGAGTGACTGTCTGGCCGCTCTCGTGCGTAATGTTGAAAAACAGGGCCATATCGATACCGGCATCCTGGGCGCCGTGTATGTCATTCGAGTGCTCTCGGAAGCGGGCCGCCCGGATCTCGCCTATCATCTGATCACTCGTAAAGAACAACCAAGCTGGGCATGGTGGATTGGACAAGGTGCAACGACCCTTTGGGAAGACTGGAAAGGGGAGTCTTCACTTAATCACATCATGTTCGGAGATGTCAGCAACTGGATGTTCCAGTGGGTTGCGGGAATTGGGCTCGATCCTAAATCACCCGGTTTCTCCCATGTCGTTATTCATCCTCAACCCGTAGGCAAACTTACGTGGGCAAAGGCAACTGAAGACGGTCCGTACGGCAAAATCGAGTCTTCTTGGAAGCGAACGGGCAACCGTTTTCATTTGGAGGTTTCCATCCCTGCCAATAGCTCAGCAACCGTACAACTGCCTGGAGAGATCATCCATCCTATGGGGTACCGCATCCTACGAAGAGAGCCACTATCAACGTTCGTCGAGATTGGTTCCGGAACCTACAGCTTCGAGAGTCAACTTAGACCCCGAAACTGACCTATCTGAGTCCCTGAAACAAAGAGAGCTGGGATGCCTATTCCCATTAAAGGCATCCCTTCCAAGAGCCTACTAAGGACTGATCACCTTCGATGGGAATTGAGGTTCAACCAGAGTCTTTAGGAACGCCACCAATGCGGCTTGGTCTGCTGCATTCAACTGAACTCCGCCAGGCTGACGGGCCAGCCCGTTGTCTAGGGTTGGACTCGAAACAATTTCAGAACTGTAGTGTTGAACAACCTGCTCCAAGGTTTGAAAGCGACCATCGTGCATGTAAGGTCCGGTCGCGGTCAGATTGCGAACCGAAGGCGTTTTGAACAGCCCAAAGTCACTTGTTCGACCCGTTACAGCCTGCAGGCCCGGATCTTTGGGTTGGGCATCCAGTCCATTATTTCTGAACTTGAAGTCGCTAAAAAGCGGTCCACCATGGCATCGAACGCAGTCGCCACCAAACTGGTTTTGACGAGGATTGAACGGCGTATTGAACACTTGCTGCCCTCGCAATTCTTGAGCAGTCAACCGAATCAATCCGCTTTTCGCTCGATCAAACTTGGAAGAGCCCGCTAGCAGGGTCTCTTCGTATTGCTCCAGAGCAAGCCCGATTCGAGCAGAAGTCACGCCAGGAGAACCGAAAGCCTTTGCGAACTGCGCGACGTAAGTGCTATCAGCGCTTAGCTTCTTGAGGGCTGCGGTCAGCGACTGGTTCATTTCGACTGGGTTTTGTATCGGTGCAAGTGCCTGCGCCCGGAGCGAAGGGCTCCTACCATCCCAAAAGAAGGTGTGCTGATAGGCTAAGTTGAATAGTCCTGGAGCGTTCCTGGTCCCTTTTTGGCCCGAAATTCCGGTGCTGACTGCGTTACCTGCATCACTAAATGCCGCGGCTGGCCGATGGCAGGTTGAGCAAGCTTGAGTGTCATTCCCCGATAACCGTTTCTCGTTGAACAGACGCAATCCAAGCGCAACTCCTTCGTTGGTGAGCTGATTGTCGACAGGAATCGGGGGAGCCGGAATTCCAGTTGGTACCGATAATTTGTAGCGGGTTGTCCCAGGTGGAATTCCTCCGGGCCCTTGAGCAAGTACAACCACGGTTGCGCCAACTCCGAGCAAGCCGATACTTCTGCAAATGCGAACAAACATCATGGGTCTCCTTTCAGAATGGGCTTCTGATAGGATCGCATTCTAGGAACGCAGTCATGAAGGAGAAATGAAGATTCTAAGATTCCTCTAACAAACCGCCTCATGATTCCCAAAATAGGGCTGAGTTCCTGCCGTTTAGTGCGTCTCAGTTACTTAGTCGGACTGCTTTTCTCATTCCGGCAAGTCGACCATAAGAACATCGACCCGAGATGGCAAGGACTTCTTGAAATCCTCAATGTTCGCTCGAAGAACCTTCGCTTTCTCAAGATTGGGTGCGTAGAGTCGAATCGTTCGACCCGCTGCGGTAGTGTTTTGAGGAATGGTCCATTCGGAAACGAGCACCATCGAAGCAGGAAGGGCTTCGATCCCTTTAAACCACTCCTTGTAAACGATTATAACGTCCGGGTCAAACTTGGCAAGTTGAACACCCACGGTGTCGGTTAAAAAATTGTGGGCTCGTCTCAGAATCCGAATCTCGTCCGATGCTAGTCCTACCAGGTCAAGCAGATGAACATTTGAGAAATATGAAACGGCGCCAATATCGTTTGCGGCAAGCTTCCCATCGTGGTAATAACGGTCGATGAATCGCCCCATCTGCACTTGTTGCAGATAAATATCTCGACTCGCCAGCGGCATTTCCATATGGGCAGTTTGAGATCGATCGATGATCGTCATTACTGTGGCAATCAAAAACGTCGTGCCGACGAACACGCGCATCAAATTTCTTTGCGTCTTGGGCGCTAGCAACATCGCGGCCAGAAGCGCACCGACGAGAACGTTGCTCGCCATCGACACGTGTGAGGTTAAGCGGTAGGTCCACAGGATCGCCGTCAAACCAAATTGGAGTACAACTCCCACCAAAATCGCGAGAAGCCAATGGACGGTTGGCACTTCCATATCTGACCCTTCCCACACAAACTTCAGGATCCGATCAATTGCCAGGATAAGCGCCATCGCAAGCAAGACCACCAAGTAGGCTTCATAGCGATAGTAAATGCCGATCACCGCGAGACCAGCATGCATACAAGTGGCTGACACCACCGTCCAAATCCAGATTTGAAGCGACAAAGTCGTTTCCCGCAATCCTTTGAGCCGTAGTAAAAGCCCCGCACCGACCGTTAGGACAAATAAATCCCAAACCGCAGGCGTTCCGTTGCACAAGAAACCAATCGCACGAACAATAACTTCGGGCAAAAAGGAGGGAGTTTTGCCCTTGAGGATGATCGAATTGGGCACGAATGGCATCCCAACCGCCGTTGAGTAGAGCCCAAATCCTCCGATAGCTACGAGTGGCCCTATCGCAAATGCGGTCGCCAACTTCCACTCTTTTCGCCACAGACTCACGCAGAACGGAATAACGATCAGGAAGGCACTCTCATATCGGCACGCGCACATCAACATCGTGATGAGCGCGGCAAACTTAACTTGCTTCAGCGTGACCGGCGAGTTAAAAAGGTCGAGCACCCAACATGCAAACATCACGTCCAACAGAATCTGGAGACAGTGTTCCATCCCAGTAAACGGGAGGAGCTGAAGCGGACCCACCATGAAAACTGCAAAGGCTGATATGACGGCCAGAACCACGTGAAATCCCGTTTGCTTGAACTTGCTATAGCAAATGAGAGCGGCCACGACGGAAGCGATGACTCCCAAAATGAAGGGAATGATATCGTGATTCCCGGCAACCTTGATTGTCAGCGCGAGCAAGGCGGTCCACAGCGGCGACGAAGATGCCGACGAAAATCCGTGTGCGGTCACTCCCCAAATGCCGTGACTAGCAAGGTTCTTTGAGATCGCGAGGTGAATGTAAGGATCGTCAAGGCCGTAAGTAAAGTGCCCTTCCGTCTGGCTCAAGGTGTTATGCCAATTCAGTCCGTAGACGATTCCAAGAAGGAGCAACAATACCGCTCCGCCCACAATCAAGGTAAGTCGAGAGCCTCGATTGGCTTCAGCACCACGCGTCATTGCCAAGGATTCTACCCTTCACGATTCACAGTTCTGATAAAGTCTTGCAATCAGCAATTTCTCACCTAACCTCACGACAGGTTTGAAGTGAATCTCGCTAAATTGCAATCCAACGAAAGGACATCATTTGAAAATTCGGTGCTCGAAACTCGTCAGCGTATTCGGGCGAATCTTGATCGGGCAACGGTTCCAGAAACCCATCCATCACAAGACCGCAATCAAAGAACGCTTTCAGAATGGCGCTTAGGGGGCGATGAAAATTGATGATTTCAATGCCGCTCCACGAAAGCTCAAGGCTGAATTCTTCCATATAGCGATCAACGGCGCGGTAAAGCCTCTTACCTGATTGATCCTTAATCCATCCATCAGATGGAGATGCCAGATTTGAAACCGTGACAACGACAATCCGTCCGCCCGGTTTTAAGACTCGACGCATCTCTTGAATCGCTTTCACATAGTCTTGGATATCAACCAGCGATAAATAGCTCAAGACGAGGTCAAACGAGCTGTCCGGCAAAGGTAGGGATTCCGCGAAAGCTTCGAGAAACGTCCCTGCCGGAAGCAGTTCCTTGGCCCTCTCCACAAAGGCGCTAACCGGATCGATTCCGGTAACAATCGCTCCTCGCTTCGCCAGCTTGCGGGCATACCGACCTTCTCCGCACCCCAGGTCTAAAACGGAAAGGCAGTCAACGTCTTCGAGCAGCCGATCCAGCGCCGGATCGAGGATTTCCCTCCGACTCCAGTCCCCCAATTCTCCCTGCCCTTTGATCCAAGCCTCCGCCGAAACGTCCCAACCACCCAGAGAAGGATTCATGACAAGGCAGTTTACCAACCGGGCTCCGATGTGCTAGAAAGGCCCTTGATTCGGACTAACCGACAACATGAGCTTGTTTCATGTCACGGCTCGAATTGAACTAAAAGCGTAAAAGGTCCCGAATCGGCAAAGGGTATCCGAGCATTGAATGCAAGACATTGACCTTCAAGAAGGTAGATTGTCAAATATGGTGATGAGTCTTGTCGCACTCGTGGGAATTGCGACCTCAAGTGGCTCTCGACAGACGAACCCATTTGTCTTGGTTGAGAACGGTGCGCCAAAGGCAACCATCCTCTTGCCCTTGCGAGCAACGGTTGCCGACCGGCGGGCAGCCCAGATTCTTCAAAGCTCGGTTCAATCGATGACCGGAGGTCTTCTTCCCATCCGGTTCGTTCGCGCTCCCGATGAGGGTCACAACTTCATCATAGGGTTCAAGAATCGCCCTGTCACTCGGCTTTTGAGGCCAGACGGTTTCTCGATTAACGTCAATGCCGACCGGGTCAACATCGTTTCGGGGGGCATGAAAGGATCGATCTACGCGGTCGTTGACATCCTCGAAAAAGCATTTGGGTGCCGATGTTTCAGCCCTACCGCCTATCTCTTCCCTAAGCGTTCAAATCTCAAATTAGTGGCTCAGGCTTATTCCAACTCGCCGGTAAACACGTTTCGAGCGGTGAATGGAGATTTCAGCCTGAATCAAGATTGGTTGGACTGGCAAAGACTCAGCAACACTTCCGATTTATTCGGAAACGGCTATTACGTTCATACCTTTGCAAAGCTTGTCCCACCTACGACCTACTTCAAAGCTCATCCTGATTATTTCGCGCTCGTCAACGGAAAGCGAGACGTTGCCCAACTTTGCCCGAGCCGTGCAGAAAACGTACAAATTGCGGTGCAAACCCTCACCCACGCAATGGCTGAAGATCCTGAGAAACAGATTTGGTCTGTCAGCCAGAACGATAACGGCTCTTATTGCCAGTGCCCAGATTGCTTGAAAGCCATTCAAGAGGAAGGTTCACCTTCGGGCCCCATCCTGCGATTCGTAAACACGGTCGCTAAACACTTTCCGGACAAAACAATTTCCACGCTTGCCTACGAATATTCTCGTTCAGCACCGAAATTAACCGTACCTGCCTCAAACGTGCAAATCATGCTTTGCACGATTGAGATGAATCGAAGTCGACCAATCGTTAGTGACCCAACCAGCACTAGCTTCGTGAAGGATATTGTCGACTGGGGAAGGATTTGTCACAAGATCTATTTGTGGGATTACACCGTTGATTTCACGCACCAGATTGCGCCTTTCCCCAACCTTCATGTCCTCAAGCCAAATATCGATTTCTTCGTAAAGAACAATGCCCGATGGCATTTCCAGCAGACCAACACAAGTCCGGGACACGAATTCTCTGAACTAAAGAGCTACGTCATCGCGAAATTGCTCTGGAATCCAGCCACCAATGTTGACCAAGTCATCGCCGAATTCCTATCTGGCTACTATGGGAATGCGGCTCCATTCCTAAGAAAGTACATCGCAGAGCTAACCGATAACTTAGTCAAGTCGGGAACTCGGCTCGATATTTTTGGTAGCCCGGTCGCGCATAAGTCCGACTTCCTTTCCGGTCCTGCAATGGCTCGATACAACCGGCTATTCGACCAAGCGGAAGCCGCAACAGAGGGGAATATCGTTCTTCTTCAAAGGGTGAAGACCGCAAGGCTCTCCCTGGACTATGCTGCGCTGAGTATTGCCGCTGACGACGCATTTGGCCCTCGCGGATTCTTTGAGAACGTAAATGGGCAGCCCCTGATGCGAAAGAATGTGACAAAGACGATTCGTGAATTTGAAGTGACCAGCGCGCTCAATCAAGTTCGAAGCGTGAACGAAGCAAACGTCACTCCTCAAGAGTATGCGACTTCGGTTCGCCGCATGCTCAAACTTGAGACAGTCGGCAATCGCGCGTTCCGCAAGAAGATTTACTCCATTCCCCCTCCATCTAAAAAGTACGCGCACGGCGACGACCAAGAACTCACCAACGGAATTCACGGATCGAATGATTTCAACACTCAATGGGTGGGTTGGGAAGGTACCGACTTTAACCTGATCGTCGATCTCGGAAAGTCGACAAGATCGAGCCAAACAAGCCTCGATGCGATTAACGTTTGGCACAGCTGGATTCTTTATCCCAAATCGATTTCCTGTTCCATCTCCCTAGATGGACAGCATTATCGCTCAGTAGGCTATCAATCTGTTTCCGCCATTCAGCAACGCACGGCAGGCATCAAACACTTTAAGTACCAGTGGCAACCAACGGCCGTTCGGTATGTGAGATTCCAAATCAAAGGAACACTTCAGTTACCAGATTGGCATACATCTGCGGGCGGCAAATCCTGGGTGTTCCTCGATGAAATCGTCGTGCGGTAGGCACGTACTTCGTTACTTAATCGATTCGGCGCATAAACCATTACCGTTCGATTCGGCAGGTAGCTCTGAATCGATTGTGCGCACCCGTACATCGGAACATCTTGCCATACCATCGGTTCTTGTTCGTTCACCCTTCCGAACCCTGCGTAGCGCACATCGTCGGATGTCAAAACAAGGTGGTAATCCTGGGGTTCAGGAACAGGGATTCGTAGATCTGGGAAAGATTCGGTCGGATGCAAGTTCACGACGAACACCAGTGGACCTCGTCGATAAACCATTTGTCGAGAATCCTCATGAAGGGCAAGTTGCTCAATCAATGGGTCGGTCAAGAGACCGAACACTTGATCCAATGTTTGCAGAGCCCGATCAAAGGAGTTGAGCTTGGAATAGCGAAGGTACCCATTGTCCACAAGCGACCATTGTCGGCGAGCATATTGATAGGAATCGTTGTTGCCCGGACGTGGGAAATCAATCCATTCTGGGTGGCCAAATTCGTTACCCATGAAATTGAGATAACCTTCGCCCGCAAGTGAAAAGGTAAGAGTCCGAATGATTTTGAGGAGCGATATTCCTCGATCAATCACCAAGCTTTGCCGATCATTGGCCATCGACTCGTACATTTCTGCATCCATCAGCCAAAAGGCGAGGGTCTTGTCTCCGACCAATGCCTGATCATGGCTTTCAGCGTAGCCAATATGCTTCTCGTCTCGTCGGCGGTTGAGCATGACATGGTAGATATCGCCTAAACTCCAATCCTCGTCTCGCCGTTCTTTAACCAGCTTGATCCAGTAATCGGGCACACCCATGTTCAGGCGGTAATCGAATCCGATTCCACCTTCTTCGATCGGTAACGCAATCCCTGGCATGCCTGAAACGTCTTCTGCAACCGAGATAGAACTCGGATAAACCTCTTTCGCGAGTGCATTTGCCAGCTTCAAATAAGTCAGAGCTTCGTCATCGACATTTGCTCCAAAGTAGGCGTCCAAGTTCGAGAACTCGGCTCCCAGGCCGTGATCGTTGTAGAGCATGCTCGTCACGCCGTCGAACCGAAAACCGTCGAATTGAAACTCTTCAAGCCAATATCGGATATTGCTCAGCAAAAATCGCCGAACTTCGAATTTCGAATAGTCGAACAGCATCGAGTCCCACGCGGGGTGTTGTCCCTTTAGGCCGTCATGGAAGTACTGATGCTGAGTTCCATCTAGGAGGTTCAACCCTTCGGCCGTATTCTTCACCGCGTGACTGTGAACCAGGTCAAGCAAAACGACCATGCTTAAGCCGTGCGCCGCATCGATCAAAGCTCTTAATTGATCTGGGGTTCCAAATCGAGAGGAAGGGGCGAAGAAACTGCTTACGTGATATCCAAACGACGCATAGTATGGATGCTCTTGAATCCCCATTAACTGGAGCCCGTTGTAGCCGAGCGACGCTATTCGAGGCAGAACTTGGGTTCGGAATTCGTCAAACGAGCCAACCTTCCAATCCTCTTGAGCCATTCCAATATGGGCCTCATAAATTCGCAGCCCCTGATGGCGCGGGATCGTCGGTCGAGGATTCTGAAAGGTATGTCCCACTTTCGGCATCCAGTGACGCGCCACGAAAGATCGATCGAATTCTTGAAGAACGCGGCGCGCATAGGCCGGAATACGGTCCAGCTCACCAGCCGCACTTTTTACATGGATTTTGTAACGGCTTTCATGAATGAGCTTTCCTGCTACCTCGACATCTGAAAGAAAAAGGCTCCAGATGCCAAACGTGTCGCATGTCGCCGGGTGAGCTTCTCGATCCCAGTCGTTAAAGTCGCCAATGAGGTTCAGGCTCTTTGCTGCGGGAGCCCACTCCCGAAACCAGAATCCAGGAACGCCGTCTCGCTCACCCCGATTGAGACCGAAAACCTTGTGTCCTAGCGAGATGGATCCAAGCAAACCGCCTGAACCCTC
Source organism: uncultured Armatimonadota bacterium (assembly GCA_903899015.1). GTDB lineage: Bacteria > Armatimonadota > Fimbriimonadia > Fimbriimonadales > Fimbriimonadaceae > Fimbriimonas. The sequence continues at coordinate 47,943 of CAIUHP010000083.1, read as the reverse complement.
CATTTGATGAAGAAGCTCGCCAAAGTAAAGATCGCGGCGACCGAGCACTTCCCTATAAGGAACCAACCATGAATCTCGGTCTGCCAGCGATTTGCGAGGTACGAGATCCATGGCTTAGTCTAGCCCTGTTTAAGAGCAATGAATCTTGAACGGAGGCTCAATGCATCACGGGTTGTCGAAATCCTCGTTCCACTTGGTCATTTGGATCGGTGGAAACGGGTCCGTCGCGCCAGAGCCAACGCATCATATCGGGCAGAATCGCACCTCCAAACCGTTGGCCGTGATTATTCATGCCCCAGGTGTAATTCAGATCATATCCCTTCTGGGTAAGTGCTTTCTGCAGTCGAACATTCTGATAGAACCAATCCCAACGCTGATCGTAGACGCCATTACGAATGCCTCGATTATCGTTTCGACCGTCGCACAAGAAAATTCGAAGTGGCTTCTTCTTCGATTTAGAAACTCGTTCCGCATAGATATCTCCACCGTGGATGTTGGTGAAGCTTCCGACGTTGCTCAGAACCTTTCTAAAGGCGTTGGGACGTTCCCATGCAACCATGAATGCGGCGATCGCACCTGAGCTTGATCCACCGATGCCCCTCTGCTCAGGGTCTTTCGAGATGTTGTAATCCTTGTCGAGCGCTGGCATCAGCTCCTCCGAGATCACTCGAGCGTATTTGTCATCAGGAGTGTTGTATTCCACGCCCCGATTTGTGAAACCATCACCCCAGCCTGCTTTTGGCGAAGGCTCAGTTTGCTCAGGAGTGCGGCCGGGATTGATAAAGACACCGATCATGACCGGAATTTCGCGACGGTAGATCAAGTTATCCATCACGTTTTGAGCCCGCATGTCCGCGTTTTCGTCTTTAAATGCTTGCCCGTCCTGAAAAACCATCAGCGCAGTCGGAACTTTCGGATCGTATTGGGCAGGTACATAAACCCAATATGTGTGCTGGGTGCCAGGATAGACGTCGCTCTTAATCACGAATGGCCCCTTAATCTCACCCTTAGGAACTCCTTCCTGCGGAAACGAATCTGGGCCCAGGCGATACTGGGAATCGGGATTGGGCTTTTTCACATTCGTTTGTGAAATTGCCACCATTGCAATCGTCGCCAACCCAATACCTAACCCAAAACTCAACCAGTTCTTCATGGTCACCACCTTTTGTCATTGCACCTTACTCAATCGGAATGCGATATAAGTAGTCGGGCAAGGTACTGGGCCAAGAAGTCCATCTAATTCACCACCTTGTCTGCTTGGTGACTGCCAAAAGAATAATAGTATATAAAAATGATCCATTCGATTTAATTTATTGATAACATTAACACTGCATAGTCCCGATGTTGGGGGCAGTGCTTTCAATGGAGATGTTTCGATGAAATCTAAAGCGTTTACTCTTATTGAGCTGCTTGTTGTAATTGCGATAATCGCAATCCTCGCAGCGATTCTCTTCCCTGTTTTTGCCCAAGCTAAAACTGCCGCAAAAGGAGCCGCAGATCTTAGCAACACCAAGCAACTTGCGCTGAGCACGATCATGTACAGTGCCGACAGCGATGACCTTTTCCCATCCGCATACGGTAGAGATTGCGGCGGTAACTGGAACATCGACTCCCGAATGGCCGAGCCCGCAAACTGGTCGACGGCTACAAACGCGCTCTATAACCCATCCAACGACAGTTGCAGTGGTAACGGAAAGCGAGTTAAAGCATCCCTCGTATCGGCACCCAATACTCTTTATCCGTACAATAAGAGTTGGGGAATGATGACGATGCCAGGTGCCAAGCTTCAAGCAGGCTTTGTCGACCCAGCCGCTGGCGAGAATCCTGCCAAAGTTTCGTACAACATGAATGGTCTGGTGAGTTCGCTCAGCCAAACTGCGATCGTTGATCCATCTGGAACACCCACTTGGTGGCCCGCATTTGGACAGCTTGCACGAGTTGGCGACACCTATGCCGAGCCATTCCTTATCTGCCCCGATCCTAATCAGGCTTGTGTCTTCAACGGCGGCGGTGTTCTGATCAACGATGCTGGGAAGTGCCACAACGACTCAGTATCGAGCAACTCACTTGAAGGTGGTAACACCAACGGTAGCCAATCGGGAATGGGCAACATCCATGCCACTTCGTTCTGCTTCGGCAAACGCGAAAACTGGGCCTTCTCCGACGGACATGCAAAGAACCGACCGATGGGTACTGGCGATCAGAACATCGATCCATGGCCAATCGGAGGCTACGACATCAACGGTATTCCTGACAATGCCCCAGGATATGAAGGTCACGAAGCGGTGTGGGACCAGTATTGCCACACTCCACTCTTCCGACCTGACATCACTCACACAAACCACTAATCGGTTAGGGGTCCCAGCTTGACATGGCTGGGACCCACACATTTGCTATGAAAAAGATTTTCCTCATCCTATCAGCAGTTGTCATCTTGTGCGCCTTTGGGTGCGAATCCAACTCCGTCGAAGCCGATCCAACTGGAAAGCAAACGAGGACGTTGCCTCCAGGACAGAAACCAAAAGACGTCTTGCTTCCGATCAATAAATCCTGATCGGAACGATTCATCAGTCGGTCCAGGTGAATATTCCAGAAACACTAAGAATTTCATCTGGACCAAGCTCCTGACTTAACCAGGACTTATTTGGTATGACTGCAAATCTGCCGTGCGAGAGGGGTACGATGCCGATTATGCGCGGGACCATTGTTGTAGCATTTGCCCTCATTGCCGGAATCGCACCGGCCCAGAGTCGTGTCAAAGACGTCATCTATCTGAAGCAAGGCGGATGCGCCTACACGATGGACGTTTTCAAGCCTAAGACATCGAACCACAAAGCGATTGTCTGGATGGTGAGTGGTGGATGGGTCTCTAATCACGAGAGTATCAACCCGTTCCTTGCTACGCCGTTTACAGAAAAAGGCTTTACGGTGTTCCAAGTTGTCCATGGTTCCCAGCCCAAATACACAATCCCAGAAATTGTCCCGCAGGTCCGGCGAGCGATCCGCTTCATTCGTGATAACGCGGCTACGTACGACATCTCTCCAAACGCGATCGGAGTTTCTGGCGGAAGTGCAGGCGGCCATCTCTCACTTGAAATTGCTGGTCTTGGAGACGACGGCGACCCCAATGCTAAAGATCCAGTTGAGCGAGTGAGTAGTCGTGTGAATGCGGTGGTTGCATTCTTCCCGCCGACTGACTTTTTGAATTGGGGCGAAACTGGGAATACCCCGTTTCAAGTGACAGGAATGGAGATTTTCTATCCTGCATTTGGCGTCACCAAGCAGACGCCAAAAGAAGTTGCGACCAAGATTGCCCAAGCTGTATCACCGATACTCCTCGTCAAGGCAGGATTTCCTCCAACTCTCCTCGTTCATGGAGATGCCGACAAGTTGGTCCCGGTTCAGCAATCTAAGATCATGGATGCCGCGTTTGAGAAGGCTCACATCGAGCACAAACTTGTGATTGTTCCTGGCACGGGCCACGATGCCGCAACGCTACTGAAGGGCCTCCAGCCAGCGTTAGACTGGTTCGAAACGCACCTCGTCGCTAAGTGAGAATTGGAGGAAAGTGACCGCCGGTTTCTGCAGTAGCCATGGGTCCGTCGTGTTGGTGATCATTACCGGTAAAGCTTCACGAGCACGATCAGGACGCTGCCACCAAAGTAGCATCCGGCGTAAGCCATAAATCCAAATCGCATCGCCTGTTCCACGAACTTGGGTCGCTTCGCGCGAATCAGTTCAAGCAGCGTCAGTGGAATGAGAAAGCTCGCTCCTTTAACCAGCAGAAAGGCGAAGTCAGAAACCGCCAAGGTATGCCGCAGTACCGGATTGGTCTCTTCCGCGAGTCCGGCACGCACGCAGAAAAGCGTGTACAGCGTATCAAAAGTACACAGCACAACCATCAGAATCGTCTCGGGCAAGACATGATTCTTCAATATGGTTTGGAATATCTTAGTTGCAGAGTCCTTCATCGACCTCACAAACACGAATTCAAGCTAGGACTCACACTATTCCTTTTAAGTGAAAGTGAGGCAAGTCACCTTTTTAGGATTGATGTCCCTACTCCACTCACTTCGATCGTTGAGAGCAAAGGTGCGGCTTAAAATGGCTACTACGCCATTCCAAACGAGAGTGTTTGACGTTGCCCGGACGCAGAAAAGCCAAGTGCTTTTGACCCCGAGTGATATAAAGTAGATTGAACCAAAATGCCGATCCCAATTGTGCTCGCTGGACTTCAAGTTCTAATCCTTTCCAAGATGGATCAGCCGATTCATCGCTCTGATATCATGATCGGAGTTCGCAATCAGCAAGAGCTTTCTCTTTGGCATGCAACCGGCACGGCGTTTCGTCACGCTCTATTCGATAAGAAACTTCAAGCCGAATTTGGAATTCAAAACGGAATCGGCAGATCGCTCATCAGTACGAAACGAGAAGGCGACGCTCCGGTAGGAACTCTAGAGTCTCCACTTTTCCAGATTTCAAGAAAATATATAGGCTTTAAGATCAGTGGCGGAAATTACGAGCAAAGAACGTGCCTCAATCTCGTAATCGATGGGAAAGTTGCAAAGAGTGCAACTGGTCGGCGAAGCGATGACCTCAGAGCAGACAGTTGGGATGTAAGCCAGTGGAATGGGAAAGATGCTCAACTTCAAATGATCGACGAGTCTCGTGGAGACTGGGGACACATTAACGTGGATAACATCATTCAAACCGACCAGCCAGAATCATTTCCGTTGCCAACCGGACCGCTCTATCAAGAGGCACTTCGCCCTCAGTTCCATTTCACGGCCAGACAGTGGACGATGTCGCGACTCAACCCTCAGCAACGAGAAGAGGGCTGGATCAATGATCTCAACGGCCTTATTTATTACGAGGGCGAATATCACCTTTTTGCCCAGAGGTGGGCCAAATGCTGGCTCCACGCGGTGAGCAAAGATCTCATTCACTGGACCGAACTCCAACCAGCATTTTGGGAAGAAGAGTTGGATAGCGGAACCCAATCTGGAACCTGCGTCATCGACTATGAGAACACATCCGGGCTTGGAGTCGATAAAGCTCATCCTCCGATGATTGCGTTTTGGTCTCGATTTGACAACAAGAGTCAGTGCTTGTGTTACAGCCTTGACAAAGGCCGAACTTGGACCCGTTACGCCAAGAATCCACTCATGGATTACCCTGAGCGAGACCCCAAGGTCTTTTGGTATGCGCCCGGGAAGCACTGGGTGATGATGCTCTATGGAAACGGTCAGTACCACATCTTAACTTCGAAGAATCTTCTGAACTGGAACGACGAAAAGAACCCCATCGATCACAGCTTCGAATGTCCCGATTTCTTTGAGTTGCCCCTTGATGAAAACTCGAAGAACAAAAAATGGGTGCTTATTCAAGGCAACGGGAATTATTCGATTGGGACATTCAACGGAACAAAGTTTTCAGAAGAAACCCAACGTCACGCATGCGACGTAGGCCCCAATTTCTATGCCACTCAAAGTTGGGCCAACAACGACACTGGCGATGGCCGAAAGATCCAGACTGCATGGATGCGAGGAGCAGATTTTCCAGACATGCCGTTCAACCAACAAATCTCCTTCCCATGTGAGTTGACTCTCCGATCAACTATTGAAGGATTACGAGTCTTCCGGAAGCCAATTCACGAAATCGAGTCTTTGAGAACCGAAAGTCACGGTTGGAAAGATGTCTCGTTAGCACCTGGACAATCGTTAGTTCTCTCGGAAAAGGGAGACTTGTTCCAGATTAAAGGGGAAGTCGTCATTCCCGAAGGCGCGCAGCTAACTTTGAATGATCGAGGGGAGCATGTAACACTTAATACCCACTCGATCACTTCAGGAACGGGGCCCGCCCCTGTAGTGGGCTCGGTTAAGACATTTGAGATCCTGCTCGACCGGACGTCGATCGAGACATTCATCAACGACGGTGAGGTCTCGTCAACTCGCTTCGTTTTACCAAAGGGCCAAGGCATTACCCTCACTTCTTCAGGGGGCCTGGTCGAGATCAAAACTCTTAGCATTTACAGCCTGAAGTCAGCTTGGCCCAAGCAGATTCACTAAATCCGAATGGGCCCAATGGCCCACGGCGTGATTACGAGTTAATCGCGAGAATCTTAGAAATCACTATTGCTGGATTTACCGCCTGGAAAGCAACTAACTACTCATATATATTCGTACTATACCGACGATCACTTAGTGGAGAAGGGTTGAAATTCAAAAGACTACGGAGTCTCGAGACATTCATGCTTAGCATTGATGGGCACTCGCCTTTCGATTTTCTCCATCAGTAATCGCATTAGACAAAATTCATCACGATATGGGCGGAAAGAAACTTTCTCTAAGCTTATGACACGTGACTGAGCAATGGTGCCAGAGTAAATATGAAAACAAGCACACGCAAAGCATTCACGCTTATCGAGCTTCTAGTCGTTATCGCTATTATCGCGATTCTAGCTGCCATCCTCTTCCCTGTGTTCGCACAAGCAAAAGCAGCAGCAAAATCCACTGCTTGCTTGAGCAATACCAAGCAAATCGGCGTGGGCGGTCTTATGTACTCCGCTGACGTTGACGACCAAGTTATGCCTTCCTACACCCTGACACCTTCGTCTTGGGAAACAACTGCCGCCGGAAACGCTCAGCCATTAAGTTTCTGGAATGACTTGCTCCAACCCTACGTAAAGAGCGGCAATGTCACGGTCGCCCAGTATCAGCAGCAATTTGGAACGGGTGTCATGCACGATCCTGGTGCAAGTATTGCGTCTCTGAACAACAGCGCGGTCTATCCTGGATACGACTACGCCGGCCGGCCGGGATTCACAACTCTGGCCGATTACGCCTACGCGACGACGGGTTTCGGTGGTCTGCATGACTATATCTCGTGGCTATATGATGGCGGCAAATACGGTGCATCCGCGGCTGGCTGCCCCGGTGACGGTACCGGACAAGCTGGTGGAACCTCCGGACCATCGGGTTCAGCTACGAATCCTTGTATGAACCCTCCTGGTAACGGGCCAGGCGTTCCCGGTACCTTACAGAGCGCTCAGGGCGCGGTTTGGAGTGGTCAATTCGCAACAAACAATAGCCTTACTTCAATTGCTCGTCCAGCTGAAACAGTTGTGGCTTCGGACGGAGAAACCCAAGTTCAACAAAATTCGGCGGGTGGAGTTCCTGTCTTCGTTCTGTACACGTTCCCGGGTGGTGGAAGCGCGGTTCACACCGGCGGCGGAAATTATGCCTTTGCTGATGGACATTCCAAGCACATCACACGCAATCCATTGAACTACGTCACGCAGAGCCCTGGTGGTTACTACTTCATGACGTACTTCACTATGAGCGAATAGGATGAGATTCAAACCTTCCTTCTCTTCGCTTTCGATGCTTCTTGCAGGGCTCGTTGTTGGGGTCGCCGGGATGGCGATCACAGGTTGCGGTGATAAAGAACCCGCTCCTACCAACACAAGCAACAGCAAATACATCGACACCGGCAACACGGCGGCCGACAAAATAGGAGCCGACAGAGCACGTGCTCATCGACGGTTGCCACCCGGAGCTACTCCTCCGCAGTAGCCACGACCGCGCGGTCATTTCGATCGAAACGACCGCGCTTCAATCCTCCATTGAATCGCCGATTGCAGATGCCGAATTTGAGGCTCTTGCACTCGCTTCCCTTGTAGACTATTTGCAGATGTCTTCGACTCTATCGACACACCTGCTTGCTGCCCAACAGCTTCTTCGGGCCAATCAGATTCAAGCCGCCGAACTTCAGTTACGACAGGCTCTTAAACTCGATCCGCAAAACAGCTCCGCACTGTCGATGTTGGGCGTCGTGTTGCTAAAGTCAGGCAGACTTGACGAAGCTGAATCCATCCTTCGAGAGGTTCACGAGAAACATCCCCAAGCCGCGGAACCGATGGGGCTGCTCGCTGTGATTTGCCTGGCAAAGTCCGACCCAAATGGCGCCGCATCCATGTTCAGGCTCATGATCGCATCTGGACATGAATCTGCCGATGTTCAAAATCAACTCGGGTCCTGTTACCTTCAGCTTGGTGATTATGTTTCAGCGAGTAGCGCCTTCAAGCGAGCCATCGAGATGGATCGAAATGCTGCTCACAGCTACTTTAACCTTGGAATGGCACTCAAGTCTGCGGGCAGCTCTTTCGAAACTTTCACTACCTTTCAACGCTCCATCGAGCTCAATCCGAACTTTGTTGATGCTTACGTTGAGCTTTGGCATCAAATGCGCCTCCAACTCAACTGGCGTGAGGGGCTTCCTATTCTTGAGGAAGGATTGGCGAGACATCCCCAATCAGTCCAGTTACAACTCGCGCTCGCCTCAACGTACGGCAAAGTCGGTCAAGCGGACCAAGCAAGCCGTCTCTTCCAGAAAGCGATGTCATCTGACCCAGCCGCCGCCACGCTTTATGCTCACTGGCTACAAGAAGAGGGCCAATTCGAACCCTCCATTCCGGTTTTAAAGGAGTCCATCCGCAGGAAACCACTTCAGGGGCAAGCGTATTACAACCTCACGATCGCGAAATGCTTCGAACTCGACAACCGCTCGCTGATCGAAGAAGCCAAACCACTACTTGAGAATGCCTCCATTAACCTGGACGAGAAGATGTTTCTACAATATGCATTGGCAAAGTCCTTTGAACAACGCAAAGACTTTGAGTCCGCGATGCATCATTACGATCAAGCGAACAGCATCGCCTATCAACTTTTTAATTCAGAAATTACTCACGATGGCCCCGCTGTCGACCGAGAACAGCAACTGATTCGAGAGCTGTTTTCTGCCGACGCTCTTAATCGGTTACGTAAACTAGGTTCAAAAAGCGAAACGCCCATCTTCATTGTGGGAATGATTCGGACCGGTACGACCTTGCTTGATCAGATTCTGGCAGCCCATCCTGATGTGAAGTCAGCGGGAGAGCAACCGTTTTGGCAGATAAGCGCGGGACGGGCCAACCGACGGTTGATGGAATTAGGTGCTCAACCTGGCGATTTTCGTGAGCTCGAAGAGCGTTATTTGGCGGTACTGAACGGAACTACCAGAGGTTCTCGACGAATCACGGACAAGATGCCAACCAACTTCATGCACATTGGTCTGATGAGCAGCGTGTTCCCGCGAGCCAAATTCATCCACATGCGCAGGAGCCCACTCGACACTTGCTTATCGATTTACACCACTTTCCTAGGGAGCGGCACCCAGTTCGCCTATCATCAGGATAACATTCTTGAGTATTACCGGGCTTACCTCAGGACCATGGAACACTGGCGGGCCGTTATTTCGCCCGAGCAAATGATTGAGGTCGATTACGAGGAGCTAGTATCCGACAAGGAACGAGTCTTGCGCCAACTGCTACCTTTCTGCGGCCTAGAATGGGATGATGCCTGTCTTACCCATGAGCAGGTCCGCTCCCAAGTGAGCACGCCAAGCCTGTGGACCGCTCGCCAGCCCGTCAACACCGCATCAGTTGAACGATGGCGGAAGTTTGAACCGTGGTTAGGCAAATTGCTGGAGTTGCGCTCGATCACTCACCCTGTCTCCAGGGCGTCCGCAGAATAGACTTCCCCTTTCGCATCCTAAAATGAGTTTCATGCTAAACGATATACGCGCCCTGATTCAAAATGGCCAATCTCGTGAAGCGGAAGTTCGACTTCAAGCCATTCTCAAGGACCATCCCCAAAGCTTCGAAGCCCATGTTCTTTTGGGAATCATCGCCGTTCAAACCAACCGAATCGGCTACGGAGCGGAATACCTTGAGCGGGCACTCCGTCTAAATTCATCGGACCGCGAAGCGCTCACCTGGCTCGCGGTCGCTCGTCGTACTCAGCGCAATTTTGAAGTATCGATCGAAATTCTGAACAAGGTTCTTCAAATTGAACCGGGAAATGTCGAGTCTCTCAATCTTCTGGGTTCGAACCTTATTTCTTTGGGGCGTGGGGATGAGGCAGAAGATTATCTTCGCCGGTCTATTGAACAAGATCCGAAGAATGCGGCCGGTTTCGCAAACTTGGGGATGTGCCTAAGACTTCAAAACCGGGGTGAAGAAGCATTGCAGGCGTTTGTTCAGGCACGCAAACTTGAACCCAATCTCGCTCAAAACCACCTGCAAGTTTTCAAACAACTCCAGCAACTTTCTCGTTGGAGTGAGGCGCTTGAAGCCATTCAGATAGGTCTCCAAGTTCACCCAAATTCCCTGGCACTTGCCGAAGCACTTGCGCTCACTTATGGTCGTCTCGGGCGTCCTGACGAAGCCGAGAAGATCTTCAGAGCCATCGCACCGCTAAGTTACAGTGCTGCTAACAGTTATGCTACTTGGCTTCAAGATGAAGGAAGATCTGAGGATTCCATCCCGATTATCGAACGCTCCCTTGAGATCCAACCGATTCAAGGATTACCGATTCGGAGCTTAGTCGAGGCACGACAGTTCACTTTGAATACGCAACCGTTGTTACCGATTGCGCAGAAAATCATGGACGATACGTCATTGGACGATACTGGCAAAATGCATCTTGCATACGCCATCGCCAAACTTCACGAGCGCGATCAGGCTTGGGAACTCGCAGCCGCAAGCTTGATTCAAGCCAATCAAATCGCCTACCGCCTGTATCCCGCGTGTCGAACTTTTGATCCTGGCTGGACACAAAGGGAGCCTAACTTAATCAAAGAAAGGTTCACTCGGACATTTTTCGAGCAGCTCCGACCTGCGGGTACGCCTAACAAGGATCCCATTTTCATCGTTGGCATGATCCGGTCCGGAACCACACTTTTGGATCAAATTGTAACTTCCCATCCGCTTGTCAGCGCTGTGGGTGAAGCCACTTTTTGGAATAATCGATCGAACCCTTTGCACGCAAGTTGGGCCGATGAGGCACCATCCCAAACCGATCTGGAATTCCTTGCCCACGACTATCTCCTTTCCATAGATCGGGGAAATCAGTCAGGCAGATTCACGGACAAGATGCCGTTGAACTATCGAAATATCGGTTTGATTCGCGCCACTTTTCCAAATGCGAAGATCATTCACATTCGTCGTGATCCCTTTGACACGTGCCTTTCGATCTTTTCGACCTTCTTCGCAGGAGGACCGAATTTTGCCTATCATCAAGATAACATCGTCACTTTCTATCGCGCTTATCTGACGTACATGGAACATTGGCGAACTACATTGGAACCTGAAAACTTTTTTGAGGTGGACTATGAATCGCTCGTGTCCGATCCCGAACCGACGATTCAATCGGTCTTGAATTTTTTAGAGTTGTCATGGGATGAAAACTGTCTTCGTCATGAAGCAAACGCTCGCTCCGTCAACACGCCCAGCCGATGGCAAGCTCGGCAACCGATCTACCGCACGTCGATAGGCAAGCGACAGGTATATGGCTCAATCTTCACCAGTTTTTGCCAAATTTAGAAGATTAGATTCCGTATTAAAGATTGAGAGATTTGATCTTCGTTGCCTTCCATTACAATTGTTCGAAATATCCCCCATGAAACGGAACCCACCCACATCTTTTGAATCATGTCCGGTGGGGCTCACCCAAGTGAATGAGATAACGGTTCGCATTGGGGCAACCGTAGTGGCCTTGATAATGGCGACTTACTTACTTTTTGGTTCACCGCTTCTGCCTGCCCTGCTCGCCATCGATTTTTGGATGCGATCATTCGGCAATGCTCGATTGAGTGTCGTAAGGTGGCTAGCTGATACCATTCGAAAGTCATTTCAAGCCAATGGTAAGTTGGTCAATGCTGAACCGAAACGATTCGCGGCTGGAATCGGACTTCAAATGTGTTTACTCATAACCATCTTACATCTGGTTGGGCTCTCCACACCAGCAAAACTCTTCGCCGCCATCCTCATATGCTTTGCCCTTCTTGAAGCCATTGCCAATGTTTGTGTCGGATGCAAAGTCTATTTCGTTTGGATTTCGATAGTCAGTCGCTTGAAGCGAACCAATTGATCGCCCACTTGCTCAATTACTGGATCACCAGTTTTTCGGGGGTGGCCTCTGAACTTTGAGGCAATCAGTTAGAATTTGATTATGAATGCCGATCCGATCGCCGTCCAGATTGCTCAAGCGCAGTCGGAATATCAGAGAGGCAACATCCCCGCTGCACGCCAGCTCATTGAAGGACTTGCCAAAGTCCATCCCGATCGAGCCGATATCCGATTGGCACAAGGGATGATTCAGATGGCAAGCGGTGATCTTGAATCGGCGCTCAATTCATTCACTAAGAGCCTCGAAGCATCTCCAGACTCGACTGACGCTCTCGGGTCGGCCGCATTTGTCTGCATGAACATGCGCCGATTTGACGACGCCGAAATGTATGCTCGGCGGCTTACCCAAATCGCGCCCAACAACCTTCGGGCCTTCTATCTTCTGTCCAGTTCACTACGTGCACAAGACAGGTTTGATGAAGCACTTACGATGGTCGACAAGGCCCTTGTCATCAAACCTGACGATGTAGATTGCCTTGTATTAAAAGCCCGTATTCTGAAATCGCTTCGTATGCCAGCGCTATCCATCGAAATCTATCGACAAGCCATATCCATTCGCCCCACTCCGGCTGCGGCTGTGGATCTAGCTAAAATCCTTTTGAAGGAAAGCCATCCCGAAGCGGCCCTCGATGTTCTACATGGCATTGAACCTTACATGTCCAAGGAAGCCGTTCCTCATGCGTTATTCGCCGAGTCATTAGCGATGATGCGACAATTTGATGAGGCAGATAGCAGGTGGAAACTCGCAAGTCAGCTATCTCCCAATAAGATCTCGGTAACCCAGCAACGAGCGAAAGTAGAAATCGCAACGGGACGATTTGAGATTGCTCAAAGACTTCTTGGCGACCTCATCAATCGAGGCATTGACGTCCCCACATCCTTCCAAATCTTGACGACAGCTCGAAAGATGACGGAGGAGGATTTGCCCCTGATTGAACGCATGGTGGAAGCAGGCAAAAGCGCTTCGCTTAGCCCAGGTGAACTCTCAGAATTACACTACGGGTTAGGCAAGAGCTTCGATGACCTCAAGGATTACGAACGAGCGATCGGGCAATTCGATCTTGCCAACCAATATTGCCTCGAGATCTATCCTCTACGTCGCAACTTCGAAACAAGCCAATTGAAATCCATCACGGATTTGATGATCGCAAGTTTCACTCCCGATATTATTCAAAAACTAACTCAAGATGGATTGCCAAGCCACCTTCCATTGTTTGTGGTCGGCATGATGAGATCTGGAACGACCCTAACTGAAACGATCCTCAGTGCCCACTCGAAGGTTGTAGGTGGTGGCGAACAATCCTTCTGGACAGAGCGTGCAATCGAGTTTATCCATACCGATCATCAAGGTCTCAATTACGACCATGACACGGTGTTGAAATTTGCAGCTGACTATCTCGCCTTTGTCGACCCACATCGAGAGGATATTCATTACTTCGTTGACAAAAACCCAGCGAATTTTGATCTCGCAGGTTCGCTGCACTGCGCTCTGCCAAACGCCAAATTCGTACACCTTAAACGCCACCCGGTCGACAATTTGCTGTCCTTATGGATGACTCGTATGAGCGGAAACGTAGCATACGCCTCGAAGCGCGAAAACCTCGTTTTCGCCTATCGGGAGTATCTCAGACTCTGGAAACATTGGGAGTCAGTGCTTCCCGCAGATCGATTTGCCACGTTTAATTACGAAGATTTGACGGGCCAGCCAAAGGCGACCATTGATTCTATGCTTGACTTCTTAGAATTGGATCACGAAGAAGCCTGTTATTCCCCGGAAGCCAATATCGGAACAGTTCTTACACCTAGCGTTTTTCAAGTTCGTCAACCGATCAATATTCGGTCCCAACAGAGATGGAAGAATTACGAACCTTGGCTCGGAGAATTTCGCGAGCTTCTGGATGACATTTAATTAGCCTGTACGAACCGAATCTTAATGAGCTCTGAGCAACCCAACCAGAATCTCGATCAATTGATGCAGCAAGCAAATATTGCTTACTCACAAGGACGATTGGATGTCAGCGCCAAATTGTGCGATCTCATTTTGGAGTCGTTGCCCAGAAATGTTCCCGTTCTCGTGCTGCGAGGAATGATCGGCTCAAAGCTCAACCAGGTTCAAGACGCCATTCAATTCTTTAGCCGAGCGATCGCGGCTGACCCAAGATCGGCTGCCGCCCACCTCTGGCTATCGATGACATTCCAGCAAGACGGCAGTTTAGAAGATGCGTTGAAACACGCCAAGCAATCCGTTGCACTGAACCCTTCCGACCCGATTGCTCAACATCACCTAGCTCAATGTCTCATTGCGCTCGGTGATTTTGAATCAGCATTGGCGATATTGCACCGCGTACTCACGGTCGCTCCGGCTGTGGCGATCGTTCACTTTTCCGCGGGTATGGCGCAAAAAGGTCTCCGAAGGAATGAAGAAGCGATCAAAGCACTTAGGAAGTCGGCGACTCTGGATCCATCTTCAGTGCCTACTTTCATTGCGCTTCGAGATCTGCTTCTAGAAGAGCACCGATTATCAGAAGCAATCGACCAAGCGCGTTCAGTGGTTCGACTACTTCCTTCTTCAAGTGAAGCCAAACTCTGGTTGGTACGAATTCTGTTGGAGTCAAGCAGGGCAAATGAAGCCGCAATGGTGCTTGAGACCATTGACCGCGAATCTCTCAAAAGTGCCGAAGCTCACACGTTAGTCGGATCCATCGAACAGATGAACGGAGATCTCGACAAAGCGGACGCTCATTTTCGCAAATCAATCGAGTTAGCTCCCGTCCAGGGCGATGCTTACCTGGCTCTCGTTTCAAACCGAAAAGTTAAGTCCGAAAATCACGAGCTTATTCAGCAGATGGAGTTGCTGACGGGCAATATGGGACTCTCTTCAGAGCATTTGAGCCAGCTTCATTACGCACTAGGTAAGGCAAACGAGGATATTGGCAACTACGCCGATGCGATGAAGCATTTTGACGAGGCTAACCAGTTGGCCTATCGCATCAAATTTGGAGAACAGGCATTTGATCGTCGGGTTGATCAGGCGCGGCTTGCCAAAATCAAGGAAACCTATAGTCGAGAGTTTCTTGCGAATCACACCCAATTGGGTTCGACATCCAAGGTTCCCATATTTGTCGTCGGTATGATCCGCTCCGGAACAACCCTCATTGAGCAAATCCTCTCCAGCCATCCTAACGTAGGTGCCGCTGGTGAGCAAAGCTACTGGCTGGACAATCAAAATGTCTTCTTGTCTTCGAACGGAGAGCTGAATTCGAGCCTGTTGATCAAATTCACGGAAAAATATCTTAAACAGCTACGATCCATTGATCAAGATTCGGCTTATATAGTCGACAAGATGCCAATGAACTACGAGATATTGGGGCTCTTGCACGTTGCCTTCCCGCAATCTAAGATCATTCACATCAAGCGCCATCCGGTCGATACTTGTCTATCGATTTACACGACGCCCAATCGCACTCGAATGAGTTGGGCAAACGACAAGGCAAATATCACTTTCAACTACGAACAGTACTTGTCGTTGATGAACCACTGGAGAGAGGTTCTCCCCGCAACTACTTTGATGGAGCTGAACTACGAGGATGTAGTGACCGATCTAGAATCAGCAGCTCGACAAATGATCGCATTCTGCAATTTGGATTGGGATGACGCCTGTTTAAGTCCCCACCGAAATGAACGCACGGTTGTCACTCCGAGTGTTTGGCAGGTACGTCAACCCGTCTATCGAACTTCGGTCGCCCGTTGGCAAAAGTATCGGGAGCACTTGGGCCCACTCGCCCATCTCCTATAGAGAGCTTGTCGGCGGTTAACTCCGCAACGTAGAGCACAAAAAAAGGCGGAACAACCTCAATTAGTTGCTCCGCCTATTCATGTCACTAGTTCCTATTTGGAAGCGCCGTCTGCACCGGGCTTTTCTTCAGGAGCTTTAGCCGATGGCTTGGCTCCGCCCTTACCCGTTACTTCAGGAGGTAACTCCCTCTTCATATTAGTCTGAGCAGACTTCCCGCCGTTCTTAGCTGCAGCATCTGCAAGTTCCTTTTGGAAAGCATTATCTTGAGCTGGATCATTGGTGGCGGCCTCTTCCTTGTTACATCCGCAAATTACGCATGCACCAAGGAGAACGAATGAAGATAAGAATAGTCCTAGTTTCATTGATTGAGAGCCCAAATGAACTTGGTTGGATCGGTAACGTTTCCTGCCAGAGCACCAACACCGTATGCGGAACATCCCGCAGCGATTTGGCTAATTGGCATCGTCTTCACATGACTATCAGCAAACGCGATGACAGCTTGACCGTTCTGCGCACCAGTTGCGGCAGTGCTTGAAGTCTGGTTATAGAATGGCCAAACGCCACCATAGACGTTCCATGCGGTGGGATTTGGAGTCCAACCACTGCTATATCCATATACTTGTCCAGCTCCAGCATAGTTCTGGAAATTCGACATTGGCTGAAGAAGTGCGCCGTTAGAGTCTTTCCAGCATGGAGTCTGAACGACCCAGTTTCCACCGCCACTCGGTGCTCCACCTACGCGGTTCCAAATCGAAGTTGCGAAAAGGAGCGTGTGAGCAGGCTGTGTGACTAGGCTCGAGTTGATGGCAGCAGAGCCGATATAGAATCCGCCACCTTGAAGTTGATAAATCCAAGGGCTAAAGAAAGCGAAGTTGTAACCGATATTGCTGCGAACGCCAAGAGCGTATGCCTTTTGAACGGCAGTCGCGTTGGCAAGTGTGCATCCCATATATTGGCACTGGTCGGAGATTCTTTGATCTTCGCTTTGCCAAGGATCCATTGGATCGATTTCGAACCGAGTATTCTTGCAGTATGGCTGAAGTACTTGGAAAGGAACTGTGTCAGGAGGTCCGAAGCCCCAACCAGGTCCGTTGATGCTTCCACTATCAGAAAGTGGGAAAGTATCGTCGGAGTCACCGAGGTACATCTGGACGGCCAAGCTTCCTTGCTTCATGTCGCTAATTGCGACAGTCTTCTTCGCAGCCTGTTTAGCTTGAGCGAAAACCGGGAAAAGGATCGCGGCGAGAATTGCAATGATTGCAATTACCACCAAAAGTTCGATTAAGGTAAAGCCCGAAGACTTCTTATCGTGACGAGGGGTATTTAACATGGCTAACCACACTTATCCAGGCCTGCAATATCAGGCCAAATTGCCCTTGCATTAAGAATATGTCAAGGAGGTGGTCATTATACGACAGTAATATCTTTTTGGGGAGGGGGGAAACAAGATTAAAAAGTTCGAATTTCTGAGCAAGAAAGGACCCTGTCAACTCTAAACCAAGTATTTATACGAGTCAAGAATCATCAATCCAGCTAATCACTGTAGACTAACTTCATGAATCGTGAATTTGATGTCGCCATTATTGGCGGAGGGCCAGCAGGCTCTACAGCGGCATCGTTGCTTGCAAAGTACGACCCCAAGCTAAAAATAGCGGTTATCGAACGAGAGAAGTTTCCACGAGAACACGTCGGCGAAAGCCAACTTCCTCTCATTTCTCGAATCCTTCACGAGATGGGTGCATGGGATAAGGTAGAAGCGGCTGGCTTCCCTATCAAGGTTGGAGGCACATACCGATGGGGGCGAACCGACGATCTGTGGGACTTCGACTTCATCAAGGATGGAAAACTCAACACGACGGCTCGGCCAGGAACCTTTACTGGCCAACGGCAAAATACAGCGTTTCAAGTCGATCGTGCCATCTATGACGACATCCTACTGAAGCATGCAGCATCCCTTGGATGCGAAGTTTATGAATCAACTTCCGTACGGGAAGTGCTCCGGGATGGCGATCGTGTCGAAGGGTTAGTACTAAGTAACGAATCGACCATTCGAGCCCGTTACTACATCGACGCTAGTGGCAACTCTGGGATTCTTCGTCGAACGATGGAGATCCCCCTGGATCAGCCGACCAATTTACAGAACATCGCGATTTGGAATTACTGGAACGATGCTGATTGGGCAGTGACGATTGGTTATGGCGGTACCCGCGTACAGATTCTGGCCCAGGAAACCGGTTGGATCTGGTTCATTCCCGTTGGACGCCAGCGAACGTCGATCGGTCTGATTCTTCCCGCGAGTTACTACAAGGAACAGAACAAGCGCCCAGAAGAGATCTATTACGAAACACTCGCCTCCGACAAGATCGTTGCGAAGCTCACTGAGAATGCCACGCATGAGGATACGGTACGGACAACCAAGGACTGGAGCTACGTTGCCGAACGACTGGCGGGAGAAAATTGGTTTTTGGCAGGTGAGTGTGCCGGGTTTGCGGACCCAATCCTGAGTGCGGGAATGAGTTTGTCTCAATCGGGAGCACGGGAAGTGGCATACGTGATCTTGGCTCTCGATCGAGGAGACTTCGAACCAGACTGGCTTCGAGACCAATACAGTCACAACCACCGAGGACATATTCGTCAACACATCCGGTTTGCCGATTATTGGTATACCGCCCATGGCGCATTCCCCGATCTTAGAGTTCACGCTCAAACGATTGCCGGTGATGCCGGGCTAGACATGACGCCGGAGCAAGCCTGGCAATGGCTCGGTCAAGGTGGGTTTATCGATTCGAACGGTGGAACGGATATCGGATTCTTTGGCTCACTCGCTACAAAAGAACTCATTTCCTCCTTTACGGGTGAGGAGGCTTTCTTCGCTATCGAGGGGAAAACGCACTTCAAACTTGAAATCGAGGACGCAACCAAAGACTGGGTCGCTCAATTATCGAACGGTCGAATAACGAGATATCGGTCATACCGACGAGGTCAACACACTCTCCCGATGGTGAATACCATGGGGTGGACCGCGAAATTGCTACGGCAAGAGCAGTCGTATGCGGATATTAAAGCTGCAGTTAAAGCACACGCAACGGGTGCGATGACCGTTGAGGAATATCGGTTCTTCTGGTCACAAGTTATCAAATCACTTGAGGCCTTAGTGAGTTATGGATGGGTAACCGCGAGTGTCAAACCGGATAGTGAGCCCTGCCCCAGGTTCCAAGCCGATCTTGATTCCACCGTTCACCCGAACCGAGACGTGGCCAATTTACTAACTTGATTCTCGAAATCCAATAGTCTGGGTGTCGATTCTCAGCAAAGAAGCATTGTTCGGACCGACTCAATTTTAGGGTCGGTTAACCGAGTGAAGATTGACAGATGGCGGTGAGTAAGTTTGCGTCCAGTTGAGACTTCGGACGTGAGCATCCGCGAAAGCAAAGTTGGATCTTTCGCTGTGTCGTTTTGAGGCGACCGCACCGAAATCAGCGTCCATGTCATCTTCCGGGGTCTCCGAATTGGCAGAGTTGAACCACGGGTAATAGGCGTAATCGCAGTAAGGCGCGGCATCGTGAGCATCTTCGCTTCTTCGCTCCGCTAACAGGATCGTGTTCGAAGGCTGGGAAACACTCGACTCATTGAGCCCAAAAATGAAGCTCCCATTCACCACATAGGAGGTCAAGTCGGGAACGTCGGGATTCAACTCGAGACAGCGAGTACCGAATGCATCCGTTCCGGCCGGACACATAAATAACTGGTCGCCCCGGACGACCCCTGCTAGCTTCACATACGGCAGAATCAAGTTGAAAGTGGATCCATAATCCGGCTCGTTCAGAGAGCCGTCTCGATCTTCAACCGATGGATCCGCCAATGCGTCCTTACTTTGGGGATATGTGCCCGAAGAGTCGCCAAGGTAGAGCGACATCGCTAACACCAGTTGACGCTCGTTGGAAAAGCAAGCGGTTTTCTTTGCTGCAGACTTGGCTGATTGAAAGACTGGAAAAAGGATTCCCGCAAGAACCGCAATGATCGCAATGACGACCAATAATTCTATAAGCGTAAATGCGGCCCTTGTTTGAGAATCCATATAGAATTTCCTAATATTTTAGCTGACCATCTCTCGGAGCGGGTAAGAAGCTATTTAATATGACGACGATACACCGTTATTCTTACCTGGCTCTTTGCGGGATCATTCTCGTCGGTTGCCAATCTGATTCTGCTCCGAGCACGAATACGGCAAAGGCACCCGCACCGGGCGCAACCTCGAATACTTCGGCTAAGAATGGCGGCAGTTCTGTCAGACGCTCAGTAAAGACTTCCACCGACCTTGATGCCTCCAAAATCGACCTAACTGCTAAGGAAACGACGATCGAAGATATCGTCGGACAGAAGGCTCCCGAAAAGCTGGCTGGTCGTCAGGGCCCATTTGAGACATCGACTTGGCAAGTCAAGGCACGACTCAAGTCTGTTCAGCTGATGAAGGACGGCGACTACTACTTGGTGATGAAGGGCGAGAAGGGCGGTCAAACCGTCGTCGAAGTCCCCGACCCGGCAAACTGTAAGGGCAGCCCACTTGAAGCTCAAATTACCGAAGCTCGCAAGCAAATTGAAGAGAAATACCATCCGACCAAAGACGTTCAGAAAATTGACGACGCAGCAACTGTAACCGGAGTTGGCTTCCTTGGCTGGGGCAAGTCGTCTAAGGCCCCAAAGAAGGGTGGCGAATCAAAGGTTGGTGCCCGGCTCATGCCTGGAACCGGCTTCAAATTCGGTTCGTAATTAGTGCTATTTACACTATTGGCGTCATCGCGTCAAATTCATTTCCCTTTCTGGTCAATTTTCTAAGAAATCTATTAAACTATGCTTGTTCTTATCTCTTCCTCATGAAAAACAAAGCGTTTACCCTCATCGAACTCCTGGTCGTGATCGCCATCATCGCGATTTTGGCCGCGATCCTCTTCCCCGTTTTTGCTCAAGCTAAAGAAGCGGCGAAGAAAACCGCTTGCCTGAGTTCGAACAAGCAAATGGGTGTCGGGCTCTACCTTTACTTGAACGATTACGACGATAACTTGCCGATGGCAAATTATCCGAACACCCCCGGCAATATCCCTTCGGCCTTCTCGTATAAGGCAACCAAGAACCATTTTGACGCCCTTAACTGGGCCGATTTGATCCAGCCATATTCTAAGAGCTATCAACTTTTCAAATGTCCGGATGACAACAGTGGCCCGTTGGTGGTCAACGGAACGCCGGTTCCAGGATATCCGCTCTCTTATGCCTTGAACATGTACATCTACCTCGGACTCGCAGGCTTTCCTGGATTCCTTGGATCAACGGGAACTTCGATGGACACGATCTTGAACCCGTCCACGAAACTCTTCATTGTCGAGAGCGCATCAAGCATCAGCCAAGAAGTCGTGACTCCCGCGTCAACGAAGCGAGTTGGTCTCAGTCGCCACGTTCTTGGGGCGAACTACGTTTATTGCGACACCCATGCTCACTACCATGTGATGCCAAAGACTTGGACCCAAATTCCGGACAGCACTTGGTCGAACACGACCATCGCCCAGAACACAGGCTACAACCAATGGTTCCCATGGCTTGACGGCCCCGAACAGTGGTAAGTAGCCACTCCCATGACCTTCTACTCTGGCGAGTGGAAGGTCATTTTTTATAAAGCACGATCACGGCTTCGGTAGCGTGAGTAGGTGCCCAAGTTTTCCCCCGACCTTTATTGAGGTAGGGATCAAGTCGATAAGAAACTTCGATTGGCTTTCCAGGGTTGAGACGACTCCCCACTTCAACCGACCAAGGCAAAACAATGGTTCCAGGGCCCCATCCCGCCCGATCGTATTTCCACGTTCCCCCTTGTGGCCGGCATGGGTTGAGGTAGTTATCCGTCTTCCAAAGTAAATTGCGCGATGACTTTCCGTTGATCGTGAGAGTACGGCCAATCGGCATAAATTCGGCCGCGTTGTTGGTGTTGGGATCCATGCCGTGTCCAGTAACGGTTACAAGCACTTTCGCTCCCGTGGTTTGCTTGTCAGTGGGAATCGTTTGCGGCGTATAAAAAGCTTCAGCAGGTTTGTCTGGATTCCCGATTTCGGGTGCGCCCGACCAAAGCTTGACTACTTTGTAGGCTTGACGATCCACCTTTCCAGCGTAAAAGTCAAAATTAACGGAAACCACCCATCCTTCGCCGTAGGTCCCGCACTCCTGAATGACCCGATGCTTGCCGGTAAGAAGTGGGCGTAGATCGGTCACATCCAGTTTCCATTCCCAGCCCTTGCTGTAAGGCGTGATGTAGCGCAGCAATTCGTACTTCTCGTGGTCATCACCCTCGATCCATACGTGCGCAATACGATCCCATGGATCAAATCGACTCGCCGGTTTGTCGAGACGTAGGGTCATGATAATGCGGCCGAACTCGCTGGTATCTGCTGGGAACTGGGTCAAGTTCGCGTTTGTACCATGGTCTTTATCGTTTAGTACGTGGTCGAGGGCCACCAGGTGAACGGGCTCTTGAGGCTTAGGAATGGCATCGGTCAAGGTGAGACTGATGTCTTTGAGCGAGATTTCACCTGCGGTTTCTCCGTTCCGAGAGCCAAAGACGGGACGCCCCGCCTGAGGAGTCATTCCTGGAATGAAGATGCGGTCCCAAACCGCCTTTTTTGAAATCTTGAGGGTTACTTCTGCGCCGCCCACCACATATTCCACGTGAAGATTGACAACGTGAGGTTTCTCATCCCGATATTCAGTTGGTGTAACAGCCTTGATGATTTCTCGCTCATTCCAATGAAGGGACGCTTCGTGCTGAGGTCGTCCCTCAATGTTTCCTGACCCTCGAAATGGATCCTTATTGACGGGATCGGACGCTTGGAATCCAACGCTAAAAGCTTCATTGATATCCGGCTCTTCCCATTTAGAATTCTCCGGCGCCGCACCTTCCGTACCGTTACACCAGGCAAAGCCGTATCCCTCTGTTCCCTGACTAAGCGTCGTCGTCCACTCTACGTCGAGAACCCGATAGAGCTGTTTTGACGGTGCCGCAAACCCAACTGCCGTCCAAGACTTGGACCAGGGGCCGAGTAAAGCAAGCTGACCATTTTCGACATGGGGTGCTCCATCCTTTCTCTTCCCTTCGCCCCCCTGAGTCACGACGAACTTCGCCGATTCATTGGTTCGCGTGAAATCGTAAACAACGTGAAGGTTCGGAGTCGAAACAATGGACAAGAGTAACGCAGCGACAATCGACATCTCTATGAAGGCTACTCGATCAATGTTGATGGGTGAGAGGATTCTCAACGGAAAATGGACTTCTCGGGCTGTTCATACAGAATGCGAATCCCTCTCTTATTTCCGGTTGCTTCATGCCAAACAGTTCAGAGGACAAGGAACACTATCGAGACGGATATCCGAACGATATCCGCCTCCAAGTTCGTCAATCGTCGGGAATAAGAATTACAGGATGAAATCAGAGCACCGTTTTACTAAGAACCTCGTCGCCGGAGTCGGAGTCATAGGCGTTTTGGCCGGAATTGTGAGTTGTGGGGGAGGCGGTGCAAGTAACGGCGGTGGAACAACTAGCCTACAGACGAAAGCCCAACTTGGACAAGCGTTGTTCTTCGACACCACGCTTTCCACTCCCAGCGGCATGTCATGTGGCACATGTCACTCTCCCAATCGAAATTTCACCGATCCACGTCCTGGTCCGACTTCGGCGGGAGTTGTGCCCGGACTTTTCGGCTTCCGAAACACCCCATCAATCAAGTACATGGCTTACTCACCCACCTTCTCCATCTCGGGCGGTGAAGGTGGCGGAGCGATTGGCGGTCAATTTTGGGATGGGCGTGCAGCCGATTTACAATCTCAGGCTAAATTCCCTTTTCTCAATCCGATCGAGATGAATAATCCGTCCGCGGCAGCGGTTGTTGCTGCGGTAGCAAAAGGTTCTTCTGCTTCGGCCATGAAGCGATTGTATGGAGCGACGATTTTCGACGACACAAACAAGGCATTTGACGCGATCGTGGATGCAATTGCGACATTTGAACGTACTCCAGCTGTTTCACCATTCAGTTCGAAATACGACGCCTTTTTGAAAGGACTGACTCAATTGAGCGCTGCTGAAGTGCGCGGGCTCGGATTGTTTAACGGCAAGGGTGGTTGCTCAGGGTGCCACACAAGCACTTCTGCACCCGATGGTACGCCACCTCTCTTCACGAACTTCTGTTACGCAAATCTAGGGCTACCGAAGAACAAGAATAATCCTTACTACACCCTGCCCAGCAAGTTCAATCCACTCGGATCAAGTTTCATTGACATTGGACTGCAAACGACGACGGCGAGCGCTTCGGATGCAGGAAACTTTATGACGCCTACGTTAAGAAATGTGGCGGTAACGCCCCCATATTTCCACAACGGAGTCTTCTCGACTCTTGACCAAGTCGTGAATTTTTACAACACTCGCGACTTAGGTGGCTTTGATCCTCCCGAAGTTCCTCAAACAATGGATAAAACCGAGCTTGGCGACCTTAAGCTAACTGCCCAAGAGTCATCGGACATCGTTGCCTTCATGAACACCCTCACCGACGGCTACGTGGTACCGACTCCAGGAAAGCATCCATAGGTCGGTCTGACCTATGGATGGTGATCGAACGTTCTAGTTTGCGAGTTTCCAGTTGGTGAAGGCAGCCGTTGATCCGTCGGCGTATGTAATCTGACCAGAACCAGCAGAGTTCCAAGTGAGTTTCGCAGGCAAACCAGGATCGGTACCCGAGATCGTGCCGCCCCCTGAAAGAGTCTTCGTGAACTTCAGCGAGCTCTTACATTTGTTAGCATCCGAACCTGCGATCAGGGTGGTGCCGTCGGCATTGTAAGTCACTTGTTCTGTCTGCGAGTAACCCGTTTGCATGGCGACTGCAGTCGTAGCGGTCCCGTACATGTTCCCGTTGGAATCAAACTGAACCACAAATTGGCAGACTGTGTCGGCAACTCCAGGCATGTTGAAATTGATGTTTCCACTCTGGCCAGAGGTTTGTCGAGCGGAAGTATAGGTACCGGTCAGTCCTGCATAGAGACCCTGGGTAACCGTAATGTCACCCGATTGACTGTGAGTCACGTCGAACGTGTTGTAATTTAGATTCCCAGCCGGTAACGATAGCTCTTGGTCTTGATAGAGTCCTTCGAAGAGGACCGATGCTCCCAACCTAATCTTCGCATAAAGCCCGAGCCCGTTATCGAAGAAAACCGTACCCAGAGTTTTCATCTTCGGCCCGTAAGATAAGAAGCTGTAGCTCACAACGCCCTGAGAATAGGCCGCCAAGTGAGACGCAACATCGGCTTTTGTTTTTGCAGAAGGCACCTTGTCGGTAATCGTTCCTGAGGATCCCGAAGTTCCACCGCCGCCACATCCCGCGAGAGAAATCAATCCAACAGCCACTGGCAACAGACACGATTTTCGAGTGTAATTTTTCATAGGTTGAGCAGCCGTTTACGAGGTCTCTGAATAGGGTACTTGAAACGATGTCTGAGAATATTCTTCAGTAATACGGAACCTTAGATAGGTGAAAGCTGAAACTCTCAGACCTTGATTTAAGATCACTTTAAGAACTGGATACAACGGCTCGATTTTCCACTACACTTGACGGACATCATGAGAAAAGCGTTCACGCTCATCGAATTATTGGTGGTGATCGCAATCATCGCCATTCTCGCCGCGATCTTGTTTCCGGTATTCGCGCAGGCGAAGGAGGCAGCTAAAAAAACCGCTTGCCTATCCAACATGAAGCAAATCGGGCTTAGTGTGCAGATGTATCTCACCGATAACGATGACCGCATGTTTTTCCGATCCGGCTCGGCGAACTCACGTTCAGGAAATATCCCCACTAGCAACGACAACCGCTGGTGGAACCTGCTCATGCCGTATGCGAAGAATAAGGACATTTTCCGTTGCCCATCCGATAGCCAGCCGACGCCAAGCAAGGATGCGAACGGCAATCTTTCCATTTTGAGATCCTATATCGCGATCTTTCCCGCCGAGAGTCTCATTGGAAGCATTCTGCCTAATGTCGTAGACACGGTTGTTATCACCGAAAAGTGGGGGCAAGACTACACCGGAATCGTCAGTGACTCTTGGATCGAACCCTATAACGGTGATTTTTCGGTAGATGCCCACGACTCAACCCGTACCTACAAAGCGGCCGATAGACACGCCAAACAGATGAACGCGGTTTTCTTCGATAGTCACGCAAAATCCAAGAATGGCGGATCCATTCGAGCAAGCAAAGACCTTACGGGTTGCGAACTGATAAATTCGTTCCCTTTCAGCGGTCCGAATCCTCCCACCACGTCATCTGCAAGCGCCCAGCCGGGCCAACCAAACGTATGCTCGGCGTTCACTTGGCCATGATGAATTGCCGATAGTTCGGTATACGCAAAACGCCTCTGCCTTCCGTTGCGCAGTAAATGGCGTCGTTGGCAATCGAGATGGAAACAATCGCAGGTAATGGGCTCGGCAGCGCATGACGGATCGAAGTCCAATGTCCGCTACCGTTCGAAATCATAACTCCGGTAAAAGGAGAACAAGCCGCCATTATTCCGGGATGATGACGGTCAAATGCAACTTGCCCAAGGGTTGCGCTTGCGTTGGATCGAGTAGCCAATATCACGCCCCGTCCGTTTCCCGTGAGCTCTCCAACCATGATCGGATACTTTCCATTTTCGGTAATTAACTTCGTCAGCGAGGTGTCATCGGTAAAACTCGCTCCGCCGTCGTGGGAAGTTTTGACTCCATCTTTCGCGAGAACAAGAAGAATGTCTGGATCGAAAGGGTTCACAAATGCGGGGCCAAATTGGTTTCCTTCCAAGATCTCAAAGGACTTGCCGCTACTTATGTTTGGTAACGTTTCCCACCCTGATCGTCTGGATCGATACAGATGCCCTGATCCATAGGCGTAGTAGGTGGGGTTGGTATGACCACCTGAAGTCCAAAACGCGGTCGTGCCGAGCGGAATCGAATCCCGCTCTAGGGTCCATCCGGAGTACTTGGTGCGGTTGGCATCTGGACTCGCCGCGAAAGCTCGATTGCGGATCAAAACCGTTCGCTTCGGTCCCTCTCCAAGCGGGCCGGGTACCTCTTGGAGCTTCCCAGCTCCATCGTACGTTTTGAGTGGCAAGTCTACTAATCGGACCGCATCCAGTAAAGGATAGTCGAGCTTCTCGTCGGAATTCGTTTGAATGACCGATAGCGAAGTGGGACCATCGTAGTGTTCATCATTAGAGATCGTGAAGGCTTCGTCTTCCCCGACTTGAGATCCCTCGGGAAATCCTTGATGGAACGCAGTGAGCATCGCGAACCCAGCTGATCGACGCACCATTAGGGCGAGATTGGGGTTGCCGACATCCCCCAGAGTCCAGTTAACATCGCCTAGCCAGGCTTCGTTCATCCAACCTAGTTTGGGGTCAAAGTAGAACGCATCGTTGTCACTAGTTGGATAAGCGAGTCGGGCAAAAGCGCCTGGCATCTCGAGTGCAGTGATGGTGTGAACATGATGAGTGTGCAATCCATCATTGAAGGGGAGCCAGCGATGATTGAAGAGTTGATTCGGGTCAATATTGGCTTTTCTCAGTTCGGCGCTTGCGGTAAATACTCCCCCGTCGCAAGCAATCCAAGCATGATTATTTGAGATACCAAACCCAGGATCAAGGTGCATGTCCCAAGTGTCGGAATGGATATCGTGAGGTGGAGATCCGTATGGTCCACCCCAGTTAGTTTGCACGGGCTGGTCAAAAGGAATCGGTAGATTTGCGTCTGAAGGGCGATCGTTGACCTTAGCTTGGTGAATTTCCTGACCTGCTCCGTAAAGCAAATTGTCAGCGTATGCTTTGGTAAATCTTCTTCCGCCTAAACCAGTTCCGTTTCCGGAGGCGAGTGTTGCCGTGCGCCATTCCTTGGATTCAATATTGTAAATGAGCACGGAGTTTCGGTTATCACGTTTTCCAGGGCTTAAAATGCAAGGCATCACAACGAGGTTAGGCGTTGCCGCAAGTGAGAACGCGTCGCCTCGACTCGAGAAACTAACCTTATCCTCGCCTATTCTCGACGGAATCGATAGCACACTCCAACTGGCTCCTGCGTTGCTCGATACCAAGAGCTGAGTAACCGTTCGAGCCCAGACGGCATGGGAGGTCGCCGAAATAGCGGTGACTAACCCCGTTCCGATCGGCGAGCCAGAGAAATCAAATGTTCGATGATTGCGCCGCCTAACTCCAATGCAGTTTGCGGTACCGATATACAAGTTTCCAGTGGGATCAAATGCCACTGCGGGCACAACCTGCGATGTTGCCTTCTGCGTTGAAAGCGGATCAAAGGTGTAACGCCAATGATTCCCCGAATCAAAGGACTCCTGAACACCACATCGATTGGTCTTCATGTCGATCGCGAAGCCATTACGCTCCCCAACAACGAGGTGATTCGAGTTCGTTGGGTCGACTGCGATGCAAGTAGCATTCCGGGAGGATTCGGGAAGTTGGTGCCACGGTCCTCCGTTATCTGATCGCCAAACCCCCGCGTTGAGACTCAAGGCGTAGAGCGCTTTGTGGCTACCGACAACTTGAAGTGTCAATCCTGCCGTCGATGCTCGGGTTTTCAAAACGCCATGAGGCAAGTTCGGGCTGACGTCCTCCCACTGCGGTCGAAACAGTAGAAGCGAAATATAAACCAATGTGACCATGACTCCACCTTAGGTTCGATTCCGACAAATGGATATCCTTCCTACGTTCGACGCAATGGAATCACCGAACAAAAAAGCTCGCCCCGACGGAGGTTCCGTTGAGGCGAGCATCTCTTATCTAGAGCTTGGCTATGGTTGGGATCAGGCTTCTTCGAGAAATGGATACCGGTAATCGGTAGGGGGCACGAACGTCTCTTTTACGGTTCGGGCGCTGATCCATCGGTAGAGATTCAGCATAGAACCCGCTTTATCGTTCGTTCCACTCGCTCGTGCGCCTCCGAACGGCTGCTGACCCACAACTGCACCCGTTGGCTTGTCATTGATGTAGAAGTTGCCTGCGGCGTTTCGTAATTTAACGGTTGCAAGTTCAACTGCTGCCCGATCTTGAGAGATAACCGCGCCAGTCAATGCATACGGCGAAGTCTGATCGACGAGATCGAGGGTCTCAGAGAACTTGTCGGCCGGATAGACATAAACCGTAAGGACCGGGCCAAAAATTTCCTCGCACATCGTTACGTACTTGGGATCCTTTGCTTCGATCACGGTAGGTTCGATAAAGTAGCCCACGCTTTTATCGCATCCGCCACCTACCCAAATGTTCACATCTGGACTCGATTTTGCCGCCTCAATATAAGCTTGGATGCTGTCAAAAGACTTCTCGTCAATGACAGCATTGACGAAATTCGAGAAGTCTTCCACCGTTCCAACCTTCATCGACTTCACGCCCGCAATGAGCTTGGACTTAACTTCCTCGGCAATATTCGAAGGAATGTAAGCACGGCTCGCAGCGGAGCACTTTTGGCCCTGATATTCAAAGGCGCCTCGGAGGAGCGCTGTCGCGACTACGTCGGGGTTGGCAGAAGAGTGAGCGACTACAAAGTCCTTGCCTCCTGTTTCGCCGACGATTCTGGGGTAGGTCTTATAGTTCGACATGTTGGCGCCGATCGTCTTCCACATCGAGTTGAAGACTCCGGTTGAACCCGTAAAATGAACCCCGGCGAAGTCTGGGTGATTGAAGCAGACGTCGCCAATGACCGGTCCGCTCACAAACACGAGATTGATGACTCCCGCTGGAAGCCCCGCTTCCTCAAGCACCTTCATGAACATGTGCGCGCTGTAAACAGCGGTGTTCGCTGGCTTCCAAACAACAACGTTGCCACACATAGCCGCACTTGTAGGGAGGTTTCCGCCGATTGCTGTGAAATTAAACGGGGTGACGGCAAGTACGAACCCTTCGAGCGCGCGATACTCAGATCGGTTATGCATTCCCGGACCGCTGATTGGCTGTTGCTTGTAAATCTCGCTCAAGAAGTGAACGTTGAAGCGGAGAAAGTCTACCAACTCACAAGCGCTGTCAATTTCAGCCTGAAAGGCATTCTTACTCTGACCGAGCATCGTCACGCCATTCATGTAGGGGCGGTATTTCGTTGCGATCAAATCGGCGGCGCGAAGGAAGATTGCTGCTCGAGTCTCCCAATTCGTGTTCGCCCATTCCGTTCGTGCCTTGAGCGCCGCTTCAATGGCTTGAGTTGCGTGGCTTGCGTCTCCAACATGGAAATGTCCCAAGGTATGAGCAATTTCATGGGGCGGATGCAAAGCGATTTGCTTACCGGTGCGCACTTCCTCTCCACCGATGATCATGGGTACATCAACTTGTTGTCCCTTAAGTTCCTTCAAAACGGCTTTAAGGGTCGCACGCTCCTTACTCCCCGGTGAGTAGGTGAGGACAGGTTCGTTGATGGGCATTGGATAGCTAAATGTGCCGTTGGCCATGTGAGATAGTTTACCGGGTACCCGCCCTGCCCCTCTAAAATGGACGTACGCCTAAATACAATTAATAGCTCTAGTGGAGCTGCCAGGTCGAAAGACCTTTCCTTAGAAAACCCTTGCCGTTTTCTAGCCCCTTGTCACGGAAAAGCAGTCAAATGACTTAGCAGAAAGACTCGGCTTTTCCGCCGGGAGAGGGTCTGCTATCGGAGAGAAAGATGACCGAATCCATTTATGAATCGACCAATGGGGCCGCAGACGGTTTAGTCATTATTGAGAATACTGGCGAACCAGCTACCTTGTTTTTGCCTGATGCTTATCGTCCTTGCGAAGGGACGTGGAATGAATTTGTTGGAGATGCTAAGAATTTCTGTCGTAAGTTTCGCGACAGCACAAAGGAACGAAGCGAGGACTTAAAAGAATCGCTCAAGAAAGTCTTCCACCGAAACCGGTCTGAAGAGATCTAGTCCTAATGATCGGCTGCAATTATAGGTAGGGAGCAAGGGGAACCATTGCTCCCACCAAAATAGCCGCCGATAGAGTGACCTGAAACAGCGCCGTCATCCATGTCAGTGACATGGACTTCTTTAAGGCGACGAAGAGATATCCTGTCACGATCATCATCGTGCTCAGCGTCACGAATTGTCCCACCGGGACATTGCCATGCAGGATATTTAGTCGCACCAGTTGACTGGCTACCGGAACGGAAAATCCATATTCCAATACCAACCAGAACATTAAGAAGGCCCAAACGTGAGTGCAGATTAGGAGCGCATGGGTGTAATTTTTCAAGCGCTTGAAGTTCAATATCCAAACGACAACCGAAAGCACAATGCCAAGCGTAAGAATGGCCAACGATTTTCGATCAGCTACTCCCGGCTCGCTCGAAAACAACAATCGGTGAACACCGAAGGCAATCGCCTGAAGCCATAGAAACAGTTGAAATGGCCCAACGTAACTTGCACGTCGCCCCGCAACGTACTCAAGACTCAGCTTGCCCGGACTAGTCACGAGAACCCGGATCGTCCTCCAAAGCTTGCCGTCGTAAGAGAAAAGCGCTGCAAGCACTTCGTGAAGCATCTCTCCCACCGAAGGCAATTCCTCAGCTTTCTTTTGACCGCACTGAGGACAAAAACGGGATACCTCTTTATCGCCGCAGTTTGGACAGCTATGAGTTGTAGCACCGGTTGCCATAAAGCAACCCCTATCCTATCAGCTTTCTTTATTGCCGTTGGGATTCGGCCTTCTTTTGGGTCCGTTCATGACGCGGACGATTTGAATACTCAAAAGTGGCTCCGCGGGCTTTACAGCGATGGCCTCGGCTTGCTTGATGAGGTCCAAGACATAGGGATCATTCAGCATTTCAATTGAAAGGAGGCGAAGGTTCCTAACTTGATTCCCTTCACCCTTGAGCCTTTTCTCGGTATCAACGAGCTTGATTCCCCACGGAAAAATCAACGTGACATGATTGGCGTAAACGGCAAAGTTGAAGAAATTTTCCTTGGTCGAATGCGTAAAGGTAAATCCGAGACAGACCGCTTGGGTGGCATCCCAAAAAATCTCACTCACATGTTCGAACATGGGCAAGGCAGCAGCCCGAGCAGCAAGTGCCAACTCTTGAACCTCGATGGGATAAGGGGACAGGAATTCCAATAAGCGGTCAAACTCATGAGTATTCATGTCTGCCTTATCTAGAAAACTTAGCCAACTATTTATTGAGTGCTAGTTCCTCAAGCTCACTCGTCAACCTTCCCAGGATTCTAAGTTCGTCAAGGTTCCTTTGAGTCAGATGTTCGAGTACTTGCTCCCCTTTCTCGGTTAACGAAACTCTGACGACTCGGCGGTCGGCATCGTCCGTCGTCCGCTCGACTAATCCCGCTGATTGGCATCGATCAACTAAACCTACGATTGCGTGATGCTTGAGTTGAAGTGAATCCGCAAGATCGCCGACAGACATCCAAGATCGGTCGGGAAAGCCTTTGATGGCCAGCAAGACCTGATGTTGTTGAGGAGTGAGACCAGCCTCGATCGCTCCCTGCTCTGCAAAACGAAGGAACTTACGTAGAGCCTTACGAAAAGCCGCTAACGCAATGTAATCCTCCTTTCGAATCATGCGTCTATTCTACGCAAATCAAAAATTATATCGCAATGCGATATAATTTAGGCACTCCTTTATGAATCAATTTGTGTCCGAAACTCAAATCTCATCGATCCGACTTCCAAAGAGTGACGATATATGAAACACGTCACCGAAACACTTGGAGACTTTACAACTGACCGTCGCGTGATTCCCATTACTGGGTTAGCACTTGTGATCGGATGTGTAAGCGCGATCGTCGCCTTCGTTCTATTGAAACTGATTGCCTTGTTTACGAACATCGCTTTCTTTGGACAACTCTCAACTTCGTCAAAAACGCCCGCTGAGAGTCATCTCGGATTGTGGGTCGTCTTGGTTCCTGCCATCGGAGGGTTGATCATCGGGTTCATGGCCCGATTTGGTTCGGAAAAGATTCGAGGACACGGAATTCCAGAAGCGCTCGAAGCCATCTTGCTGGGTCGAAGCAAGATCGAAGCTAAGGTCGCGATTCTGAAGCCGCTGTCTTCGGCGTTGTCAATCGGTACAGGAGGTCCCTTCGGCGCAGAAGGCCTCATCATCATGACGGGTGGTGCTTGCGGCTCACTCATCGCACAACTCTTTCACCTATCGTCAGCCGAACGGAAGACTCTTCTCGTAGCAGGCGCAGCGGGCGGAATGTCCGCCGTATTCGGCACACCTTGTGCTGCGGTTCTCCTTGCGGTCGAGTTGCTGCTGTTCGAATGGAAGCCTCGAAGTCTCATTCCGGTAGCCTTCTCAAGCATCGCTGCGTCGGCCTTGAGGGTTCCTCTTCTTGGCCATGGCCCGATTTTCGACTTGCCGTCCCACCCCTCAACGGGAATGATTGGGCTTGGATTTGCCTGTTTGGTTGGTCTGGTGGCAGGCATAGGTTCTGGCGTTCTTACAAAGATGGTTTACGGCTTCGAAGACCTCTTTCCTAAGATTAAAATCCACTGGATGTACTGGCCTGCAATCGGAGGACTCTTCGTCGGACTCGGTGGCTTCTTCGACCCACGCGTCCTTGGTGTGGGTTACGGCACCATCCAACTCCTTCTTAGCGGTCAAATTGTGGGAGTGGCTGCCCTGAGTTTGTTGATCAGCAAGTCAATCGTATGGAGTTTGTCGCTCGGTTCGGGCACTTCGGGCGGCGTTTTGGCACCTTTACTCATGATGGGAGGAACCTTAGGTGCGCTTGCCGGACAAGTCATTCCTGTTGGTAGCCCCGGGCTGTGGGCCTTAGTTGGAATGGCGGCCATGATGGGTGGAACAATGCGGTCGCCGTTTACAGCGGTTATCTTCGCGCTTGAGCTCACCTACGATATCCAAACTCTTCCTTCACTATTAGTTGCTTGCATCGCTTCCGAGATGGTCACCGTTCTCTGGCTGAAGCGTTCCATTCTCACGGAGAAAGTCGCTCGCAGTGGCCACCACTTGACTCGCGAGTACTCAATTGATCCCTTTGAAATCCATCGAGTGGGCGAGATCATGACGACTACCTTCGTTTCCGCTTCTTCTCAAGCCAAGATATCCGAACTATCAAATCCGAACTTCGCCGGCTTCGATTGGTTTGTCAAAGAGCGAGCGTTGCCGCTCGTCAACTCTTCCGATCGACTCGTAGGGATCATTACTCAAGGCGATTATCTTCGAGCGCTTGACGCTCAAGACATGGATGATGCAACTCTACTTGATGCTGGGAATGACGAGGTCGTCACGATCAAAGACACCGATGTTGTAAGAGAAGCCGTCGTCAAGCTCTTGACCAGTAACATTGAGCGGCTGATCGTGGTCGACTCTGACCAAGCGGGAAAGATCGTTGGCTATCTCGACCGATCAACGGTCATGGATGCACACCTTCGATGGTACGAGGAGGAACATATTCGCGAACGACCTCTTCGGTTCATGGCTTAAAGTGACACCGTCTGCAACAGTCGCACGTTGCAGACGGTATAACTCAGCGAACCCGAGATGCTCCCTTCAAATTCAGCCG
Organism: uncultured Armatimonadota bacterium; assembly: GCA_903899015.1. Lineage (GTDB taxonomy): Bacteria > Armatimonadota > Fimbriimonadia > Fimbriimonadales > Fimbriimonadaceae > Fimbriimonas. The sequence continues at coordinate 13,569 of CAIUHP010000083.1, read as the reverse complement.
AAATCGTCGAACAAGTGAACACAAACGCCTTCGTTTACTTCGCTTCATCGCATAGCGAGACGAAAGTGACCCAGCGTGAGGACATCACACGCTATGTATCTGGGTTGCCGCACTACATCGCCAATACTGTGCTGAAGTCGGATATCAGGCCAGAACAACTCGTCGATTCCATCGCCGAGGTTGTTGCCGACTATCAAGCACTCAATGTTCCGGGAGGTTGGTTCTTTCAAACTTCGCAGTCTAATGATTCCCTGCGTGCAGAACTCGAAAGAGCTGGGTTCAGGAAGTTGTTTGAAAATCCGGGAATGATCGCCGATTTGTAGGCTATCGAACTAGACGAGGAACTTCCTACCGAAATTTCGGTGAAGATGGTTGAAAATCTGTCGGATCTCAAGGATTGGAGTAGCGTCCTAACCGAAGTATTTCACCTCCCCGACGAGCTTCAAGGCTTGTTTACGGACCCATTTCGGATTGCAGGGTTCGGACCCGAGCAAAAGTTGCGAGCTTACTTAGCCTATTTCAATGGCGTACCCGTCGCGACGTCGTCCCTCTATTGCGATGAAGGGGTGGGCGGCATTTTTTGTGTCTCAACCTTAAAGTCGGCACGAGGCAAGGGCCTTGGTCGTGCCGTCACTCAAGCAGCCATGGTAGACGCTCATCAATTAGGATTGAAGTTTGCGATTCTTCAATCATCGGAAATCGCGATTTCGGTCTACAAGAAGCTTGGCTTCGAAGAATGCGGAATGTTTGAACGATGGGTCATAAACATGTAGTCGGAGTGCATTCCAGTGACGACTAGGCCGCCAATTCTTAACCAGGCAAAAGCAGATGCGTCTGGATTCACACTGTTTGCTCGCCCAGATCCACTTATTTGGAAAGCGCTTGCCGTTCCGATGTATGGATCTGCGATTGGTAGCCTGCTCGCCGTAGAAAATCCTCCTCTCGCGGGATTTTTCCTCGTGATGGTGCTCCTATTTGCCTGCCCCTTGATGTGGTTTCACCGCGCGAGATACCAATTTCACGTCTCAGTTCCAGATGGGCGGATCTCAGTCACAGAAGTCGTCGGATATCAACCGATCAAGCTATGGCAAAGTTCTGTGAATAGCCTCAGCCATGTCGTTTTTGGCCCTTGCGAAAATGGGCGGCAAACGGTCGAATTCATTTGGAAGGACAAGGATAAAGATCCGATAAAGGCCATATTAATGAGCGGTGGCCAGAACGAGTCGGACCTTTCGAAACGCATCCGATCGAATCTATTACAACTTCACATTACGATCCTTTAGCCTTCATCTCAAGATTTATTGACACGTAATCTTTGGCAATGTATGATTTCCCCATGAAATTTAGTCAAGGTGTCATTGTTGCCATCTTCGTTCTTGTCGGTTGCGATGCTAAGATCGGGAAAGACGCTGGCTTGCCAGATGTAGCCATTTATCCGGGAGCAAAAATTACATCCAACGGTGAGAATAATGGTGTGATTGGAGCGAACCTTGAAATAACGGACTCACCCGCCAAAGTAATTGCGTTCTATGCAAAAGAATTAGGCGTTACACCGGATCCGAGCGGGGCTGGAAACCTAAAAGGTACGAAGAATGGCCACGATTTCACGATCATCGTGACTCCTGCGGCAGGCGGAAAAACAGCCGTGACGATCGTCGAGCCAAAGCACTAGCCAAACTCAGGCTAATCCCTGATATAGCTAGCCTGAACGGCCCACTCCGACTCTCCATTAGGGGAATGGTTGTCCATCGACAGGATCAGATTGTCTCCTTGCAGTTCCAGGCGAATACTCCATCCCCAAATTTCGTCGCCGCCCGAATAGTTTCCTTTCGCCTGAATGTATTGAGCGGCTGTGTCTGATCCTTCGAGGTTCATAATCGCGAAGTTTTGGTGCCAAGAATCGACCCAACTCATCTGCAGGTTCTTATTTTCGGAGGATCCACACAACAAGATTGTTCCCTGTTGTCGCTGTCCTTCGTGGTACCAATAGTAAGTCAGAGTCGCAAAGTTCTCGCGCTCATCCGTTTCAATTTTCAAGCTAGAGTTCGATTCGGTAATTCTTTCTTCTGGAGGAAGAAAGGAAAGGTGGAGCCTCGATGTCCCTTGCCATGAACCTTTTGCTGTGTGAATAAACTTCGGGACCGCCATGATGTGGATTGTAACATCTCGAAAACTTCTTCGCGCCGATTAATTATTTGCCCCTTTGGGCCATTTGTCCCTGCTCTGGTCCGCAAATCTGTAGCAAAATGGAGCATGGCCCGCATGCCGTCGTTGCTTCGACATTTTTTCCTCTTTGCATTGAGCGGACTATTTTTTCTTGCCCCTCGCGAATTACACGCTCAGACCTTCAATATTTACGAGACGTCAGGGGTTTTAGAGAACGGATGGGCGGACTGGTCATGGTGTTCGGACAATTTCAAAAGCACCAAGTACGTCAACAAGGGCCCCTATTCAATCGAAGTCACCTACACAAGTGGCTGGCAAGGTTTCTTCCTCAACGCCAACGGATCGTTCCCTGCGACCTATTTTTCTGCTCTTGCTTTCAACATCAACGGCGGCGCGACTTCGAGTCGAACGATCAACGTTGTCCTGACGGTTAATGGCAGTCAATCGGCCAGTTTGAACCTCAACAAGTACATTGCGGGCGGAAGCGTCGCGGCTAATACATGGCGAAAGGTTTCGATTCCTCTTGCTGATTTCAAACTAAAACCGACCGACACAATCAGTCAGGTTTTGCTTCAAGAAGGAACGGGAGCCGCTCAACCTCCCTTTTACGTGGATCAAATTGGCTGGACGCCGAACGTGCCGACGGGTGCCATCAGCATCAATGTCGGCACCGCTACCAATCAGAGGTTGGTCGACCCCAAGATGTTTGGAGTCAACACCGCGGTTTGGGACAATAACTTCACGAGTTCCACGTGCAAAGATCTGATCTCGAAAGGTGGATTCAAGGCATATCGATTTCCGGGTGGATCACTTTCAGACGGTTATAACTGGCAAACAAACAAAACCGATAGCAACACGTGGGAGTGGGCCACCAACTTCGATGCTTTCGCGAGCGTTGCGGCCCATTCCAGCATGGGGCAATGCTTCATCACAACGAATTACGGGACGGGGTCCGCGTCCGAAGCGGCCGCTTGGGTTCGATATTCCAACATCGTCAAACGATATGGGCTCAAGTATTGGGAAGTGGGTAACGAGTGTTACGGAAATTGGGAAGAGGACACCCATGCCGTGACTCATGATCCCGTGACCTACGCCAATCAATTTGCGCTCTATTACAAGCAGATGAAAGCGGTTGATCCGACCATTAATGTCGGTGCCGTCGCCGTTCCCGGTGAAGATGCCTACGCAAACTATCCCAATGAAGCGGTGACCAACCCACGCACGAATACCAAGCACAGCGGTTGGACGGCGGTGATGCTCGCGACTTTGGCGAAGGCAGGAGTCACTCCCGATTTCGTCATTCTTCACCGTTATCCGGAATATGTTGTGGACTGCGATTTCACTCTGCTCGTTGGTAATTCCGGATGGCTGATCGACATATCCGACCTTCGGCAACAGCTTAGAGACTATTTGGGCACGAAGAACACCAAGACTCAGATCATGTGTACGGAGAACAACGCAGACGCTGGGACTCCTGGAAAACAGCTCTGCAGTTTGGTCAATGCGCTTTACCTAGCCGATGGGTTCGGCACCCTTCTCCAAACGGAATGCAATTCCTTCATGTGGTGGGACCTGATCAACGGCCAAAGCACCAATTCAGCCGACGGACCTTGGCTTTATGGATGGCGCCCGTACGGAGACGAAGGAATGTTCTCACCCGATTTCACGCAGGTGTATCCGATCTATTACGCAGAGCAGATGCTCAATCTATTTGCTGCTCCTCGGGATAAAGTCCTCACGACTACTTCAACTTACGGCTTGCTCACCGCCTATTCCACAAAACGTGCCGACGGAACGATTCGGGTCATGGTTATCAACAAGAACTCGACCGCTTCCCTGACCGGAGCAATCACGTTGGCAGGCTTCACTCCGGCCGCTCAGGCAACTCAGTATTTCTATGGAATGCCGAACGACAATGCCGCTTCGATTGGACAATCTCAAGCGGTTACTCAATCCACGATTAGCAATGCGGCAACCAAGACAACGATAGTCTTCCCACCCTATTCGATTACCGTCATTGCCTTTAATCCAAAGTGACTTACAGATCGGAACGACCTTTTTGTTACCCACTGGTTACGCTCAACATTTGATGAGTCACTCGGATGAGATGGTGTGCGATCGCACTCAATTCGAAGCAATTAATTGAGATTGCGTGACGAACGGATTCATGTAAACATGGAAATTGGTTCAGACTAATCGTCCATGACTGCAACTGCCATCCTCCTTGTTTCAATCCTCTTTGATGCCAGTTTGGGGCTTCACGGGCCCAAACAGCTTCCCGCGAAGCACAAAGCGGAGGTGGCCTTTGCTCGAGTTAATCCCGCTAAGATGCTCACAAACGATCCCAATTGGATTGATGCCGCAAAAGAGGTTCATGCCGATCAAGGTCGAATCGATCACCAGCTTCGAAGACTAAGTCGATCGGAACTCGAAAAATTTGTGTTACGACGCGGCCCAACGCGTGGCATGAAGATTGCTCTTACTTTTGATGACGGCCCCCATCCAGAATTCACTCCTAAACTCGTCGAGATCCTCAAAGCTGAAAAGATCCCGGCAACCTTTTTCATGATCGGGCACATGGCCGAAACCTATCCTCAATTGGTTCGACTCGTGAACAGCAACGGCTTTGAGATTGCGAATCACACCTATAGTCACGTGACGCTTACCAAGTTGACCGACGATCAGATCGATACCGAATATCAGGCAACGAACGATCTATTCAGGAAACTAACGGGAAAGACGCCTCGATATTGCCGACCACCAGGGGGAGACTTTGACCTGAACGTCTTAGAATCCGCGTATGGTCAGAGGCTTACCACCGTTCTTTGGACCGATGATCCCGGTGACTATAACAACCCAGGTGACACGATCCTTCTCGAAACGGAGACGGTAAGACTGTCTCCGGGCGGAATCATCTTGCTGCATGACGGATCGCAAAATACGATTGATACGTTAGCGAGATTCATCCAGTCCTGCAAGAGACGAGGTTTTCAGTTCGTCTCTCTTGACGATCTCAAACGAGGTTAGGCATTAACGGACGTCGAGTTTGGATGAGCCGGGTTTTGTTGTATCGTAACGATGGATGACTGCCACGGAACCTAATTTATCTGCGAAGACTTCGCGGCTTCAGCAACTTCGCAGGTATCGAGCGAGTTCGAGAATAGTATCGTTCACTCCCCTTACGTTGCTTGCAGTTTTTAGCGCTTTGAGCATAGCTGAACGCACATATCTAAGGAGACACCATCAGTCTGCCTTTATGCTCTCCGTGCTCGGATTCTCAGCTACATACCTACTGGTACTGGCTTTCATTTCGATTCGACTCCAGCGACTTGAAATGCGAGAGTTGGAATCTGCTTCGTTGGCTGACATTTTAGAATCGATCGACACGTTGGTTCTGAAGTCACCACCCTCTGTGCTCTTTGAGAGTAGTCGCTGGGAAGGACAGCTGAGAAACCTCACGGGAATTCCGCTTGCACGAGCGGTCCGAGTGTCCTACAACATGCTTTGGCGCAATATTCCCGATTCGCCTCCCGCCGATAGACAAGTGGTCGTCCGGATGACACCTTTGCTGAGAACCGTTCTGAATGAACTCAGAGAGCTAGGTCCAGAGCATCAGTCCTCACCGGAGGTGAAACGCCTCATCTTGAAGCTCGAGCTCAATTTGCCCGTTTGGGAACAAGCTCTTTTGACCCTTTAGTTATCGTCTCGAACTTAGAGAATTTCCAAACCACTACAATGGTTGAGTCGGCTCAGCCTTAAAATCTTGGAACCGGGTCGCGACTGAAACCGAGGAAACTCCCAATATGACGTCCATTCAATATCTCAAAAATGAAGCTCAGTGGTACTACGAACAACTACAAGAAGCGCTGAGGGGCGTTTCTGAACATAAGGCTTGGGCGAGTATTTCTTTGATGCCCGACGAATATCTCCATTCAAACGGGACCATCATCGGTATCGTTCAGCACATGGCCGTGGGCAAGTTCATCTATGGCAGCATCGCCTTTCGAGGGAGTGAGATTCGATGGAGAGATTGCATGGATCGTCTAGAGAAGATCGGAACCTCGTGGAACGAAACTCTGGCGTACCTAGATGAAGCACATGCCTATTGGTTAGCCAGTTGGGAGAGCCTCGCAGAAGAGGATCTTGACGCGGATTTCCTCCATTTCCGAGGTGACCGGCGTCCTGGTTGGAAGATTATCGCGACGGTGATCCACCACGATGGCTATCATGCCGGCCAAATTGCTTTGCTCGCGGCATCTCTCGCACCTACCTCCGTGCCTCCCGATCTTCAACTCGACGAAGAACGTGCCCTGCTAATGGAACTGCCGAGTTGGTAACCCTTATTAAGCCATGCGAACTCGACGCCAGGCTTGGATGATGGCTTGGGCTGACTGACGAGCATCTTCGTCTGTCATGCTGAAGCTAATCACCGAAAGTCGCATGATCCAACGACCTTTCCAAAGCGCTCCACCGGCAAAACAGGTTCCGACTTTCTGAACTGCTTCAATGGTTTGCTTCGTCAGTCCATCGCCTTCTTCGGACATCGGTCCAAAATGAACGGCGATTTGATTGAGGACAACCTGATTCATAACCGTGATGCCATCCTCCCCGGCCAGGATATCGGCGATCAGTCGGGCAAGTCGACAGTGTCGAGTGACCATTTCGGCGATTCCATCTTGCCCGAGGTGCTTGATCATTGCCCAAGTCGCAAAACCTCGTGCTCGTCGCGATAACTCAGGAACATAGTGGGATGGATCTCGCTCGCCCTCGGTGTTGGACGGTAAGTAGCTTGCTGCAATCGTCATGGCACGGCGATGCGCGTCTCCGTTTCGCACGATCGTATAGCCACAATCGTAAGGAGTTTGGAGCCACTTGTGACCGTCGGTTGCCCATGAATCTGCTCCCTCAATCCCTACCGCTAATTCGGCACGTTCATGGCTCGCACGGGCCCAGAGTCCGAACGCACCATCCACGTGGAGCCAGCAATTTGAGTGAGTCTTCGCCGCTTCGACGATTTTGATCAGGGGATCAAATGCTCCGGTGTTGATTTGGCCAGCTTGGGCAATTGCGATGACCGCCGAATCGGACTGGGCATCCTTGATAGCCTGTGCAAACGCCTCGGGAATCATTGCGCCTTGTCCGTCAGTTGGTACCTTAACAACTCGGTTTTGACCGAGCCCAAGATACTGAAGGGCCGAGAAAACGGTGGAGTGAGCGTCTTCTCCGAGAATCACTTTAATGGGTGGCGCTCCAAAGAGTCCGTCGCCTTCCACGTCCCAGCCTAGTCGATGGAGCACTTCGCCTCGAGCGGCGGCCAGGCCAACGAAGTTAGCCATTGTGCAACCGGTGACAAAACCGACCGATGCATCTGCGGGCAATCCTAAGATATCGAGGAGCCATAGAGCAGCGATTGTTTCGGCAGCCGCAGCGGCGGGTGTGGCGGAATGGTTTCCAGCGTTTTGCCCCCATGCGGCTGTAAGCCAGTCGGCCGCGACTCCGACTTCATGCGAGTTACCAATCACCCAGCCAAAAAATCTGGAACCCGTCATGGCATGGAGCCCAGGCTCGGATTTCCGAACAAGCTCTTCAATGACGTCATGACCGTCTGTCCCCGTCTTAGGCGTAGCCTCTTCAAAAACCTGGAGCGACTCGCGATAGGTATGAATGGGTCGCTGGGGTTGGTCGTTTAGCCGTTCGCGATATCCCGTCGCAGATACTGCTGCCTTTGCCCAAATTGGAAGGATCTCTTGGCCATTTTCAAACATGTTGGCCACGAAGTTTACTTGGGAAATGCCTTCCCGACCTCCGGCTAGGTCCAAGCCAATCCTTCCCTGATTTAGGCTGTATTTTCTTGGATGGATTCACCCATGCAACTCATGCTATCGAATGTGAAATCCATGGCTTGCAAATGGACCTACGCTTTCGAGAGGATCGTTTGGATCAACGAAGTATTTCAACCCATGATTGCGGTAGGTTCTGATTGGCACGTTGGTTATCAATCCCATGCTTTTTCTCGCCCTTCTCGCCATGAATTCTTCGATGAATCCTGTCCTGCCTGAACCTAAACACTGGTCCTATCAGAGAACTCCGCCGATGGGCTGGAACAGTTGGGACTGCTTTGGAACCACCATCACGGAATCCCAAGTGAAGGCTCAAGCCGACGCGATGGCGAAGGAACTCAAACCATTTGGATGGACGTTCTTAACCGTCGACATCCAGTGGTACGAACCGAATGCGAAAGGGCATGACTATCAGCCCGGTGCGCGGCTGGAGATGGATGACCACAGCCGATTGATTCCCGCAGTCAACAAATTCCCGTCCTCAGCAAACGGCAAAGGCTTCAAACCCCTTGCGGACTACGTTCACAAGAAGGGCCTCAAGTTCGGAATCCATATCATGAGAGGGATTCCTCGCCAAGCCGTAAACGCAAACACGCCCATTATCGGCACCGAACTCCGAGCTAAAGATGTTGCCAATCCCAAAAGCATTTGCGCGTGGAACCCTGACATGTACGGAGTGGATGCAACCCTTGCCGGTGGGCAGGCTTACTACAATTCCCTATTCAAGATGTACGCCTCGTGGGGAGTCGATCTCGTAAAGGTCGATGATATTGCTCGCCCGTATGACGCCGTTCAAAAAGCAGAGATTGAGGCGATACGCCGAGCGATCGATCAATCGGGACGCCCCATTGTTCTAAGCCTCTCCCCGGGAGACACTCCGATTGAACAAGGGGCGCATGTTTCCGAGCACGCCAACATGTGGCGTATTTCTGATGACTTCTGGGATCAATGGCATCCGCTTTACGGCATGTTTGGTCGCTTGGACAAATGGACCCCCTTTCGTCACAACGGGGCTTGGCCCGACGCCGACATGCTGCCGTTTGGAATTGTCGAATTCAATCGCCCCACTCGGTTCACCCAGGACGAACAGACTTTGTGCATGACCCTGTGGTCTATCGCCCGATCACCGCTTATCCTCGGCGCGGATATGACACGACTCGATCCCTTTACGCTAAATCTACTAACAAATTCTGAAGTGCTCGGAGTTAACCAGTCCAGCCTCAATAACCGGCAATTGTGGCGAAAAGGAGATCTTGTGGCGTGGGTGGCAGACGTCAGCGGAAGTCACGATAAATACTTAGCCTTGTTCAACGCTCAAAGCAATGAAATGCCATATGATTTGTCTCAAGCAGTCTATAGAAGTTCGGTGATTCGAGGCGCTCCCGGAGCACAATTCGCGGAGATCTCGGCTGTCCTTGGTCAAACTCACAAACTAGCCTTGGTTGTAACCGATGGGGGCGACAACAACTATTACGATCAAGTGGCATGGCTTGAACCCACGCTTTCCGGTCCGAAAGGAACGATTAAATTGACGGACCTCAAGTGGACGAAGGCCACCGCGGGCTGGCGAGAAGCTCGAGTAAACAAGACCGTCGATGACCACGTTATCAATGGCATTGGGACACATTCCGTCTCGATCATCGAGTATGACGTTCCCGATGGATTTGACACGTTCCGAGCTAAAGGCGTGCTAACCGCCGGAAGTGAAGGAAAAGGCTCGGTTGAATTTGTCGTCTTAACCGACAAAGCTTCTCGGCCCGTTCCAGATCACAGCCTCGTAAGTGTCTCCATTAGCGACCTTGGCCTAGATGGCGACGTCACCGTTCGCGATCTCTGGAATAAGAAGGACCTCGGTTTATTTTCGGGCACTTTTGGTCAATCGCTTCCACTACACGGCGCCGGGCTTTACCGAGTGACCTTGAGGGGCGAAAAAGAATGAATCTACGATTTCCGTCCACTGTCCTTGTCTCATCGCTTTTCTTGACCGGATTTGCCAGTCTTACTCCTCACCTCAACCCCCAAAAAACTGTGATCCAACAAGTTTATCTATTCCCACTGAGCTCGGTCCGACTTCTGAAGAGCCCTTTCACCGCCGCCGTTGAAGCGAATAGGAAGTATCTGCTCGATCTCGATACCGATCGCCTACTTGCTCCGTTTCGACGCGAGGCGGGCCTGAAAGTACGCAAGCCGCAGTATGAAAACTGGGAAAGTATGGGTCTCGATGGTCACACCGCCGGCCACTACCTTTCCGCCTTGTCGGACATGGTTGCGTCGGGCGAAGATACACCTGACGGTGAGCTTCGTCGACGCCTTACGTACATGGTTACGGAGTTAGCCGAATGCCAAAAGGCAGCTCCCGATGGCTATGTCGGGGGCATCCCCGGAAGCCGCGAATTCTGGAAACAAGTCGCTGAGGGCCACATTGAAGCCTTCAATAACAAGTGGGTGCCTTGGTACAACCTGCATAAGACATTTGCAGGTCTTCGAGACGCCTATTTGGTCGCTGGAAATCCGCAAGCTCGAGAAGTGCTTGTCCGACTGGGTGAGTGGACCGCGAACGAAGTCGCAGGCCTTTCCAACGAGCAGATGCAGCGCATGCTCGGTTATGAGCATGGTGGCATGTGTGAAGTGCTAGCAGACATCTACGCGATCACGGGAGATACGAAGTTCCTGGACCTCGCGCGTCGCTTTACCCATCAAGCGATTCTCGAACCGCTGGAAAACCATGAGGACCGTCTCACGGGCCTTCACGCAAATACCCAGATCCCAAAAGTGATCGGCTTTGAGCGCATTGCCGAGCTCTCCGGAGACCGTAAAGCAGACAGTGCGGCCAAGTATTTCTGGGAGAATGTCACGGGTCACCGATCGGTGGCGTTTGGTGGAAATAGTGTCTCAGAGCATTTTAATGATCCAAAGGACTTCCGTGGTTTGCTTGAACACCGGGAGGGCCCAGAGACTTGCAATACCTACAACATGCTTCGGCTCACCGAGCAACTTTTCACGGTTGAACCAAAAGCCAATTATGCCGATTACTATGAGCGAGCTCTTTACAACCACCTGCTTGCTTCCATCAACGTAGAGCATCCCGGTTATGTCTATTTCACGCCGATCCGCCCCGAGCATTATCGCGTCTACTCTCAGGCCGGCAAAGGATTCTGGTGTTGCGTCGGAACTGGGATGGAGAACCCTGGGCGATACGGTCAATTCATTTACGCGAAAGCGAAAGGTGGGATCTTCGTAAATCTCTACATTGCATCAAAATTGTCCGATAGAGAATCAGGCGTCGAGTTGACTCAGCAGACTTCCTTCCCCGATGAGGAGCACTCGCATCTCACTCTTCGCCTCAATAAGGCGTCTGCCTTTACGCTTTATCTCCGCCATCCTGCTTGGGTGAAAGCGGGTGCGTTTGAGGTTCGAATCAACGGCAAAGTTATCGCGACTCAATCCTCACCATCAAGCTATGAGCCCATCCATCGGGTCTGGAAAGATGGGGACCGGATCGATTTACATCTCCCCATGCAAACGACCATTGAAGGCTTACCGGATGGTTCTAATTGGTACGCGATCCTCCACGGGCCGATCGTACTCGCCTGGCCATCGGGCACCGAGAACCAGGTTGGGCTTCGAGCTGGCGACGGTCGCGGAGATCACATTGCGTTTGGTCCGCTTGTGCCTTTGGATACGGTGCCCGTACTCCTCACCCAACCATCGGAGCTCGCCCAACATGTCACTCGAGACACTGCGGCTGGGCCAATGCGTTTTAGATTAATGGATATTGCCACCCCTGCCAACAAGGCTGGATTGCCGTTGGCACCCTTCTTCAGGCTGCAAGACACACGATATCAGATGTACTGGGAAGTGACGGACAAAGCTGGGCTGGAGGCTCGAACTTTTCGACTCGCAGAGGCCGAAAGAAAGAAAATGGCCCGCGATGCTGCAACCATTGATTCTGTTGCGATCGGCGAGCAACAACCCGAAGTGGACCATGCCCTTACAGGCGAAGGGATGGAATCAGGAATCTTCAACGACCATCGCTGGCGTCATGGACGTTGGTTTCAGTACACCCTCACCACAAAAGGTGCTCAATCCGTTGACCTTTCAGTCACCTACCACGGAGGCGATTCGGGCCGAACCTTTGGCGTTTATGTCAACGGGAAACTCATCTCCACCGAAGTGTTAGTCGGTGCCAAACCGGGGCAATTTGTCGAAAAACTGTATCCCCTTTCCCAAGAGGTACTCGCGTCCGCAAAAGACAATCGGATTACGATCAAGTTCTCGGCTAATTCGGGCCTAGCAGGTGGGATCTACGACGTCCGACTCTTGAGACACCCAAACAAATCATAGAATAGTGGTGTGATCGCCGATCCTTTCTTACGAGAATAGGCGGTCACCATTCACGAGAGTCAAGTTCTCTTCACTCTCGGCTAACCGGCGCAAATGGTGGATTCTCTTTCCAACAGGAGTTAGGAAGCATTTCGATTTTCGAGCGAATTCTCCAAATGACGTCGGTTCCAACAATCGAGTGAGAGCTCCATTTACTTTCGCCAAAAAGATAAATGCCATCCTCAATTTCTGCGATCTGATAGATTTCAAATTGACCGTCTCGACTCCAGTATCGGGCCACGTCTAAAACCTGCAAGCCCGGATTTGCGTTTGGCCCATGCCCGTTCAAGTACAGCCATTTCACGCTTCCGGTCATAAAACGGGATGAGGACGCGGTAATTGACTCTTAGGGGATTTCATCAGATTGGTTCACTCCTGTACTTTAAAATGCGATTGAATATCTTTCGCCTCAGTGCAATTTGCGGTGTGTAACGGTGACGAGTCAGCAGGATTTGGCTCAATCCTATAGACTGCTTTTCGTGATTACGAGGTTGGACGCCCTTGATGCAGTTACAGCGGCACCAGAGCATCATAAAGTGCTTCTCGAAGACGATCGAATCCGGGTCTTGGAGACATTGATTCATCCCGGAGACGAGACACGCGTTCACACCCATATTTGGGGCGGTTACCTACTCATATTGAGTTGGAGCGATTTTGTTCGATACGATGACCAACGAAACGTGATGCTGGAAAGCAAGAATCTTGCCCAAACTCCAGAACCCGGAACGGCCATTTGGGCACCTCCGTTGCCGCCTCACTCCTTGCGAAATGTTGGAAACCGCGACATTCATGTGATCCTTACCGAAATAAAGGATGGATCTCTACCATTTTCCAGTCAATCAGCATCGCTCCCTGCTCAAACAGCTTAGCCATCTGATACGATCAATCGAAAGTTGACTCGTCTTATCACATTACCTTAACAATTAGAGCGATAATTGCGTGCACTATTCGCACCAACAATTACGATCAAATACCCCTATTTTTATCAGGCTACCTATTGGCTTTCTATTAAGAAATAGGATTTTTATCCGAATGATAACAATCGAATGCAAGACTTTTCTGGGTCTATGAAGAATTGTGTGGGTTCGCGTAGTCTTATTGCGTGCGTGACGTAGATTTCTTCACTTCTCTTTTGGGCTTGACTTCTTCTTGGTCTGTGTCTTCGGTGGATCTGAGCGAG
>CAIUHP010000082.1 GCA_903899015.1 uncultured Armatimonadota bacterium | reverse complement strand
TTCTCGCCGCGAGAGGCCTCAGAAAGGATCTTTACAATCTGATCCTCAGTGAACTTTGATTTCTTCAATGCAACTCCTTACGTCTTCAAGACGAGGAGACTAATCTAACGGCTGGTACAGATTTCTGAGGAGCACTCCAGAGCCAAAGGAAGCAGGAAAGCGATGGCGATCACTAATTACATTTCAATGGACGGTATGTTGATAGGGGGATGACATCGGGTGTCATGCGCAACTGCGGCACTGACGCTCTCGGATCGGTTGTTGAGACCGTTCTTAATGGTGTTGAGGAGAATACGTATCAGTACAAGCCCTATGGTGGCTTGCTGGCTAAGTCTGGTGTTGCAACAGATCCTAGCTTTTTGTGGAATGGTGGGAGCGGATACCGAGCTACTGCGCTTCCAAGCACTGAATTCTATGTGAGGGAGCGTCACTTTTCAATGACTTCGTGTCAGTGGACGTCGTTAGAACCTACTTGGCCAGATCAACTACCATACTGTTATGTCTTTGGCTGTCCCATTAGTCAATCCGATCCCAGCGGCCGCGTTTGCCTGGCGGTTGATCTGCATCACGGTAATGTCCTCACTAACAGTACTGCGTATTCCGGTTTCGTTTGGAATCACTGTCCGCCGCTTTGAATTGGAATCGGTGTCCGCTATCGATTGAAATGCGCACCTGATCGCTTAATTCGCGACCGGTTCCAGGAGACCACTAGAAATGAAGAAGATACGTGAAGTCGTTCGGTTGCGCCTGAGTTGCGCGGCCGGTGTTCGTCAGATTGCTGCGCACAAGAGACATCCCCGGTCTACAAGAGTTTACGGGCGCGGTTCTTTGAGCCGAATTTGTTTTTCATTGCAGATTTTTTTGCCAGGCGTTTTGTAGTTGTGCAGCGGTTTTGGTTGTCGTGGTTTTGGGGACGGTTTCTGGGTTTGATGTCCTTGGATATACCGACAGGATATTGTCGAGGAGTTGAAGATAGACTGGGATTACCGCTTTAAAACGGCAGCTCTATCCTCGTGACACGCGGAATCTGACGCGCGATCCTTGTTGAAAGGTGGTGTCAAAATCAAACTGCTCAGCCTTGTTATTAGCGCATCGGCAACGATCGCATCCTGTGCCTCAATGGCTCAAGCTAGCAAGCTTGAGCACCCATTGACTCAGACTCGTCCACAATCCACCCGAGAGATTCGGGCACTTGAGGCCGCTTCGCGTGCGAAACCCCAGCCGTATTACCAGTCCAACGCTCCATGGCCCACTCAATTTAGTAACAATTCTGCAAATTCCCTCGGAGTTGGCAAAGGAGCAAACGGGAGTTTGAAGTGGTTTAACACGGATGCCACTGCGACGGGTGCAGGTGTTGGAAGTCCTTGCACAATTGCATCCGATGGCACGATTTATGCTTCCGGATATGATTGCATCCTTTATGCTTACAACCCCGACGGGAGCCTGAAATGGACAAACAAGAGTGCGGTTGAATATAGAACCTATGCTACGGCTTCTTGCGCGATTGGAAATGACGGAACCGTGTATCTTCCAACTTCGAAGGGCGATATCTATGCCGTTAACCCAGATGGAACCCTCAAGTGGGTCAACAATAAAGCTCGCGAACTAGCACAAAAATTCAATTACGGCTGCGCGATTTCACCTGACGGCACGATCTATGCGGCGGGATATGGCTTAACCTATGGAACTGGTGGCACGGTCTTCGCCATCAATCCGGATGGGAGCACAAAATGGACCAACGATACGCTGCATAACTTGGCAGCAGATTGCTCGGCGACATGCTCTATTGCTGCTGACGGCACGATCTATATAAGTGGTTCCAACGGAACGTTTATTGCGATCAACCCTGACGGAACGAACAAGTGGGTCAATTCCAGGATCAAAGCGGACGGCGCCGGCTGTGAGGCACCGATCATGATTGGTGGTGATGGCACGCTCTATTTAGTAACGGACTATAAGGGCTATACCTATGCCTTTAATCCGGATGGCACGTTAAAGTGGATCAACAAAGACATTAGCCTTTACGGTGTACTCACTTGGACTACGGCCATGGGACCCGACGGCACCCTCTATTGCGGCGGCTTTGATGGAAGCAATATTTATGCTATCAGCTCATCTGGGATCTTTAAATGGTACACGAGATTAGAATCAGACGATTACGTTCCAATTTCGGGGATCTCAGTAGCGGCAGATGGAACGATCTATGCAATCAGCGCCTATGGAAACGTTTACGCGATCAATCCGGACGGAAGCCGGAAATGGGATAACACGACTGATATTAACCCCCACTATGTACATGGGGCATGCTCGATAGCCACTGACGGTACGCTCTACGTGGTCGACGGTAATGGAACTCTTTACGCCATTAGCGCGGTGGTGAATCCACCGATCTTGGTCACTCTCAGTCCGAGATCCATCGTAAGTGGGTTCACTTCGTCTTTTGCAGTAATCACTCTGTCAAATGCTGCCCCGACCGGCGGTAAGACAGTAACACTGACCCATCAGTACCCCAACACCATATCGATGCCTTCAATTGTCACGGTCGCGGCGGGATCCAAGACGGCGAATTTCATTATTTCGTGTCCGCAAATGCATGTCGAAGCCTTTACGGATGAAATTACGGCATCGGTAGGCAAGGACTCAGTCACCGTTACCTTAAGTGTTCTGACGGTGGCCATTCAATCAATAACGGTCAGTCCAACTTCGGCGTCTCAGATTTACCCTTCAACGGGAACGATCACCCTTGGATCACCGGCTCCGGCCGGTGGTTGGGAAGTTAGGCTGTCAACCGGAGCTTCCAGTCTTTTGAGTGTTCCAGAATCCGTTACGGTGCCGGAAGGGGAGACGACTTGGCTTTTCTTGGCGACGCCCCATCCTACATCGACCACTCATACGGTTGGCATCTATGCGATTGATAAGTTGAATTCTTACAAGACATGTATGTTGACGGTGTTAGGAAACAATGTCACGGGGCTCAGCTTGTCACCAGCGACCATCGGCGGCAATGGGAGCTCAACTGGAACCGTAACCATCAAATCGCCCGCACCCTACGGAGGATGGAGGATTGATCTTGCGGCAGGCGTTCCCAGCCTGGTTGATATGCCATCGAGGGTCGTTGTACCAATGGGCGCATCCAGCACAACCTTTACGATTCAAGGAAAGCAGTCGTCTCGAAGCTACACAATGGGGATCTACGCGAACGATGGGAATTCCGGCCAGTCGACGACTCTCACTCTCTACGGAAACACACTTGCGGGGCTGACTCTGGGATCGGGCACCATTGGCGGATGTGGAAGCACGACGGGAACTATCTCGCTCAATTGTCCGGCTCCATTCGGAGGATGGAAAGTTAATCTCAGTTCTAGCAATAGGGCTGCCAAATTCCCATCTAATATCATCGTGCCAGCGGGTTCGATAAGTACGACGTTTACGATTAGTGCACATCAATACCCGATTAGCTATACGGCGCCCATCATTGCGGACGATGGATCGAGCACCGCTTCGGCAGTCCTGACTGTTATTGGTGACGGTGTGGCGAGCGTGGGTGTATTCCCGGGCACGGTTCGAGCGGGATACGGTGCGATTGGAATGGTTCGATTGAATTCGCCTGCTCCGGCCGGGGGATGGAATGTCTACTTGGTGGCAGGTGCGACAGGGTGCGTCAGCACACCGACGATGATCACGGTCCCCCAAGGAGGAACCTTTGCGATGTTCGTCGTTTCGACTGCGGTCGGCTACCCGGTGCTTACGTCGGTGATCTATGCGTCCGATTCGGGATCACAGCAAAGTACATACCTGAAAGTCGTTCATTAGGAGGTGCCGGTTTTGCGGAGAGGCAACGGTCCACCGACGAGACCGCAGATGGGTTATGCTGCGGTCTCGTTAGTGGGTTTGAAGCTGATGTACGGAGGTTCGGGCTTTGAAAGCGAAACCGGAGCAAGGATTCGGGTGGCTTTTGGCTTCGAAGAATCGAATCGTACGTCCAAACATTTGTAGACTGGAGCTACCAGTTGGTTGGAAGATCAAAGTGGTGGAGTTCTAATGTGTAATTTGGTTTACTTCTCAACCACAAGTGCTGAGGATTTCCTGCTGATCGAGTCGGACGATTTTTCTATTGAACGACCAGAAGCCGATCAATTCGGGTCCGATCTTGGTGCGCTTGCTTACTCCAACCGGTGGTTGCTCATCTGCCAATACGGTGGTTGTAGCTGCCATTTCCGACACGTTATCGAACCTGGCGAATTCACAGAACCTCAGGATTGGAGTCCGGAGGATGACGACGATGTCGAGGCAACGAAGTCGGCTTATGATTTCTTTGCTCGTATCGTTATGGAAGGTCATTTTCTTGACATCATTGACGTTTGGCCAGGCGCAGATACCGCGAGTTTCCCGACGTTCGATGTACCGCTTTCCTCCGTATCGCGAGACACGTTCCGCTTTTTCGAGAATTGTCGATTTGAAGTGATGCAATGAGTGTTTCGGGTTTCGAAGATATTTTCGAGCAGCGATTCCATCCCGACCTTCGGTAGAGACCGGGGGATTGTTGATGTTCTTCGGTGATTTGAATCTGAGTACATGAAGGTTGCGGAGGCACGAACCACCTCCTGATACAGAGGCTCTTGCAGACAGGTATGAGAGGTCGTCGATATGGGGCTGGTGAATGGTGATAATTACACGGCCTTGGTTTCCGGAATGAATTCCGGGGGCCAGGGGAAACCACCTCGAATTCGGTACAGCGGCTCTTGCGGACGGGTATGGGAGGCCGTCGATATGGGGCCGGGGGATGATGGTATTTATTCGGCTGTTGTTTCCGGAATAAATTCCGGGGGCCTTATGCGGAATGAATTCCGCGGACCAGGGGAGGCCGGCGATATGGGGCGATTGCGGGATTCTGTACCCAATACTCCGTTACTGCCAATACCTCTATGAGATTAAATTCCTATTCCTCCTTGCATTTTTAAGTAGACAAAGATATACTATTATTGATCCGGGGATTCTTGCGCTTGACGTAAGTCGGATCGTTCAATAAGGCGGCTGCTGATTGCGGGCCGCTTTTTTTGTTGCCTATTTTTCTGACTGAAAGGAGAGTGCTATGCACGCTGTACCTGCTCGTCCCTTTGTCGCGTCAGACGCGGCACTGGCTTTAGACGTTGAGCGATGGCTCGATCGTCAGGGCTACCTCATTGCTTACGGTCCTCAGTCGGCACGTGCCGAGCGTGGGGATTCACTCATTGTTTCGAGCCCTGCGGATCGCCCTTCGGGTGTGCGGGCTCAGCTTGAAGCTGCCTAAAGAAAACCTATGAATACCGCTGAATGGATTGCGATCGCCGCATTTATGACCCCCATTGTTGTGGCATTTGGAGTGGTCCAGGTTCGCATGCACTCTGCCCAACAAAGTTTTGGCGATCGAATCGCCCGGCTGGAGCGCAGCGAGGACCAACAAAATGCCCGCCAAACCCACCTCGAAGACGCCATGCACAACCTCAACGCGGAAGTGAAGGCCGGGTTTTCGCGGTTGGAAGCCATGCTCACGATGCTGGTTCACGAAAGGAGTTCGATGTGAAAATCACTCCCAAACCGATTTGGCCGCGCTATGTCGCGGCTTTTGTTTCGGGCTACGTTGGATCCCTTGTTCCCATTTTGGCAACCGGGGTCTTTCCAGGCTCAAAGGGGCTCATTGCGGCACTTGCACCAGCCCTTATCGCCACCGGACTCTTTCACACCCCGAGTCCCATACAGGATCAAGGAGAATCAATTTGACCATCCAGTTTTCAGGAACTTTGAAATACCGCTTCCGCATTTCGTTGTTTGGACATGACCTTTTCGTCGGTCCTTGGCGCACTCAGCCGGTCGAGTTATCTCAGGCAGTTCCGGCCGAATCGACGGTGATTCACCTACCTGATGGGTTCACCTCCACGGTTTCGGAGTCGGGCACTTCCCTTTCGATGGTCGTTCTTTGGGAGGGCTTACCGCTTCTATCCGAATCCGTTCCGATTGGCGGTTCGATTCCGGTGAGTCTCCAACCGATCAAGGGAGTCATCTTGGCGGGAACGTTCCGCGCCACCGAGTAAGGCTTCCTCCTCCGCCCCATCCTCTCGCAATTGTCGCAAATTGGGGCGGAAATTGAATTTTAAATAGATATGTCTTTCTCTCAATTTCTACACGAGGCCACGCCGACATTTAAGTGGCATTGGCCTCACTTGATTCATATTCGAGAGAAGTTGGAGGCTCACGCCCGGGGCGAGATTTTAAATCTTATGGTGCTATGCCCTCCGCAGCATGGCAAGTCGGAGTTGGTAACGGTTCGCTATCCCGTTTGGCGATTGGAGAACGATCCGAAGTTGCGGGTGGTGGTCTCTGCCTATAACCAATCTTACGTTGATAAGCTAGCCCGAAAGATTCGGCGGATTGCGGTGGCGCGAGGGACATTCAAATTCTCGTCGGACCGTAATGCGGCGAGTGAATGGGAGCTTGCGGCAGGAGGAGGCATGCTCGCCGTCGGTATTGGCGGAGGACTCACGGGTAATCCGGCCGAGCTTGCCATTATTGATGACCCGATCAAGGGACGGGAGGACGCAGAGAGCGAAACCTACCGAGAAAAGGTCTGGGAGTGGTATGTCGACGAGCTAAGTACGCGCATTCAGCAGGACGGACAGAAACTGCTTGTCTTAACTCCTTGGCACGAGGACGACCTCCGAGGTCGCATTTTGAATTCTTCGGAAAGCAAACGCTGGACGGTGGTGAAACTGCCTGCGATTTGTGAATCGGAGGGCGACCCTCTGGGTCGTATGATCGGCGAACCGCTTTGCGAAGAGCGGCGCAACCTTGAATGGCTCCTCGAGCAGAAGGCACTGGGCGAGCGGTCATTTCAAGCACTTTATCAGTGCGATCCGACTCCACGAGAAGGGTCTTTTTTTCAGATTGGCAAGCTCATTGAGAACGTTCGGGACGAGGTTCCGAAGATCGTTCGGTGGAGTCGCGCTTGGGATTTAGCTTCTTCAAGAGGCAATGGCGACTTCACCGTTGGGGTGTTGATGGGAGTGGATACGGTGGGCCGATTTTGGCTCGCGGACGTCGTTCGGGGTCAGTGGAGCCCCGACGAGCGTAACGAAAGGATGAGGCAGACCGCAGTTTTGGACGGACACCTCGTTTCTATTCGTCTTCCCCAAGACCCTGGTCAAGCCGGCAAGGAGCAGGCTCAAGCGCTGACACGATTGCTCGCGGGTTACTCCGTGAAGGCGATTCCCGTTACGGGAGACAAGCAGGTACGGGCGGATCCTTTTGCGGCTCAGGTGAATGCGGGCAACGTTTTCTTGATGCGTGCCCCTTGGAATGGGGCGGTTATCGAGGAATTGAGGCAGTTCCCATCTGGGAGGCATGACGATGTCGTGGATGCGGCGGCGGATGCCTTTAACGAGTTGACGGCGGGCATTCCAGTCGGCATGCCGACCTACATGCCTCCCCGCTCGGAGGCTATGGGTTACTCAGCTTTAGGCTGACGCCGTAGTCACCTCCGAGCGTGTAATGCATAGCGATATCTCCGCCGTCGTCCTTGAGGTTTGGACCGACTGAATAGACGGTTTCCTTTGTTGGGTCGTAGCGGAGAGGTTTGCCGTTGAACGGATCGGTTGGCCACTTGCCTAAAAGGTTCTCGAACCCCTTGGTGTCTTGCGGAAGTTGTCTTTCGTGACTTGATCGGTAGATTCGGGAGGCAAGTAAGACGCGAGTGCATTCGCGCATGGCTCGCCAGCGACCGGAGGCGATTTGAGCGGAAGAGCCAGACATCGATGAGAGACCAATTGCGACGAAAAGTTTGCCTACGCCGTTTTTGTCCGGATTCTTTTGGTGATTTTGTATCGCTTGGAGAAGGGTTCGCATGTCCGATTCAGTAACCCATACTGGAGCCTGCTGTCGATCGGATAGATATCTGTTGGCGTTTTGGGCAGCGGCTTGGTATTGTTTGAATGCCTCATCCGCGGTTTCTTGCGAGTTGTAGTTGAGAGGATCTGTTGATAATTCGGGAACGGGCGCCCAATTCGGATTCCGGGTAGGGTCCGTACCGGCTAGGGAAGGGAGCGTTGGTGCACCGATCATGAATTCTTGAAAGAAACTGCGCCAGATTGCTCGAAACAGCAATTTGTCCGTTTGAGGGGTTGGCGGCAGAGCCAAAAGAATTTCTCTACTCTCCGACATCGTCAGACTAGCTTCGCGAACTGCTCGGCTTACAATTTTTGATGTTGCAAGCGAAAGCTCTGCCGAATGGAAGTAGTCGTCGTAACCTAGCTCGGATGTGAGGATTCGATCTCCGAGAAGGATGCCTAGCTTCAGGGCTCGAATTCCTTCCTTCCGATCTCCTTTGTGAAGGAGCAACAGTCCGGTGGTAGCGAGGCCCCTTGGGAGTACATGCAAGACGTCCTGGCCAATCGTCCTGAACGGGGGTTGTTGGAGTGGACCTTTGGCCAAAAGCGATTCCAGTTTCCCCCATGTCGCTTGGTTTTCCGACCAATATTTCTTTGCGGCGATGGCGCGATCTTGGCCCAATTCAATAGAGTCATATGGCTGACGCTTCAGCATTTCGGCATTAATTGACAAGTAATACCAGGCAAGTCCGACGATAGGAATGGTCTTGTCCATCTCGGTACCGCGAAGATCGTAGGCAATCTTGTCGACAAGTTCGAGCCTCTTTTGAGCCTCGTCGTCTCTCGGATAGTCGCGATTGATTTGGTCGAGAATCTGCTTTTCGAGGCGAAAGTTATCGACGCGGAACTTCTGGCGGGTCTTGAACCAAGCTGTGAAGGAGAGCACGATGACGCCAAGGATCGCGATTCGGATGACCGACTTTCTGTCGAACAGTGGCTTTGGCCGGTTCACGGATTTAGTTTACGATGGGTTTTGGCGTTTGCGTTGCCCTTCCGAATTAGGACGAGGAATAGGATCAGTTGGGAGCGAGACGGAGGCACGAACCACCTCCGGGTACGGGGCTTCTGTTAACGGGGGAAGAAGGCCATCGGCATATGTCCAACTCGAAAAACGATACGATCGTGACCTTATCGATGGGCATCTCCTTTCAAACACCAGAGCACCTGTAGACGGAGGTGGTTCGTGCCTCCGCATACCCTTTCGCAAGCGTTTACATTTCGGAAATCAACGACCAAATCCGTGGTTAATTCCGAGGCTCATGATGCCTACGGGGCTGCTCGGAGGTACGAATCACCTCCGGCTACAGGGGCTTCTGTTAACAGGGAAAGGTGGCCATCGGCAAGGGTACGACTCGAAAAACGATACCTTTGTTGAATTCCGAGGTTCATGATGCCTACGAGGCTGCTCGGAGGCACGAACCACCTCCGGCTACAGGGGCTTCTGTTAATGGGGAAAGGAGACCATCGGCCATGGCACAACCTTATCGATGAACTTCAAGGAAGGTTTTCCTATTTATGAAACGAAAATATACGTCGGCTCGGCCACTTACTAGGAATCGGGCTTCTTTGAGAACGGACCCGATTGGGTCTTACATTGGATCTTCGGACCAGTACGGATTTGTACAGGCCGATCGGGCTTTGCCACAAACGATCGACGATGCGGAGCGAGATTTTGGGTCCGATATTTATGACCGCATGGCAAACGATGCGATCTTAGGAGGAGCGGAGGCTTACCTAAAGGTTCTCGCGTTAAGCGTCGATTTGCATGTGATGCCCTGCATTGAAGAGCCCCGTCCCCACGAGCCAAAGCCATTGCACGACGCATTTGCGAAGGCGAGAGAGGCGGCGGCATTTTGCCAAGCCTTTATTGACCGGTTGGCGGTGACGGATCGTCCTATTCGCAAGATTCTCTGGGACATGCTCGATGCCCTGCATAAAGGGCATCGGCTGGCAGAAATTGATGCTGAATTGGTAACCGAGGGCGACTTGGATGGACGCCTCGTTCCCAAGTCGATCCGGCCCAAACCACGCCGAAACTATGCATTCGTGCTCGACGAATACAACACCTTTCGAGGAGTTGTTGCGGTCGTTCCGGGAGTGTCGACGGCGGTTCGCAACGGCCTTATTTTTGGTTTGGACGAGATCCCGAATGCGATTGCGCCCAGCAAGTTGATGGTGCTCACGATGGGGGGCCGAGATGGCGACCCTCGTGGGCAGTCTTGGTTTCGCCGAGCTTATGACCCGTGGTATCGCAAGCAGATTGTTAAGCCCGAGGCGGTAAAAACGGCGGTCCAATTCGGCGGGGGGATGATCACGGCGATTGCGCCTGAGGACATCAACCAGGTGAACGTGCAGGACCCCATGACGGGCAAGACGGTACACATTCAGGCTGCGATTCAGTCCATTCTGCAGCAACTCTCAAACGGAGGCACCGCGACTTTTCCGGGCGGCACCAAGCTCGAAGTCCATCGACCAGACAGCAACGGTCAGTATTTCGAGGATTTCTTCGATCGGTGCGACCGTGAAATGGTCACGACGTTTCTGCTGTCCGGTCGAGCGATGCTTGAAGCCCGTCACGGCTCGAAGGCGGACACCGGGGCCTCACAGGACGTGGTGGATGACTTGGTTCAATTTGTCCGCCGCGAGCTGTGCGACATGCTCACTCACCGACTGTTTCGACCGTTTGTCGAGATGAACTTTGGGATTGACTTTGCGGAGAAATACACCCCGCATGCGACGATGCTGAAGATGTCTCGCCCGGATTTTGCGATCAACGCGACCGCAGTTGCGGCCCTTTTGAGCTCCGGCTACATCGATCCTTCTCAGCTACCGGATATCGACCGAGAGATTCTCGGGTTGCCCGAACGAGCCAGGTTTGTGGGTTGAGGGGCGCCTGGACAAGTCAATCCCGAAGACTAGCTTCGAAGATTCAGCCTCACCAAAGCGAAACCGGGGCAAGATCCATCCCCGGTTTACATGATTTTGGGAGCGATTCGCTTCGAAATGGGTTGGATCGTTCGCCAAATTGGTTGCGGAGGCACGAACCACCTCCATCTACCCATTTGCGACCGTATCCGTCTCGGAAATCAACGACCCAATTCGTGTTCAATTCCGGGTTTCGTGGCACGTATGGGGCTGCTCGGAGGCACGAACCACCTCTGGCTACAGGGGTCTCTTTTAACGGGGGAAGGAGGCCATCGGCAAAGGTCCGAAATGGGAAACGATACGACCGTGACCTTATCGATGGCCACCTCCTTTCTACCACCAGAGCCCCTGTAGACGGAGGTGGTTCGTGCCTCCGCCTACCCATTTGCGACCGTTTCCGTCTCGGAAATCAACGACCAAATCCGTGTTGAATTCCGGAGTTTGTGGCACCTACGGGGCTGGTCGGAGGCACGAACCACCTCCGGCTACAGGGGTCTCTTTTAACGGGGAAAGGAGGCCGTCGGCAAAGGTCCGAAATGGGAAACGATACCAACGGGACCTTATCGATGGTCACCTCCTTTCTACCACCAGAGCCCCTGGTGCCGGAGGTGGTTCGTGCCTCCGCATACCCATTCGTAAACGTTTACATCCCGGTAATCAACGACCAAATCCGTGTTGAATTTCGGGGTTTGTGGCACCTACGGGGCTGCTCGGAGGCACGAACCACCTCCGGCTACAGGGG
>CAIUHP010000081.1 GCA_903899015.1 uncultured Armatimonadota bacterium | reverse complement strand
TGTAGCCGGAGGTGGTTCGTGCCTCCGCATACCCGTTCGTAGACGGTTGAATCCCGGAAATCAACGATCAAATTCGGGTCGTATTCCGGGTTTTGTGGAATGTAAGGGGCTGCTCGGAGGCACGAGCCACCTCCGGCTACAGGGGCTTATGTTAACGAGGGAGGGAGGCCATCGGCATTGGTCCGAAGGTTTGGGTGCTGGTTGCAAGTCGGCAAAGGTTCGATGGTTTGGAGAAAGTTGAGATGGTTTTCAGATACGATTAAAATCGAGTCAAAAACCTGAACGAAAATCCAATTCCTTGCGTTTAACCGATCCTCGGAATTTATGTTATCGCAGATATAGAAAGTTTTTGGGAAATTTTCTATTGAGGGGAAGCGTTATCGTTAGATCGTTCGCAATCGTCTCGTTTAAGTGAAATACTCGTTCCAGTAAATGGCACGAGGTGAGGTTCTCTTCCATGCCATCTTCAGATACTCCTAACATCAATATCATCGCTTTAGCTGCGGACGACGACTTGTGGGTCGTCCAGACGGACTTGCCAGGTTTGCAGTCGATTCTCACCAATCCGGCCCAATTTGTACATAACCACGTCGTCATCAACGGGCAACCGGGAGTGCTGGTTCAGCCGTTTGTAGTCGTCTTCCAGAAGTTCGCAGCCAAACCCGATGGGCCTGAAGTCTTGGTTCAGGGAATCAACCAAACGTCCCTTCTGACGGTGAAATACGTGGACAACTTGCAAATGGAACCAGGTGAAGACTCCATTCTTCCTCCCGACGAGGTTCATGAAATCATGAATCACGGCGAAGCTTATTACTCGCACCTTCAGCTGGCTGGTCGAACTCCGGCCCAAGTGGCAAGCTCAATCGTTCGCACCCTCATCGCTCCGAACGACCACTTTAGCGAGTTGAATGCGCTGTCCCAGACGGTAAATGGACAGGAAGCAGTTGGCAGCGACAAGGTCTCGTTTCAGCTTCATCCGACCGATCCTCATCAACTGATTTATCAGGGATTTACAGCGATGGATTCAGAAGGTGATGAAGATCGGATTCAAGATGATCCTCCTCCCATCACCTGCATCGTCAATTCGGGTGGATGGGATGGAGACGGCAACGTCAACGTGAGCCAAACGCAGATCAAGATTTACACATGCCTGACTCCGGTCGGCGGTTAGAGCCAACGGCAATGCTTCGGGTCAAGTTAGTTTCTTGGCCCGAGGTACCCAATCATGTCCGACTAGAGGACTCCTTCAAAATCGTTTTGACCATGCTAAGCCAAGGGGTCTTCCGATGCTCGGCAATCAGTCGAGTCATGATTTCGGGGTGAGATTTTTGCAGGCGAGCGGTTCCCGTTCTCACCCGGGGTTCGTATTTAGTCGTGAATTCCCGATTAAGCTTCGTTGCGGTCAAAAGGCAAAATGCGGCGAACTCGAAGTTCTCAGCTTTCTCGCTCAATTCTCCCAAGCAAGCGAGGCTCCAACTCACCTGTTGATAGCGATGTCCCTCCAACGTCATCGCGAGAAGTGACTGGGCAAATCTCCAGGCGTCCTCATCGAACCCATATTGTTGATAGAGTAGGGCCGAATATTGCAGAACAAAGGGGATGAGCTGCTTTCCGGTCGCGTAATCGATTTCTGCTTCTGCTTGGCGAAGCGTCTCGAGGCCCACTTCCGTTTCACCGCGTTCAAACGCTTGCCTGGCAATTTGAACAAGACATGTTGCGGCAAGATTTTGGTTTTGAATGGAGCGAGCAAGCTCCAGTCCCCGATCGAGATGGTCTTTCGCGACGTCGAGTTGACCAAGCTCGGCATACTCCCAAGAAAGATCAATTAAGGTGTCGGCCACTCCTTCGATATCACCAGCCGCTTGGCAGATTTTGATTCGCTTGTTCCAAATTTCAATGCAGCGAGGTTTGTCTTTGATAATCGCTGCGCGCGCGCCGTCCAGCCCATAGACGCGCCGTTTCAATTTGTAATCGTCTAGCAGGTGAGCGACTCGGTAGGCAGGTTCGCAGAGTTTTTCAAAGTCAGCGTAGTACGACGAATCGAAGTAGAGCGGTAGAAGCGCGTAGCTGAACCTCGCAACCTCGGCATTCAGTTCTTCTTGAACACAGAAGTTCGTTGCGGAGCGGATATTTCCCAGGTTTTCCCAGAGCATGCTGGTTGCTTCCAGCCAGCGACCTTCGGTGTAAATCGCATCGATTTGTTCCGCCAAACGGCAGTAAAGCGATGCGTGGCGCAGCTGGCATTCTCAGCGATTGGCGAGAACTTCTTCGTTGCGAGGCAATCGGTTGATGTATTCGCGAACCGTATCGAGTAGCTTGTAATGGGTTCGGCCTTCCTTCCGCTGAATTTGGACAAGGGAGTTGTCTTTCAGCATCGAGAGGTTGTCAAGCATCGAGCCAATCGAATCGCCTAGTACCTCGGCAGCGTCGTCGGCGGTAAAAACGCCGATGAAAATGCTGAGACGATCGATGAAATCTTTCTCTTCATCCTGTAACAGTCGGAAGGAATCGTCCACCACTCGCTGCATGTTCGCGTGACGATCTTTGACACTTCCCTTTCGCTTTCAGATGTCGAGTGGGTGTGCTTGAACCTGAGTGAGAATTTCCTCCAGGCTCAAGTGCCTCAGACGTCCCGCAGCAAGGATCAGCGCGAGAGGGACTCCTTCCAGCACTTCGCACAGGTCCCGTACGACGGCTCGATTTTTGGCATCGACCTTGAAGTCAGTGATGGAATGACCGGCCGCTTCCACGAACAGCGCCACGGAGTCAGTTATTTGGCTCGGCTTTTTGGCGACCACCATTGGGTCGAGCGAGTACTCAAACTCAGACGCGACGCTAAGCACAATGCGGCTTGAGACCAGCAAAGTCAGATTTGAGGTCCCCCGGATGAGCCTTTCTAGGCAATTCGCCAGCGGAACCAACGTTTCGAAGCAGTCTAGGTAAAGAAGCGTTTTTCGGTCGGCGATGTTCTGACAAATGGTATCGATCGGGTCTCGGCCACTTGCAGGCGTTCCGAGTGATGTTCCAATGGCACCGATCAGGTCCGATTCGCTTTCCAACGAGTCGCACTCAACCATCCACACGCCATCTGGGAAGTGAGGTAACACGTCTAAAGCCACTTGCTTTGAGAGGCGTGTCTTCCCCATTCCTCCCATGCCGGTGATGGTGATCAGCCGTTGATTCTTGGTTAAGATTCGGTCGCAGAGTTCTTTTCGCTCGTTGACGCGGCCGACGAACGGTCGATCGTCAGTTGAGATGTTATGTTCCGGCTGGGACGCGGCTCTCTGGTCCTCATCCTCTATGAGCATCAACAGAGCATCGACGGCGGTCGATTGGTAAAGGACCGGAACGGCCCACTCATTCCGAATGCCACGAATGGCGCTCCGTCCTTGGTGCATGGCCGCTTCGATGGATTGACCTTCGGCGAGGGTGCTGTAGAAGGCGCGCGCAAAGAGGCCCGCGGTTTGATCGTCGATGGGTGCTTGCATCCCGACGAAGCTACAACCACCCGATTCGGAGATTGATTGCCCCATCCATGCGGTTCCAGTGTTGCAGCCAGACAGGAATGCGAGTTGAACCGGCGAAGACTGAATCCATCGGACAAGTTCATCGCCATAGACAAGGGCAACTTCACCTCGTTGTGCGCCTTCCAGAGCGATGACGCATCCGGTTGGCTTAACGTCTCCGTGACCTAAGAAATGCAGAATCGTCGGCTGAAATTCCTCCAGGCTGCGAAGCAACGCTGCGGGCGTAGCGTAAGGGAGTTCCAGAACATCGAGTGCGCGACACTCAGGAGCCGCAAGAGCTTTCTTGACGCTTTGAACCTCGAGATCGAGGCCCGGAAGTTTGGGATACTCGCGAGACGATGGATTCGCCCACGCGATGAGAACTCGGAGGCTCGTCGCTTTCGTTTGCTTTGGCGTGGCTTGGGTTTGTGCCCAACGAATGAGGTGGACGCCGGGATGGAGGCAAAGATGGCCCTGAATATTTTGTGCGCCCGCATCGATCCAGACCGCTTCCCATGGAAAGGATCGAAGCGAAGCATCCGGTTCGATCCAGATTCTGACGCCGTGATTTCGAATGCTCGGTCCGAGCGCTTCCATGATCGATGACGGAAAGGCTAGGCGACCGAGTTCTTTGCCGAGTTCCGCGAAATCTCGTGCGGAATCGACGGTTGGGTTTTGGAATTTTTCTAGCTTCCGCTGAAGCTCTCGCCAATCCGGGTTAGGCGAGCAGTGATGGATCGCTTCAAGGGTCTGGTTGAAGGGGGCAAGCTTGGCAATGAAGTCGTTGCCTAGCCGCTCAAGCGTCAAACGGAATTCGTCAGGGTGGTGTTGACCGAAGCGCTTTGAATCCATGTTTGACCATGGCGCCCCGGCCTAGTTCCTGGGTTCATCCAAGTCTTTTGAGGAGGAGAGCGCCTCCGAAAGGGCCGTCCATTGCAGTCGGCGGCAACGTTGCCGTAATTACTTGGGGCCTTTCGGTTACTCTCTTTATATCAAATCTGGAGAGCACCTGCCAGCTATTTGGAGAAACTGCTAAGGATAATTCCCATTTTGCCCCTGCCTTCACTTCTTCGAAGTATCCCGTGATCTCGAGTTCTCCATTTCGAACAATCGGGAGTCCAAGATTGGGGGTTCGACGAGGCCCGCTATCGATGATGATTTGGCCCACCTCACTACGTTCGGGCCATCCCCCCATTTGAGCAGAAATGGCATCGACCTGTAGCGGTCCGACTGGCAAACTCATGAAGGTTCCGAAGCCCAGTAATTCCACCCTGGCTTTCCCGTCAATGATTTCGGCTTCGGCAAGTGCGAGGGTGCGGCTGTTTTTCGTGTAAGAGATGTATACCGTCGTTGCATCTTCCGAACCTTCCACAGTTGCATCCACGACTAGATCTCCGGATTCCAGAACTTCACCGGTGCATAGGGTCACCGCTCCTTGATCGACTTGGTCAAACGACCGCATTTGATCGGATGGCAGCGATGTTTCGTCCAAGTCGGATCGGCTCCTTCGATAGCCAAAACCCAAGCGCAAAAGCCCTTCTGCGCTTGTTCCTTGAGGTGGTGAAACGAATAAGGCTCTCCAAACGGCTTTAAAAGCCGTGAGGCCCTCAGGCCCATCCTGTGACATTGTCTCGAGTGAGGTCCAACGGGTCGGAGGAATGCCTCGCAAGCTTCGCGTGATGACTTCGATATGATTCCCAACGACCTTGAGCCACTCGTTTCTGACCGGTGAATCCGTAGCTTTAGCTGCTTCGACTAATTCGTTATAAGTCACTCGCTTATAGGACTCGATCGTTGAGATGAGTTGAGCCAGGTTCCTTCTGATTCCTGCATTGTTGGCAGCCAGTGACTCGACATGAGCGGCATCTTCGGGACTGAGCGAGCCGGCAAGATATCCCACGAGTAGTTGCTCATTGACATCGGATGCCTGACTCAATTTGGGAATCGAAGCCAACACCCCGTCAAGCAATTGCGTCGCGGCGGGACTGAACTCCTCTCGATCGCTTCTAGCAGGCATGGGAGTTCCCTCGCCGTTCTAATTGGTCGGAAAGCTTCTTAAAGAGACGACCATTGCTAAGGCCCACGTTCAGCATCCCCATGGTGATTTCGTATCCCGTTTCCCGAGCCGCGGGCTGAGTTCGATCGTAGATATCGCGATGAGTTAATTCATTTTGAGCATGATATTGAAAAATCAGTCGTCGCCAAAGTCCGGGCGAGCTCAACTGCTCTTCAGCTGATTTTTGCCTGTCAAAATCACGGTTCAAACGTCTCACAATTTCAATAAACGGGAAACGTTCGGCGCATCTATCAAAAAGGGCAGATAATTCTGATTTTGTAAATCTATCGCTCATCCTTTGGGAGATTTGGTCAATGAGCATGGTGCGCTGGATCCTCATCTGAATGGCAAGCACTTCATCGGGATCCCACGTAAGCCCATCTCGAACCGTCAATCCTTCGTCTTGCCCGGTTGCCACATAGATAAACAGGCGCTCGTTTTCCCAATGCAGCTCTCCAAAAGCGAGGATGCGTACGATGAACGGAATCGAACTCCAGTGGTCGAGGTCGTAACGAGTCACTTGTCGATCTTCACTGGAGCCCCCGTTCATAATACGGCAGACTTCGTACCATGGGACTTTGTCGAGAACGAGGAGCTTCACCGCCATGACCATTCGGTCAAGTTCACGGTCGGTGAGTTCAGTTGGAACGTCGAGAAAAGCCTCATCGGCTAGGCGATAGAGTTCCCGCCTCTGTTCCATCACTTCGAGAAGTTCGTCTACTTGGTCGACTTCATCATCGGGGATCTCGCTAAAGTCAACCTCGTCGAGCCAGGTGCTACCGGTACGAGTTCGAAGGTGATCGATGATGCAATTCCGAGTGATCGTGTTGATCCAACGCCACCAGCTTCCCTCGGTTGCGAAGGTGCGGTTCTCACGTGCTCGCCACACTCGGTGAAAGATTTCCTGAAGGAGATCTTCTTGGTCTGCATCGCTTAGGCCACTGCGCGAAAGTCGTGCATTTAGGTACTTGCGGCTTCGGGCAACCAAAGCGGAAAAGCCAACGGACCGAACTTCGTCGTCGGCATGGGAGAATTGTTCAAGAGCGTATTTGAAGGGCTCCTGAGAGTGATCCACGTATCAAAGTGTAACCGAGTCGAGTACAAGACGCAAGGCAACCGAAACGCGCGAAACTTGAGTCGCTCGCCCGATTTTAAGTTACTATTCGAGGTTTTTGGTGATCTGAATATCAGAGTGAGAAAGGCGCTGGATCGTACGATTTTGGGTTGGTGCTAGTCCTTTTTCAGGTGAAAGGACATCGTTCCTCCAAACCCGTTGAGTGTTCCTTCTGCTTTGAGGAGGGCACCCGATTTCACGTCGAAAACGGCGGTCGACACGAAGGCGGATTTGGCATCCTTCACACTTCCGTCCGTATTATTTTTCAAGTAGAAACCCAATACAAGTTTGATAGTTGCCTTAGATTTATCCATAGCGGCCAGGACACCTGAACCGTTTATATGGATGTTTTCGTTGATAATTCGATCTGGGACGCGGAATTCGCTGCCTACCGCGACCGCATTCAAAGGCAAATACCAACTCAGCAACGGCGCGAGAAATGGACCTTGTTCGCCTCCGAGTGAGAGTTCGGGAGGCCATCCGGTTTCGGGAAACTGGTAGGTGGCCATTCCAAAGATCTTGCGTCCTGGGATGGTCATGTCTTCAATATGTCCCCTCAAATTGAGGAAGGTCGCCTGAACTTTTGTGTCGGTTGATTCCGGTACGGGCCGTTCGGCAAAAAACCGAATCTGGTAGTCGTAATGGGCTTTCCCGGCTGGTCCTTCGGAGTCGAAAGAAACTGAATAAAGGTCCGTTTCTTTCTTGCGAAAAACTCGTCGAATTACCGGCTTAGCTTCCGCCGCCGGATCTTGAACCAGAGCCTGAATCGGAACAAATAACATGTTTCAAAAGATGGACGCGCTTAGATGCGGGAAGATTCAGTCGTGACTTCAGAGTGTTTTGGCATGTTCTTTCGAAATGTTGTACAATTTAGCAACGACGCGATGGCGTCTTCACCCAACCAGGAGGTCAATGAGAATGATGAACACACAATCCGAACCCGCCCTCATGCCTGCCTGTGGTTCGTTCGCGCGTCTTTAAGACCGCATTTCCCGACGGAATAACAGGCTAGGCACCCTTTCGTTGCCATCCACGCGCTTGATCGCGCGTGCTCTGTCCGCAATGCCTTCCGTCATGCAAAAAGAACAACAGATTTATCTCAAAGAACAACTCTCAACGATGGACACCAACGAGCGGCTCAAGCTGTACAAGAGGGCGTCCGTACTTCGAAAAATTCAACAGGGGCGACGCAAGCCTCAGGAGGACGAAGCGCTCAAGCGATCGAAATCGCTTGACGACTTTGTCCTGCAACTTCTTCTTCAAGAGGCTCCACAAGAAGCATCCGGTCCAATTTGCGGAAAGGGCGAAGTGATTTGGCTCGGGGCCAAGACCTGTCGCGTTCGGTCTTCCGCAGGTGATATCGAATGCTTACTGGGTAGAAACCTATCCGTTGCGATTGGCGATCGGGTCGCTTTCGGTCGACGAGGCGAGGACTTTGCGATCGTATCCGTTCAGCCGCGAACGACGGTTCTATCCCGACCCGATGTCGATAATCAGCATAAAGAACGCGTTATTGCGGCAAATGTTGATTGCGTGGTGGTGGTCGTCTCAGTCGTGCCCCCCCCCCTTTGCATCCTCGCATCATCGATCGGTACATGATTGCGATTCAACGCGGGGGAGCAAGAATGATTCTGGCGGTCAACAAGGTTGATCTCTTGAACGATTTCAACTGGGAGTCAGAACTTTCCAAACTCGATCCGTATCGAGATGTTGCGACGATGGTGCTTTGCTCCACTGCAGACGGAACCGGAATTGAGGAGCTAAGGCAGATGGTTTCGGGTCAGACCTGCGCATTTGTCGGGCACTCAGGAGTTGGCAAATCCTCCCTCGTGAACAGCTTTGATTCGGGATTGGGGATTCTGACCGGATCGGTTAGCGATGGATATGGTCGCGGCACCCACACGACGACTGCTTCCACGATGCACCAGCTTAGCGACGGAACGAGAATCATCGATACTCCTGGCATTCGAAGCTTTGGGCTCTGGGAGATTTCAGCCGAAGATCTTGGCTGGTACTTCCCTGAGTTCGAGGAATTTAGAAACGAATGCCGATTTCGCGATTGCACGCACCATCATGAGCCTCAATGTGGGGTGAAAAACGCCGTTCAATCTGGAGCAATATCGCATTTACGGTACGACGCATATATGAGGATTCTAACCTTGGTGTGACGAAAACAGGTGTAAATTTGCGTCCGAGTAAGTTAGGAGATCCAACAATGAAGAAACTCACGCTCGCAATTTTTGTTTCCCTGATCGCGGCTATGGCAGTCGCTCAGGGCCCTGGCCGAGGACCTGGTGGTCCGGGTGGCCCAGGCGGTCCCGGAGGCCCTGGTGGTCGCGGTGGAATGCGCATGGACCCCAAGGCTCGACTTGAGAAAATGACCAAGGACCTGAACCTTACGCCTGCCCAGGTTAAGAAGGTTTCTGCCCTCCAGACCACTCAAATGGATGCTATGAAGAAGCTCATGGCCACTCCTGGTGATCGAAAAGCCAAGCGACCTGAGATGATGAAGCTCCGAGACGCATTTAACGCTGGCCTCAAGAAGATCCTGAACAAGGATCAGCAAGCCAAGTACGACAAGATGCAGAAAGAGCGCATGCAGCGCATGGGCGGTCCTGGTGGCCCCGGAGGTCCTGGCGGCCCTGGCGGAGCTCGAAGGGGCGGCGGCGCCTAAGCTTCGACTCTCAACACGAAATCCCCGATCAGTTCACTGTTCGGGGATTTTTTGCGTGACAACTGTTTTGGCCTATAGGTGCGGAGCGATCGCGACAATCTTTATTCACGCTGGCTGGGTCCGTCATGCCGGAGTCAAAGATGGGCTCCGGTGGTTGTTCGTCAACTAGTCGCGTCGACTTTTCGCATGGAATGTTCGAGTTTGTCCATCAATTCTCGATCAGTCCAATCGAGGCTGACGGGGGTGATGCTTACGAAACCTTCGGTAACGGCTTGGACGTCGGTTCCGGGTTGGTCGCGATCCATGACGACGACACCACCTTGCCAGTAGTAAGGACGGCCCCACGGGTCTTGCCGCATTTCGACGCGGTCTTGATACACGCGCTGTCCCATTTGGGTGACTCGATGTCCTCGAAGCTCCACAAACTCGATGCTTGGAACATTGACATTCAAGAAGCACAACGGCTTACACGGAGCCGAAACGAGCATTTCGAAATTCTCCGCAAGCCACTTTTCACCCGTTTCGTAGTGGATCGGTGCGCCGCTAACGAATAGCGCCATGCTCATGGCAATACTGCGAATGCCGTTGATCGTTCCCTCCATCGCACCTGCGACGGTTCCACTGTAGGTGATATCGAAGCCGAGATTCGGTCCGTTGTTAATGCCGCTGAGAACGAGATCACAGCCATCGGGCCAGGCGACGGTGAGTCCGACATTGACGCAGTCGACGGGCACGCCGTTTACTTCGTAAGCTTCAATTCCGTCCCATTTGAACTCGGAGACTCTGAGGGGATCGCGCATCGTCATAGCGTGTCCGCAAGCGGATCGTTCTCGATCTGGGGCGACGATTTTGACTTCACCGAACTGTTTTGCTACGTTTGCAAGAGCTACGAGACCGGGAGCCCGTATGCCGTCGTCGTTAGTTATCAAAATGCGCATCGTGAACTCTAGCGTACCTATCCTATAGGTTCGGTACGATAGAAGGTGAACGCAAAGCGCATCTTGATGCCAAGGTGTTAAACTAGAAACGGATATGTCCCAATCGTCGACTCTCACCTTCTTGTTCACTGACATAGAAGGGAGCACCCGCCTGTGGGACAGCCAGCCTGAACTCATGAGGACAGCGCTGGCCCGCCACGATGCCATTGTCCGGGGCGCGGTCGAGTCGGGCGGCGGCCACGTTTTCAAAACGGTTGGAGACGCATTTTGTGCTGCCTTCCCTACTGCGGCGGGCGCCGTTCATGCGGCCCTTCAATCTCAACTTCAGCTTGCGGGAGAGAACTGGGAAGGGATGGACCCGATACGGGTGCGAATGGCCATTCACACGGGTGAAGCGGAGTGCCGCGATTCGGACTACTTTGGACCTCCCCTCAACCGAGTAGCTCGCATGTTGACGCTCGGGCATGGTGGTCAAACCCTTCTGTCTCTCAATTCATACCAGTTAGCTCAGGAAGGGCTCATGGATCCGGTCACGTTTAAGGATCTTGGCGAGCATCGCCTGAAAGACCTTCAACGCCCCGAGCACATTTACCAACTTCAACACGCCCTGCTTCAGGAAACGTATAAGCCCCTCCGATCGCTCGACACGCTGCCCAATAACTTCCCTCAACAAGTGACATCGTTTGTGGGAAGAGAGCGAGAGTTGCGCGAGATCAAGCGGTTATTGGTTTCGGCACGCCTTTTAACTTTGACGGGTGCAGGAGGCACGGGAAAGACTCGTCTCGCGCTTCAGGCGGCAGTTGACCTGCTAGATCCATCCGGAGACGGCTCTTGGATTGTTGAATTCGGTTCAATAACGGATCCGGCTTTGGTGCCTCAAACAATCGCAAGCACGCTCGGAGTTCGCGAAGAGCCGATGCGCTCATTGACGGAAACGCTCGTCAGCTACTTGAAGACCAAGCGACTGCTCGTACTCATCGACAATGCGGAGCATTTGCTGAACCCGATCGCTCGATTGGTCGATCTGATCATTCGGCAGTGCCCCCACGTTCAAGTTTTGGCGACGAGTCGAGAACCGCTCACGGTCAACGGCGAGCAAACCTATCGCGTGCCCTCGCTCTGGACGCCTGACCCGAGCAAGAAAATGAGCCAAGAGGCTCTGCTACAGTTTGAGTCGGTACGCCTTTTTGTAGATCGCGCGGTTCTTGCGTTGCCTTCGTTTGAAGTCACGAATTCAAATGCAAACGCGATCGCTCAAATTTGCCATCGACTCGATGGAATTCCCCTCGCGATTGAACTTGCAGCCGCTCGAGTTCGCGCCCTACAAGCGGAACGTATTGCCGAGCGTCTCGATGACCGTTTCCGTCTATTGACAGGTGGCGCGCGGACGGCATTGCCTCGACAACAAACGTTGCGAGCGATGATCGACTGGAGCTACGACCTCCTCAATGAGAACGAGAAGACTCTACTACGCAGACTTTCAGTGTTTTCTGGCGGTTGGACTTTAGAAGCGGCGGAAGCCATTTGTTGTGACGCGGCCATCGAAGCATGGGAAGTTCTGGACCTTCTTCAATCGCTGGTGGACAAGTCGCTGGCGGTATTTGACGAAGTTACCCATCGTTATCGTCTGTCTGAAATCGTGCGTGCTTACGGACGTGATGCTCTGATCGAGCGAAATGAGAGTGTCGGCATTCGGACTTGCCACTTGTTGCATTTTGGAGCGCTTGCTGAATCCACGGAAGATTTGTTGGCGAGTCCGAAAGCGGTAGAAGCCTTGGCCTCACTGGACGCCGAACAGAAAAATCTCCGTGCGGCGATTGAATGGGGACTTGAGGGTGGAGATTCCGTAAAGGCTCTACGACTTGCAAACGCTCTGTCGATGTTCTTCCAAGTTCGGGGCGAATTTACAGAAGGTAGTTCGATCTATCAATCCTTGCTTGGCAAGGTCCCTTCGGACGCTAAGCCGGAACGAGCGAGCGCGCTGGCCAATTTGGGAGTTCTCAGCTTCCGATTGACTCAATACGATTCGGCCCAACTTGCCCTCATCGAGAGTTTGGAACTCTTCCTGGAGCTTGGCGATGATTACGGCGCGGCAAAGGCCGTGAACACAATGGGAGTGATCTCGCTTCAGCTTGGCAAATATGATGAGGCAGCGGCATCGTTCGAGCGAGCACTTGACCTCTTTAAGCTGGTCGGAGAACCTCGCCGAATTGCGATGACGCTCAACAACCTCGGCATTCTCGCCGTTCATAACAACGACTTAGCGAAAGCCCGAGCCCTCTACAATGACGCGCTAGACCTCAATCGAAAGGTTGGGAACCGAGCGTTTGAAGCTGGCAATCGAACAAATCTGGCGGACTTAGCGTTGCGTGAAGGTGAAGCGGAAACGGCCCGAACCTTGGCCCGAGAAGCGTGTGAAATGCATCTTGAGCTTGGCGACCGCTTGAATTTACAAGACACCTTGGAAGTGTTGGCCCCCGCCGAGCGGTTGCTCGGAAGGCCCCGAGTTGCTGCGATGTTGTTCGCAACCAAGGAAGCGCTCATGGAACAGTTGGGCACGAAAGTTGCGCCTTATGTGCTCGAAGAATATCGACGCAACGTATCAGCAGTCAGAGAAGCGTTAGGCGACGATGAGTTCGAGGCGATTACCGCGCGAGGTCGTCTCATGACGCTCGAAGAAGCTTATCGAGCGTCACTAGAAGACGAGTAGTTTGAGCTTAAATGTGCTCGAACGGCTTGATCAGTCGAACGTTAACGATGGTGAAAAACATCGTTTCCCCGTCTGCCTTCTTGAGTCGGACCCAGCCTCCGTCTGCTTGCTCCAACATTCCGACATCCTGTTTCTCTGTTTCGCCCATGCGTGAATAGACAGTAACTTTCTTTCCGATCAAAACACTGATTGGATTCATACGTTTTCTCCGAATTTCCTAAACTATTTTATATCTCTGATTCGAGTATACGAATAGATGACGGGAACGATCATAGCATCTGATCGGGTTCAATCACCTGGTGAGACTTGTTCTTCGTGGAGTTGGTTTTGTCATTGGGGCTTGGGCGGCAACTCTCGTCATTGGCCTATTGACGGATATCTTCCCTTGGTTTTGGCTACCGGTAGCCATGGGTGCCCTCATCTGGGTCATTTCGAGGACTCAACCTTGGCTGAAAACCACGCCGATCGCCTCCCTATTTGCGGGTGCCGTCGCCACCGGAACGACCTTTACATACTGTTTATCGACAAAGCCAATTGGGGCACGTTTTGGCTCGTTGGCTTTCTCGGGACCGGCACTCTTTGTCTTGGGGCTTATTTTCGGAGTCGTCATGGTGCTTTTTCTGGGACGAGGTTTTGCGAACAGGTCGTCAGCACCTTTGACAAAGTGGTTGGTGGTACCGGTCGTTGCGGGTTGTATGGTCGGATATTTAAGCGGCGGGATTGGCGGTGCCAACCACATGCACGGGTTTATGACTTCCATGTTCCACATCACTCAGGAGCAAGCAGAGGTGGTCGTGAGGTGGCTAAGAAAGACGATTCATTTCACGGCCTACGGTTTGGTTGGATATTCCCTCTTTCGCGCGGCTATTGCCGGCAAGACGCCCCGAATCAACGCAGTTATCTTTGCTTTGTTGACGGTCCTTTGCCTGGCATCGTTTGACGAGATTCGCCAAACGACGGCTCCTAACCGTTCAGGCTCTCCATGGGACGTGATGCTGGACCTTTCGGGAGCCGCATCGTTTGCATTAATTGGCGCCTTAACGATTGCATCCGCACCCCGGAAGCGCTCGGTTGCGTAAGATAGGCAGTATGCGATTCCATTCGCTTCTCTTTCTTTCTGCTTTTGCTGCCTTTGCCGCCGCGCAAGACACATCTGTACACGTGACCTACAAGTCGCGCGCTCAATCCACCGCGCATATCCTCGCCGAACTCAGGAATCAGACTCACGTCGATCTTGAGCCGGCGGCGGTCATGAAAGGCGACGTTTTGGTGGTTTCGGTGGAAGATCTACCACTCAAAGATTTGATGGATCGAATCGCGATTGCGACGAGTGGCAGTTGGAAGCAGGAAGGCTCGGCGTACCGACTCGTGGCAAACAATTCGATCCGTCGACAAGAAGATCGTAAGGAAGAAGCTCTTCGGCGCGCTGCGACTGCAAAGGCAATTGCCGAGCGAGTTGCGGACATGAACGGACAATCGGGCACGAAGGACTCGAAGGCTGCCGGAAATGCTCCAAAGCAGGTCCCGCCGACGGAAGCGATTATTACCAAGCTTTTGATGTCGGCAGATTCCTCGTTAATTGCTGATTTAGGGCCCGGAGAGCGGCTTGTGTTTTCGTCGGAGCCAACTCGCATGCAGCACGGGTTTTCGGCGAGTCCCACCGAAGCAATCAATCAATTTATCGAGCAGCATAATTCCTCCATTCCTGAGAATCAGGACGCGACGAATACGCAATTGGCGGGAATGACCGCAGACCAAGCCAATGCAATCCGCAATCTGACGAAATCTCAGACGACGCGCATCGGTCAGGTGTCGAAGGCACTCTTGATTATCACCCGGATGGGTCTGGGAATCATTAGCCTCACCCAACTTGAATTACGCCTGTACGATGCTTCAGGAGCGGTTGCCTTCACCACGAGAAGCATGCTGAACATGAAGGACGACAACCTTAGTGCTTTGGTGGCGACGATGCAAGGAAAGAAACCTGAGCCGACCACGGGAAAGAAGACACCGATTGAATATTCGGATGATTCGAAGGCGATGATGGGCCTTAGCGCGGGAATGATGACAGGCAATTTTAAGCTGAATCTTCCGCCGGCGCTGCGAGCAAAGCTTTATAACCCCTCCCGCTTTGATCCCTTATCGTACTCAGTTTCCGACGAAATCCTCACTTTCGCAAAGACCAAGGGCAAGCCAGTGGTTGCAAACGTTCCGGACAACGCTTTAAGTGGAACATCGTTTATCGCTCCCAATAAGAATGCGAGCGTCGAGTCGTTTGAGGGGGACTTGAAGGATGGCAAATCAATGCTCCTTTCGCCAGACGATAGGTTCCTAGTACTCAAACCAACCTATCCGTCGCAGGCGCGTGCGGAAAGATTGAACCGCGACGCGCTCACCACCCTCATGCAAAAAACCAACGGGCAGGAGATTCCTTCTCTTGAGGACTTGGCGGCGTACGCGATGGAAGCTCCTGACCCATTGGAAGGGGGCTTTAGCCAAATGTATTTGACGCTTTTCGTTCCGGGTGCGAATCAGCAGAGTGTGTCGGAGCTGACGAGTTGGAATATGTTGAGGCTCTATGGCCATTTATCGCCTGATGCACGAGCAAACCTACGTGCAGGAGGACGATTGCCCATTAGCAGTCTGAACGTCGCTCAAAGGGCATGTCTTGAAAAAATGGTGTACGGCACGGGCGCACAGCTCACCATTGAAGACCCCAAGAAGAAGGGCGAGTCGCAGCCCTATTGGATGAACTTAATCACTGGCAACGGCGATGCCGATTATCGAGACGAACCGACAGAAATCCTTCCAAACGGATTGCCGGGCGAGGGGTACGTTGACATGGGATTGGCCACGGAGTCGTTTGCTTCACCTGAAATTAAAGATGGATCGAAGAATATTGCTTCGATGCAGATCCTTGGTCCCGATGAGCTTGCTATCTTCAAGATGTTCCGCGAGGACAAGGCCTATGCCCAGATCTCCAATCTCCTTCCTAAGTTTGGTCCTCTACGAATCGGTACTCGATCTCTCTACAAGTTTGTTTTCCACCTGAATTCACTCATATCCATTCATCAAACGCTCAAGGATCATCATCTTCCAAAAGATGCGCCGGTAGTGGCTGAAACCGCTCTTCCTGACGATTTCCAGAAGCAGATTGATGAGAAACTTGCTATGTTTAAGAAGTCGCCTTTAGGTGCGCTTGGAGCCCTGATGGGCGGCGCACGCGGAGCCATTCGACCTTAGTTGCTAAAAGATCACCATGTATAAGCGCAGTCTCTCTAATCTTGCCCTCGGTTCGATTGCTGGAATGGCTTTCGCTCAGGATACGTCAGTTCACATAACCTACACCTCACGGGCGTCACGGATAACCGAAGTTTTAAAGGGCCTCAGCCAGGTCTCAAAAGTCAACCTTCAAACCTCGCCGGTCATGAGCAACGAGATTGTGCTGATTTCAGTTACGGATAAGCCGCTGTCAGAAGTCATGGCTCAGATCGCTACCGTAACGAGCGGAGATTGGAAGCAGGAAGGAGCCGTCTATCGGTTAATCGCTAATCCGACCGTTCGACGTTCAGAGGACCGAGCCCTGGTGGCAAAGAGGGCGGCTGACTTTAGAAAAGCACTCAAGGCCCGGACTGAATCGGAAGTAAAAAGAAACGCCGAAATAGAAAAGATGGTCGCAAAGGCGGCCGCTAAAGCCAAAACCGATCCAAAGGGCAAGGCTTCCGATACGAAGTCGGGCACTAAGGTCGAGGCCGGCGGGAACGACGATTCCGTTGATTTCCCAGCGGACGCACGGTTTGGAGACAACAGTCCGGAAGAGACGGCAATCACCCGCCTACTGATGGGGCTTGATGCCAACGTCGTTGGGCAGATTGAAATGGGAGACCGCCTTGTGTTTTCTACGGATCCAACCCGAATGCAACGGGGTTTGGGATCAGACGCCAACGACATCATCAACACCTTCATTGCAAAACACAATGAGCAAGTTGCCAAAATTCCCCCAGATGAGGTTCAAGATGCCGGCGGTGCTATCGGCGCCGATGATGCGATGACCGCGAATATCCGCAACATGATGAAAATGCGGTCTTCCAAGATTGGCCAAGTTTCGAAAGGCGTCTTGGTGTTTAAGCAAAGTGGTCGAATGGGTTTCGGCTTTAACAATATTGAGCTTCGACTCTATGATGCGAAGGGTGTCACGGTTTATTCCGCGAACAGTAGCTTAGGCATGGAGTCGATGATGGAAGGCATGACTACCGAAATGACCACGTCGGATTCGGGCTCGGCCACCGTTACATCCACCGTTCAAAAACCAGCAACTCCCCCTTCCGGCAAGCAGACTCCGATCGAGTACTCGGAAGATTCGAAGGCGATGATGACCACCATGAAAATGATGGGGAGTGGCAATTTCAAACTTGGATTTTCGCCGGAACTGAAAAAGAAGTTATTCCTTCCCGCCACTTATGATCCCCTCTCCTTTACAGAATCGGACGAGTTTTTAGCGTACGCAAAATCGGTCGGAAAGCCGATCGTAGCGGATATAACGGACGATGCTGGTTGGAGCAATATGGGCGCGACCGCGATGGGATCACCGGGAGGATCAGGGGCAACTGTTGAGTCGGTCACAGCCGCACTTAAAGAAGGCAAAACCATGTCGATTGTGCCTGACCCAAACTATGCGGTTCTCAAGCCAACGTATCCGACCAAGTCGCGCGCCATTCGCGTCGATCGAGTCTCCCTTGCCAACCTCATGCGGGCAGTCGACGAGAAAACAATCCCCTCGCTTGACGATATGTCTGCCTATGCGCTCGAAAATCCTGACCCTAGCTTGGGAGGTTTCGCGTCGGGATACATGATGCTCTTTGTACCAGGAGGAATGATGGAGGGCTTCTCGGGGCTTTCTAACTGGAATATGCTTCGGTTCTACGGGCACTTATCTCCTGATGCCCGGATCACGCTGAATAGCGGAGGCAAGCTTTCGTTTAGCACCCTTTCCGCGGGCCAGAAGGCAGCAGTGGACCAAATGATCTATGGCGCGGACGGCAAGCTGTCGATTGAAGATCCGAACAAGAAATCGGAAGCTCCCTTTCCCTCCTTCCTTGCAATGATGGGAGGAGAGGGTGGCAATCTTGATTACCGAGAAGAACCAACCGAGATTGTTCCAAATGGATTGCCTGGAGACGGTTATCTCGATCTTAACGGCAGTCGCGAGGCATTTGCGGTTCCTCAGTCGGCTGGTGATTCCGCTTTTGCAGCCCTCTTCGGAGTGCTAGGGCCTGACGAAATGGCACTCTTCAAGATGATGTCTGAAACGAAAGGCGCGGAAGCGTTTACGAACATGTTGCCGAACATGAGCAAACTCCGCATTGGCGAAAGATCGGTCATGAACTTCACTTTCCACCTTGCTCCCCTCGTTTCGGTTAAGCAGACTCTTAAAGACAATCGTCTTCCGAAAGATGCTCCGGTAGTCGCTCAAAACGCCCTGCCGAGCGATTTTCAAAAACAAATTGCGGATCGATTAGCCGCGCTGAAGAAATCACCGCTAGGCGGAATGGGTGGGATGTTCGGCGGCGAAACAATCCATCCTTAAATCCAAATAAGAATGGGCATGACTCGTTGTAAGATGAGTCATGCCCATTCTTGTCGTTGCCGCCTTGGCTGTCTTCACGCCTTGGCAATCTAGCTTTCCCACCGGCAACGTCACTTTTACGACTCGAGCCGCGCGTGCAGCGGTGGCAGTTCCGGCGTTAGGAAAAGCGGCTGGCCAGGAACTCCTTGTTTCACCCATCATGGCGGACGAAGTCATTCTCGTCTCGGTCGCCAATCGCCCCTTGGGCGAAGTCATGGAACGAATCGCAACCGTTACGAGCGGGACCTGGAAGCCTGCCGGAAACGGTTTTCGGCTTGTGCCCGACCCGATCAAGCGCAAGGCGGAGGAGGCTGCTCGGCTGGCAGCCCGTGTCAATTCCCTAACCCAAGGGTTAAAGTTCTTTGCCAAGAAAATTGATAAGCAGACGACACGTGTCGACGAGGCCATCAAAGCACAAAAACCTGGATCGCCCTTGTCCCCGGAACAGATCAAAATACTCAAAACTCGAAATGACTTGATGTTGAATACGATGAGGACGGAAATGGCGATCGTCCAGCAACTTGGCATTTCGAACCTAGCACGAATCGGTGGCGATGAAAGAGTCGTTTGGTCCAACCATCCAACCGCGATGCAGTTGCCCATGGACTCAACGATTGCTGATTTGATTGGGAATTTTGTTCAGGTTCGAAATGGTCAACTTTCGAATCTTCCTCCTCCGAAAGACATCGATGTTAGCGACCTTACTAGCCACGAAATAGAAGTCATCCGGATCATGCGTCGCCAACGGACTGCAAAAATTGAGTCGGTCGCGAAGATTAATTTGATGGCGAAAGTGAATGGCAATGACGGCGACGAA
Organism: uncultured Armatimonadota bacterium; assembly: GCA_903899015.1. Lineage (GTDB taxonomy): Bacteria > Armatimonadota > Fimbriimonadia > Fimbriimonadales > Fimbriimonadaceae > Fimbriimonas. Next base: position 67,294 of record CAIUHP010000081.1, on the reverse strand, counting down.
ACCGACATTCGATTCCAATTACGACTTTACGATGCGAGTGGCACTGTTTTGCTCAATACCGAATTCAATCTCGGGCGAGGAGGGCCATATGATGATAAGGATGATTCTGGTGAGCCATCCATCGTCGGCGAATCAGGCAAAGATAGAAACACCGGTACACCTATCCAGTGGAGCGGAGACTCTCGAGCGATACTAGATGCTCATAAACTCGGCAATTTAGATGACGGGATCCTTCACATCAATGCTGACCTCCAACGTAAGCTTTATCATCCCGAAAAATTTGAACCTCTCTCATTCGTTCAAACCGACGAATTACTTTCCTACGCGAAGTTGAAGGGCAAGCCGATCGTTGCGGATCTTCCCGATTACTGGAACCTAGAATCGAATTTATTGGGTGGCGAGGAAGCTGATTCAGTGGAGGAGGTCGCGAAGGACATTGAGTCAAAACAAACTCTTACCGATCTTGATGATCCTCATTACATCTTAATTCAGCCGACTTCTCCGCTCAAATCCAGGAAATTTCGAACCGACCGGTTTGCCCTTTCAAATCTCTTGCATGCGGTTGAAGTTAAGGTGATTCCTTCGATTGATGATTTGGCGGCGTTTGCCCTCCAATCAAATGAACGTGCATCGAATGGAATTGCCCTAGGCTACATGATGAATTTGATTCCCAGTGATTCAGGTTTTGACCTCGGGACTTGGGAGACATTGCGGATATACGGCTTGATGAACCCAGATTCGAAAGCGAAGTTGCTAGCCGGTGACCGAATACCGCTAAGTTCATTGAGCAATGATCAAAAAGTCGCTCTATCCCGACTGGTTTACGGCCCCGACCAAGCACTTGAGAAGGTTAGAGATGCAAAATCTGCGGGCAATAGCGATTTGACGGAGAACTTAGATATGTTCTCGGGGATTAGTTATCTCGACGAGCCGACCGAAGTGGCCCCCAACGGAATACCGGCTGACGGATATTTGGAATTGGGTATCAAGCACGAGCCTTTCGCAACTCCAGCAACCAATGCTGCCTTAACTTACGAGGCTCGACTTGCGACCCTTACGGTCGATCAATTTGCTCAAATGCGTCTAGCCCACACTACTGGTGAACCAGACGAATCCGGCAATATTCCGCCCCAAATAAGTAGGTTCCGGGTCGGCGAACTGGATCAGCTCGACTTCCATTTTCACCTTTCGCCTCAAATCATGGCAAGCGAGACGGCAACCAATTATCGCCTTAGCGATCATGCGGAGGTTGTGACAATGGACACGCTGCCAGAAACGATGAAAGCTCAAATCTCGAAACGATTTGAAATACTCTTAAAGGCATCTGGCGATACCACCGGACGCACGAAAACCATTCATCCCTAATTTACTTAGGGATGAAATATTCTTCAAGCCGCAGACATGTGGCCGCCTCGGGATTCGCGTAGACTTCTAGCGCCTTGAGAAGAGCGGTTGCTGTGTCAATGCTTGTCACGCAGGGTACGCCTGACTCGATGCACGAACGTCGAATCCTTGCTGCTTCGGATTCGCTCGTTTCGTTGAGGCTTGGCGTATTGATCATCAAACTGACTTGGCCGCTGGTGATCAAATCCAAAATGTTTGGCGACCCCTGCTGAATTTTATTGACCTTGTCGCACGGAATACCGTTCTCTTCCAACACGCGTGCCGTTCCCGGAGTCGCCGCGACCTTCCGACCATTGGCGTGTAATCCCTTCGCGATTTCCAAGGCGGCTGGCTTATCGGTGTCATTGACGGTCAGTAGAACACAACCGTCACCCTTGAAGTGAATGCCGCTAGCCACGAGCGCTTTATATAGGGCGCCCTCGAACGTGTTGTCGATACCTAAAATTTCGCCGGTGGACTTCATTTCGGGTCCAAGGCTCGGCTCAACCTTCGCGAGCTTCTGGAAACTGAAGACCGGAGCCTTGATTGCATAAAGGATCGGCTCAGGCAGTTTAGGCACACCGGTCACGAACTCCTGCTCGGAGATGATGTAACCGACGGCATTCGACTTAACCTTCCCTTCTTCCGCTAACCCAAATTGGTCAGCGACTTCAGATAGGTGACATGGTGATTCGCCTCCATCGGTTGCCGGTCGTTTTCCGAGGATCCATAACCCGCTTCCGAACCCCATCTCCTTCAAGGTCTTGCCCATCATGCAACGGGTAGCCATGTCAACCATCGGGATTCCGGTGACCTTACTGAGATAGGGGACAGTTCGGCTAGCGCGAGGGTTCACTTCCAGCACGTAGGCGATATCGTTTTGGACAACGAACTGAATATTCATCAGGCCCTTGACCTGAAGGGCACGGGCGATCTTGCACGCACTGACAACCATTTGAGCTTGAATCGACTCGCTCAGGGTGACGGCAGGATAGACCGCCATCGAGTCACCGCTGTGGATACCTGCACGCTCGATGTGCTCCATGATGCCGGGAACCAAAGTGTCTACGCCGTCTGAAATGACGTCGACTTCCGCTTCCTTTCCGAGGAGGTACTTGTCAACCAAGACCGGCTGGCCTGGGTTGGCATCCTCGGCTTCCTTGTAAAAGCCGTCGAGTTGTTGCTCGCTAAAAACGATTTCCATTGCTCGGCCGCCAAGAACGAAGCTTGGACGAACCAGAACTGGATAGCCAACTTCTCTTGCGACGACCTTGGCTTCTTCCAGTGAGCGAACCGCTTTACCTTTTGGACGTGGGATGCTGAGGCTCTCTAGGAGTGCTTCAAATTGCTCGCGGTCTTCAGCGGTAGCAATGGCTTGATGGCTTGTTCCGAGGACTTGGATGCCGTTCTCAGAAAGTCCGGCGGCAAGGTTAATCGCGGTTTGACCGCCAAACTGGCAAACGACCCCGATCGGGCTCTCGTGCCGAATGATGTCTAATGTGTCCTCAAGCGTCACAGGCTCGAAGTAAAGTCCATCACCGGTGTCGAAGTCGGTACTAACAGTTTCCGGGTTGTTATTGACGATAATCGCCCGGTAGCCCATTTTTCGTAGCGACCAAACGCAGTGGACACAAGAATAGTCAAATTCGATCCCCTGGCCAATACGAATGGGACCTGAGCCAAGGACCAGAACGGTGGGCTTCATCTAAAAAGTGATTGTGACAGATCAGGCGGTCAGAATGCGGGGAGATTTGGAGAGTTGGGTCAGGATGAGATCGGGTTTAGTTTCGTGGCCATAATTTGTCTGTTTCTGCGAGCTCCTTGTTAATTCACAAACCCAGCCGGAGTCTTAATCGTATCAGAGCTAAAGATGGTGATTCAGGTTGCTTTGAGGGTACTGATTGCCGTTGCTGCAGGGTTCATGTCTAGGTACTGCTTCAAACGCGCAATCCAAACGTGGTCGATGCCTTTGAAGTTGGACACACCGGCAGAGGCGTTTTTTGCCGTGTATTTTCGTTGGTTTTGGACGATCCTCCGCTATTCGTGGGCTATTTGCTGGATAGCGATTGCAGTCAGCCTACTTGTAAGACCCAGTTGGGCTCTTTGGCCGTTGTTGGGCTTCCCTGTCTCGATGCTCGTGGCTCTTATGATCTGTTGGACTTGGATGCCGTGGGCTGCTCGGAAGAGTGTTGCGTGTAGTCGGAAGTGACCGTCTGCTTGGTTCAAATAGAGACGTGGAAGTGAATGGGCGGTACGAGATGACCACCGACAACCAGGCGTTGAGGGGGTGTTTTGAACCTACACTGATTCGGGTGTTGGGATCGAGACGGAGGCACGAGCCACCTCCGCCTACAGGGGCTCTGATTTACGGATAGAGGAGACCGTCGATAGAAGTCCGATAGTTCGGGCACATGCGGCTGTGGTGGGCCTACATTGATTCGGGTGTTACAAGCGAAACGGAGGCACGAGCCATCTCCGCCTACAGGGGCTCCGATTTACGGGTAGAGGAGACCGTCGATAGAGGTCCGATGGTTCGGGCACAGGTGGGCTGTGGCTAGACTCGCGTTTCCATGATCTCGTCATGGGCTGCGTTCAGCATTCTCAATTCTCCGAGAACTTGGCGTAACTCGTCGGAACCTGCTCCGGGAAATTCGTTTCTTGCATCGAGACGACTCACCACGCCGATAATTTCCTCGGTTGTTTGATGAATATCTCTGAGAAGAGTCACGACTTCTTGCCTGTCGGGTGCCGCGCCTTGTCCGATCGCGACCATGAGTCGGGCCATCGCACCTTCCATCGCTAGTTCGGCTTTCGTGCGAGCCGCGCTCCATGACGATTCTTTGCCCAGGCTTTGCCACGCGGGAGACTGAAGCGCCTTGTGACAACGAAGGAAATCAAAGGCTGCGTCATTCAAAACCTTGGCAGGACCTTCACCAATGATGTCTTCGATCGTTCCCGACCACCTAGCGGAATAAAGCTTCCATACGAAACCCCTCGAACCCTTCAACAGGCGTGCATGCTCTTTTTGAAGCGTGCGCGTCCTTAAGTAATACCAACCCATGGTAACCGCCGATAACGCAGTGGCGATTCCAAGCGGAACCCAAAACAACTCCGGCGAAACATGAATGTTGGTGTGAGATTTCTTGATTAGAATTGCCCCAACAATTGGGGCAATCAAATAGCTACTGAGGATAATCGTAGCGCTCAAATTAGCAGGACGACTATTGCCCTGATAAACCTGAGTATCGAGCCATTCATAGAGGCTCCTCAGATTAGGCTCTGTCTTTACTCCACTCACGGAGGACCAATCCATGAATGTATATTACGCGACAATATTCAAAAGGTTTCGAACCCGAGCCCTTTCCGTGAGCGACTAGACGCTCACGAAATCGTTCTCTTGTTCAAACGTGCCGTAGTAGTACGGAGTGTGCGATTCGAACTCACCCGCGCAGGTATCCACCATTTTGAAGACTGGCATAACCTTGTGTCGCTCGATTTCAAGAGCCGCTTGAAGTTGCCATTCAAGAGTGGATGCATCGGTCACCATGCCCGATTTGACCAGTTCGCGAGCTTTTCTTGCGGTCGCGGTGTCCACCCCAAGCAGTGAAGCGATCGTCGGACTCGGGAAACCGATGAGAAATGCTTCCTCGATCAAAGTTCCGATTTCCGCAGAGTGGTTCTGCCCTGCTTCAACCAGCTGCTGCTCCACTTTCAGGAGACCATTGATCTTTCTCAAGAACCATCGATCCACCCGGCTAATTCGGTTGACTTCGTCAACCGTCAAGCCTCTGCGAAGCCCTTCTGCGAGAGCCCAAAGTCGTTCGTCGGTTGGTTTTCGAATCGCCTCTTTCAACAAATCGATGTCCATGTCCGCAAACTTCGGATGGCGCAGATCTTTCTGTCGAACTTCTAATCCGCGAAGCGCTTTCATGAGGGCGGCCTCGAATGATCGGTCGATGGCCATGACTTCGCCCGTCGCTTTCATCTGAGTGAACAAAGATCGGTCGCCGGTCGTGAATTTGTCGAAGGGCCAGCGCGGCACTTTGACGACGCAGTAGTCCAACGCGGGCTCAAAGCAAGCTTTCGTCGTTCCGGTTACCTGGTTCTCAATCTGATCAAGCGTCAGACCGACCGCAATTTTGGCGGCAACTCGTGCAATCGGATAGCCGGTGGCTTTGGATGCAAGAGCAGAAGATCGAGATACACGCGGATTGACTTCGATGATGTAATAGTCGAAGCTGTCGGGATTGACGGCAAGCTGAACGTTGCATCCGCCTTCAATTCCCAGTGACTGAATGATCTTCAGGGAAGCGGTGCGGAGCATGTGATATTCGAGATCGCTCAGCGTTTGGGAGGGAGCAATAACGATGGAGTCCCCCGTATGGACACCCATCGGATCGAGGTTCTCCATGTTGCAAACCGTGATGCAGTTCCCTGCCCCGTCTCGCATAACTTCGTATTCAACTTCTTTCCAGCCAAGCAAACTTCGCTCGACCATGATCTGGCTGCGCATGGAAAGCTTGAGTCCCTTGCGACCGGTTTCCCAAAGCTCTTCTCGAGTGTCCGCAATTCCTCCGCCGGTTCCGCCGAGCGTGTAAGCGGGGCGAATGATGCACGGGTAAGGAACGATGTCGAGAACGGCTGCTAATTCGTCTTCGGTTTGGATGATCCAGCTTTCGGGAACCGGCTCCTTAATCTCGCGCATCAGGTTTCGGAAGCTCTCGCGATCTTCTGCCTTCTTGATGGCGCTCAAAGGGGTTCCAAGCACTTTGATGTTGTACTTTTCGAGGATGCCCGCATCGGATAGCTGGGTCGCGAGGTTTAAGCCGGTTTGTCCGCCAAGGGTTGGCAACAATGCATCGGGTTTCTCTCGCTTGATGACTCGTTCGCAGAAATCGACGTTAAGTGGCTCTATGTAGAGCGCATCACTCACGCCGGGATCGGTCATGATGGTTGCGGGGTTGCTGTTAATTAAAACAACCGTGTGGCCCTCTTCTTTGAGGCTCTTGCAAGCTTGAGTGCCTGCATAATCAAACTCGGCCGCTTGGCCGATAACGATCGGGCCTGAGCCGATGACAAGGACCTTCATTCTAAAAGGAGAGTTTGACAGGTTTGAGCGCCGATTCGGCTCTTATTCCTCTGAAAAACTTGTAGCTTCTGCTTTCCGCACCAATTCTTGGATGCTTGCCTCTTTCGTTTTTGTGAATTCATCTGGGGTCCCGATGAAAATCAGCTCCCCTTCGTGAAGGAAGGCAATGCGGTCGGCCACTCGATACACAGAGCTAACGTCGTGACTTACCACGACGCTCGTAACATTCAATTCTTTGCGAAGCGAAACAATCAGCGAGTCAATCGTGTAGGCCGTAATCGGATCGAGTCCGGTTGTAGGCTCATCGTAAAGCAAAACTCGTGGATTGAGGGCCAGAGCACGAGCAATTCCCACCCGCTTTTTCATTCCCCCGCTCAGTTCCGCTGGCATCTTCTTTTCTTCGCCGATCAATCCAACCCGTTCAAGCGAAGCACGAACCAGATCGTTCTGTTCAGGGCACTTGAGCCTAAGCTGTCGGCGAATCCCGAAAAGCACATTGTCTTGAACGTTCATATAGTCAAAGAGAGCGGCGCTTTGGAACACCATTCCCATGTGACGGCGAGCCTCTTCTGGCTCCTTCGTGACGTCCACGTTGTCAACCAAAATCTCGCCCTTGGTGGGTTCAATCAGTCCGGAAATACAACGAAGTAAAGTCGTTTTGCCTCCACCGCTGCTTCCCATGATGGCAAGGATCTCTCCAGAATCGACGTTCAAGTTGATGTCGTGGAGAACCTTTCGGTCTCCAAAGCTCATGTCAAGATCGCGGACGGTTACCATGCTATTCGCCACCGCGACGAATGCTCGTGGGGCTGACTTGGAACCGCTGAGTAAACGCTCGGCTGAAATGACTCAAGCCCGCAAATCCGACTGCCTTCGCAACTGCCGAAACGGCAATCTCCTGATCGTTGAGCATTTGTCGCGCCTTTTCGAGCCTCAACGACACGAGGAATTTGTGGAACGGCTGGCCGGTTGCTTCTTTGAACAAGAAGCGAAAATGAGAGGTGCTCAAACCAAGCAAAGCGGCGACACTGGCGTCGGTGAGATCTTTCGCGTAATTACGCTCGACCAAAGCAAGAGCCCGATCAACCAAGTAGGACGATGGGCTATGGACCTCTTTAAAGATCGAAGCGGTAACGGCTTCAGCTTGACGGCGGACGGATTCCGCCAATTCCTCGACGGTATGGAGCGACTCAAACTCTCGAGCACTGTCTAGTAGGGCCCGGTGCATTTCTCGCGTTCCTCCTATTTCGATGGTCGCAGCCGTCACCACTGCTAAAAATGTAAGAGCTTCGCCTCTGGCTTCATCAAGATCTTCGGTTGTCTTGAGTGCCATTTCGGTCTGCTCGACCGACTTATAAAATTTCAAACGATCGCCAATGCGGATACTCGAGCCGATCTCTCCTAGCGAGATGCCTCCGCCGCGCAACTGAAAGGGGCATGCCTTGGCGACGATGTACTCAAGCTGAATGTCGAAAACGATGAACGAAGCGGGGCTTCCTAGATCCTTGAATCGGATCGATTCGGCAACGGTGCCTGCAGGAACGTCGATGGTCAAGATGTCGACACGACAGGTCACTCCATGAACATCAATCGTTCCGACCGTTTCCAAGCTCGTGCCATCTCCATTGACGATGGCTAAGGGGGCTGTGTCGCGAGCGTCTCGATAGTGTCGGCCGTTGAGTAAGTCTTGTCGGAAGACTGCGTCGCGTGAATTGCTGAGATGAATGCTGGCTCCCAACGTGCCGAGCGCCTCATCTTCTCGCCCAGCGAACAGTGAGAAGATGCCAAGAACATGAATTCGAACGAGTTGACCCAGTTCGGCATCGATCTTCGCTTCCATCGAAAACGGAAGGGATCGTGCGGGATGTCCGCGATGCGGTCCACCATTACTTTGCCAAGCGGGTAAGCCGGTAAAGGTGCATTCAAGGTCGCATGAGTCAGGAACAAACACCAGACCGGATTCCGGTCTGGTGAAATTTGCTGCCGAGATTTGAACTCTTGAAGGTGAGGCCATTCGTTTTAAAACTAGGAGCACCTCGGTGCTCCCAATTCAACTACTCCAAGCTAACAGTGGTATGTGGCAAGTGTCCAAAAACGGACTCTCTTAAACCCTTAATGCGTGGGCTGATCAATTCGGCGTCTTTTTCGATGTAGATCGGAATAAACGGTGCATCCTGCAGAACCATATCCTCGGCTTGAGCATAGAGTTTGAGTCGCTCGTCATCCTTTCCGACCATCGTATCACCCTTGGCGCAGAGTGCATCGAAAGCAGGATTGCTGTAGTTAATCTTGTTCTCGACGCCGGTTGTGGACAGCAACAGACTCAAGAAGTTTTGAGGATCAAGGTAGTCCGCCGACCATCGCATGTGGAAGAACTCAAGCTGTTTTTTGTTGTGCTTATCGAGGTAGGCGCCCCAAGGGAGCATCTGGGTCTTACAATCCACGCCGAGATTTTGTCTCAGCTGGGTTGCAACTGCTTCTGCGACCAATTTCACGTCGGTTTGGCCGTCTCGATGGTAAATCACGAGCGGGGGCATGTTCTTACCATCTGGATATCCAGCGGCAGCAAGGAGTTTCTTCGCTTCCGTCAAATTGAAACGAATGTAGTTGGCGTTGGATCTGAATCCTAAAACAGATGGAGGCAAGATGCTCTTAGCAACTGGATTGACTCCGTTCAGCTTTTGAATATCGGGGTTCTTGCCATCTAGGGTCTCGTCTACAAGCTTTTGAGCGTCGACGGCCATCGCAAATGCTCGGCGAACATTCCGATCCTTAAACGGAGCGTAAGTGTCGCAATTCAAGCCGACGTAATAAAGAGCCGGTCGTTCAAAGAAATGGATCTGATCCTTGAACTTTGCATCCGCCAACAAGCCAGGAATGTCTTGTCGCTCAATGCGTGTAAGATCCAATTCACCCGACTTGAACTTGTTCAAGCGAGTCTGAGCATCCTTGATAACCGTTCGCTCAATTCGATCGACCTTTGGAGCACCGAGTCGATACTCTTTGTTCGACCCAAGGACCAAAAGCTGGTCGGGTGCAAAGGAAGTGGCCTTGTAAGGCCCGGTTCCAATCATTTGCTCGACTTTCTGAATCTCACCGCCATTATTCAACGCCTCTTTGCAGACGACGAACGAGTCGGGATAAGTCAGCAAGGCAAGAAAGTAAGGCCGTGGCTTGTCAGCTACCAGGATTAGGTGATAGTCGTCAACAACTTTCACACCTCGAACGTCCTTAGCCTTCTTCGACCAACGATCGTTGAATCCGTCAATGGCAAATAGGTAGTCGGCGGCCGTCGGAGAACCGAACTCGGGGTTGGCTGCGCGCTCGATGGAGTATTTGAAGTCGGCTGCCTTTACTTCGCGACCGTTATGGAACTTCACGCCTTTGTTCAGGGTGAACGTGTAGGTTCGGCCGTCGGGGGCAATTTCCCACTTTTCGGCAATATTTGGAACGACTTGATTCTTCTCGTCCCACTTCACGAGGCCCTCAAAAACCTGTTGAATGGCATCGATCGTATCGCCATCCTGCACCTTTGCCGGATCAAGCGTGGTCATGTCGGTAGTGATTGGATACCGAAAAACGTTTTCTTTTCCAGCAGAACTCCTCTCGGAGAAATTGCCTTTTCCGCAGCCAACAAGTGCGAGCACTGCGGCAACCGAAAGCATGGTAAGGGACGACCGTCTCATTGGCGAAGATTCTACTCTTTTAACGATTGTGTTAGGGGAACGAATTCAAGATATGGAGGTCGGTGCACTTTAAGTGAGATCAAGCTAGCCCCGCATATTGGTCATTATCGTTATTACACAAGCTCATTTGGCGTTTGTACGAACGGAGAAGATTGGCGGGATTAGGTCTTTCCGAAATGAATCTAGTTTCGTATCACACGATGGGGGATTCCTTAAGGTTTTGGACTGTCAAGAATAAATGCACTCCCAGGAAAGAGGCATCCTGACCACGGAGTGGTCACATATTTTAGCCCCGGGTCATCTCTGCGATGCCCCGGGGTGAGAGGCGAATGTCGATTCCGACCCCGGGCAGTGGGTCGCATACGCCTGTTTTCCAATATGCGGCCAGAAGACGTTTTGGCGGCGCAAGCAACTACCCCACGGCGCTCCGCGACGCAGGGCTAAGAGCCGCGACCCGCGCTGGGGTCGAGATGCCGCGTTCAAAAATGCGCGTCAACTCCTTCAGTCGCTAACGGTTACGTGCCGAAACTCTCGCACCGCGGACTCATTAGCTGGAAGCTGAGCGTCGGCGATGTTTTGCCAGAACGGGAGTAGATCCGCGAGGGCTTCTTCGACGAATTTCATGTTGCCGGGAGGCTCATCGAACTCTGGCAATCGGACAAGACCATAAAGCACTTCGGCTCGAGTGCGAAAACGGTCAGTAAACGTAATTGCCGCTTGCTCGGAGACATATCCACCTGCTCTAGGTGAGAGAAACGGTTCGCCTTCGGTGATCTCCTTGTCCGTCACCACGCACCGGTCGAACTGAGGCAAGAAGCCTGTGAGTTCCAAGAGTCGGACTTCGGCCCAAACTAGCGCGACGATTGGCTTGACGTGCGTTTCCAGATGATGTAAGGATTGTGCCAATAAGGCATAGGCTTCTGGAAATGGCTCATCGATTGGGAGAATAGCTGCGAAAAGTTCCACCAGTGCCAAAGCGCCTGTGAGGCGGTCGTAGTCGTTGCGCAAGCCACGAAATGAATGAAGCGGTTGAGCTTGGGTGATGAAAAGATTGCGCTTGCCTTCCGCTAGGTTCATTACGGCGGCACTCAATGGATCCGAGACTCCCGAAAGTCGCGAACCGCCTTTGCGAGCCCCTTTAGCTAATACGTCGATCTTGCCGTACTCTTCGGTGAGGACTGTTAGTCTGCGATCCGATTCCCCGGAATCGCGCCGCCTCAGTACAATCGCGTGAACAATGCGTTCTGCCATTTTTGGTAGGGAAATTTCTATTTCAAAAAGAAAAGGAGCCGGAGCCAATCTACTCGATTAGCCGCGGCTCCTTTAGATTGCTTCCCGTTTATTTCAGATGGAACAGACCTTGTTTCACGAACTCGATCCAGATGAAGAACATTCGGTCGATGAGAAGTGAGAACCGCATCATAACCGTGGTGCCGAAGATCGCTCCAAAGCCGATCATGAGCAACCAGCGTCCCATGAGTGACGCACTCTTGACCAGCTTGTTCTTCACATCAAAGCTAAACAAGAAATAGCTTAGGACGCACAGCACGGTGAAAATGAAGATGAGGTTATTGAGAGCCTCCGATCCGTACAGATCGCCTTTTACCGGACCTAAAGCGGGGTTTAGCGCATTGGGATCTGGCTTAAAGAAGCCTGCGGTCGGAATGATGGATTTCATCGTTCCAGCCATTTGAGGAATGTATCGGTTGGTCCAGGCGTTGAACTGCTGGCCAGAATACAGTCCCAGGATGATGCCGATGGGAATACGGCTCATCCAGTTGTGCTTCTTGCTGAAGACCATGTATCCCATCGCGCCGATGGGGAGCAACATGATGTAGACCCAGTAGCCCATTGCAGCCGAGTTTCCATCGGATGCAGATGCACCCACAAGCTTGTCCCACCAAAGACTCTTGAGCGTTTCCGTCCATAGGGCAACCAAAGCCCAGCCAGATGCCAAACCTAGGAACAGGTGCTCGAAGAATCGATAGAATCGGTTCTCTCGATAAAGAATGGTGTAGAGACCAATTGTCGCGATGGCTCCGACCGAAAGGACGGCAAGATCGTGATTGTATGTCATTTAGGCACCCTTCCTTTTCGACAAGAACATGCCCACGTTGCCGGTAATAACCGCCAGGATAAGCAAGAACAACGCGAAGTGTAAGGACGGATAGTAGGCATTTCCCTTACCCGCATTTTGCTTTCCAGGGAACCCTGGAATCACGTCGGTGTACTTCTCTGAAAGAACCTTGTGGGGTCCTTCGACGTTTAGTCCGTCCTCCATAAGGGTTTCCAAGTCGTAGACGCCTTTGACGCCGCCGCAAAGTCCCTTCAGCTGCCCAGAAGCGTAGTAAGTGGTGTTCTCAGGAACCATAACACCGGTTACCATGAACATCAACGGAGCTTTGGTCACTCGTTCCAGGACAACCGTATTTGTGCTGGATGCGGTCACCATGATCAGATACTTAAAGTCTGAAACCGACTTGATACCTTGTAGAACCGGCGATTGAAGAACATCTCTCGGTGGAGAGTTCTCGGGCCAGTCTTTCTTGCCTTCGCAGATGGAAAGGAACTTGTTGTTAATGGCCGATGTGGTGCCTTCTCCGTTCGGATAGTAACCAAGAATCACGTAATCTTCGAACGGCTTGTAGCGATATCCGCCGGCCTTCCCTTCTTCGTCCGCGATCTTACGAATCGTATCGCGGGCTACTTGAGGCGCTTGGGGATCAGCCGTCGTGTAGACCACGAACTTGATTCCCTTTCGCATGAGAATGCGAAGTAAGGCTTCCATTTCGCCCATGCTTTCGCCTCGGGTTGAGTTCGTCCAGTCCGAACTGATCAGAACCTTGCTACCCTCGGGGAGTTGCATAAGATGAGCGTAGAAGTCGATGCTGGCATCGATCGGCTTGTTCGGCAACTTCACGGGAAAGAAGAGTGGCAAGGCCGCCAACAGGAATAGCACCAGATATAAAACCGGTTTAGGAACGGATTGCAGTTTTTCCGCAAAGCTCTTAGGAGTGGGATCTAAAGTTGCCATTAGCTAGCACTTCCTGTCTTTTCAAGGTTGAGCCAGAGTCGAACGCCCATTGCGAGCAGTCCGATTCCGACGCCAAAGTCGATTCCGCGAATGGCAGGCGTTTGAACGTTTCCACGAAGCCAACGCGCCACGTTATCCAACTTGAAGTTGTTGCTCAGATGAGCACTGTCAACTCCTTGAGCCCAATAGAATTCAACCAATCCCATCAGACTCAACATCACGACGAGCGCGGTTACAAGTAGGATGGTCGCCTCAATGGATCGAGCCCGGAAGGCTCGGTAAGCGGCCGACAAGATGTAAAACGCGACGATTGAGAACATGCCCGCGTCCATGTTTTGGAGCAAGCCGTTGAAGAGCAGGTCGCGTCCAAACTGCCAGAAAGTCCAACCCACGTAGCCGCTTCCCGCCATCTTTGAGTTGGCCGGGTCTAAGCGCATGTAGAAGTCGACATATCCGAAAAGGATCATTGCGAGCATGCTGACGATCAGTACAACGCTGAACTGCCAGTCCCGCTGCTGCTTCTTGATTTTGCCAAGGTGGACTCTAAGCAGTGAGTAGATGCCAAGACCAATCAAGAACGAAGCAATAATGTTCGTCAGGTCCGCAACGACCGCTTGCGAGTCGGAAATCCAGAAGGAGAATGCTTCAAGCGTGTTACGCGGAGCGTCCTCAGGCGCCTTGTTGATCGGAGCGGGATAGATCCAGAAAAGGAAGTAAAAGAGCCCCGAAACGAAGGTGACGGTGAAGACTATCGGCCGTCTCATTTGGGTCGGCACATTCATCATGCCGATGAAGAATCCGATACCGATGAAGAAAGCGATGATGATCTTAACCCAGAGTTCGGACGAGCCGTTCGGCGCGTTCCAGAACGTTTTGGGGGCTAACTGAGCCAGTAATTCCATTAGTTGCCACCCCCAGGTGCTTTCGCTGGCAATTCGTCCTTAGGAAGTTTAGGACGGTCAATCTTGGTGTCTTTGGCAGGGTCTGGGTTGAGCCATCGTGATACTGTCGTGTCACCCGCTCCAAATGGCTTGGGCTTCAGCTTGTCCATCTTGCCCTCGTTCCATGCTTCCGTGATCGTGTGATGGCTTCCACCGCTAAGCTGGATGGAATTAAAGATCACTCCGCAGAAAATCATGCAAGCAATGAGCAGCTTGCACCAATCCTGACCGATCAGGCTTCCGACGAGAACTGGCTGGCGAGTCAAGAAAGCACTTGCGGCATAGAACTCGTCACCAATCAAAACGTAATCGCATGCTGCGATGAAGAAGGGAGTCTGGGTCAACTCGGTCGAACTCGCAACCTGAATGGCTCCAACTGAGTTCGCAGTTTCCGCAAGAATGAGTGACTCGGCGTAGAACTCTCCCATGAAGAAGGTCGCGGCGGCCTGTTCTCGCAAGATAAGACCCGCAACTCCGGCTGCGAAGGCAAACTGCCTGTCCGAAATAAATCGAACCGAGTCCACATCGAAGCGGTCACCTAAACCTTCTTGTTGATATACGTCTCGAATTATTTCTTGAGCTACGGTATAGGTTGATGCGTTATAGCAGCAGACCAGAATCGGGTTTGCAAACCGGGCGGCCACTCGACTGACATAGGCAAAAATGTTAATTGCCTGCATCGTCTTAGCGTTAACGGTGGTGTCGGTAAGGCCCGGAACCATGAGAACTGGCCTACCCATTTCGGTAGCCCGCCCTACTGCTTCATCAATCGCATTGAGACCTGCGATTCTTCTGATAAAGAGGTCCTTCCCGCCATGTGCGCGAAGAATGTTGAATAAGACCAAGGCCACCATCGTTAAGGTGATCAAGATCGATATCCAACCGTTGTCGAGATACTGTTGGCCCATTATTAGTCCTTTGCCGATTGCTTAGCCGAAAGCTGTTCGATACGTTGAAGCAGCAGTTCGACGTTCTCTCGCTTAGAAAAGAGTCGGCTGTAATCGTTGACAAAATCAAATCCGAAAAAAGGCACTGCAAACGGTGCAAGTACGAGCGCGGAATTCGCTCCAACGTTGGCAAGTGGCTTATTCATTTCGAGAAACAAAATCGCAGGAGTTTGCATTTTTCGGCGGACAATTTCAGTCGCCGCTTTTTGGACTAGGGCTTCCGTCTCCTCGTCCGTCAGTTCCGTTGACCACATCGAAGTCGCTGATTTTTCCAAAGGTTAAAACCGCCCTCTCGACACTGTCTTTGTTATCCTTTCCATATCGCAGATACACGCCTCGAAACGCATCCATTGTTCCCGCATTTTCAAGCGGTGTGAGTTTAATTCCATTTGAGTCGCGAACAACTCGCTTGACATTCGCCCATTCCAGAACCGAGAAGCTCGCGCCAGTGCGAACGCTTACACCTTTTTCATCAATCTTAAACTGACTGCCTAACCAGAACTCTGCAGTTGATCCGAAGATAATAGCAAAACCGATCAATCCTAGGGTGATATTTTTGAATATCAATATCCCAACCAGGAAAGCAACGATAGCAACCGCAACAATTCCGTAGAGCTTATGCGGTTCCTTATCGGATAGACGAACGCGCCACTGGAAAGGAGCTTGAATCTCGTCGATATCGGGAGCCTGCTTACCGCCAGTCATGGAAAAGCTCACTGACCGACTCATTTAGGTGAATCCGTCGGATGGCATCCGCAATGAGAGGGGCTGAAGGCAGGATCGTCAGCTTCGAGAAATTGGCGTCTTTGTCTTCGGGGATCGTGTCCAATGCCACCACTTCCGAGATACAGCTATCCTGCAATCGGGCACGTGCATCACGACTAAAAACGGCATGGGTAGCACAGGCGATGACTTCCCTTGCTCCTCGATCCATCAAGGCTTGAGCTCCCCCCACGATGGACCCACCGGTGTCGATCATGTCGTCAATCATGACGCACCGTTTGCCGACGAAATCGCCCACGATCTCGACGACCTCAACAACGTTTGGAGCGGGTCGTCGCTTGGCGATAACGACAAACGGGCAGTTCAGCATTTCGGCCAGCGCCTTCGCTCGAGTAACACCGGCAACGTCAGGACTGACCACGACGACATCTTTATCTTCGTTGAATCCGCGCTCCACGAAGTAACGACCTAGAATCGGCCCACCATACAGGTGATCCACGGGAATATTGAAGAAGCCTTGAATCTGCTCCGCATGCAAGTCGAGAGCGACAACCCGATCTGCACCACTTGCTTCCAGGAAGTTAGCGATCATGCGAGCGGTGATGGGCTCACGGGGTTTGACCTTTTTGTCTTGCCGGGCATATCCGTAATAGGGCATCACGACCGTGATCCTGCGGGCGGAAGCCCTTCGGAAGGCATCCAGCATGATGAACAGTTCCATCAAATTATCGTTCGTGGGCGCACAGGTCGGCTGGAGAATGAAGATCTCATTGCCGCGAGCACTCTCGTCGATCATGATGCGGATTTCTCCGTCCGCGAACTTGGTCGTCGTTAATCGACCCAGTTCAACATTCAGTTCCTTGGCTACCCGATGCCCAAGTTCCGGATGTGCGCGGCCGCAAAACAGTTTCATGCCGCTAAGGCTCCGGTTTTTTAGTGATTCGCTGATTTGATTGCTCCTCGGCGCGATGCCGCCCATCCCTCTTTCGTAACCTGACGCGCCCGGCCAAATGCCCCGCCGTCGCTTGGAACGTCTTCCGTTATCACCGACCCAGCGGCGACAAACGCACCATCTCCAATCGTAATTGGAGCCACCAGCGTAGAATTCGATCCAACAAAGGCCTTCTCACCAATCTGAGTGCGGCTCTTGTTGTATCCGTCATAGTTGCAGGTGATCGTTCCGGCCCCAAGGTTGGCCTCGGAACCTACGGTTGCGTCGCCAATGTAGGCCAGGTGGTTGGCTTTGGCGCCAACCCCGAAAGTGGAATTCTTGACTTCGACAAAGTTGCCGATCTTTGCTTTATCGCCGATATTTGCCTTCGGACGGAGGTGAGCATAGGGTCCGATCCACACCTTGTTTCCGACGATTGCTTGATCGATGTAGCTGGAGACGACGGATGTTTCGTTCCCGACGGTGCTGTTTTCAATCTTTGTATTTGGACCGATTACACATGCACTACCGATCTTGGTCTTTCCGACCAAAATGGTTCCTGCTTCCAGAACCGTGTCGCCGCCGATTTCAACGTCAATCCCTACCGAAATCGAATCGATATCCATGAGCGTCACACCGTTGACCGCATGCTTCTTGAGAATCCGGCGGTTCATCTCTTTTGCTGCGAGTGCCAACTGCCATCGGTCATTGACTCCCACAATCACATCGGGGTCATCAAAAACCTTCGCAGTCAGCTTGCCGCCTTCCTTCTGAACGGAATCGATCACATCCGTGAGGTAGTACTCGCCCTGAGCATTGGAGTTACTGAGTGTCGGCAAAATGCGGAGAAGCGTCGGGCAATCGAAGCAATAAAGAGCGACGTTGATCTCGTCGATCAGCTTCTCATCCGGGTTGCAGTCCTTGTCCTCAACGATTTTCACAGGATCGCCATTTGGCCCACGGACAATCCGACCGTAACCTTTTGGATCTGCGATGACGGCGGAGGACAAGGTCACCAAGGCATGGGAGGCGGTGTGAGCCTGGATGAGTCCTTCGAAAGTACTGGCTTGCAGCATGGGAGTGTCTCCCGCGGCAATAATGACAGGTCCGTTATGACCAGCCAGCACAGGACTCGCCATTAGCGCTGCGTGTCCGGTGCCTAGTTGCTCGCGCTGCCAAACATAATCGTATGCGTCTCCAAGTGCATCTTGAATGAGTTCGCCGCCATGACCGATAACGATAATCGGTCTTTCGATGCCGGCTGCTTTCATGGCTCGCGCCACGTGTTCCACCATCGGAATTCCGCACATTCGGTGGAGTCCTTTAGGAAGCTCCGATTTCATTCGAGTTCCCTTGCCTGCTGCAAGGATGATGCCAGCGATCGAAGTGGGTTGCATAGTTAGAAGGTCCGCGCCTTAACGATACGATAAAGACCCACCATTGTGCCTGTTTAAACGATACTTGGGCAAGGGTTATTTCAAATGCCAAGACTCTGGGCGAGTCCCTGTTCTCAAAATCGCTATTTCGTAGCAGAATAGATTGAGATGCCACTCCATGTTCTTGATCATCCGCTTGCTGGACACTTATTGGCTGAATTGAGAGACAAATCAACGGCTCCTGACCGATTTCGAGTATTGACCGATAGCCTTACGACTTTGCTCGTTCTCCAAGCCACCTATCTCATACGAACCAAAGTCGATTGTGTCCAAACGCCGATCAAGGCCACCAACGTACGTGTCCTAGATCAGGGCCTTGCCGTCGTACCGGTGTTGCGGGCGGGCTTAGGCATGCTAGAACCGACGCTCAGGCTCTTCCCCAACGTCGCAGTGGGCTACATCGGCCTAGAACGCCACGAAGAAACGGCGATTGCTCGAAGCTATTACAGTAAATTGCCCGACCTCACCGATCGATTCACGCTTTGCGTTGACCCGATGCTCGCCACCGGAGGATCGGCAAGCCAAGCTATCAACCTTATCAAAGCGCATGGAGCGACTCAAGTGACGATGGTATCCATCGTCTCGGCTCCCGAAGGAGTGGCCGTTCTGCAAGCAAACCACCCCGACGTCAACATCGTAACTGCCTCGCTCGATGAGTGTCTGAATGACAAAAAATACATCGTCCCCGGTCTCGGCGATTTCGGTGACCGATTGTACGGAACAAGTTAGGTTTCCTCGGGCACGTGATCTGCCTCTTTGAAAGGACCCGAGGGATTTGGGCCCGAATACGGTGCTTGTTCCACCCATCAAGATTGACGTCCAACCTAAATCAATTTCTTGTCACTGATAGATCCGCTTTTGTGGATTCGTTCAATAGAGTTAAGAATTGCGAATGAGCGATTCTCGGCCTTGAATGCAAGTGAGGAGAAACATGTCTTTAATCCAAATCGGTATTGTTGACAAAACGAAGAAACTCGACCCGTCCCTTGTGCATGCGACAGCCGTCGCACTCAATGTTCAAGTTGTTCGAGACCTTCCCACCCAATGGCCTATTACGGCAACGGTGCAGTATTTGAGTGATCCAGCCCATATCCCAGCCGGTGTCTGGCCGGTGTTCTTGGTTGCGAAGCTTCCACCTGGGGAAGGTGGATTTCACATGGACAAGCACAATCAGCCCTACGCGGAGGTAATTGCGAGTCACTTAAATGAATCGTGGACCATTGACGCAAGCCACGAAATCCTTGAAATGCTGGTCGACCCATACGGAAACCGTATGCAATCGTCGAAGGCGATTCAAATCCAGGGAATGGACGTTGTGGATGCTCCAGGACAATTCAGCTACTTGGTGGAATCTGCGGACCCTTGCGAAGCGGATAATTTTGGTTATCAAATTCAAGGGATCGCCGTTTCTGATTTCATCACTCCACATTTCTATGATCCGGTAGAAACGGCTGGCGTGAAGTACAGCTTTACTGGTGCGATCAAACGGCCTCGACAGGTTTTGCCCGGAGGCTATATTTCTTACGTCAATCTGGCTACCAACAATTGGGAACAGATACTGTGGGTCGATCCTAATGCTCCGCCCTCTAAGCGAGTCATCGGCTCCGCAAACGGAGCGAAGAGCCTACGCATGTGGATTGATGGAGAGATGTCTCACTACAAGGAAGGACTTGGCGGCAAACTCTCCCGCGATCAGGCAGTCTTAAAGGCTGGTCAGGATAGTCGCGCAGAGCTTAGCGCTCTGGCTAAGACTCGTGGCGCGATGTTTGCCTGAAATCTCAGTTGCCCGCAGTTCCGTTAATTGGCTGCGGGCAGATCTCCATCCAGCTTGAGGGTCCCAGGAACGATCACTCCTGGGACCCTCAGTCTGGGATACGCTGCGATCATTCGACATACGTCCGCAATGAGTTCAGGAGTCAGTTGCCGATTCTTTTTTCGCCTTTCTTCCCGGTCGAATATGGTTCCAGCTTGAGAGTCGCGACCGAGAACGTCCTGTATGACGGTCCAGTCGACAACGTCAATACCGCAGAAATCCAGCAACTTCCGCATCACCTGGGTTGGATCGGTGGTGATGTCTTCGTAACGGGTTGCGCATAGGTCCAATCCCTTCGATTTGAGAAGCAAGTAGCCTTCCATGCAGGTGATCCAGGCAAGAATTCTAACTTCTATTGGGTTCAATATCTTACTTTCGGTGAGAGCCTGCTTGGCCAACGGAAGCATCTTTGCCCAACGTTCATTCATGTCTCTATTCTGGGCTTCATCATAAATATCCCAATCTAACGGAATGCCTCGGAACAGCGTCCGCATCCAGGAGACGCCATCACGGTAAAGAAACAAGTGCTTTGAGCTTCGATACAAATCAGCGAAGAGGTCCGCTAACACCATGACTTCACTTCTCGTTTTGAGAGCGAGAAAGTCAAAATCCGCCCCTTCTCGTGGCTTTCCTCGCCACTTAATGGAACTGCGGATCATTTCGCGAATCTCATCTTCTGAAATCGAATTGGCGACTCGCAAGTTGACGATTTGAGTCAAGTCATCCGGCTCCGAAAGGCTATGGACGGTTGGACAAGCCGCTAACACTTTGCTAAGCAAGGTCGATCCGCACCGACCCACCGAATGCACAAAGATCACTCCGCGTGGCGGCTCCGGAATCGTCGCGGCAACTCGGTGGAAGACCTCTACCGGCATAGACACCAATCCAACCGCATGTTCAATCTGGCCCTGATAATAAAACGGAGCTTGTACAACTGCTGCCGCATCATCAACTTCCACAAACAGCACCCGATCGTTCTCAGGATCAAAGCAATAAACGCTCAATCGCGGATCAGCCAGCACCGCTTCAGGCGAGATCACCGGACCATCCTCAGTCACAAAATCAGCCGGTTTGACCACCCCAAGCGGATGCTCGCGAGCGATTTCTTTGATCGTTAAGCATCGAGTATCCATGGACTGGTAAGGATACGACGTTTGGACATCGCAAAGCGAAAGATCAACCCCTTACAAAAGGATCGCTGAACACCAAGGTTGGCCCGGCTAAAAGGAAAAGGGCCCCCCTTTCGGAAGGCCCAGCTCAACAGGAGGTGCTGACGTGGCTGACATAAGGGCCCTCTTCACATGATTGGCGCTGCTCCATTGCAGCCAAAGATCACGTTTGATTCGCGATATGTCCCCTGGACCACAAAGGCAAGTGTCATGGCGCTCTGAACAGAACAACGTTGTCCCATCTTCACCTCCGGCGCGAACCGGCGTCGTACGCGCGCATCCGACTCTCACTACGTCTACGGGGTTAGCTGTCGGGTTCGGGCCAAGAGTTACCCTAGTAGATCAAACTGATCTCCATTCACCCCTAAGTTACGGTTCCCCCGTTTTCCTTTTGGGAAATTCGACGCTGGCTTTGCAGCCGCTGGAGTTAGTTTAACACGGTTTAGGCCAGTTGGGCAGGATGTCTTTACGAATATCTGCTTTTTCTGGGACTATCGCCCCGAACGCCCTGAATGGCTACTTCGAACCTAAGCATTGAGTCCAAAAGCTTGATAAACCAACATTTGACGTTCTTCGTAGTTTTCGGGTCTCGCTTCAAACGTGACTGCTCGAATTTGAATGTTTGACATCAAGTGATCCAGCAATTCTGCGTAGTCCCGCAGGAATCCAATCGTCGCCTCTTTGCCGGTCAAACCTCGAGTTTTGCAGTAAGGCATCAACTCAAACGACCGCACGATGTAGCTAGTCCACTGATCTCCCCGTTCCTCGAAGGCCTGTTCAATGAGTGAAATCGGGTCCGTTTCATGAAAGAAAAGGAGGACAGCATCTAATCTTGCGACCCGGTGCTGCCACTCGTTCCAATAATTCTCGATCAGCTCTGAGGACTGATTCATTTGCATCAGCACCCGAATCGAACTCTGAAAGGGAAAGCTCTCGATGATCGAAACGACCCCGGTGTTCTGGGCCAAGAAAGTGTCCCAAAGCTCTAAGCTTCTTTGGCCGAACGTCTCAGGCGTCGTTTTTAGATGTATGTTGGTCCAAGCAGCGCCCAGTTCATCGGTAGGAAAAACATGGAGCGGATGATTGGGTTGAGTTTCCAGATACAACTCCGATGGCTGACCGGATGCGGATATTGCGGCTGAGAGAAGTTCCCCGGTGGTGCTCTTACCTGCGCCAGGCAACCCGTCAATAAGGATCAGTCTCGGAATCGTGTCTGACATACGACCGCCATTATAGGCAATTCTCACGTTCTTGCATGCAAATACAACAAATCGCACCCGATCCCAATTCTTTGATGCGATAAAGGCAGGTCAAACACCCTGCCGAGAGAACATTTAGTCCGGTAGAATAGCCCTAATGGCAATCCTCGTGGACAAGAACACGCGCGTAATCGTGTGTGGAATGACAGGTAAAGAAGGTGGCTTCCACTCGCAGCAAATGATCGAGTACGGAACACAGGTGGTAGCGGGCGTAACTCCTAGTAAGGGCGGTACTGAGCACCTCGGACGACCTATTTTCGACACGGTTGAAGAAGCGGTTAAGGCAACGGGCGCAGACGCATCCATCGTTTTCGTTCCTGGGCCCTATGCGGTGGACTCCGTTCTCGAGTGCGAGGCAGCTGGTCTACCCTTCGTAACGCTCATCAGCGACTGGATTCCCATCCACGACGAAATCCGAATGGTTAACCGCATTCGAGCAAATGGAACAACCCGGTTGCTTGGCGGCAACTGCGCGGGAATCATCACTCCTGGCGAGTGCAAAATGGGCATCATGCCGGGCAACATATTCTTGCCGGGTGAAGTTGGACTCGTTTCCCGTAGTGGAACCTTAACCTACGAAATCGTTTGGGAAATGACCCGGGCCGGTTTCGGTCAAACAACTTGCGTCGGAATCGGTGGCGACCCGCTCCCTGGCACTCGATTCATCGAAGTCATGGAGATGTTTGAGGCCGATCCTAAGACCAAAGCGGTTGTGATGATCGGTGAAATTGGCGGATCGGACGAGGAAACAGCTTGTGAGTTCATCAAGACGATGTCGAAGCCAGTTGTAGGATTCATTTCCGGCCGAACGGCTCCTCCTGGAAAGCGAATGGGCCATGCCGGCGCAATTATTTCCGGCAACACCGGAACTCCACAATCCAAGGTTGACGCCTTCCTCAGTGCAGGCGCTTCGGTTGCGGATCGTACGAGCGACGTACCTCGCCTCCTTTCGGAAGCGATGGCCAAGCTTTAAGACGCCAGTCGTCGACGAAACTTAACCGGGCTCCCTAGTAGGAGCCCGGTTTGCTATTGACCCAAGCACCTTCTCGTAGAAACAATTGGCCCCGATGACGGATCATTCCGACCGCTCACGATACTTCGACTACGCGGCAACTTCGCCTCTTGACTCGCGGGTGCTTCGAGAGATGCTTCCCTACTTTGGGGAGGATTTTGGAAACGCTCATTCGATCCATTCCTTTGGCCGGAAAGCCCGAGCCGCGGTTGAACATGCTCGTGAGCAAGTCGCTCAGTTACTTGGTGCGGAAGATCCGTCCCAAATCCTGTTCACCTCCGGAGCAACCGAGTCGAACAATCAAGTCCTAAGTGCCTTTCAAAACGGATGCATGGGTCCATTCGAGCACAGCGCGGTTCGGGAACCGGGGATAAGGCGAGGTCTAAGCACTCTTAACAACAATGGGCTTGAGGTCCTTCCGCCTGCTGAGCCGGTTGAGTTGATCAGTCAGATGCTCATCAACAACGAGATTGGCACGATTTGGGATCCCACCCTACTACGAGCCTCGTGTGAATATCTTCACAGTGATATCACTCAAGCCCTTGGCAAGATTCCGATCGACCTATCGAACATCTCGTTCGCTTCATTCAGCGCCCACAAATTTTACGGTCCCAAAGGGGTGGGCGGTTTGTATTCAGAAGCGCTTCCGCCTCATTCCTTCATTCTCGGTGGAGAGCAAGAGAACGGATATCGAGGAGGAACTCTCAATGTTCCGGGAATTGTCGGTATAGGGTTTGCTGCAGAAATTGCGATTGACGAACAAGCGGGTGACTTCGATCATGCAAGCACACTTCGTGAACTGTGCTTGTCAGAGTTGGAAGGATTTACGGATTGGCAGGTCAACGGCGGACCTACGGTATCACCATTCATCCTGAGCCTAAGTTTCTTGGGCGTTGAAGGCGAATCCATCGTAATTGAACTCGACCGTATGGGATTTGCGGTTAGTAGTGGGGCTGCATGCAGTTCGCAAAGTCAGGAACCAAGCCACGTACTCACCGCGTTAAATATGAGTGAAGCGTGGTTGCGTGGAACTGTAAGGGTAAGTTTCGGACGCGGTTGTTCTCTTGATTCAACCGCCGTTCTGTCAAAATCATTGCGACTCGCGGTTGAAAAGCTCCGTAGTATGAATTAAGTCGCGCGAAATCGCAACGTTTCGCGTCAAAAATCACGTCATATCAAACTAGAAAGCACGTTGTGCAAACCGAAAAGAGGGCGAAGAGAATACCTGCGCTCTCCCAGTCACAGAATTCAGCTTCTTGACAGCGGCCCTCGACTGTGTTAAGGTGATGCGCTGGGCATTGACGCCCAACTAATCGAATTCAGCTATTAATATTATCGACAACTAGATAGAAACGCCCTCATTTCACCGAAGAGATAAGGAAACGAGATATCTCACGACAGAGAGAAGTTCATCGTGAACTTCGGAGGTTACAACAGCATGCCAGCAGAAAATGGGTTAGCCACACAACCACGCCGAGGACGGGCAATTACCGTTCGTACGCCTGGTCGCCACTCCTATATGGAGGCTGGGGCTGCCCCTGTTTTGGATGATCCGTCTGCCGAGCCCGCTGACGACGATTTGCTTGAATTAGATGCTGCCGATGAAGAGGCAGATGAAGCGACTGAAGAACGACCGGTTCCTGATGATTCTGAAGAGCTAGAAATGTGGATGCGGCAAACTCGCCGCGCACAGCTTTTGACTCCTGAACAGGAAGTCGATCTCGCTCGAAAGGTCCAGGCTGGCGACATGTACGCAAAGAAAGTTCTGATCGAGTCGAATCTTCGACTGGTTGTCAGTATTGCCAAGAAGTACAACGCGCGCGGAATTCCTCTCGCAGATCTTATTCAGGAAGGCAACCTGGGTCTTATCCGAGCCGTCGAAAAGTTCGACTGGCGTAAGGGTTTCCGATTCAGCACCTATGCCACTTGGTGGATTCGACGTGCAATTGCACGCGCAATCATCAACCAAGGACGAACGATTCGAATTCCCGTCTATGTTGCAGAATTGATCAACAAGGTTGTCAAGACTGCCTCTCGATTGCAGCAAGAGCTGCAGCGCGAACCAACGGAAGAAGAGATCAGCCGAGAAGTCGGTTTGTCGATTGACCGTGTTCGAGAAATGATGCGAGTTGCCGTTGAGCCGATTTCACTGGAAACCCCAGTCGGCGAAAAGGATAACAGCTCCATCGGTGATTTCGTTCAGAGCCAAAACATGCCGTCTCCTGGAGACGTGACATGGACGTTGATCCGAAGAGAAGAGATCGATGGCATTCTGGGACGTCTCACATCGAGAGAAAGAGACGTGGTACGGCTTCGATTCGGCCTCGACGACGGTCGCTCACGAACTTTGGAAGAAGTTGGAAGTGAGTTGAACGTCACGCGAGAAAGAGTCCGGCAAATCGAGCTTCGAGCGATGAAAAAGCTCCGCCACATCGGCCAAGAGCTCAGCTCTCAGGGCTTCACAATCACTCCTACTCCCCAGTAAGAGTGATTCAAAAAAGAGCCGAGGCAAATGCCTCGGCTCTTTTTTTTGGGTTTCGAAAGCGTTTGAACATGTTGTGGGTCGGGCATGGGTTGTGCCGCGGTTTTGCTTAGACATTCTACGGAGATGCGGCCGTTGGAGTCGAAACCGGGGCAAGGGCCAATTCGGGAGGCTTTTGAGCGATTTGTAGGTCGCGGAAACGTTGGAACATGCTGTAGACCGTGGATGGGTTGTGCCGCAGTTTTGCTTGTAAAACCCGAAGCCGACCTACGGAGATTCGGACATTGGAAGCGAAACCGGGGCAAGAGCCATCCCCGGTCTACAGGTATTCGGGAGGTTTGCGCACTCCGGTTTTGCTTGTAAAGCCCGAAGCCAATTTACGGAGATTCGGGCATTGGAAGCGAAACCGGGGCAAGAGCCAATGTGAAGGTTTTTGAACGATTCGAAGGTCGCGGAAACGTTGGAACATGATGTAGACCGTGGATGGGTTGTGCCGCAGTTTTGCTTGTAAAACCCGAAGCCGACCTACGGAGATTCGGGCATTGGAAGCGAAACCGGGGCAAGAGCCATCCCCGGTCTACAGGTATTCGGGAGGTTTACGCACTCTGGTTTTGCTTGTAAAGCCCGAAGCTAATTTACGGAGATTCGGGTGTTCGACCGACTCGTGGAAAGTAAATGATCTCACACGATGCGCCTTGGCAGAAGAGGAGTGATGCGGGTCGTGATTTCGTAGTTGATGGTGCCTAATCGATTGGCAATCTCTTCAGCCGCGATCCGGTCACTCCCTTGATTTCCCAGTAGAACCACTTCATCTTCCGCCTGGGCGTCTGGGACGTTGCTCAAGTCCACCGCGAACATATTCATCGCCACTCGACCAAGTACCGAACACCGAATTCCTCGAACAAGCACTTCTCCACTGCTCGACAAGCCTCGATCATAACCGTCCGAGTAGCCTTGAGGAATAATGCCAATCGGCATGTCACGCGGCGTGATATAGGTCAGGCCATATCCAACCGGATGGCGTGCCGGGAGTTGCTTGACTTGAGCGAGATGGCTCACCCAGCGCATTACCGGCAATAGCTGCAAATCCGAATGGGTTCGAGCCAATGAAGCGGAGGGATACATTCCGTACAAGCCCAGTCCGATTCGAACGAGATTGTTTCCGTTTTCCACCGTCATCAACCCCGAAGTCGCAGAGAGGTGGCGCTGAATGGCCTCAAAGCCTTCCGCCCGAAGGTCGTTGTATGCACCCTCAAATGTATCTATTTGAAGCTGGGCATGCCCAAGGTCGGTGGTGTCTTCGATGTTGGCGAAGTGGGCATAAGCAGAATCTACTTGCAGTTGTGGATAGGCCTTGAGTTCACTAGCAAAGGCGCGAACATTTGCAGGTGAAACGCCTTGCCGTCCAAGAAGAGCATCAATCTTTAGGTGAACCTTTGGTTGAATTCCCAATGCGATGCCCGCATGCTGAATATCTGCCAGTCGATCCGTATCGTAGATGGCAAGTTCACCTCCGAGCGTGACCGCTTCCATCACGTCGGGCTTTGCAACATAACCTAAAACCAAAACTCGATTCGTCGAGACTTTTCTGACGGCTCGCAGTTCCTCGATATCATCCACTTGGAACCCATCCACCAAGGAATCTAAGATGGACACGACTGGTTCCAAACCGTGGCCATAGGCGTTCCCTTTCACCACCGCGATAAAATCCGTGTCAGGCGAAGCCATTTTTCGCAAAGCGGCAACGTTGTGCCTGAGAGCATCGGATTGAATCTGAATTTCTGACAGGCTCACTTAAGCACCACTTTTTCCAATTGGATCTCCTCTCTGCCAAGCGCCCAGGCCAAATCTGAACATCCAGGCGTGATGTCAGTAACGTGAAACTCGCGCCGTCTGGATTGACTGAGCTTCGACTCGATTTCTGGATGCCTTGTAAGATAGTTGGCGACTTTCTCGGGAATGACTTCGTCTTGCGATATAACCGGACATCCCATAACCTGCCTGACCTTATCTTTGATAAGGCAATAGTGGGTGCACCCCAACACGACACTCTCTACACCTGCTTCTTTGAGGGGCTGTAAGTAGTCTTCCAGGATCGGAAGGATATATTTCTGACCTCGATTCTCTATGAGCGGCACTAATAAAGGAGCCGCGATTTGGATAACCGCAATATCCTCTTGGACCCGGCATAGCTCTCGTTTGTAAGCGCCTGATTCGACGGTGCTGGACGTCGCAAGAACTCCCACTGAGTTTGGTTGACTGACTTCAAAAACCGCCTCTGCGCTGGGAATGATCATTCCCAGAACCCGCCGATCCGGGTAGTGTTTCGGCAAATACTCCTGTTGACTTTTCCGAAGCGCCTCCGCCGACGCCGTATTGCACGCCAAAATGACCAACTGACATTGGTGCTCAAACAGATAACTGAGAGCCTGGGAAGTGAATTCGTGAATCGTCTCTTGAGACCTTCCACCGTAGGGCACTCGTTTCGTGTCACCCAAGTAGAGGTAATCGAATTGAGGCAGCCGACGGATAATGGATTGGGCGATCGCCAGGCCTCCTAAGCCAGAATCGAATACTCCAATCTTCATTGCGACCAACCTCGATTCAGAGCCGTCGCAAGAGCATGCTCGATTCCCGAGTCGTTCCAAATGATGGGTTCGAGGTGTTCGGCGTTGAGAATGATCGAGGAAGGCTCGACAAGCGGATGGCCGTTAGGCACACTTGCCTGAAGCAAAACCGCTGTATCGGTCAATCGTAGGGCGCAGCCGCATATCTTTCGCCCGGTATGGCCGTCCACAACGTCGTTAGGCGAAGAGAAAGCAAAACAGTCGCCTGAATGGACTCCCTTACCGTGAAACTCGGTGTCAGCGGCCAAAACTGCGTTCAGGCCACAAGCTGCAAGTGCCTCGACAATCGGTGCTACCGCCACTCGGTAAACCGATTTAATCGAACGACGATCAGAGATCGGAAGAGCCAACAACGGGATCGCACAACCTATGGTCACGTCATGACCATGTATAACCGCCTTTCCACCCGTCGGGCGACGAACCCATCGAACGTTGTCAGGATCGATGATGTCGCGTTCTACCGATTGAAATCGACCAACTGTGACCCAAACTCCGTCCCAAGAGTAGATGCGCCCTCCAATCTGTCCCTGTTCTGCTCGTTCGAGCAGAACGGTATCAAGGTGCATATTGGTCACGCCATCCTGGCGAGGTTCACGAAGGACTTGAACATCACACAACTTCGCCTCCGTAAAGAGAAGTGTTCACGGAATCGATAAAGTGAACACCAATCACTTGAGCCTTCCGAACGACAGCATCGTTTGTAAGATACAAGTCCACTCCCGCTGAAGCGGCACATGCTAAGTGATAGGCATCGGCAGGAGAGATCTTGTCGGCTGCTCGGATCGAACCGAATTGCTTAGCAGCACCAAGATCGAAAGGCAAAATTCTCACGTCACCACCGTTGAAAAAGTCGATGATTCGCTGTTCCCAAGCCAGATCTCCAACTTTCCGAGGAGCGACCAAGAGTTCGGCAAGGGTAAACATACTGGCACAGAGGATGTCTCCCCGTTCTCTCATTGCCTCATAAATCGTGGCGACTCGGTCTCCGTACTGCTCGGAATCTTCGAGCAGGTAGATGAACAGCATCGTGTCCCAATAGACTTTGCTCATGAACGATCGAACGCCGCGCGCTCGGACTTCAGGAAAGCTTCCCCTCCGCCTAATTGTTTGTATGCAGCCTTACCCGAGCCCCTTAGGGCCAATAGGCCGCTCGGCTTGCCTGGCGTTGGAGACTCTGGCTGGCGAAGTCGATAGGTGTATTTCATCGTTGTACTCTGACCAGACGGTGGTCCTTCAGAATTCACGAGCTCAATGTGGTTTTCGATGAGGAACCTAGAAGATGTTAAGCCCATGCACACATTTGGTGTCCGATTGACAAGGCTCAGCTCTCGGACAACATCACCTGCTTGGATCGTGACCTCGGAACGGCCTTCTCGTCGGGCAATGTCGATATATCGAGTGCCAACAGAGCGAATCTTATCAACGAGTTTTTCCATGTATGTATTGTATCACAGTTTTCAAAAACTACATACAATACATACATGAACCAATTACTTAGCTCTTGGGCCACCAGCGTACGTCAAGATTCTTAACCGCTGCCGTCTCATCGAGTCGTCCCACAATTTGGGTTGACGGTGCGTCGTGCAGCAGGTCCGGATTCTCGACTGCTTCGTGACAGATCTGGATCAAGGCATCGCAGAACTCGTCTAAAGTTTCCTTCGTCTCAGTTTCTGTAGGCTCAATCATGAAGCACTCTGGAACGATGAGTGGGAAGTAGTTCGTGGGTGGGTGGAAACCGTAGTCGATCAGTCGCTTACTGATATCCAAGGCTCGAACACCGTTCTCTTTCTTGTACTTCTCCGCCGTCAAAATGCACTCGTGCATACAAGGGCGATCATGGGCCGGAGGAAGCACATCCTTCAATCGCGCTCGAACGTAGTTAGCGTTCAAGACCGCGTAACGCGAGATGTCTGCCATCTTCTCTTTGCCGTAGGCTCGAAGATAGGTGTAAGCACGAACTTCCATCAGGAACTGGCCGTAGAACGCGCTGACGCGACCAATCGTTTTAGGTCGATCGTAATCGGCAATTACCTTCATTTCAGACCGTCGAATGACGGGAACAGGAAGGTAGGGCTCAAGATGCTTCATCAATCCGATCGCGCCACATCCTGGACCACCACCGCCGTGAGGTGTGGAGAACGTCTTATGGAGGTTCAGGTGCATGCAGTCGAATCCGTGATCTCCGGGACGAGTCGTACCGACCATGGCATTCATGTTGGCGCCGTCGCAAAAGACCTGACCGCCAGCGGCATGAACCATCGCACAGATCTTTTCGATATTGGGCTCAAAGAGTCCAAGAGTCGATGGATTAGTAAGCATGAGTGCGGCAACCGAATCGTCCAAAGCTTTTTCAAGGGCTTCGAGATCAGTATTGCCTTCTGCGTTGGTTGGAATCGGACGCACATCGTAACCGCATCGAGCAGCGGACGCGGGATTCGTTCCATGAGCGGAGTCAGGAACGAGAACGATATGGCGCTTTTGACCTTCACCACGAGCTTCATAATAGGCTTTGATGAGCATCAAGCAAGTCATCTCACCGTGAGCGCCAGCTAATGGCTGAAGGGTGATCTCGTCGAAGCCAGTGATGGCGCAGAGCATGTCTTGAACGCCAATCAGGACATCAAGGGCTCCAGGAATCGTTTCAACCGGCTGCATCGGGTGCAGATTTGCAAACCCGGGAAGTCCTGCCGTTTTCTCGTTGATCTTCGGGTTGTATTTCATCGTGCAGCTTCCCAATGGATAGAAGCCGGTTTCGATGCCGAAATTGATGTGACTCAAGTTCGTGAAATGGCGAAGCAATTCAAGCTCGCCAACTTCGGGAAGGTTCAGCTCTTCTCGAACCTCGCCTAACACCGCAGCCAAGTCAACTTCGGGGGTATCCGCTTTTGGTAAGTTGCAACCCACGCGGCCAGCGCTCGACCGATCAAAGATCAGCTTAGGCTCAGGCATTTGCTTTGTTCGAAAACTCAGTGTGTTCATGCCAGCACCTCCTTTAGAGCCGAAGCATATGTCTCGATTTGATCCTTAGTTCGAAGTTCGGTTACGGCAACCAGGAGACAGTTCTTGAGTTCATCGTAATACGAACCAAGGGGTAGTCCGCAAAGAATTCCCTTTTCAAGCAGGGCGTCTCGTACGACGGTCGGATCCTTCGGAAGCTCAAGAACGAACTCGCCAAACACTCTGCCGGAGTAATGCAGCTTCGCTCCTGCTGCGGTCAGTTGCTGAATGGCGTATTGTGTGTTTCGAACACTTGCGGTCGCCACTTCGCGCATACCGTTCTTGCCGAGAGCAATCATGTGAACGGTTGCAGCGAGGGCCATCAGGGCTTCATTGGTACAGATATTAGACGTTGCTTTCTCACGTCGAATATCTTGTTCACGAGTTCGAAGCGTCATCACGTAGCCCGGCTTCTCTCCGTGAGCTTCCTTCGTTTTGCCAACAATACGTCCGGGGATCTGGCGAATCAAGGATTTCTTGCATGTGAAAAGTCCCACCATGGGTCCGCCGAGTCCCATGGCGACACCCAATGACTGGCCTTCACCGACTACGATATCAGCACCGAAGGCTCCGGGCGGTTTCAGCAACGCGCAAGCTACCGGATCGGCAACGACAATCATGAGCGCTTCGCTAGAATCGCAAGCCGCTCGCTGAGCCGCTAAGTCTTCGATTGTTCCGAAGAAGTTGGGATATTGCAGGATGATGCACGCCGCATCGGCAGCGGCTGAAAGATCGGTGACACCGGTTGCCACGGCAGGAAGGGTGATGACTTCGATGCCCATGGACCAGCAGTAAGTATCGAGTACCTGTCGGTAGTGAGGGTGAACCGCTTCGCTCACTGCTACTTTGTCCCGATGTTTGATTCCAGTCGCCATAATCGCGGCCTCGGCCATCGAGGTCGCCCCATCGTACATCGACGCATTCGACAGATCCATCCCATAGATTTCGGAAATCATCGTTTGGAATTCGTAAATCGCTTGGAGATAACCTTGGGATGCCTCTGGTTGGTAGGGAGTATAAGAGGTCAGGAATTCTCCGCGAGAAATGACAGCACCCACGGTGGCAGGAATATATCGGTCATAAACTCCCGCTCCCAAAAAGCAAGTAACGTCGGCAAGGTTGACGTTCTTCTTGCTGAGTTCCCATAGATGAGCCATAAGTCGAGGCTCGTCAAGTGCGGGAGGAAGATCGAGGGAACCAGGAGCGACTCTTAGTTTTTCCGGAATCTCACGAAACAGTTCATCAATCGATTGGGCGCCGATAGTGGCAAGCATCTCACGGCGATCGGAATCAGTATGTGGAATGTAAGGCATATTTGGGTTGTGGGACGAGGAGTGCGCAGTGCTGTCACTGCTATGTAACGGAATAAGGCCCTTGAGTTCACTAAACTTTGCCGGCACTTTATTGGAGCGCGCCGGCAGAATTTTATGAACCTACTCGACCACTTATCCTACGACGGCTTGGTAACCTTCGGCGTCAAGTAGACCACCGAGAGCGGACGCATCGGAGACCCGAATCTTAAGCATGAATCCCTTACCGTATGGATCGGAATTAACGAGTTCCGACTGGGCGCCAAGCGATCCGTTTACTTCAATGACCTCGCCTGCGATGGGAGCATAAACGTCGCTAACCGTCTTAACACTCTCAACGCTGCCGAACGTCTCGCCCGCTTGCAAGGTTCTTCCTACCTCCGGGAGTTCAACGTAGACCACGTCGCCAAGTTCAGATTGTGCGAAATCGGTGATACCGATCGTTGCGACGTCACCGTCTAGACTCACCCACTCGTGGGACTTTGCGTACTTCAAATCTGTAGGAATATTCGACATAGATGCTCCAAAAAAAGGCTGGGACTGGCATCAATTCTACCCCCGCGACTCCATCCTGTCGCCCATGAGGTCTATGGACGCACAGACGGTGGATGGGTCTGAGCACTTGTCAAAAGCGACTTGCTGTCAAGTATTTCTCGCCGGTTCTCTTTTGGATGCCTCGGAATGGACCGAGTAAGCTCTGCAGATGCTTCGCGTGGACTTCGTCAGCCTTTTTCCAGGCATGATTCTAGACTTGCTGAACCACAGCATGATGAAGCGAGCTTCGGATGCAGGCGCGGTTCAATTTGGCACTGTAAATCCTCGTGACTTTTGTTACGATGGCCATCTGAAAGTGGATGACGTACCCTACGGGGGAGAACCTGGGATGCTGATCCGAGCGGAACCGGTGGCGCTAGCTCTTGAATCCATTGATGCGGACCCAGTCCACCGGTCCCCTCGAACCGCGATCATTTCCACCGACCCGACGGGTGTTCCTTTCTCCCAAGCTCTCGCACGTGAGTTCGCTTCTTTGGAACGACTGGTATTTCTTTGCGGACATTACGAAGGAATCGATCAAAGAGTGATTGACCAGTGCGCCACCCACTCGGTGAGCATTGGAGACTTCATCCTGACCAATGGAGAATTGCCAGCACTCGTAATGTGCGACGCGGTTGTCAGACTCCTGCCAAAAGTTCTCGGTTCGGCGGAGAGTCTTGCTGCCGACAGCCATAGCGACGGCTTGCTCAGCGCCCCTAACTACACCCGCCCAGAAACATGGCGTGGAGTGCCTATTCCGGAAGTTCTCAAAAGCGGAAACCATGAAGCTATTCGAAAGTGGAGGCGTCAACAGGCACTTTTGGCAACCAAGAGAGTGCGTCCTGACCTACTAGCGAAAGCAAACCTGGATAAGAAAGACTTGGATGTGCTATCCTCCTAAGTTGCACCTAAGCACGGCCTTCCGTCGTGCCGCTGGGTAAGAGTTTGATACGGCTCAGAGATGGTTGCCGTTCAGAAAAAACCCTACGGGGATTAAAACGGAAGAAAGTTAAACATGTCCAAAGCCGCAATTTTAGAAAGCATTGCTCAGCCTTACCTGAAAACAGACCTGCCCAAGATTTGGCCAGGAGACACAGTAAAGGCTTCGGTTAAAGTCCGTGAAGGTGGCAAAGAGCGCATTCAGGTATTTGAAGGCGTTGTCATCGCAGTTAAGCACGGTGGAATCGGTGAAACCATCACCCTCCGAAAGATTTCCAACAGCGTTGGTGTCGAGCGAACATTCCCGGTCCACTCTCCAAACGTGGCCAAGTTCGAAGTAACCCGACGCGGTAAGGTTCGACGAGCCAAGCTTTACTACCTTCGAGATAAGGTTGGTAAGGACGCCCGAATTAAAGAGCGACGCTAACCCGTGCCCTTCGACACTTCCTGGCTTCCCGTTGCCCAAGCGCAATCGGGTGGTACTCGAGAACTCGTTGATAGCCTGGCTCGCACTCCGCTGAGCCAGGTTGTCATTTTTGTCGTTGTTCTCACGGTGATCCGTGTTGGGATCTATCCGATCCTCACCAAGACACCGGCCCACAAGCGATCGTCGGTTTACGCACTTGCCCGATTCTTAAATGAAATGCTTGACGCATTCATTTATGCCGGTGTGTTCGTGTTTATGTTGATCCGACCGTTTGGAGTTCAGGCATTCTTGATCCCTAGTGGATCCATGTGGCCCACTTTGTATGTCAACGACTTTATCGTTGCTAACAAAGCGGTGTACCGATATAGCAATCCAAAGGTAAACGACGTGGTCGTTTTCCGTCCGCCAGCAACTGCTAAGCTCAGCCCCGACCAGGTTGATGCCCAAGGCTTGATGAAGGTTGACTTCATCAAGCGATGTATTGGAACTCCGGGCGACATCATCGAGCTCAAGAAGGGAGTCCTTTACCGTAACGGTCAAATGGTCAATGAGACCTACAAAGCTTATTCTCGATGCAACGACAAGCACGAGAATGCCGAGTGCCAAGAATTCCAGGCCCTGTCAGATGACGACAAGAAGCAACTCACCATGGCAAGCTTCAAGCTCATCAGTTACAAGGGCGAAATCATTCCGCTTAACTACACGGACCGCGATGCCAACTCTCCTAGTCCCCAAGTGGACAACTTCATGGAGAACAACGCGCCGTACCACGTAGCGGACAAATTTGCGATCCCTGACCCTGACGAAGAAAAGAAAGCCGAAGCGTTGCCTGCCCAAAAGGTCCCGGCTGGGTTCTATCTCATGATGGGTGACAATCGAAACAACTCCTTCGATGGTCGAGGCTGGGGACTGGTCCCCCGCGATCAAATCATCGGCCGAGCCGAAATCGTCTGGTGGCCCCTGCTCCGCATGCACCTCACGCGATAACTCGCAACCTCATGTAGCGCGGATTTAAACGAATTCCCTTCCCCGGTGCAAAGGACCGGGGATTCGTCCCTTCACTATGATCCAATGCTGCGTTGAAACCGTGCATGGGTCCCCATTCGGGACGCATCGAGAGACCGCTGTATAGATGGCGGGAGACTGCAGCTTCGACAACGAGCCAATCAATTTGTCGACGCTTTTTCGAAGAGCAACTTCCGCGCATCCACGCGCACCGCGTCCCAAACCTAAAATACGAAGGAAATTCGAAAACTGGTTGGCAGTATGAAAAATACCGCGTGCCCGGGGGTAGGGCCGGACTGAAGTTTTTTGGTGGGCCCGGGGGGGATCGAACCCCCGACCAAGCGGTTATGAGCCGCACGCTCTAACCCCTGAGCTACAGGCCCCACCGGGGAAGATGATACCCTTGACGGCGGGTTGCCGGGCAAATCGCTCGGCAGATGCCTCTAAATTAGGGTCTTACTTGAACCGCTCCTGAATGTAAATTTCTGCAATTACCAGGAATCTTTTAGGAGAATGACGGCGTTTAATTACTGGATGCTGCCAATTGCACAAGCTCAACCTGCGGGAACACGGGAACTAGTGGATGGGCTTGCCCGAACGCCACTCAGTCATGTTGTTTTGTTCGTCGCGGTTCTCACAATCCTTCGCTTGGCAGTTGTTCCCTACCTAAGGAACACACGCATTCACTTACGGTCTACCCCGTATGCGGCGGCAAAGTTCTTCAATGAGATGCTCGATGCTTTCATCTATGCCGGCGTCTTCGTGTTCATGGTCATCCGTCCATTTGGAGTCCAGGCTTTCCTAGTCCCATCAGGATCAATGTGGCCGACCCTAGAAGTCAATGACTTCATTGTCGCGAACAAGGCCGTTTACCGATACAGCGAACCTTCGGCGGGAGACATTATTGTTTTCCATCCCCCAGCAGTTGCGGCCATACGCCATAGTGACCTCGATGCGGACGGCGAACTGAAGATGGACTATGTTAAAAGGTGTATTGGCGCGCCAGGAGACCTTGTCGAGATCAAAAAAGGTGTGGTCTATCGAAACGGCATCGCCGTTCCAGAGCCCTATAAGACTTACTCTGACTGTATCGACCAAGAAGAACCTTGCCAGAGTTTCCGAGTGGTATCGGACGACGCCAAAAAAGATCTGACGCTGGCGAACTTCAAACTTGTCAATTATAAGGGCGAGGTCATTCCTCTGAACTACACCGAACTCGACGCGAACGCAGCGGATCCACGTACCGATGGCTTACCGGGCGATAAGATTCCGTATCATGTGGCACGCAAATTCCAGCTTTCAAATTCGAGTGAGCAAAAAGCGGCATTGTCGCTCCCGGCACAAAAGGTGCCGCCCGGCCACTTCTTAATGATGGGTGACAATCGAAACAACTCTCACGATGGGCGCGTTTGGGGTCTGATTACCCGTGATGAGGTGATCGGCAAGGCAGAAATGGTTTGGTGGCCATTTACCCATATCCATCGCTTGAAGTAACGCTCAAGGCAATCTCAGCGTAAATCGAAGGAAACGTACCATCTCTGGGTTGAGCGACCCATCATAATTACTATCTATGATGCCCTCGAACGACGCTGTTCCGGTCGGATGCGCCTTCTATTCGCAAACCCCTTCCCTCATTTTCACGGCTGAGCAATTCCAAGGTGATGATGCCTTGATGATCGATACTGCTGAGCAATTCAGCCGCAAAGAAGTATTGCCGCTCGTCGAGAGACTGGACCATCAGGAAGATGGCCTCATGCCGAACCTGATTCGAAAAGCTGGGGATCTGGGACTGTGCGGAATTGACAGCCCGGATGAATTTGGGGGACTTGGCTTGCCTAAGAACCTAGCCGCCCGGATCCTTGAGTTCATGAGCCTCAACGGCTCGTTTAGCGTCACTTATGGCATCACAAGCGGCATCAGCCAAGTGGGAATCTCTCTTTTCGGTACCGACGCTCAAAAAGCTCAATATCTTCCCCGTCTAGCCTCGGGAGAATGGATCGGCGCGTATGCCTTAAGCGAACCAAACAGCGGTAGCGACGCACTTTCGGCGTCTACCCGGGCGGATCGCAGAGGCGACAAGTACATTTTGAACGGAACCAAAATGTGGATCAGTAACGCCAAGTGGGCGGACATGTTCCTCGTGATGGCGAAGATCGACGGGGAGAAGTTCAGCGCGTTCCTCGTGGAGAAATCATTTCCTGGCGTAAGTGTCTCTCGGGAAGAACACAAAATGGGGCTGAAGGGCTCTTCAACTGCTCGCTTGATTCTTGAGAACGCTGAAGTACCAGTTGAAAACCTACTCCACCAAGAAGGACAGGGCCACCACGTTGCCTTCAACGCGCTTAATATTGGTCGGTTCAAACTCGCTTCGATGTCGATGGGGCCTGCGAGAGATGCGATGGGCGTCGCGGCAAACTATGCGCTTGACCGCAAGCAATTCGGCCAATCCATTTCTAGCTTTGGGCTCATTCAGAAGAAATTCGCCACGATGGCAGCCCTATTCTTTACCGCAGAAGCGATGATTTACCGCACGGGTGCGATGATCGATAGCGCTTTCGATCAATTCGGAGGAAGCGTCGACGGCAACCGAAAGGCGGCCGAGGAATACGCGATTGAATGTAGCGCCTGCAAGGTGTTTGCCACCGAGGCTGAGTCGTGGATTGTAGATGAGGCAGTCCAGGTCTACGGAGGATACGGTTTCACTGAAGAATTCCCAATCGCTCGCCATTATCGAGATGCTCGGGTGAGCCGAATTTATGAGGGAACCAACGAAATAAATCGTCTTTTCATTGCCGAGCGATTGGCCCGACGAGTCAAAGATGGTCGAGTCTCCGGCGTCGCGGTTGGAGATTCATTCTTATCTGAATTAGCAGGCAAGGCTCTATCCATCAGCCCGAAGGACCAAATTGGAATTGGTGCCGTATCCGACCTCCTCCTTCTTTCTTATGCCGAGCAATCTGCCCGACTTCGGGCACAACAAGTAGGAGGCATCGCAAGTGAACTCTACAACGCAGTACGGCCGATCTTGAACGCTAAGGGAGCCGAAGCCTATCAACTCCTCACTGAGGACTCAATCACCCTTCCAGGAAGTGTTCGAGTCGACCTTGGAGCGCTGGCGCAAGCGGTTTACGCAAAGAAAGGCCCAATCTAAAGTCTCTCGACCGAGAGATGGGTTGTGGGGATGGTCAGAACCTCGGTTCCCACGCAACCCTTCTATGCCGGACAGAGTATATTTAGACATTCATCTAAATATCACGGGAGTGTAATTCGAAAATGATTCTGGCAATGGGATTGGCGGCGATGGCGTTTCTTCAGGGAACCACGGAAACGGAAGTTAAGATTACAGGTGCGGGAGGAATGGTGCTTTCGGGCACCTTATCGATTCCCAAACATGCCCCCGGAGTAAAGGTCCCCGGAGTGCTCCTATTACCAGGAAGCGGTCGAACAGACCGGAATGGAAATCAACCACCCCAGCTCGTCACGAATTTGCTAAAAGAGATCTCCACGACTTTGAACCAAAGCGGTTTTGCTACGCTGAGATTCGATAAGCGAGCGAGCCACACCTACATGCCTCTCTTCAAAAAGATGAAATCGGAGGATTACTCCGAGTTCTTCAAGTGGGAAAATTTTGTAGACGATGCTACGAATGCCATGCGCTTTTTGCAGTCGCAGCCTTCGGTTGATGGGAAACGAGTTGCGATTATCGGTCATAGCGAAGGATCCGAAATCGCCCTGCAGATCGGAAGCAATCTCGCCGGCAAAAAAGATCAACCGGCAGCCATTGTTACAATGGGAGGTGCGGGAAGGCCAATGGGACCGATTCTGCACGAACAGATCGGGCGAGCCCTGGATAAGCAGAAGCAGGCTGGTCCCGTTCGAAAGATGTACCTTGATGCAGTGGATAAAGCAACCGCTCAAGTCGCCAAAACCGGCACATTCCCCGCAGATGTTCCTCCCGGCTTGACTGCCCTCTTTAACCCAACCGTGGCAAAACTTATGCAATCCTACTGCCGAATAGACCCTTGCGACCTCGCCAAGAACTACCCTGGCGATGTTCTAGTTCTGAATGGCGCCAATGACACTCAAGTCTCGCCTGAGCGAGATACTCCAAAACTGGAGGCGGCGTTGAAAGCTCGATCGAAAGGGGCAACTGAGGTACTCATCGTTCCAAATACAAGCCACAACTTCAAGCCAACGACAGGTAAGAACGACGACGCATACGAGGGACCAGTAAATCCGATCGCATTGGACAAGATCAAAATGTTCTTAACAAAACACTTGCACCCTTGAATTCAATTCGAACCCGACGGGATAGCAAGTCTTTACAATCGCCTCGGGCCCGATTTTCTTTGGTCGAATACAATACTTCCGCAACTTTTAGGGCCTCCCCACTTCCCTATTGGCATGAGAATTAGCAATAATCCTGGCAATCGTTCTGCAACGTCGCGAACGGGGACTTAATATGGACGCCAGGAGGGGTTTCCCTCCTCGTCTTTTTGGTTCGCGCTAGACGCTGGCGATTGCCAGAGACAAATGCGGACACTCTGTTTTTGGATTCGGAGGAATAAATGACCCCTAAGGACGCCGTCGCATTTGCAACTGAAAACGACGCTCAATTTGTTGACATTCGCTTTACCGACTTGCTCGGTACATGGCAGCACTTCAGCATTCCGGTAAATCACTTTACCGAAGACAAATTCGAGGATGGACTCGCCTTCGATGGCTCCAGCATCCGAGGATTCCAAACCATCAACGAGTCGGACATGCTTCTCATGCCCGACCCGACAACCATTTTCATGGATCCGTATTCGGAGCTGCCAACTGCAGTTATCCTCTGCGATATCACCGACCCATTGACTGGTCAGCGATACGGCAAGGACCCTCGATTCACGGCTGAAAAGGCTGAGGCTTACCTGAAGTCCACTGGCATCGGCGACACGATTTTCATCGGCCCAGAAGCCGAGTTCTTTGTCTTCGACGAATTGCTTTATGACAACGGTCCAAGCGGCGCGTTCTACAAGATCGATTCGGACGAAGCATTCTGGACATCAGGTCGAGAAGGCAGCCCAGGATTCACCACCAAGCAGAAGGGCGGCTATTATCCAGTTGCTCCCGTCGACAAGCTTCACGATCTTCGAGCCGAAATGGTTGCTCAGATGATCGAGACAGGCATCAATGTCGAAATGCACCACCACGAAGTTGCTTCAGCTGGCCAGTGCGAAATCGACATGAAGTTCGACACCCTGAAGAAGATGGCCGACCAACTTCAGCGATACAAGTACATCGTTAAGAACACGGCTTATCAGCACGGCTACGTAGCCACGTTTATGCCTAAGCCCATTTTCGGAGACAACGGTAGCGGTATGCACTGCCACCAGTCCATCTGGAAGAACGGCGAACCTACGTTCTATGATGAAACCGGATACGCTGGCCTCAGCGACACCGCTCGTTGGTACATCGGTGGCCTTCTCAAGCACGCACCAGCTTTGCTTGCATTCTGCGCCCCAACAACCAACTCCTATCGACGATTGGTTCCTGGTTACGAAGCTCCCATCAACTTGATGTACTCAGCTCGAAACCGATCGGCTTGCGTTCGAATCCCGATGGTTTCGAAGTCGCCAAAGGCTAAGCGAGTCGAGTTCCGCGCTCCAGACCCTATGGCTAATCCTTATCTCGCCTTCTCGGCGCTGATGATGGCCGGTATCGACGGTATCCAGAACCGAATCGAGCCACCGAAGCCTCTAGACAAGGACCTTTACGAATTGCCACCACTCGAGCGAGCCGGCATTCAGCAGACTCCTGGTTCACTTCGAGCAACTCTTGCGGCCCTCATGGAAGACCATGAGTTCTTGCTCAAGGGCGACGTATTCACCAAGGAGCTCATTGAGAGCTATGTTGAGTACAAGCTCGTTAACGAGTGCGACGCAGTTGACCTTCGTCCACACCCATATGAGTTCTACCTCTACGCCGACGCGTAAGGTTCAACTTTCAAGAGCGGGTCTGTCCTTTAAGGCAGACCCGCTTTTTTGTGTACCAAATCTTCCCCAATAAACCACGAAGGGCCGTCTCAAACGAGTCGGCCCTTCGAAATTTGCAGTTCGACTTCTGGATTAGAAGCGAATTCCGACGTAAACGCCTAGACCGCGAAGCTCGGGGCGGCCGCTTATGAAGTACTTTGCCTGAATGAAGATCGGCGTAGGCATGTTTCCTAGTTCGTAAGAAACACCGACCTGCTCGGCTAATCCAACGCCCGTCGAAGTGAGATCACCGGAGTTTCGGAACTCGGGTCCGATACCGATGGAGTAAACCATTTGGCTCTGCCGCAGATTGTAAGTCAACGCAACCGGAAGGTTACTGTCTCCGCCTTTGGCGTAATAGTCGGCCGAAATTCCCAAATACGACTGCAGACCCACCCCAGGCGCAGCGACTGCGAGACTGTTCAATTTATAGTCCGCGCCGAAAACGAACCAAGTGCTTCCCAGATTCTTCGCCGAATCACTTGTCGGGAAGTAGGCACCAATTCTGGCTGACAAGCCACTTGGGCCGTTACTCTGGGCGTTTGCAGCGACAACTGAACCGGCTGCTACGGCGATCATTGCTAACTTCATGAAATTCGATTTTTTCAACTTGAACCTCCAATGTTCCTATGATCATAGAAGATTAAACGGCGGCATTTGTTGCGCTAAATAAATAAAATTAGGCCCTTTCGGGCCTAATTTATCGGATGCGTCCTTAGGAAACGATTATTTCGTGGTGATCGTTGCCGTAACGGACATACCCGTCCTCAGTCGATCCATGTCAGGTTGGCCATGGTCTAACAGAATCTTCACGGACAAACGCTGAACGACTTTAGTAAAGTTTCCGGTTGCATTGTCAGGAGGAAGGAGCGCAAATGTAGCTCCCGTTCCAGCAGAGATGCTGCCGACTTTACCTTTATAGACTTTGCCAGGCAGGGCATCAACTTCAACATCAACCTCTTGTCCCGGTTTGACATCCGCGAGCTGAGTCTCTTTGAAGTTTGCCGTGACCCAAGCATCTTCGTCTGGAACGATCGCCATCAGCGTGCCGCCTGGTTGAACAAGGTTTCCAACGTCAACTGAATTCTTGCTGACGCGACCGTCGGCAGGGGAGACAATTTTCGTTCGAGACAAGTTAATCTCTGCATCTTTCAGGGCAGCCTGGGCCTGAGCCACTCGAGCTTCCGCCTGCATTTGCGCGGTCTGACTCACGACAACCTGAGTGGAACCTTCGTTTGCTTGAAGTAGCTGACCGGAAGCCTGAGTTCCCTTGCCCTTGGCTTGGGCAATTGCCGCTTTCGCCGACTGCGCTTGCGCTTTCACCTGGTCAATCGTGCTTCGAGCCGCCTGTACTTGATTCTGAGCGGCAGAAAGCAAAGCCTTCGCTTGCGAGATGGCTGCGTCTGCTGCCGGAAGCTGATTCCTAGCAGATCTCAAATCAGATTGTCTTTGAGCAACAACTGCCTTCGCCTGTTCAACCTGCTGTTGAGAGGCGGCTACCTGAGCCTTAGCGACATCAGCTGCGGCCCGAGATGCTTCTGCAACTTGTCCACTCACTGCGCCCTGTCGGAACAGCGTTTCATTACGAACCGCCTGCTTATCTGCGTTATCAGCAGTTGCGATCATTGCTTCAACGTTTGCTTTGGCAGTGTTCAAAGCCGCCTTAGCGGTATCAAGTTGGGCTTGGGCGCCTGCAACCGCATCGAGTGCTTTTTGTTTGTTTGCGACCGCGATGGAGACATTCGCCTTCGCTCCGTAGTAGCTTGCATCCGCACCGCTTGCCTGAGCCTTGGCTTGTGAAATGGCCGATGAAGCTTTGGCAAAGTCTGCCACGGAGCCTTCGATACTTCCCGTCGACTGGCCGACAATGCCTTGAGCTTGTTGAATTTGAGCGGCGGCGTTCTGCTGAGTGAGTGATACGGTGGCGGCAGCTCCCTTAGCTTGAGCAATCGCTAATTCCAGGTTCGCTTTGGCTTGAGCAACCGCTGTTTCGTACGAAGCAGAATCCAGTTGAACAAGTAGGTCGCCCTTCTTGACGTGTTGGTTCTCACTGACAGGCACGGAAATGACGGTTCCACTTACCTGTGGTGCGATGGCTACGACGTCGGAAGTAATCGTTGCGTCGTCGGTGCTGACGTGCCCAGATGACCAGATCACAAACCTGACCGCCATAATCGCGGCAACAACTCCAAGAACAGCCAACGCTCCGAACAGGAGCGGTTTGCGGCTCTTCTTAGTAGCGATATCCGGATTTTGAGCGGCTACATCAGACGTTCCAGAAGTGGCCTCCTGGTCGATATTTTTCTCTTTCTGCATTACGGTTGCCATCTGATTATCCCTTTAACACTGACTCAATTTCTAATTTAGTCAGTTCGTCTAATTTCTTCGTTTGTTCGTCAGATTTCGTTCGCAGCTTCGCGTCAGTTTCGACGGATTTGACCATAAGCTCGGCCAAAAGACTGGTGCGATCCAACAGTGGACCACGCTCGCCCAACTGAGATGGGCTTAAACTGTGAGGAAGGAGTGAGTTGGTTGCATCGAGAAAGGCCTCGGCAACCTTGAATGGATCCTCAAACTCAAAATGGCCAGTCGTTCGACCTTCGATCAGGATTTCGGCGAAAATCTTG
This sequence comes from uncultured Armatimonadota bacterium, assembly GCA_903899015.1. Lineage (GTDB taxonomy): Bacteria > Armatimonadota > Fimbriimonadia > Fimbriimonadales > Fimbriimonadaceae > Fimbriimonas. The sequence goes on along the minus strand of CAIUHP010000081.1, from coordinate 22,906 downwards.
GCCTCATTGGCATAGTAGCGGCTCCTGCGCTCCAAAAGTTTTGGCCGAAGGTCGACTAGCAAGTCATCAATGCCTTGCTTATGTCCTTGGACACATTGGAATCGATACATCACGCGTTCGATGAGCATCGCTTTTAGACGCTCGCGAGTCGGTCGCTTCGAACGCAACATCTCTTTCAAATGCGCTTGAAGCTTGACGTTTTGACGGTCGATAAACGATAGCGCAACGTCCTGTTTGCTGTCGAAGTAGAGGTAAACCGTCCCTTTGCCGAGACCGGCATGACGGGCCAACTCGTCGATCGTCATCTTCTTGTAGCCAACCTCCTTCAGGAGGAATGCTGCAGAATCCAAGATCAACTCGTGATTATCAACGGTTTCCTTGTTCTTAGCTAGATGCTTTATGACCATTTTTCGATTCTGGTCATATTCTACCCTTATTGTCTTTTACACTCGGAAGGACTCGTAGCTAAGCGCACGTCTCTAAGATCCACTGACACCGTTGAAATTCAAGGTTCCTTTTCAGTCTCCAACGTCCTCTTAGGCTGCCAACGATGTCGAATCGCCTCGTCTGTCGCCGACCGGGCGATTTGAGTCGCAATCAGACCGTCTCGCCCCGTAGGAAGGTGACCAGGATCTCCCGTTCGAAGCGCTTCTGATAATGCTCGGTGCATGCCGTGGAAGTTCTTTTCGCTCGCACCTGGAACACGAATGGTCTCTGCGCCTGTACGCACCTCCAATACATAACCATCACGGTCGTAGCGAATCACTCCCCCCGTCCCAATGAGGTGATACGAAAAGTGGTGAAGCGGTTCCCGGGCGGTGTGTCCGTAGGTGAAGCTCATTTCGACCATCGTATGAGGCCCAGATTCATGATCCATGTGCAAGTACACATGGTCTGGTGCCTCATAGTCGGCCACCCATGCACCGGCCACTTTCACGTGCTCAACTTCTTTTCCGAGCCACCAGCGAGCAAGGTCGATCTGATGGACTCCACAATCCACCATCGGGCCACCTTCGAGCATCCGTCCGACCCAACGGGGGCTCTCAATCCACTCCCCGGTGGCATCTTGCTCGTACTGACCATGAAGATCCCAAATGTAAATCAATCGCAACGACCGGACCTCGCCGATGACACCTTGTTCAACCCATTGCTTGATTTGGAGGGCAACCGGACTAAACCGATAAACAAAGCCCGTGAACAGCATCTTCCCCGCTGATTTCATCGCTTGGATGGCTTGTTCAGCTTCTGCGTCGTTCATCGCGAGTGGCTTTTCGCATAAGACGTGAACGCCATGCTTGGCAGCCAATTGAATATTGGAGAGGTGAGCGCCAGCCGGAGACGCTATGACAACCGCATCGAGGCCAGTGGCAAAAAAGGCTTCCGCATCGGTAAAGGCGGGTGGATTACCAAATCGGCTCGCAACCAGCGAAACTCGATCGGGGTTTGGGTCGAAAAGTGCCGCGAGTTCGAGGCCCTCGGTATCGAGTATCGCCGGAAGGTGTCCGTAATCGGCAACCACACCACACCCCATCATGCCAATTCTCGCCATAGGCGTGAGAGTTTACTCTTGTGCTCCCACGCCTGATGACGAATGCGCAACCTAGGAATGGTTTTTAAGGTTGATGAGTTGGTCGAGCCGGAATTCCGGTACGAATACCCTTCATAAGACGGCGAAGGATGAGCAAGACCGGAATCCAGAATGGCGAGAAAGCAACGACCCACATAAGGAAGATCGATGCCAAACGCAAAACGGAACTTGAGCCTGACGTAGCCTCAGCCCATGATTGAGCCACCCAATTCGGATCCCCGGTTGGTTGACTGATAACCGCGTTCTGCTCAAGAGTGAGTTGTATCGTTGATAGAGCGGCGAGACCCGCTTGTGACTTTCGCTGACTCGTGATCTGCTCGATCTGAGTTTGAACGTTTGCCAGTTGCTGTTGGATATTGAAAACCTCATCCAACTGGGTTCGGCCTCGCAACATGTTTCGATAAACCTCAGCCTGAGCGGTCAAAGTTTTCAGTTGCGCATCAAGGTCAACAATTCGCCCCGTCACATCTTCTGAGCTGATCTTCTTGGAAAGTCGAACACCGAGCGACTCTAATCTCGAAATGGTTCCATCAAACAGATCGACCGGCACTCGGATAGAAATCGTCATTACCGGATGGGTCGATGCCAGGTCCGTGCTATTGGCCGATTCCGTATATCCACCGACTGATTCGATGATGCCCGATACTTTCTTCTCGGCTTTTTCAACATTTTCCACCCGTATATCCAATTCAGCTCGACGAATCACTTTTCGCGAAGGGATTACGACGGTGTTTTGGGGCGACATGGGTTTGGCGTAATTGGCCAATTGAGGTGCGTTGGAGGCTTCAGTTCTCTTCCCGGACTTTTCTGCCTGAAAGCTGCCATTTGGCGCACTCTTCGCGGCATCCATCATCGCCGGCGATGCGGCGGTAGCGGAGCCAGAACTTGTAGCTTGGTCGGAGCTTCCACTACTGCATCCAAGCAGTACGCAGAAACCAAAGAGTAAACATTGGGGTCTTTTTAAATGGACTAGTCGACATTTTCAATTCACGCTCCTGTTGAGAGTCGTTAGTGAGTGTCAAAAAGCAAAGGCCCCGTTCAAATCATTTGAACGAGACCTTTATCTATTTTGGTTTTCGTGATCTAGTGAGAGGAAGAGCTATCCACTAAAGGACCTGGTTGATTTGCAGGAGCATTCGACTGGCCATGGCCTGCAGCGGCTTCTCCACCCTGCTCGCCTGGCTGTTGGCCCGAACCCTTCGCAGGACGGTCGAGCATCGGATCAACCTTTCCGGTTGATTGAGCATCTGCACCGAGACCGTAGCGCGTGTGTGTCTTCTTGCCTGCCGAAGCGTAGGCAATTCCACCATTGGCATAAGGATCGCCCTTCACACCATTTTCGACGTTTTGCTTAGCGTAGTCCACTGGAGTGGTCGCTTTTTCAAAGCTTTCGACGCCCTTAAAGCGGCAACCAGATACAAGAATGACACTGGCTACCGCGGCGAATATCACCGATAAATTTCGCATTGTTATAAAACTACCTCGCTGGGCAAGTTCTTTGCCCAGCGCACCTTCTTAGAAAGAGACGTCGACCGCTTCCTCTTTGCCGCTCTCGCTGCTCTTATAGAGTGCGTCAAAAATGGCATTAAGGATCAAACCATTCTCACCCGGCACCGGAGAAGGAAGGTCATTTTGAATTGCGTTGACGAAAGCCTGAATTTCAGCAGTGTGAGCCGACTCAACACTTGGGATATTTGCAGGCTTCAGGTCGAACAGTTGTTGATTCTGCTCGGTGTAGATCTTCACCGCGTCATCGCCGCCATAAGGCTTGACGACTGCGCCGGCTTTGGTACCGAACAGTTGAGATTGGAATGGATCGCCTTCAAGGTTGCCCATGAAGGAACTCTCGAGTACGACGACCGAACCATCTTCAAACTTGATAAGTCCTACTGCGAAATCTTCGACAGTGAACTTAGCTCGGTCATAGGATCCCCAATAGTTGAAGAGATCAGGATTCTTGCCAAGCGTGTCCCAGGTCTTTCCAGAAGCGCTGACTGGCTTTGGATAACCCATGAGGAACAGAGTCATGTCGAGAATGTGTACGCCGATGTCGATAAGCGGGCCGCCGCCTTGCTTATCCTTGTCAATAAACACACCCCAAGCCGGAACGCCTCGACGGCGAAGAGCCTGTGCGCGAGCGTAGTAGATGTGTCCCATGTGACCAGCGTCAACATAGTCCTTCATGAATCGAAGGGGGCCGCTAAAACGAGACTGGAGACCAACCTGAAGGATCTTGCCTGACTCCTTGGCGGCTCGGCACATTTCGCGGCACTCTTCGGCATTCATTCCGAGAGGCTTTTCGCAAATGACGTGCTTACCTGCCTTGAGAGCAGCAATCGTCGGCTCTTTGTGATACTTGTTAGGAGTCGCGACCGAAACAGCATCGATGTCCGGATCGGCCAACATTTCCCGGTAATCGGTATAAGTCTGCTTGATGTCGAATTTGTCAGCTGCCTGCTTGGCGATTTCGCCATTAACATCACAGGTTGCGACCATTTCACACAACTCAGGAATGCTTTGGTAGCCTTTCATGTGGCAGCCCTGAGCGATTCCACCGCTGCCAATGATTCCAATCTTTAGTTTCTTAGCCATTTTTGATCTGCAAATCCCAGTTCCACTGAGGCGCACAGAGATTACCCGTCTAAGCTAGTTTCAGACGCCCCGTAAATTTCGCAAGTGCGACTAAACACATGCATGGAATGGTGGTGGATGGATGCCTTCAATCGGTGTCAAAATAGAAAACGTATGCCGACCTATGTTTACGAGTGCAGCAGCTGTAATAAGCAATTTGAAATTGATCAGAGAATCACGGAGAACGCGTTGGAGACGTGCCTTTGTGGCTCCAACGGCACTGTCAAAAGAATCATCCAGCCCATCGCGGTGATGTTTAAAGGATCAGGCTTCCATATCAACGACTACAAGTCGTCCGGCGCCTCTGCCAAATCAGAATCCAAAACCGAAACGAAGTCCGATTCCGTTTCCACTCCCGCCGAGTCCCCTACCGTAGCCGAATCGACACCTGCCCCCGTCACGCCCAGCACCTAAGTGGTAGTGGGCAAGGTCCTCCCTGCCCAACAGTTGCAGGTATCAACCTTTTCTATTCGGTGGAGTGAGCGTTGGTGGTTCGGAGCACAACCAAGTCCGATACTCATACGCAAACACGCCCGACCCCGATGGCGGTTAGAATGCTGAAACCCGGAGCGAAGCTCCGGATTTTGCAATTTTCGCACTTTCGACGCGATGCTAATTGTGATTTGGCGCCTGGTGATGAATTCGGTCGACAACTATCCCTGACGACTAAATTGCCGGTCGTAACACGACGGGTCTTGCACCGTCGGTTACGCAACCGCAGAGGCATTCCGAATACGGTCTACGAGACTAGCGACCGGTGTTGAACAACGTGTCAGACAGGCCAACATTTGCTTTGATCGAATCGTAGCTGGTGGCGCCACCTAACTTGTTGTCGACATTCCACACCGAAATCTTGGAAGGGATCCAGACTCCGTTGGACTCTTTGGGGTTCTCGTAATAGAACGTTGCCATCTGGCTACCGTAGCGGTTGTACCATTCTCGCTTGGTGAGTACCTTATGAACTGGGTCGATCCAGATTCGATATCGAGCCTGCTCGGTCTTATCCACGAACGTGATGTCAAAAACCGGATGCCCTGTTTCTCGATCCATTCGAACGAATCGTGCGTTGTAGCAGCCTTGAAAAAGACTAGGAACGAGTACGCCGAAATCCATGACGGTTTCACGGCGCAGAGGCTCCTCAGTCAGATCTTGACGAGAAGACACGCCCGGCGCTTTGATCTTCATTTTGAATCCGTTATAGGTGAGGGAAACGGTTGTATCTTCAACCGTTGAATCGACTCGCAGCTTAAACGGATCCTTGAAGTACACCTGTGACTTGTCAAACGTGTAGTTCTGAGCGTAATCCTTACGGATCTTTTTAAGCTCACGCTGATCGACGCTGAGGACTCGAGCGGTTACCGAAAAATCTTTTAGGCTGGTCTGGACATAGTCCATGATCGAGTGCTCGCTTCCTTGAGCCACCAGCATTAACGAGAGTTGAGCAATGAGCATCACTAGTCACTTCAGTACGTATACACTAGGCAAAACGTCTCCCAAAGATAGAGGTTGAGACGATTCTAAGATCGCCCCAGCCTCCAATCAACTCTATTTCTTAGGGAGTCTTTTTCAGGCCCGCGAGGTAGGTCTTCAGTTCAGCATCGGTTGCAGGAACTTTGACCTTGCCCTCGACGATCTGTTTAGAGATGTCGGCGACCTTCTTCAAGTTTGCATCTCCAATCTTGTCCTTCGTATATTGGAAATCAGATAATCCAACCCCTTCGGACTTAAGATCAAACCGATGCACGTCGGCAGTGAATTTGCCGTCTTTTACATCCTTAATCGTGTCGAAGACCGACACATCTACTCGCTTGATCATGGACGTCAGAACGTTACCAGGAGCTTCTCCATCTTGGTTGGAATCGACGCCAATCGCGAATTTATTGGCATCTTTTGCCGCCGAAATTACACCGAGTCCACAGCGGCCTGCAGCATGGTAGACGATATCACAGCCACCTGAAAAGAGAGACGCAGCAGACAACTTGCCTAGACTGGTGTCGTCCCAGCTTTCGGTGTATTTGATGCCAGAGGTGTCGATGTCAGCGCGCGCGGTTTTTGCACCGGCCACATATCCCGACTCAAATTTCTTAATGAGCGGACTCGTCTCTCCACCTACAAAACCGATTTTGCCAGTTTTGCTAACAAGTGCGGCAAGATAGCCAGCCAGGAAGCTTCCCTGCTCTTCTGCGAAAACCAAAGAGCGCACGTTGGGGAGGGTGACAACGTCGTCAATGATGGCAAAAGAGATCTTGGGATACTTCGGTGCAACAACTTTGAGTGCGCTTTCTTGCTTGAAACCGACCGCGAAAATCACTCCGCAGCCTTTTTCTGCCAATCCTTCAAGGTTAGTTTCGTAGTCTTTTTCGCTCTTACTGTCCGCGGTTTTGACTTCAACGCCTAACTCTTTGGCTGCTTTCTGGACACCCGCATTTGCGCTGTCGTTGAAAGATTTGTCGCCGATTCCGCCGCTGTCGAAAACGACACCGACTAACATTTTCTTTTCAGCCGATGGACTATCGGTTCCACCTGAAGATGATGAAGCCTGATTATCTCCGCCCGAACCACAACCAATCACTGCAAACGCTGCAAAAAGCCATACGAAATTACGAATCCTCACTACATAGCCTCCGTTAGGACACAGTCTTACCAAGTGCAAGCCCGTTGCCGGGTAAACTGCGTGATTATGGCTCATGGACTACGTGTCCATCATGTTTGCCATCCGATTTAGGAGACCGCACGTTTGATCACCATCCAACTTACGAAACTAGAAAGCGCTCTGGACCAGATCCGAAAGACACAGCCCAAGTTGCTGGCCGCTGACGCTGCCCTCATCGCAACCGCTCTTTCCGTAACTGGCCGACACGCAATTGCGATTTACGAAGGCGAGCAGTTCACGTGGCCAGAAGACTACCAAAAGCTCACGCACTCGATGATCACACAGATCGAAATGGTCAATGAGGCGATTGAACACAATGCGCCAAAGAGAACCACGAAATCGACTGTTGAAGAGGAGCCGGTTATCGTAACCGTTGGCCTCACTCCAAACCTGAGCGCGGGCGAACAGGTTCTTGCCAAACGAGATGACCTCAAAGTCGTGTTGAGCGATATTCTCCAAGAAGGCGTTGAATTTGTTTACGCCAGCACCGATATTGGTTGGCAGTGGGCTCTCGACCGAGCTAACTGGAACACCGTCAGCGGTAACGATATCAGTCGTCGCATCAAGATTAAGGCCAGCTTCACCGAAGGCGCGGTCGGAATCGAAATGGGAATCGGCGGACCAAAGAAGCGCCCAAGCCGAGCGAAAGGTGTAGTTGAGATCGAAGCGGAGCCAGAGATGGAACCAGAGATCGAACTCGGCGCTGAATTCGCAGAATAGACTAGGCTTTAAGCCTAACCACAAAAGACTGGTGATTTTGATCGCCAGTCTTTTTTGTTTTAGGACGCCCCTATTTCTTGCGAATCCACTTCAAATATCGACGATTGATCGATCGCTCGAGTTTTTGGATGGGAGACATATATCCAAAAGGATGCTTGGATTCATATTCTTCAAGTGCCCGGAGTCGATCGAGTTGCTTCCAATAGGTAGCGTAAATATTGTATCGGGAAGCATGAAACAGGATCGGGCGAACAAATTTCACGTCGAAGCGCCGGCAAACATATTCGCACTGATTTGCCATGACGTCCAACTTTAGCTTTCCGATCAAACCCGTTGCCGAGTTCGTGAAGTCCTTGGTATCAGGAATCAGGTGCGCGTTGCCATTCTGATCAACCCCTTCCTTGGCAATCGCGACCGCGACATAAGGCTCCTCCGGAATCAGTGCGCTTTCATAACCAAATCCGGAATCCTTTGCCCCTCGTGCGAGTTCATAGCAGAGTTGAATCATCTTTTGGCATTGAGGAGTGCGCTCGTAGTAAATCATTCCCCCGTTAAATTGAGGGAGCCAATCGACTCCATGTTTTTTGAGGTGGCCCTCAACGTTTCCGTACCAATCTCCACTGGAAATGGCTTTCCCTTGCACACAAAGACCCTTGCCCTGACAGTAATCAAAAATCGTGTCGAGTCGCTGAAAGGCTAGGCAATCGCAATCAATAAAAAGAACCTGGTCGGCGTCGGTTCTTTCTAGTGCGCTTAATTTGCTAAGCATCGTCCATTCAAACGGTTCAACGGGTTTAATCACCTTGTCAAAACTCTTCAGCCAAGGATAATCAGGCTGATCGGTAATCACGATGCGCTCGGTTTCATCGCCAATCAGCCTTAGCGACCTTCCAAGTCCAAGGGCGCATTCGGCGAACTTAGGCTTGCCAATGGCAATCGTGTAGACAATGCGCTTCATGCGAGCTTAGGGTACCGGAGAACCTAACGATTCGTAAATTAGCCTGAGTGGAATCCTGAAGCGAGAATTTCTCGATAGGCTTTGAGTTCTTGTTCAACCGAAAAGAATCGAATCGCCCTTTCGCGAGCGCTTAAGCCCATGGATTGCCGCAGTTCAGCATCGATCACCAGCCTTTCGAGCGACATAGCCTGAGTTTCAATATCTCCCGGCTCGCCCAGTAATCCGGTTTCTCCATCGACGACTGTTTCAACCACTCCACCACTTTTCGTGCTCACAACCGGGAGTCCCAAAGCCATGGCTTCAATCACGCTTAAGTTAAGGGCTTCTTCTTGCCGCGTTCGGGGCCCCACTCGGTTATGAATCGTGAATATATCGGCATGTCGCAAGATATCTCGGACTTCTTCACTCGATTTCCAACCTAATAGGTCGATATCTTCGCTGCATCCAGATTCAGTAATCGCTTGCTCGATGGTGGGCCGTTCGCTTCCATCCCCCACAATCACGAGCCTCGCTCTCACGCCCTTGGCTCGTAGCTGGGCAAAAGCCTTGACCGTGAGTTCCATTCCCTTGCAATCGACAAAACGGCCAACGGAAACGATGGTCGGAACATCCTTGGCAGAATGCACCGCTGGGCGATCTGAAATCGGAACGCCAAGATACTTGACGATGATGCGATTACGATCGACCCCACCTTGAATTAATCGGTCAGCTGTGAATTTCGAATTAGTGATGAACGTAGCTCGATGCGACAGTCGAACAATCCGAGACTGATAGTCCTGGCTGTGAGCCATCCGTGAAGGGTCCTGCGGATCTCGGAGATCAAACATGGTGTCGAAGCCATGGAAATGGACATAAAGCGGAAGTTCTATCTCATTCCATAACTGCTCGTGATCAAGTGCCATCGTTCCAAAATGACAAAGAACGCAATTCGCCTGAGTCTGTTCGATGGCCCGTTTAAGTATTTGGTCGCCCCGATAGGGACTGAAGCGGCGTAAGCTCTTGGGCAAGATTCGATGGATAACATTCCTGCTCCTTAGTCGAAAGAAGAGAGGCATACCGATGAGTCGATCAAAGGCAGTTTGATCTGCTATGGATCGGCCAGCGATTCCCACGACCTCATCACCAAGCCCCTGTATGGAAGCCAACAGCCAAGGCTCACTGGCCGAAAGATATCGTGGCATGAGCACCATGGCTCGAATTGGATTCTGGCGACTCATCCGATCGCGTTCTGATTTCGCTGAAAGATGTAGAAATCAGCCCAAGACGTTTCGTCAGGTTTTTCAGGATCGTATGGATAACGATTCTTGATCATGTCGATTAAGCTCCAATCCGGGGCATTTGTTTCCACCCAATCCGTGAATTTACGATGTCGGACGTGACTTTCCGCTTGGGTATCCATATTCGAAGCATAGACAATGACGAACTTCTTCGATGCTCGGAACAGATCCGCCATATAAGCGTGAAAGATCTCATCTTCAACGAGATGGTAAATCACGTCAAGAGAAAGTGATAGGTCGTTTCCGACGCGCAACTCGCTTCGGTCGAATTCGGGAGATCCGATGAGCAGGAATTTCTTGGATAAATCGCGCCGAAACTTTTTTGCGGCTCTCGCTACGGCATCGGCCGAGACATCAATTCCTACATAGGTCGGATAATTCATGTAAAGAAGTTGGTTACCGTCGCCACAGCCGAACTCGATGACCGACTGAATAGAATGGGTGCGAACAAATTCGTTAAGTACTTCAGACTTGAACTTAGCCAGCCGCCCGTAAGACCCGGAACCTGAAGTTCCCCCCGCTCGATAGCGCTCTTCCCAATATTGGCGCGAATTCGAGAATCCACTGATTCGCAATTTCCTTTTCCAGCCAAGGATGTGCGCCAATTTTTGGCCCAGTTCGTAAATATTGCTCATCGCGCGGTCATGACTTTTTAATTCGGAGAGGATATTTTTACACTAGAACTAGGTGCCGCTTCCTTGGAAACAGCACCCAATTCAATCAGGGCTTGTTTAGCTGATTATAGAGATACCCAAGAATGCGCCCCATGACGTGGGGGCGGCTCGTTTCTTTGCCGATGCTGTGATCGTCTCTGGGATAGGTCATCTCGTCAAAATACTTGCCATTATCGATCAGTCTTTGAATCAGACGAGCCGTGTCTTGGAACAAAACGTTGTCGTCAAGGATGCCATGAACAAGTAGAAGATTGTCTTGGAGACCGGCAGCATATGTAATCGGTGAAGTCTGTTCAAAGATCTTGGGATCATCCTTGGCCAATCCCAATCGACGTCGTGTATACCATTCGTTGTAGCTCTTCCAATCGGTTACAGATGCGACTGCGACTCCGGTGTGGAAGACGCCAGGCTTGGTCAGAAGAGTCATGCAGGTGAGATAGCCTCCGTAACTCCAGCCCCAAATTCCGACGCGGTCATCACGCACGTATGGGAGGGAGGCTAGGTAATTCTTCGCCGCAACCGCTTCATCCGCGTCGACAATCCCCATTTTTCGGTAGTAGCCACTGTTAAATTCGCCGCCATAACCCCAACTCGCGCGGAAGTCTACGCAGAGAACAACCATGTCGAGATTGATGGCAGCATAGTTCTCCATGAACCCGCCCCAATCGGCTTTCGCAGAATTGGCATAGATGTTTGAAACAAACGCAGGATGCTTCTTCGTCATATCCAGGCCAGGCTTCGTGATAAGCAAGCCATGAATGGTCTCTCCGTCGGGAGCTTTGAAGGTGACCTCTTTGAAATCGGCCCACTTAATCTCATTAAATTGAGGCAGTTGGCTCTTTGTGAGTCGATGAATTTGAGGTTCAACGGAATAAAGTTCGGGATTAATGGTTCGATCACTCGCCATCGTTGCGACCTTGGTTCCGTCATCGCTGACCAAAGGTAAAGACAACGCATCGAACTGCTTTGGAGTGGACATGCCGTCTGGCATCACAATGTGCTCGGTTCGCTTGCCGTTTGGCTCAACAATGGTGATTTCACTCTTCAGGCCACTGTGAGCGAGTGTGCTGAGGAAAATACGGTCGCTATTCTTGGGTCGGCCAAGCGCCGCAACATCGAAGTGCTCGGAGAAGAACTTCTTAAGGTTCTTGCCGTCAGCATCCATCTGCATCACAGAACGAAAAGTGAATTTGTTATCGATGATGTCCGTGCCGAACAAAATCGATTTCGAATCCCGTTTCCAAATAACGGGTCTCCAGTCGGGAATATAGTTTTTAGGAGCCTTCTCAGTATAAATATCGGTCTTGGTGGCGTCACTAGGATTGATTTTCGAGATCGTAAACGCCTGGAAATCGTCTTTGATCCAGCCGACTAACACACTGGATGAGTCGGGAGCCCAACTAGCGTTGAGCATCCACATATAGCGAGGGAGTCCGGAGACGAAGCGAATGATCCCACCGTCGGCGGGAACGATTCCGACCTGCGTATCGATGTCCTGGTCACCGTTCCATTCACGCTGAATGTTCACAACGGTCGCTCGATCCTTACTGAAATCCATCATAACGTGATGGCCCGTCTTGCTAGAATCTCCCCAATTGATAAGCAAGTTTTTGCCGTCAGGAGACCATTCATGCCCCTCTACCGAGGTGTTGGCTTTGGAGACAAAAGTTAATTGTTTAACGGCACCGGTTTTTCGGTCGAGGCGAAAAACATTTTGACCATTGGAGTAAGAGATATATTTGCCGTCTGGAGAGAACTGAGCTCCCGACATTGGCATCTGTCCATCAAAAATGGGATGAAGGTCATCTCCATTAGGAGCGACTAAGAAAGTTCTCCCCTTATACGAGAACATGATCTGCTTGGAATCGGGCGACCATTGGGCTCCAGAAATACCCCCGTCATAGAGAGCTGCTTCCTTTTTCTCAAGATCGGTTCGAGCGTCATCTTGACGAGGGAAATCCTGAATTTTCGCAGCTTCGACGATGCGTTTTTTCTCTCCGCCGGGATAGTCCATAACCCACAGATCCAATTTTCGTTCGCCAGTCTGATTCCAGCCAAAAGCAATTTGTGCTCCGTTTGGGGACATTGCGGGCGCCGAAGGACTACGTCCGTTGATGAGTGGATATTGATAGAATCGCTGAATCGGAATGTCAGATTTAGGCAATGCCTGACCAAATCCGACTCCAGAGACGAGCAACGCGAGGGAAAAAAGAATGGATCGCCGGGACATCATGTGTTAAAAACCAACTGGATACAGGGAGCTTTTACCACTTTTAGCCTAGCTAGCGCATATTCAGAGTTGACGAATCTTCGGCTATGCGTTTTATCGGGCATTTAGGGTTCTCACTGCCAACTGAAGTCTTCCTCGGGTACCTTCCAAGGCGTGAAAGCGATCGCCAAAATGCGGCCTGCCCCGGGTGTTGAGATTGTTGAAGTTGACGAACCACAAGTCGGTCCTGGCGAAGTCAAGCTGAAGCTCGAAGCGGCTTCTGTTTGCGGAACGGACCTTCACATCTATTCTTGGGACCAATGGGCTGCGGGTCGAATTCACCCTCCTCGCATTATCGGGCACGAGTTCTGTGGCACCATCGAAGCAGTTGGAGAGGGTGTTACCGATCGCAAAGTAGGCGATTTTGTCGCCAGTGAATCGCACATCGTCTGTGGACACTGCAAGCAATGTCTCAACGGTCAAGGTCATGTCTGTATCAACACTAAGATCTTGGGTGTCGATGTTGATGGTGGTTTTGCCTCCCACGTCGTGATCCCTTGGCAAAATGCACGTCCAACGGATCGATCAGTTCCCAAAGAAATCGCTTCCTTTCAGGATGCGTTAGGAAACGCAGTCCACACCGCGATGGCGGGTCCTCTTAAAGGGCAGACGGTTCTGATTACCGGAATGGGACCAATCGGACTTTTCGCGGTTAGCGTGTGTAAAGCAGCCGGAGCCGCCAAAGTTATCGTCACCGAAGTCAGTCCCTACCGAATGGAGCTTGCCGAGAAGGTAGGCGCCGACCGAATTATTTCGCCTGCCGATTCTGATTGGGCTGCAATCATCGAAAAGGAAGCCCCTGGTGGAGTTGACGCCACGTTAGAAATGTCCGGTCATCCATCTTCTCTCGAGCTAGCGGTGCAAAGCACCCGACCGGGAGGGCGAATCAGCCTACTTGGGGTTTATGGCAATCCAAACCAAACGGTGGACATGAACGCGGTGATCTTTAAGGGCATCAATATCCAAGGCATTGTCGGAAGAAATATCTGGCAGACTTGGGACCAAATGGGTGAACTGCTCAAGAGCGGAAAGCTTAATTTAGCTCCCGTAATCACGCACAAGATGCACTACACGGAGTTCCAGGATGCGATGGAATTGATGAAAGCAGGAAAAGCCGGTAAGGTTGTCTTCACATTTGAGGACTAGCAACGCAACGGCTCATCCCTCATCCCGGTAAACTTGCTTCATGAAAGTTGCCGTCCTTCCCTTCAATGCATCCGAAGGGACAAAAGCTGCCTATGGGCGCCAGTTTGCCGCGTTTGCTGCGGAACAGCTGCGTGCTCACGCTCAAGCAGATATTAACGCTGTTAGTTACTTAACTCAGATTCAGGAACAGGACGGATCGACCAGAATGGCGTTCGTCAACATCGGCAACGGATTGCTCCCGTACGAGCAGCTTCAAGACCTATTCACCCAGGCTCAGGTTGAGTTGGTCATGGATGGGGCGTTGACTCAAACGGACGACCAATTTGAGCTTACGATTCGATTCTTTACTGAAGGTGCTACGGAACCAAGATTCCTTGAAACAACGACATTCCCAACGTCGGAGCTTTTCACGACCCTTCATCGAACCGTCAAGATCCTTGCTGAGCAGGCAGAGATCGAACTTCCAGAAGTTCTCGCTGGCGAGACCATGGAATTTGGAACTCAAAACCCAGAGGCATTCCTCCAATTCTTGGAAGGCTACGATGCCCTTAGCCATATTCAGCAGGCTAATGGAATGGTCACGCTTGAGTTCTCTCCTGAGCCCGCTCTTGATGCCTTGGTGTCAGCGGTTGAAGCCGATAACACATTCAACGGCCCCTATCAGGTTCTTGTTCAACTGGCTCGAGCATGCGCTCATTTCCGAATCGGTGCATTTGAGTCAGTCGAGAATGCTCTTCTAAAACTCACCGAATTCGTTCCCGACCAGTTCCTTGGATTCTTTGCTCTTGGCGAACTTTACCAAACGGTAAATTCGCTGAGCAAAGCCGCCGATTACTACGAGAAAGCTCTTGCGCTTGAAACCGAAGATGCTGGCATTTACGCCCGATTGGGATTGGTTCAGCTTCAACTTGGAATGCCGGTCAACGCCGAGCGAAACTTCCGCAAGGCCTTCAGTATGGAAGGCGACGATAAGCCATCGGGCGACTATCTCGCGATGGTTTTGGGTCAGACGGGTCGAATTCACGAGGTCCCGGCACTGTGGAAAGCTGTCATCGACGAGAATCCGCAAAACGGGGCCGCTTACGCTAAGTACGCAGTAGCTCTGTTCCAAGCCGACAAAGAGCAGGATGCGGAGAACGCGTTTGAGAAGGCCCTTGAAGTCGTTGAGGACAACCTCATCGTCAAGCGATTCTATGCACCTTGGCTCATGAAGAAGGGTGACCTTGATCGAGCGATGGACTTTTATGAGGACATCATCGATGTCGCTCCAAATGACATTCAGGTTCTGACTGAGTACTCGCAAACGCTAGAAGCAGCTGGTCGAGACTTTGAAGTACCGCAGGTCATGAAGGATATTCTTGCCAGCAATCCCGACCCTAACACCCGGGCACAGGCAATGGCTCGCCTTATCGAGCTTGAGCAACCCAAGCGTGCTGAGAACGTAGATGCTGCTCGGGTTAAGATGGAGTCCGGCGACATTCAAGGCGCAATCAGTTCTCTGAAGCCGCTTCGAAACTGGCTCGCAGACTACTGGAAGCTTTGGGCACTCTTGAGCTCGGCTTACAATCGAACGGAACAGTATGTTGAGGCTGAAGAAGCCGCTCGTCGACTACTCGAAGTCTATCCTGGTTGCGAGCCTGGATACGGCGAGCTTGTCAACGCACTTCATGGTCAAGGCAAATTCGACGAAGCTTATCAGCTGATGCGATACGCAGCCACTCACAATCCAAACTCACTCCCCATTCACATTAACTTGGCACTCGCGGCCAAGCGAATTGGAAATGAGCAGGAAGCACGAGACTTGGCCAAACAGATTCGCGAAGCTATTGGCCCCAACGAAGAACTTGAGCCAATTCTGAGCGAAATCGAAAGTTAGGCTCCATGTGATCGATTGGGACGGCAACAACCGTCCCAATCATGCGTCACATTCTTAATAGTTTCATGGAAGTCACCGTGCCAGCAAGCGAGTCGAATACCAAGCAGGGTCGAGTTTCCATTTGGGTCAAGCTTTTCGTCTTGTTCCATCTCGTCGCCATCACCAGTTGGGCGATTCCGAGTCCACAGTCCGCCGTTGAGCGTGGCAAGGTCACTCCCGCGGGCACCCAGTGGATTCCCTATTGGAATAAGAAATATATCAAGCCGTCCCCTCCCATCACGCTTTACTTAACCACCACTGGTTTTTGGCAGTACTGGGATATGTTCGCGCCCGATCCGGCTCAAACGGATTCATGGGGCGATGCCGACATCATCTTTAAAGATGGGTCGATGAAGCATTACCAATATCCGCGAATGTTCTTGCTCTCCATACCGCTCAAACTCATCAAAGAGCGATACCGTAAGTATTTCGAGCGGGCAGGTTCGGATGATTTCAACTACCTATGGGGATCATTCGCATATCGCGTTGCTTATCAATTTGACGACAGCAAGAATCCGCCGGTAAGAGTCAAACTCTATCGTCATTGGCGTCCGGTTGCCCAGCCGGGTCAAGTTCAGAACGAGCAATACGTTTCTTACATGTATTACGAACTCGTGGTGAACCCGCAAATCCTTGCGGATTTGCATGAGGCCGGGCATTGAAAACAAAACCTGAGTCTTCGGGTGCCCTGCGCGAGACATTCGATGTCATCGGGCAATATTGGTTTGGCTTTGGCACCGCTACCGCTCTGGGCGTGTTCCGAATTGTTTTCGGGACCCTCGTCTTTCTCAATTTCGTCCTCTTGTCTTTCGACTGGAACACGTGGTTTTCCGAGCATGGCTATGTTCCCTCTTGGTTGGGAGCTCGGTTCCTTGATCCGAGAATTCAAGTCAGCGCGGGATCATCGTTCACCGTTCCTCGTCTCGATATCTTAAGCGGTGTCACCAACGACAATATCTCGCTCGCCGTGTTTTCCCTCACTGCGTTAGCAGCTCTATTTACAGCGGTCGGGCTGTGGACACGCGTGAGCACCGTTGCTCTGGCAATTGGAGTGGTATCGATTCACCACCACAACGCGGCAATTCTTCACGGTGGCGATACCGTTGTCCGAGTGATGTGCCTTTATCTGGCGATCGCGCCGAGCGGAGCCGCATGTTCTCTCGACCGAGTTATTGGCGTTCTCAAGGGCCGAATCTCCGCAAACCCGGTTCTGATCTCCATGTGGCCCCAGCGCCTTATTGCCTATAACTGCTCCCTTCTTTACTTGACCACAACTTGGGCCAAGTGGGGCGGACACTTGTGGCAAAACGGAACCGCCAATTGGTATCCCGCAAGACTTGCGGAGTTTTATCGATTCCCGGTTCCTGCGTTCATGAACCAGTTCCCCATGGTTTATCTGACTTCATACGGCACGCTCGCAGTTGAGTTCGCAATGGGGACACTGGTTTTCTTCAAGCCTTTACGAGGCTGGGTGTTGTTGACAGGATTACTCTTGCACGGCTACATCGAGTACAGCATGAACATACCGCTGTTCTCCTACATCGTCACCTCGCTCTACATTTCGTATTACGATGGCGATGAAGTTATGGCATGGGCTCAGCGGCGCGGCTCAAAGCTGAAGATCCTCCACATTAAGGTTTTCATCCCTATCAATCGACAACTCAAGCCAAGAGCATCCGCATTTCTGAATGTCATCGACCCGTTCAAACTGATCCGCTATGAAGCCGGAACTCAAGAAAGTTGGACCGCCGAAACGATGTCTGGCAAACAACTCCAAACTTGGAAGGCGATCGCCAAACGGAGTCCAGGTTGTTGGTTATTCGGTTGGTACCCAGGCTTCTGGACCAAGTTCGAATCGAGTGCTCTTGAACCAATTTTAGTATCGAAGGTCGAAAACAAGAAATCAGAGTCCTCGAAGAAGTCAAAATCGCATTCATAACATCTATGCGTGCATGGCCATTTTCTAAACCTAAGACCCCCGGCTTCGGCATAAGCAAGGGCTACTATCTCACGATCCTTTCTTCCCGCTCAGTGTTGCCGAGCATCGTTGAAATAGCCAATCCTGGTGGCACCGGCGGCGCGGCAGTAGGAATGGCCGTTCCGTTGGGAAACGAGACAGATAAGGCTCTGCTCACTCAGCCCATGCGCATCGGATCTTATGCAATCGCGACTCCCGATCGAAAGACGGTGTTGAAGATGGTCGTTCTCAGCAAGGAAGACGCCGGGTTCGACCCGGAATGGTATGCACAAAGCGTTCTTGCCGAGCACGAAGACCCGGAACTTGTCGCGCGTTTGAGAGCGACATGGACCATCGCGCAGTTAACGTTTGAGTCGCATGATCCGACCGTCTATCCTGCGCTGGACTTTTTCTTGGGAATTGCCATTCGTCTGGCGACGATTTCAGAGGGCGTGGTGGCAGATTCTATTTGCGAAAGATACTTGCTTCCCGAGAATGTAATGCGTACCGATCGGATCGACGCCTTGATCGACGCTCGTGACCATATCGAAATTAAGTTTGATCGCCGTTCTGATGGAATTCGAGCTTACAGTCTCGGCATGCAGAAGTTTGCCTTACCTGAATATGAAATTCTCAACTTGATTGAGGAAGATTGCCCGCGCGCGCATCGGTTCTTGATGACAATCAGCCAACACGTCTTACGAGGTGACATCACCAAACTAGGAGACAAATTTGGGTCGTACAAGTGCCTTTTCACCGCCGCAGACGGGGGATTCGACAAGAAATTTTGGCAGGGCTTACCGGTGTTTGAACTGCTGCCACCCACACGCATGACTCCGACGGAAGCTCTGCAAGAATGGATTCGTGAAACCGAAAGCTAGCGCGATCGGTTGATGAGAAGCCAGTACATTCCCAATTGACGAACAGAATCAATAAACTCGTCGAAGTCAACTGGTTTTCGTATGTACGAATTCGCACCCAAATCGTAACTCTTTACGATGTCTCGTTCTTCGTCGGAAGACGTGAGAATGACTACCGGTAATGCTCGTGAGCGATCTTCCGATCGGATTTTTTGAAGAACCTCTAGCCCGCTGATTTTTGGAAGCTTGAGATCAAGCAGAACGAGATCAGGAAGCGTGAGAGCATCCTTTCCAAAAAGAAAATCAATCGCCTCGGCGCCGTCTCGTGCGACACGAATCATATTCGGAATATCGCTTTGACGTAACGCTCGAAGCGTCAACTGTTCGTCATCAGCGTTATCCTCTACTAATAGGATCGTCTTTGGTTCGCTTGCCATTCTTTTACCTAGTCACGCTTTGTTAAAGGCACCTGCTACACGACTCAGTTTAGGGTTCATTTGGTTCGCTAGAATTTACTTGCCAAATGGTTCAATTCTGAGTCCATCAACTTCTCCTTTCCATTTTGTTCCGAGATCGCCTTAACTTTCCCGGAGATTCCCATAAGTTGGCAAGGAACCGCAACAACGGCTAAATACGTTGTAACGTATGAGTAGATGGGCAGCCTATGGAAACAACGTTTAAGCACCTCTCGCAGATCGTTCAGCCGTCAGACTTGCATCGGCTAACCGACAAAGAACTTCAAGAAGTCGTTGACGAGGTGCGTAGCGCAATCCTCGAGCACGTTAGCAAAACCGGAGGCCATTTTAGCTCCAACCTCGGCACCGTCGAGTTAACGGTAGCAATGTACGCCGCATACTCTTTGCCTCCCGATAAAGTGATCTGGGACACGGGACATCAAGCCTATCCCCATAAACTTCTCACGGGACGGCTCAGCCGCTTTGACACTCTCCGCAAATACAAAGGCCTTAGTGGATTCCTCAAACGGGACGAACATGAGTTAGACTCATTTGGTGCTGGTCACGCAGGCACCGCCATCTCTGCTGCACTAGGATTTGCCGCCGCAAGAGATTTACTTGGCACGAAGGAGAAAGTTATTGCAGTGACCGGCGATGCGGCGATTGCTTCGGGAATGAGTTGGGAAGCCCTCAATCACGCGGGCGAATTACAGACCGACATTACCGTCGTGCTCAACGACAATCGAATGTCGATCGCTCCAAACGTGGGCGCTCTCACAAACTATCTCTCGAAGCTTCGCTCACGCCCTCAACTTCAAAGCTTGGCTCGGCGGGCCAAGACGGTTGTTGAAAAAATGCCCGATCCGGTTACAAGAATGGCTGCCGGTTTCCGACACGGAATCACCCACTACTTAGCCCCGCACGAAACGGGCACGATTTTCGAGGAAATGGGTTTTGAGTACATTGGGCCAGTGGATGGTCATGACCTCCCTACTTTGCTTGAAGTGTTTCGGAACATCCGTGAGCTCGATTTCCCAGTATTCGTTCACGCCATGACCGTAAAGGGCAAGGGGTATCACGTTGCTGAAGAGGACTCGAGGAAGTGGCACGGAGTTGTGCCGTTCGACCTTGAATCCAATGAAATGGTCAAGTCAGCGGGTCCAGTTACGTACACCCAAGCGTTCGGAGACGCTGCGATTGAATGTGCTTCAAATGACCCTAAGGTCGTTTGCATTACGGCCGCCATGCCGGATGGAACGGGTCTGACCGCGTTTCAAAAAGCCTTCCCCACCCGGTATTTTGATACCGGCATAGCCGAACAACACGCGGTTACGTTTGCAGCTGGAATGGCCGCCAATGGCTTGAAACCGTTCTGCACGATTTACTCCACGTTCCTTCAACGTGGTTTCGACCAAGTTCTACACGACGTATGCATCCAAAACCTACCGGTGCGATTCTTTATGGATCGGGCCGGGCTCGTCGGTGATGATGGGCCCACCCATCACGGTGCCTTCGATATCTCATTCCTTTCGTTTATTCCAAACATCGTGATGCTCGCTCCAAGGGACACCACAGAGCTGCGAGAGATGACCCGTTGGATGTCTAACTATGATCGACACCCGTCCGCGATGCGATATCCCAGAGGTTCCAGTGATGATCGACTACCAGAATCAAGGTCACCGATTGCACTGGGTAAGGCTGAGGTATTACGACAAGCTTCACCGAAAGCAAAACATGCCATTACGCTTTGTGCCATCGGCTCAATGGTCGGAGAGGCATGGGAAGCGGCTCGGCTCTTAGAAGAGCAAGGCATAGAAGCAACCGTCATCAACGCAAGATTCGTGAAACCCATCGACTCTGAGACGATTGGCGAGGCCGTCCGCCAGACTGGCAGGATCATTACAATTGAAGAGAACACCGCATCCGGAGGGTTTGGAGAAGCCGTCCACCGGGGACTGCAGGAACTGGGGCTCGCCCACTTGCCTCACACCGTAATTGCGCTTCCCGACCATTTCGTGGAGCACGGTTCTCAGTCGCTGATCCGTCGAGACTGCGGCTTGACCGCAGAGAATATCGTGACTCAAGCACTCTCACTCGTTGCCGTTAAAAAGCAGTAGTTGGCTTCTGCGTTGGGCCGTTCCGCAATCACATGTTTAGCGGAGCGGCACCACACGGGGACCGACTGAGGGCAATGCCTGAGTCCCAATGCGTCCGATGAAAGGCGAAGCAACGCGTCCGGGTAAAATAAGCTTATGGCAAAGTGGAAAGAAGGGGATCATGTTCGCGTCATTGCGAGAGAGGTCACTGACGAGGATCGCAAGAAGAATCGTTATTTCGAGCACATGGCGGGAGTTTCAGGTCTCGTTCAAAATGTTTACAACGATGCCGAAATCGCGGTTCGAGTGGATCCGGAAAGTATGAGCAAGATTACTCGTGACGTACACACTAAGGCGACGGAGCGCATGAAGGACAAGTTCTTAGAAGGTCTTCCTCAGGAGCAGAAGCGAAACTTGACCGAAGAAGAGCTTGATTTCAAGGCTCAATACGTATTGCTCGTTCAGGCAGACGACTTGGTGGAAGCATAAATGGCAGCACCGGACTTTTCATTTGACATCGTTTCTCGCGCCGACATGATGGAGGTCAAGAACGCGGTTGACCAATCTCAGAAGGAACTTGCCAACCGATACGATTTTAGGGGCGGTAAGTCAGAAATCCTTCACGAGAAGGACGATATCACGCTGATTGCGGATGATGAGTTCAAAATGGACCAGCTGAAGGACATCGTCTTTAGCAAGTTCATCAAGCGTGGTATCGACGCTCGTCAGATCGAGTGGGGCAAGTTGGAACCCGCAACCGGCTTGACGGTTAAGATGAAGCTTATCCTCAAGCAAGGCATCGAGCAAGACAAAGCTAAGGCTCTCACCAAGCAAATTAGGGATAAGGGTCTCAAAGTTCAAGCCCAAATTCAAGGCGAAGAAGTACGAGTAAGTTCGAAGAGCAAGGACGACCTTCAAAAAGCCATGGCCTTCGTGAAGTCCTTGGACCTTCCCTACCCGGTTGACTTTGTAAACTTCCGATAGTCGAGTCAAGTTCGTTTCCAAAGGTGGTAGGTCTACTGAACCCACCACCTCATTTTCTTGAGTTCGATAGCCCTCGCCAAATGGTGTCGACGGTAGACCGGGACAAATTGGTTGCGTATATTGCCACGTCGATACCAATGAAGTGTACAGGTCGGAAAGTTATGAATTGGTTCGTCGCTCAGTAATATTCGGTGGCATGAGTAAGCGTGCAACGGCCCGAGAGTATGGGGTCAATCCAGCCTATCAACTTGCTTACCCTCAATTCAATTAGCGTTGAGCTCTCAAAACAAGACAGCCCATGAGAGCAACAGCGAACCCAAGCCAGATCTCGAATTGAGCGGGTCCGACTATCCGAGTCTTCCACGTGTACCACGCACCATCCCCAAATGTCGCCAATCCAACAAAAACGAGAAAACCTCCAGACAACTTTCTAGTCATGGCCCCACTCTTCCAATATTCAAGATGCATTTAGCAACTTCCTCCACTTGATCGTTATCATTAGAAGTATTGCACGGGTGGCTATGCTCATGGAGAACTCCAACTTTGCGCAAGCAAAAACACGTTACCGAAACCCTAAGAAAAGTGGCTCTATGAACTTCTGTGTGGGCAATCGCATTTGAGTGGCGCTGTTCTTCCTCTGATTTGAACCTCTAGTGCCCATGCGCAGGTTCAAATCAGAGGAAAACAGCGTTTCTGATCCGGCCAGAACCATAGGTTGAATCC
>CAIUHP010000080.1 GCA_903899015.1 uncultured Armatimonadota bacterium | reverse complement strand
CTTCCTAGAGTTCTACAACAAACGTCGTCCTCACTCGGCACTTGGAGGAATCTCTCCCGCGACTTACAAAGCAAATCTAGTTAAAATGGAGGCAGAGGCACTAACACTCTAGGTGGGTCAACATCCGGGGACCGGTCAATTACAGCTTACTTATTATGAGACGAAAGATTAACTTTTCCTAAGAAGTGGTACTCAAAGAGGAGAATGAATGTCAGTTACTGAAAGTCTTCCGCGCTGGGACATGAATGTTGTTTTCCCAGGCCTTCAATCGAAAGAATTCAAAGAAGCATACTTAGCACTTGGTGACTCGCTTAAAGATTTAGAGTCGCTTTTTGACTTGCATGGTGTATCGAACTCGGGTTCAACATCTTTCGCAGCATTTGACGAGATCTTAACTTCGCTCAATACTGCATCGGAAGACCTTCGAACCGTTACGGCCTATGTGAGGGCTCACACCACCACCGATTCTAGAGATGAGGAAGCGGCCGCTTGGAATAGCGAATTAGACGGACAGCTCGTACGCATGAGAAAACTCGCAAAGAGTTTTGCTGGCTGGATCGGAATTCTCGATTTACCGGCACTACTCGCCTCAAGTCAAATTGCCCGTGATCACGAATATGCTTTGACTAAGGCAAAGGTCTCGGCATCTTATCTCATGTCGGCTGCCGAAGAAGCCCTTGCTTCTGATATTGAAGTTACGGCGTCCTCAGCTTGGACGAAGCTCCACAGCAACATAACTAGCCAGTTGACCGTTTGCTTGGAAACTGCCGGAAAGCAAACCCATTCGCCGATGAGCCTCGTTCGAACGATGGCCTATTCACCAGACCGAGCGGTTCGAGAAAAGGGTTATCGCGCAGAGTTAGAAACGTGGAAAACCGTTGAAGTCCCACTTGCGGCCGCGATGAACAGCATTAAAGGGACGACGATTCAACTTTGCGCTCATCGCGGCTGGGGAGATCCCCTGGATGAGGCAGTTTTCAATTCAAATATTGATCGAGAAACATTGACCGCGATGATGACCGCGGCGACCGAATCATTTGTTGACTTCCGCCGGTACCTCAACGCCAAGGCCAAAGCGCTTGGACTCAAGAAGCTAGCATTCTTCGACATCTTTGCTCCGTTAGGTGCATCTCAGGACCACTGGGAATACGGCAAGGCATGTAACTTTGTGATCGAACAGTTTCAAACCTACTCGGATAAGTTAGGAGATTTTGCAGCCCGAGCTTTCCGAGAAAATTGGGTCGATGTCGAGCCTCGACCCGGAAAAACCGACGGTGCTTTTTGCATGGGGCTGCGCCGGGATGAGTCTCGAATTCTGATGAACTACAAGCCAGCATTCGGGGCGGTTTCGACCTTGGCTCACGAACTCGGACATGGCTATCACAATCTTTGTCTCTACGGTCGAACGGCAACGCAGCGCGCCTTACCGATGACCCTCGCCGAAACGGCCAGCATCTTTTGCGAAACCATTATTCGTCAAGCAGTTCTAGAGTCAGGAACGCCAGAAGAGCAATTCTCGGTTTTGGAAGCCTCCTTGCAGGGAAGCTGCCAGGTTGTCGTCGATATTTCTAGCCGCTTCCTATTTGAGCAAAAAGTGTTCGAAAAGAGAAAGCAAAGGGAAGTGTCTCCTCGCGAACTCTGTGACTTCATGACTGAAGCGCAGATGTCAACTTATGGTGACGGATTGGATGAATCTTGCCTTCATCCTTACATGTGGGCGGCGAAAGGGCACTATTACGGAGCGAGCTACTACAACTACCCCTACATGTTCGGACTGCTCTTTGGCCTGGGACTCTATGCCGAGTATCAAAAGTCTCCTGATTCGTTCCGCGATTCTTATGACGATTTACTTTCCTCCACCGGCCTCGCGGATGCGGCAACGTTAGGTCAACGATTTGGAATCGACACAAGAAGTGTCGACTTCTGGCGTGCGAGTCTGGATCAGATCCGATTGGACATCGACCGATTCGAAGCCTTAGTCAACACGACAAAGGCGTGAATTTCTAATGGGTAGCATGAGGATCCTTTATAGGCCCTCATGCTGCTGGGGCGGGATCAACGGTTCACGCAGGTACAACGATAGCAATGTCTGAGGCGAAACCGATAAAAATCCCATTTGATTCTTTCACCCTTGGTGCGGTCGTACTCGACCTCCAACCTTTTGTCGGTGGCAAGATTCAGGACATCCGTCAGCCATCCGAAACCGAACTCGTCCTAACAATCTACGCCAACGGATCTGAGGGAATGTTCTTGATCAGTTGCCACCCGAACTACGGGCGGGCACATTTCATCACAAAGAGAGTCTCCAATCAGACGAAGCCGCCCGTACTTTGCTCCACTTTACGATCCAGGGTTGAAGGTGGACGACTGTCAGCGGCGCGTCAAATAAACGGCGATAGAATTCTTGAGTTGAACTTCGACTCAGACGGAACGGAGCACACTTTAATCGCTGAATTGATGGGTAAGCACTCGAACATCATTCTCCTTGATGAATCGAGGCGCATTCTTGCGGCTTCAAAGTGGGTAGGCCCATCCAAGAGTTCTCGCCCTATTCAGTCAAATGCCCATTATCAGCTTCCTCCGGTCATGTTGGCGACTGGTTCGGTGTCTGAAAGTCCATTTCTGCGCAAGCTCCGACTTGCCAACGGTGGGGAAGTCCCAACTGACAGGGAACCTGTCCTAAGTCCCGGACATGGCGCCTATCCAGTGAGCATGGCCTCATTAGGTCTTCTCGAATTTAAGCGACCGACAATCAGCATTGCATTGGAGCAGCACTTTGCTCTGGCTATTCCACATGAAGCCACTGAGGCACTCAGGACTTCATTGTTGAACCAATTAAACCGAGCGCTTCTGTCCAAAGAAGTCGCGATTGGGGATCTCAATCAGGCAAAGGAAGCAGGAGGGAAGGCCTCCACTTGGCAACGATATGGTGAACTCATCTTAGCTTACGGTGGTGGAATCGCTCCCGGAAGTAACGAATTGCATGCTTGGGACTACGATTCCTCCGAAGTCCAAATTAAACTTGACCCAGATCTTAATTTCAAAGACAACGCAAACGCCTACTTTGAGAAGGCTAAGAAAGCAAAGGGCCGTATTGGGATCGTTATCGATCAGTTAGAACGCATTTCGGCTCAAAGATCAGAGATTTTATCGATGATCGAGCAAGTTCGGTCATGTACTCGGCTTGATGAACTGACTGACCTTCATCAGGTCGCATTATCAAAGCGGTGGCTGACTCAACAGGCAGTGCCCGCGGCTCACAAAGAAGATCGACCGTACGCAGGGCATCGAATACGGGAATTAACGGCTCCCGGTGGCTACACCGTTCTTTACGGTGAGAACGCCGAGAGCAACGACTATCTCACTCTGCGTGTTGCGAAACCCAACGATTTATGGCTCCACGTTCGTGGAGATACTTCGGCTCATGTCGTGATCCTTACTCGGAACCAGCCCGACAAGGTTCAAGCTGAGACGCTCCGATACGCTGCAAAAATTGCGGTGCAGAATTCAAAAGCGAAGCATGCCGGATACGTGTCCGTGGATTACACGCTCAAGAAATACGTTCGTCGACCCAAGAGTGCCGCAAAAGGCTCCGCCATTTACACCCACGAGAAAACGATTCATATCGAGTCGTAACCTATTCTCCGGAGCAAATCGCATCCATGACGCGGTCGACTTCGACCTTCGATAGAGCTTCGCCCCCGGGACCCACCAAGTAAAACGCAGCCGTTGCCGTTCCTGCCCACTGTCCAACACGAGCTGAAACAACATTCCAGCCTTGAGCTGAGATGAGTCGAGATATTCGGTAGGGCATTCCTCGACCACGTGGAGACCGAATTTCAAGAATTCCAGGGGCACCTTCCACGAAGGTGTGCTTGAGGATTTTTTGTGTTCGAGAAGGATCTTTGCCACGCTGAATTAACAGGTCGTCGATGTTTTTCCGGCCTTCAACCACGTCAAGGATGCCTCCAGTGACTTGCTTCATCGTCGCACTTGGAACCGGTCGCCCCGAGAAACTTACCGTAAACACGTCTAATGCCACGGGAGGATTTGTCATCGTGGTGCAAGCTCGAATACCCGCCAAGCTCAGATCAAAAGCATAGCAAACCCCCAGAAGTTTGCTAAGAATTCCCGGGTGATCGAGTGTGCAAACCGTAATTTCAGTGGCGCTAATGTCCGGGCGGTGGAAGAGTTCAACGGTTGGAGTTCCTTCCGTCGCCTTTTTCGTAAAGCCCATATGGAGCCGAATAACTTCAAGAGGCGTGCTAATAAGGTAGTACGAGGGCAGACTTTGTACGAAGTTTTGAACCGCAAATTCGTCCTCTTGCTGACTCTTCAACTGTCGTAACAGTCGTTGTCGATACACCGCTGGGTCAGGTGAGAAACTACCGTCATCCTGCAACCTAGCTTCCGTTCTTGCAAACAACTCTCTCAAGAATGTGTCCTGCGCAGGAGTCCATGTTCCTTCTGCCACCGCACTCACGTCAGCCCACGTAAACAGGGTCAACAGAGTTAAGCGATGCAAGTTGCCTACGATGCTCGTGAATTCTTCAACCGTATTCGGGTTCATGATGTCCCGAACACGAATAAACCTCGCCATCGTCAGATGCTCTTGAATCAGCCACTCGACATCTTCGCGAACTTCGTCAGGCAGACTCCAACGTTGACAGACGTTTCGCGCAAGTTCTGCCCCATAGATGCTGTGGTCTTGATCGGGATCTTTCTTGCCAACGTCATGTAGGAGGGCCGCTAAGAATAGCGGCTCCACGTCCGTGAGAGAATCCTTGATATCGCCCAAAAACGTGTTGGGCTCCAAACCTTCCAAATTTCGAACCACGCGCATGGTGTGTTCGAAGATGGTGTACTCGTGAACGGGATCCATCGGCACAAGCGTTCGACACGTCTCAAGTTCAGGAAGCAATTGAGCAAGTAGACCGCATCGGTCCAGGTTCCTCAACACCGCCTCGCCGGAAGAAAGTGCGTAAACGGCGGCGGGACCTCGCACCGACACCGATGGATTGAGGGGAAGGTCGGAAACCTGAAGTCCTAGCTTCGTAGCGAGGGCGATACCGACAGCTGCTTCTCCCGAATCCGTCTCCCCTACAATTCGGGCTTCTCCGTGCATTGCGACGACTCCTCGAGATAGAGGGAATCGAGCTTCGCTTATTTTTTCTCGCGCACTTCGGTAATGAGAGTGAAGGGCAACGCCACATTGCACAACGTCTGACATCATTGCAGGGACATCTACGCCGAGCTGATCTGCAATTTGTGATTGGCGTTGGCGAGAGAGTAGGTCTTGATGCTTGCCCGTATTGAGATGCAAAAGGTTTCGAACCCGTAAGATTCGGTCGTATTCCGGAGTCGGACGAGAGGCACGCTCGCCGATGGCTTCACGGAGCCAGTTAGCGCAGTGAAAACAACGAATTCCCCCCGCCCCATCTTTTAGATTGGGTTCCACAACCAACGGAGTGTCGTGATATTTGTGAAAGAGTTCTTCGCGTTCGAAGATCTTGGACAACACAAACTCGCCAATTTCAAAACTTTCCAGAAGCGCGTTTTCTAGTTCACGGCTCAATTCATGTGAACCGGCGATAAATCGCATGTCCATGAGCCCCGTTCGGGTTTTGCCATCAAGACCGGGAGCGTCAGAAATGAGTCGGTAGGCGTATCCGACGTCGATTTTAATGACCGTGCAGAAAGCCCAGTGAAGATCCTGAAACAGAACTCGAATGGCTCGATCGAGTATCGGTGAAGCTTCGTCTGAAGGCACTACCGTGATATCGATATCCGAAAATGGCGAGAGCTCACTTCGGCCGTAACCACCGGTAGCAATGAGGGCTAATGGTGGAAGGTCCGGATTTTCAGATAAAAGGTCTTCATAGAGAACGCGCACAACTTCATCAGCAATTTCGGTGTGACGCAGGCACCAGCTCAACCCTACTGGACGAGAGGCTAACCCGGCCAAGTGTTCAGTGCGCTCGTTTGCTAGAGCAAAAATTCGGTCTCTCGCGGCTTCAGTCATTGTGAGAAGTAGTAATGGACCGGTTCATTGGTGACGAACTCGTAGAGCGTATGCTCTAGTCGTCGGTCAGCATAGAAACACAGTGGCCCTAGTATGACGCTAAGGGTCAATCCTAAGACAGCCATAAAACTTCCAAACTTCTTGAGAATGAGCGAGAGAACATAGGGCGTACCGACACGATGAACAATGGCCCAGAACGGTGCCATCAACAAAACGAGTCCAAACATCACGCTGGCCAGACCAGCAAGCACGGGCGTGTCCAAGTAGTCGCTGGGCACGCCAAAATTAGGCAAGATCAGGATCGCCATTGGAGTGCTCGCCACAAAATAAGTAATCAGCATGATCGAGCAGATTAGGCCCAGCAATGCTCCCATGAACGAGAACAACGGACCTAAATCAGCAGGGCGCACACTTCTACTCCTGTCGGGCGCCACCGTAAGGAAGGTCGCGCAAAGTGCTACTGCAAAGGCAGCAGGAAGGTAATTCGTTAAGAAGAATACGAAGCCACCCAGGACTACCGCGATTCCTGCCGCTACTCCCCAATGAATCTCTTTAGACCGCGCCAGTCTCCACTCTACAAATTGTCCTAAGAGCCAAATCAAAGTTCCAATTGCTCCGATAACAAGAGAAGCGCTCGCTATCGTTGCACTAATGATCGAGCCGAAGGCACTAAAAGCCACATCCGATTCATTCGTATCGCGAACCGTTAATGCACGCCAAGACTCGGTATTGGAGAAGATCTTGCGTGCTCGTTCAGCATAGATCGGCTCCTTAAGAACCTTGTCCAAATTCACGATGATCGTGTTTTGTCCGGTCCAGAGCCGCTTTGGGCTTACCGTGTCGACATAAGCCGACGGGAAAGCAGCCAATTCCGTGATGTTGGTCGCGGCGATATTGGTTTTCGTAGATCGCGCGTTCTGACGCACGAGATCCCCATTTACTAGGGTTGCAAAACGCAATTCCAATCCCGCGGGAGTCTCGAAGGGAGCATTCGCTAAAAGGTGTTTGACGACTCTTTCAAGACAGAAGGAAACATCGTCCGACCGTGCGCCATAGAGGTAAGCCAACTGCCATGCTTGAGTTCCACCAGTAATGTCTGAGATAGCGTTTCGTGATTGTTGCAGCCTCTGGAGCTGGTAGTCGTCCCATTTGACGCGTTTGGAAGCTTGAATCCAAGCCAAAGCGGCTTTATCGGTCCTTCCAGCATCGTCAAGGAGGATCGCCTCCATTTGGTACCAAAACGCGTTGCTGATATCTTGGCTTGAAGCAACTGTCGCGATTTTCAGAAGGCTGTCGCGCTCTTTCTCAGTTAAGCGGTTAACGTGCCGAATACGGGCCGCACTGAGTTGCATCCAGAGTCCGGCTTGGGCGAGGTTTGTCGGTTCGACAACTTTCTTCGCGTTAGAGTCGACGCAATCTCGAATGAGTTCAGGAGAAACTCGAACGCTCAGCCCGATCATGAAGGGTCGAGACGCCGGGTGGAGACAAAGTGTAATTACGGCACCGAGTGCGGCACCGAGAAACGCCCGACCAGTTGGGGTCATCTAAGGACCGGGACACGGTCAATTTCTAACTTTGGCTCAATGCGCGAAGGGGCTTCGCGTTTGGCTTGACCGGCATGCAGGATTGCGCGCTTCGTCTGAATGGGAACTGAGGCAAGGTGCAAGGTGACGAAGATCACTCCACATGCGATCCCAGCTCCAACAAGGGCAGGAGACCAGTAGTTCAGACTCTCACGAACCTGCTGAACCTTAAGTTTGCGAATGACACGATCCTCGAACATCGGTGCCTCTTCAGGCTCAAGAGTTGCCATACGCAACATGTTGAGAGCGCAAGAAGTAGTTACCTCAGCCTTGCGACAATCGACGCAAACCTCACGATGGCGCGAGAGAAATCGATCTTCGCGTTCTGTAAGAGTTCTATCGGCCTGTTCACTCGACAGTCGAATAAACTTTTTGCAGCCGAAGAGTCGATAGTTCATTCACCCACCGCCTCGATCCATAGCTTTCTGAAACGTTCTCGAGCAGTATGAAGGCGAGACCGAACTGTTCCGATCGGAACTTGCATCACCTCAGCGACCTCTTCATAGCTCAGTTGCTCCATTTCGCGGAGAACAAGCGTTGTTCTGAGTTCGGCGGGCAGTTGGCTGAGAAGCTTTTCAATGACCACTCGATTCTCGACGTTGCCGCCGCAATGAGGCTGAGCGGAGTCAAACTCAACCAGTTCAGCTCGCTTGAGGCGCAGGCGATCCATGCAAAGTCGAACACAAATTCGATACAGATAGCCCGAGAATGCTCGATCGTCTCGAAGCTTGGCGATTTCTCGGAAGGCCTTCAAAAAAGCTTCCTGAGCGACATCCTCAGCCTCATGGCGGTCACGGAGCAAGTTGGTCGCCGTTCGAATCAATCGATTGCGATGGCGGGCGATGAGACAACCAAGGGCGTTTTCATCTCCGACACGGCATCGGCCAACCCATTGCCGTTCTTGTGCTGCAGCCTCTGCACCAATAGGATATGTCATGTTTGCCTCAAATCTAAGCCAATTCCGAACTGGCCTATTAATCTTACACGACGTGGTGTCCTAAGCCCAAAGTTCACGCGCGATTCATCAAACATGAGGAATTACTTGGAAATCGTCAGTAGATAGATTCAAATGGCCTCCAGCGGTACACTCGGTGTTCTATGCCTATCCCGTGGCTCACCCTACCAGCGGAGTCTCTGCCGGTTCAGGCACCAGCAAAGCAATCTATCCAGCTGGTTGATGGCGTAGAAATTTCATACGCGAAGAGTTCGGTCGACCTCAAAACGCTTGTCTACACCCTTTCAGAAGGTGTGACCGTGAAATACGATCAAACCACGGTACACGCGGATTCGGTCATGATCGATCAGGCGAAGAAGCACGGATATGCTTCGGGTCACGTTCACGTAATCGACCCAGTTGGCACCATAGATGCAGATAACATCGAGATTTGGTGGAGCAAAGAAGATTCCCACTCCTTTGTAAACCATGCCGATATCCGTGTCGGGACTGCGCACATTCGGGCGGCTTCCGCTGATATTCGACCGGGTGTTTGGGTCGTCAATGATGCTAGAGGAACGACTTCTCGAGCAAATCCAGCCTGGTATGAAGTCGGTACAAAAAAACTGACGCTCTATCCGGGAAGGTCAGGAAAGCTAAAACGCCCCAGTTTATCTATCTTGGGTCAAAAACTCCTCACGTTTCCAGACCGATCCTTTAATCTAGACCCGCGCAGCGAGGGCCTCGGAATCCCTTCATTCACTTATCGTAGGGGGGAAGGGATCGGACCAAGTTGGGCCGGTGGGATTTTGGTCAACCGATCCACCGACTTTGCTTTTGCGGCAGGAGCTTTTCCAAACACTCGACCCAATTTTGGATTTAGCATTACGCATTCTTATGTGTCCGAGGATAAGCCACAAACATTCCTGACCCCTAGTTCAGATTTTGGAGAACGATTCTCTGAAGGGTATCTCGAAAGCATTCATGTCACTTCTCCCGGAGAAGAAGATCGGAACTTGCGATACTTTAAACGTTCAATTGCGTTCGATTCAACTTGGAATATCGGCGCTACCGGTCGCGGAGCGGGCGAGGCATATTCGAAAGCCGGTGAAGTAATTTACGAGACTGCCGAACCCGTTGGCAAATTCAGTTTTGGCAGCCAAACGAGAGTTCAATCGATCCGGCAACTCGACCAAGCTTTTGAGTCTCGGGTAATCGAGAGCGATACTCTGGGTTTTCCATCCGTTCAATTTGGACGGAACATTCGCTCTATCGCCAGGCTAGACACCACAAACTTCTTTGGTCCAAAACAATATGGATGGGTTCGGGGGATCGTAGGTCTTGCCTTTGAGCCGATGAAACAGTTGAGGTTTTCAGCCGGAGCTTACTCTTCATTTGATTACGGGACACCTGACTACATCATTGACCCTCTTGTATCAAAGACGGGACTCGTCTATCGAGCAGATTTTAATCTTGGACCTACTAAGTTCAGCTACATGACCAAGTACGACACGAGGTTAGGTTGGTTCGATCGTGAATACTCGGTCTCGCAAGTTGTAGGATGTTTCGAACCGTTTCTTCTCTATCGGAAATATCCGAATGAATATGCTCTGGGGCTTCGATTGAATCTTGATGATTTAATGAATTTAGTCACCAGTCGCAACTTCTCCCGCCCGAACACGGTACCTAAGGTGATTAGTCCAGACAAAGACGGTAGACCCTAATCTGGGTGAGTTGCATTTGGCCAACCATCGTTTCCGGTGTAATCTGGAAGCAACGAGATGAGATACGTCCTAGATGAGCAGCAATGTCAAAACCTTGACGTATCGGTACGTCGAGAATGGTTGTTGACAAACGGTATCGGTGGTTATGCTATGGGAACAGCCGTGGGCATCAACGCTCGCCGATACCATGGATTACTCATAGCCGCCATCACTCCGCCAACCGGTCGAATGTTACTTCTCAGCGCGATTGACGCGATCGTAGAAGTCGACGGTCAGCCAACCGGTATTTCTTGTAACCAGTACCCGGGAACGATCTATCCCGATGGTTATCATTATCAGAGGGAGTTCTCGGTCAACAGTTCGGCTATCTACACGTACAAACACTCCGATTTTGAGATTGAAAAGTCAGTAACGGTCCACCCGCGAGAGAACAGCACGACCATCCGTTATACAAACAAAGGAAAGGCCGTATTCAAACTTGCTTTGCGCCCGCTTGTGTGCCATCGGGACCACCATGGAAATTTCAGCGAAAGTTCGACTTATCCTAATTCACTAGATTTCCAACCGGATTGCACAGTGGTTGAACATGAAAACGTTCCTCTCTTCTTGAAACACGCTGGGGCTGAACGATCTCCCATTCAAGGTTGGTATTACCGTTTTGAACATGTTCGCGAGGCGGAACGAGGGCTCAATTCACGTGACGACCTCTATTGTCCATGTGAACTGACCTATTCCTTGCAACCGGGAGAATCAGCCGTTTTAGTCGCATCGACGGATAAAGATGCGGTTGCTTACACTCCAAAAAGCAAAACCGGCGGTTCGGAATATCGGTTATCGGTGATGCTGAAGGACGCGGTCGACCACTTCTTCGTGGAGACTCACGATCGATCTTCTATCATTGCGGGCTATCCATGGTTCACTGACTGGGGCCGAGATACGATGATTTCTCTGCCCGGTCTCTGCCTTTATTCAGGTCGATTGTCAGAAGCGAAAGCGATTCTTAGAGCTTACGCGAGCCAAATGTTTCAGGGCCTGATTCCCAATCGGTTTGTCGAGAAGGGAGAACATCCGGATTACAACACAGTTGACGCGACTTTGTGGTTCGCCAACGCAATTTATAAAACACTTGAAACGGAGTGGGACTTAGATTTCGCTCGTGACATGGTCATTGCGCTTGAGTCCGTTTTTGATTGGCATCTCAAAGGCACGCTTTTCGGCATCAAGGTAGACCCGGAAGATGGGTTGCTCATGCAAGGCGAACCAGGGGTTCAGCTCACATGGATGGATGCGAAAATTGGCGATTGGGTCGTAACGCCTCGGTATGGAAAGCCGGTCGAAATCAACGGCTTGTGGATCAACCTTCTACGGGTTCTCGAATGGCTTGCAAGCAATTTAGAGAAACTCAATCTGGAATCGGACCTGTCTCACTCTTCGGAGTTCTATCGCCAAGAGGCGGAATTGGCTACAAGCAGCTTCGAACTGAAGTTTTGGCACGAAAATCTAGGAATCTATCTCGATACCGTCGACCCGGACGACCCCACGCTACGACCGAATCAAGTGATCGCGATGGCGCTTCCGTTCTCGCCTGTTGATCCGAAACACGCAGCACGCGCATTGGATGTCGTTACGATGGAACTTTTGACTCCAATGGGATTGAGGACTCTAGGCAGGGAAGAGCCTGGCTATCGAGGCAAGTTCAAGGGGCCACTTGCGGAGCTCGATGCGGCCTATCACCAAGGCACGGCTTGGCCCTGGCTTATGGGAAGCTATGTCACCGCGCTCGTTCGATTTACCGGCGATAAAAAGCAAGCAAGAAAGATCCTTCGGCACGCGAAGGAGATGTTGACGGAATATGGCCTTGGTGGAATTGCTGAGGTATATGACGGCGATTTACCCCAATCTCCTGGGGGATGTCCTTGGCAGGCGTGGAGCGTTGCAGAATTCTTGCGCGCGTGGGTAGAAGACGTGCAAGGCGACTAAATTTCTGACGCACCGAGCCCCTTTAGACCGTCACAATAGAGGTGCCCATAGCTGACTCGTTGTTGAGTCGTGCCGGCATCCCTAACGACTGATGTGCAAAAAATTCTGCCACATCCATAACCATACGGAGTACTCGCTTCTCGATGGCGCAAACCGCATCCCAGAAATGGTGAAGCGCGCCAAAGAGATGGAAATGGAGGCTCTCGCCATCACTGACCATGGAGTGATGTTTGGTGTAATGGAGTTCTACATGGAGGCCAAGAAAGCCGGTATCAAGCCCCTGCTTGGTGTCGAAGCATACGTTGCTCCCCAAGGGATTCACAACAAAAAGGCAGACGGAGAGAAGAGTGCTTACCATCTCCTACTCATTGCCAAAGATCTTGAAGGTTATCGAAACCTATGCAAGCTGAGTA
Organism: uncultured Armatimonadota bacterium; assembly: GCA_903899015.1. GTDB lineage: Bacteria > Armatimonadota > Fimbriimonadia > Fimbriimonadales > Fimbriimonadaceae > Fimbriimonas. The sequence continues at coordinate 44,276 of CAIUHP010000080.1, read as the reverse complement.
GTATTGCAGCCCTTCAGGGGTATTCCAAGTATCCACGAGTCGATCACGATATTCTTCGCGCTCATAGCAAAGGCGTCATTGCCACCAGCGCTTGCCTCGGTTCAGAAGTTTGTCAGGAGCTTCTGAAAGGGAACTATGACAAGGCTCAGCACATTGCGGGCATGTATGACGAGATTTACGGTCACGGTAATTTCTTTATCGAACTGCAAGACCATCGGATCCCAGAGCAAGACCAGATCAAGGATTCGCTACTCCGAATCTCACGAGAACTGAAGCTGCCAACCGTTGTTACGAACGACGCTCACTACTTGTGCCGGACCGACTCGACTCCGCACGACGTACTGCTTTGCATTCAGACCGGTGCCAACGTTAGTGACGAAAAGCGGATGAAGTTCGCGAACGATAACTTCTATCTTAAATCGAAAGAGGAGATGAGCGAACTCTTCAAAATGCACCCGGAGGCCTTGGAGAACACCTCCATGATCGCGGATATGTGCGATGTTGAGCTCGACAAGCAGCGTGCTCCCATGCCAACGCCGGAAGTTCCGGAAGGTATGGATTCGTTCGATTACCTTCGACAAGTCGCCGAGAAAGGTCTGAGAGAGCGGACGAAAGATCCCGAACAATCTTTAGCCCGTCTAAATTACGAACTTGACGTCATTAAGAAGACTGGCTTCCACGACTACATTCTCCTGGTCAAGGAGTTTGCTCAAGCAACGCGAGACCGAGGCATTTACTTTGGCGTTCGTGGTTCGGCGGCTGGCTCGCTAGTATCATACTGCGTCGGCATTACCGATGTTGATCCGGTTGAATACGACTTAACTTTCGAGCGCTTCTTGAATCCTGAACGTATCTCCATGCCGGATATCGACATGGACTTTGAGGACGCCCGACGCGAAGAAATTATTCAGTGGGTCACCGAGAAGTACGGCACCGACCATGTTGCCCAGATCGTAACATTTGGAACTTTAGGCGCGAAAGCGGCGATCAAGGACTGCGGCCGAGTTCAAGGATATACGCCCCAAGAAACCGATCGACTCACAAAAACGATTCCGACATTGCCTGGCTGGAATCTTGATCGGGCTTATAAAGAACTCACCGAATTCCGACAAATAGTGGACTCCGATCCTCGCATGAGGAGCCTTTTTGATACCGCTAAGTCGGTCGAAGGCATCGCCCGCAATGCGGGTGTTCACGCCGCGGGTGTGGTCATTAGCAAAGACCCTCTCGTGGACTACGTACCTCTTTACCGAGGCAATGATGGTCAGGCAGTTACCGCCTATGAAATGGGAATTTTAGAGAAGATCGGTCTTCTCAAAATGGACTTCCTGGGCCTAAGCAACCTTACGGTTCTCGCGCGTTGCGTAGAGAACATCAAGCGCAGGAAGGGCATCGATATTGATGTAAGAAACCTTCCCGAAGGTGACACCAAAACGTACGAAATGCTCGGTCGGGGCGAAACGACTGGTGTGTTCCAGCTTGAAGGTGGGGGAATGACCCGATGGGTGCAGCAACTCAAACCCGCTAATATTCGAGAGCTGTCCGCTATGATCGCGCTCTATCGGCCCGGACCGATGGAGCACATTCCTCGCTTCATTGATACTAAATTCGGAAAGATCAAGGCCGAATATCTCGATGAGCGCATGAAACCGATTCTGGAAGAGACTTACGGAATCATTGTCTATCAGGACCAAGTTCTCAAGCTTGTTCAAGCCATCGCCGGATTCAGCCTCGGCAAAGCAGACATCCTTCGCCGTGCGATGGGTAAGAAGGACGTCAAGGCGATGGAAGGAATGAAAGTCGAATTCCTTCAAGGTGCTGCCGCTGCGGGCGTTCTCGAAGCTTCTGCCGAGAAGATCTGGGAACTTCTCCTTCCATTTGCAGGATATGCTTTCAACAAGGCTCACGCCGTTTGCTACGGAATTCTTTCTTACCAGACGGGATACCTGAAAGCCAATTTTCCGGAAGAATATATGGCCGCTCTTCTGAGCGTGTACCTCGATAAAGAAGACCGTGTTACCGCTTCGATCGAAGAATGTCGACGACAGAAGATTCCTGTTCTTCAACCTGACGTTAACCAATCGATGCGTGATTTCTCGATCGAAGACACCATCGTGTCTCGCTCACGCAGCGGTAAGGAAACGACGTCAACCGGTATTCGGTTCGGTTTAGCTGCGATCAAAGGTGTGGGCGAAGCAATCGTGGAAGGCATTATTCAGGATCGAACTGAAAATGGTCCTTACACCCACCTCTTTGAATTTTGCGATCGAGTTCGTCCGGCGGGACTTAACCGTACTTCCGCGGAAGGCTTGATTCGAGCGGGCGCATTGGATAGCATCGATCCAAACCGAAAGAAGCTTTTGGCCTATGTTGAGGGAGCCCTGCAATATGCCGACACCCAAAACAAGTCTCGCTTAGCCGGTCAGAATTCACTGTTTGGCGAGGATTCGGGCCCTGCTCACACTTCCTATCCGCCACTTCCTGATTGTCCAATGGCAACAAGAAGTGAGAATTTGGCGATGGAGAAGGACGTGATGGGAATTTATGTTTCTGATCACCCACTTAGAGGTCACGAACGAGTCATCGCTCAAAGTGCTTCCCACACCTGCGCAAGCATCCAGGAGCAAGATGAGAATACGTTCGTAAAAATCGCGGGAGTTATCTCGAAATTCAAATCCATCATTACAAAAAATGAAGGCAAACGAATGGCGACGATTTCGATTGAAGATTTTAGTGGCGTCGCGAATCTGATTGCGTTTCCTGCGACGTTTGAAAAGCTTAAAGATCAACTGACAAAGGACACTGTCGTTCAAGCGACGGGATACGTGATGCATCGGGAAATGAGAAATGAAAAGTCGATTGAGATTCGACTTGAAGATATCAAAGCCCTTGAAGCGTCACTGTTCCCAGAATACGCTAAGGGTGGTCAGGCAGCGGGAATCGTGACTATTTCCATCTGGCGGGCAACCGAAGGTCAAATGTTCAAACTACGTCAGTTGATTGAAGAACACCCAGGAGACTACGAAGTGCTCGTCCAAATCATGAACGGGCAAAATACGACTCCGTTCTATCTGTCCTATCACGTGAACCCCACTGAGGTTTTCCAAAAGGCTGTTTCGACATCAATTGCTCGATGTGAACTCGAAATTCACCATCAAGAAGCTGCGTAGGGAACCAAGTCGAATTTGGAATTGTAGACAGGGATGGCAATATGAAGAAGGTATTTACTGTGTTATTAGGGGTGTTAGCAGTTGTTACTGCCTATGCCCAAGCGATGGATCCGTTTGACTCGCATGTCGCTGACTTTCGACTGTTGGTCAATAAGAAAGTACAGGCCGATATCGGTCTCACGAAGCCACAAATCGTATTGTTGAACCAATATGCAGATCAAAACCGCACGAAGATTCGTGCCTATCAAGATCAGATTTCGCGAGCGGGGCAGGATCCTAGAAAAATTTCGGACAATGATCCAACGCTTCTAAAATACTTTCTGGAATTACAGGGGCAAGTTCTTTCTCACCTTACAAAAGCTCAGTTGCGTCGATTACGAGAGCTAACGCTTCAAAGCGTGGGCATGCGAGGCATGCTCGACACCGTCGTGTCCAAGAAGTTAGGAATGACGGATGCTCAACTTACCAAAGCGAGAAAGGTGTTTGAAAAGGGAGCGCTTGCCAACCAAAAGATCACCCAGGCAGTCTATGCGCAGGTCATTGCGCCTTACAAAAACGTGCACCCAAAAACTCAGGCGGAAGAACAGAAATTGAATGATCAAGTTCGGAAGCAATATGATGCGGCATTGGCGAAAAGAAAGTCTGAGATCGAACAACTAGCCAAGCAAACGAAAAAAGAGTTTGAGTCCGTCGTAACACCAAAGCAGCTTGCGGCGTACAAGGCCCTTGGCGGTAAGCCGTTTGTTCGAAGCTAGAACACTTTCTCAAAAAAGGTCGTTATGATGAAAACTCCTCTTTTAGCGTTCATCGCGTTTTCTGCGCTCGGTACTTCTCTTGCGTTCGCCCAAGAAGTACCGAGTGCTCCCTATCTTTCCGTGCCCCAACGTTCGGCATTCTTGGTTTCCAATCCTTATGTTGCCAAGGACCTGAAGCTCAACGCAACGCAGTTAAAAGCTTCTCGTCAAGCGTTGAAACAGTATGAGGACGGATCCACCAAGATTCAGAGTGCGAAAGAGCCATCCCAAAAGGCGATTGAGGTCAATGATGCGCGGCTTGCAAATGCGTACCTTTCGGTTTTGACGCCAGCACAGAAGGAAACGGTTTTGAGACTGGGTGTCAGTCAAATTGGAACCGAAGCTCTTTCTGATCCTACGATCGCAGCCAAAGTTGCACTAACGCCTACTCAGCTGAAAAAGATCAACGTTCTGATTCAGAGATTTCACAAGCAAGAAGATGACGTTGAGGGGATGGTCGGTGAGGCTATGGAGAAGATCCCGGCACCAAAACCGGAAGCCGATCAAACCGCTTACGAGAAGAAGAAGATGGACGTTTTCAATAGTTACGAAGGGGAACGACAACGCATCAGGAAGGAGAAACTTGCCGTTGATAAACAAATTGAGGCACTCCTAACCCCGGGTCAGCTTTTGACATGGCACAAGTTGTACACGCCTCCTGTTTCCAAGAAAAAGAAATAGATCGTAAAGAATGAGCATCGAACCACCTCCAATTCTGCCCACGCCTCCTCCGAGATACGGTCAACACGGAGCAGGAGCGGCATCACAAAAAATCGCCAAGAAGGTAAAAGGCCCGCTTGGTGCAATTGGGGTGGCCATTGCTTGGATGGGAAAGATTCTCCTTCCAGTCCTCAAGGTTCTAAAAGGGGCAAAGTTCCTTGTGACCGGAATCACGATGTTTGGAAGCATGTGGTTCTATTCCTTAAGGTTTGGGTGGTGGTTCGCCGTTGTATTCGTGATCGGCATTTTGATTCATGAACTCGGGCACGTTGCTGCCTCCGCATACCTAGGTGTGCCTGTTTCTGCGCCAATTTTCCTGCCTGGCTTTGGTGCCTTGATCGTACAGAAAAAATGGGCCCAATCGGCATGGGGCGAAGCGCTCATCGGAATTGGTGGACCGATTGGTGGAACGTTTGCGGGCATGTTGATGTGGGGAATCTTTCTGGCGACCGGTAATGGCCTGTTCCTGGGGGCCGCCTTTTTCACCTTTGCGATCAACCTGTTCAATATGGTTCCCGTCTTTCCGCTGGATGGCGGACGCATCGTGGGTGCCGTTTCACCCTATATTTGGATTTTAGGCATCGTAGCGGTCGTGGGGATGTCGGTTACCGGATTTATACGGAATCCAATGATTTGGATCCTTGTCCTCTTTTCCATTCCTCACGTTTGGAACGGACTCAAGCGGGGAACAGCTGACCCCGTAGGTGGGCAGATAACCACTCGAAGTCAAAGAATCACGATGGGTATCAGCTATCTCGCGTTATCGGCGTTTCTGTTTACGGCGATGGAAATCACCACTTTTACGCTCGAGAATCTCCGAGAGGATCGGTCAAGTTCTCAATCCGCTCAAGCGGTCTAATCTCGTGCCATGTGTTGGACGATCTTTTGATCCAACAGCGCAATGGATGGCGCAACGTGCCCGCTCTTTCGAAAGAGGGGAGCCAACAAATTCCATTTGCTTCAACGTCGAATTCGGAATTTATGAATCCTCGACTCCTGCTCCAGTAGGAAACCACTTATCTGCCCCTTTGGGAGGCGAATAGGGATGCTTAGGTTCAAGATACTGCCAGGCGAGACGGCTTAACGTGCGTAACGTATCATGGCCCTCACAATGAATACCCCATGATCTGTCTAACGAATCGTCGGTGTAGGCGGTAATTAAATAGGGAGTTGGCCCATAGACAATCGCGGTATCGCTTCGACTTCGCTCCAATGCACCGACTTTTGAACAAATGATTGTGCTGTATGGGATCTGACTTGCGAAGAAATCATCCCAATACTGGTGACTCATGATCCTAAGCATCCGTTCTGAAGCGGCTCGGTTTTGGACAGCAGTTCCTCGATAAAGGCGCTCTAGCACCGCGCCCATCTCAGCCGGGGTCGTTACTCCCATATTGGCAAATTTCTTCTGAAGTGTCCGTAACCTTGTATTGGTTGGTGGTTCATGAATGGTGCAAGCTGTGTCCTTAAGTCCCCATCGCATCATTCGGTTTTCAATATTTTCAACTCCGACTCGATCAGCCAACATGACCGCCGCAGTGTTGTCACTCACGTTCATCATGAGATTGGTCAAACCATCTATGTTGACGGACGTTCCTTCTTCTAAGTAGCCCGCCCACATACTCAAGTTCCTGAGCTTCTTCTCGGGGATCCGAATCTGGTCGGTCCACATAAATTTCCCTTCGTTTATCTGGTTCGCAACCTCGATCATGATGACGGTCTTGATTGTTGAGGCTGACGGAAACTGAGTATCGGCATTGAGCCCAATGGTTTCTCCGGTCGATAAGTTCTTGACGAAGTATCCGATCTTTCCATGAAACAGATGGCATGTCCTATCCATTTCACGTGATAGCTTTTGCATCGACAATTCAGGTTTGACCGCAAATATCAGCAGAGGTAGCCAAGTGAGCATGATCGTCGCAGTATATACTGACCGGCTTGCGAAATTGCATCTCGAAGGTGCTATCAGGTGTCAAAATCAAGTTCTAAGCTGCCTGATTTTGTTTCACGCTCTTTAAACCATTTGTTCCACCGGGTGTTCGAAGTTGGTGTCTTTTTCCGGGTTTGAGTTCGAAATGAGAACGATGCCGATGGTCTGTTTCGCTCCTGCCGAGAAATCACCCCGATTTCTTACGTGGGTAGCAATTAGTCAGAGGTTGTTTTTATCATTCCTCTTGCGAATCGCGAAAACCATGTATATACTAATGTCGATGGATCATTCGCACGAGACGGGCCTTCTGGGTGGAGCAATTGATAAGAGCTCAAATGTCCCTGCTCACATCCAAGTGCGTAGACGCATTTTGGATGCCTTGCTTAGCGATGGCCTAAAGGTCGGCTCTGCGCTTCCTTCAGAAGTCGAGATTGCCAATCACCTTGCGGTGAGTCGGATGACCGCGAATAAGGCCATTTTGGGACTCGTTGCAGAAGGATGGTTACTACGAGAAAAAGGGCGGGGAACATTCGTAGCAGAACGGCCTGCAAAGGCTCTCGACAGGTGCGTCATCCTGATGCGCCCCATGGCGTTAGCCGGTGCGGTCGACGATTACTACCATGGATCGCTCTACTGGGGCATCCGGAACTATTTCCAAGCACTTAACATTCGAGTGGACATCATTCCAATGGATCCGGAATTTACTCAACAGTTCGTTGGGACGGATGATGCGGTCTTGATTGCCATGAACCCTGACCCTGCATCGGCAGCAGAACTATCAACCTTGGGTCAGATGGGAATGGCAGTCACGATCCTAGGGTCATCTTGGGAAGTTGGACATGTGAATACCATTGACAGTGACAACTTGCTTGGCGCAGCTCTAGCAGTCAATCACTTAGTTGAACTAGGGCACAAGAGAATTGCCTTCGTTGGTGGTGGTCCCGACGATTCCAACACTGTTGACCGATTGAGAGGATTTCGAGTCGCACTAAAGGGCAGGCAACTTGAACTCAACGAGGATGACGTGATCTTAGGACAGACAACAAGTGGACTTGAAGGCTCCACGATGGATCATTTCAATCTCCGCCTTCATTCCGACGATCGGTTTACGGCGGTATTTGCCGCGGGCCCACATTTGGCAATGCAGATATTGGGGATTGCTCAACGAGAAGGAATTTCAGTTCCAAACGAACTTTCGATTGTCTCTTACGATGACCCTTCGTTCCTCCGGATGACCTATCCCCCTCTCACAACGGTTGTCCAGCCTTTGGGTGCAATGGCAGTGCGAGCATGCGAAGTCGTTATGCAGACTCGAAGTTTCAGCCAGTTTGAATCACAGCAGGTGATTATGGATCCTGCCCTCGTCGTCCGCGACAGCTCTGCTGTCGCAAGTAAATCTATCTCTCATTCGGAATCATAAACATGAAAATAAAGGCGTTTACGCTTATTGAGCTGCTCGTGGTTATTGCCATTATTGCAATCTTAGCCGCGATTCTCTTTCCAGTATTTGCTCAGGCCAAGGAGGCTGCAAAGCAGACTTCCTGCCTCAGCAACCAGAAGAACTTGGGTCTTGGCGAGCTGATGTATTCCAACGATAACGACGACTATTACGTGCCCGGCGCTACCGAAGGAAATTTCTCGCACCCTAATCACGGCTTATATGAAAACCAAGCTAACATCTGGTACGGCATTTTACAGCCCTATATCAAAAACGGAGTGGCCGCCACAATCACCGGCTATACATTTGATGCGGCTGGAAGCATGTGGCGATGTCCTGATGATAATTCGACGGCTAACCCCGATCCATCGAAGGCAACCTCCCGGTTTCCATCCTATGGCATCAATTACCACCTAGCCAATCGTAATTACTCTCCACCAGCCGGTTACAGCCCTGACGATCCCGCGGTGTCGCCACCAATCAGCCACACCGTTGCTGAAGATCCGGGATCACTTGTTTTTGCGGGCGAGTCTAGGGAAGCGAATAAGCTCACTCCACCTTATTTTGAAGAATGGTGGGACGGGGTTTCTCGGAGTGCACCGAAGACTTACGCGGGAGACCGTTGGGAGAAGCCACAGCGACACAACGGTATGCAGGCGAACTATGTTTTCGCCGATGGTCACGCCAAAACGATGAAGCAATCAATCATCTACGCCCTCGATACTTCAACCGACCAATTCGGTTTAGCCCCGCTGGATCCGGAGTGCGTTGCATCAAACAAGTACTTCAGGGCCAACTCATCGATCCTATTTGATGATTGGTCAGGCTGTAACTAAGAGACCTCGTCAGAAGAGCGCTGTCTATTCGACGGCGCTCTTTTGGCCTTGAATCAACTCAAATTTATGAAATTAAACAGCAAATTCTGTGTCGTCGTGGTGTTTTTTGGAGCGCTCATGGTTTGCGGATGTTCTGGCCCACAAGGTGGCTCAAACGAAACCGACAAAAGATATATCGATGGAAAGCCAGTTGATCCTAATGGTGGAGACGTTGCACCTGGCCAAGCTCGCCGGGCTGCAGCCCGAAAAGGCCCTTAGCCATAGTCTGTTTCTGATCTCCCCTTGACTCGAATGGTTGCTCTTCCTCTTCAATGATCTTCTTTAACCCACATATTCCTCACGACTCGATTCTTCCTCAGATAACGCTTGAATCGGGTCGAGGACTCACTGTTGTCGCTAACGACGTACCGATCATCAAAGGCTCAGGATTTGAATACGTCGAGCCGAACTGGAGCAAGAGTTACTACTCGAGCCAATATCAACAGCAACAGGTGAAAGTGCTTGCGGACGGCTCGACGCAAATGACCTTTGCGTCGGACGATGGGCTGGCAAGCGGAAGCGAAGTTGTACGACAGAAAGGTGCATCAATCGATGTGGACTATGTTTTTAACTGGTCGGGCCCGAACAGTGTCAGCGTTGAAGTAAAACTAGGAAATCTTAGGGCTCCCGTTTTTTCGAATGGCAACGTGGAGGGAAACTCGGTAAAGACGAGCATTGGTTCGCGACTTTTTAAGTCGAAAACTGATATTGCCGAACGCAAATTTACGGCCGATAGTCGAAACCTTCTCCTAACATCTGAGGTGGGGAGATTAGAGGCCTCGTCGGATAGCCCTATGACTCTCTTCGATGCCCGCAGCTACGAGTGGGCCGATGACGAAGATCTCTTCTGGCTCGGAATTCAGAAGTTGACCGTAAACGCTGGACATCCAGTAAAGCTTCACTGTACTTACAGAATTGATTTGAAATCTCCCAAATTAGGGGCATCGATCGAGCGCAATTTAACTCCTCAACTCGGGATGAACGTAGTGCATCCAAATGAAGAGTTACCGGTACTCATCCCAAAGCCGAAGTCTGCAGATCTTCATTTTTCGAATCCGGTTGACGTCACAGCGGGTCTTACTGTTCCGTCGTCAGCAAATCTTGAGAAACTGCTCTCGGCCGCAGTTGACCGGCGTTTCAACACGGGGCATTTCGGAAGAGCAGGGAAGCTGAACGTTCAAGTCCATCGAACCTCCAATTGGAAACAAGGTCGCTATGAATTGGTGATCCAGCCACACGAAGCCTCCATCTCTGCAGGTGATGATGAAGGTATCCGCATGGGTCTCGAGCGATTAGCGTCCCTGAGCTTTGCCAAACAGGGGCATCTCTGGTTACCGACTGGAAGCATCGACGATGAACCGGGGATTTCTTGGCGGGGAGTTCACCTTTTTGTCGGTCCGACTGCCAACAAATTCCATCGTAAGTTGTGGGACCGAGTGCTTGGACCGCTAGGTTTTAATCATGTTGTTCTTCAGTGTGAACGCACAGCCTGGAAAAACCTCCCCGGTATTAACACTCCAATTACGATGAAGCGAGCAGATCTAGTCCGATTGTTTAGCTATTACCGTGACCGCGGAGTCGACCCCATCCCGCTCGTTCAAAGCTTCGGACACGCGGAATGGATGTTTGCTCACAATCGGAACTTGGATTTGGCTCTAAATCCGGATGTTCCTTATGCGCTCGACCCGCGTAAACCTCGCACTCGCGAAGTCCTGACAAACCTCTGGGACGAAATCATCACAAATCTCAAACCTAAAACCGTTCACTTCGGCTTGGACGAAGTTGATATGCGTGGATGGAAGAAGGATCCCAAGTTTGTTACGGAGATGTGGAAGTTACATGTCCCGTTCCTAGGGAAAATTGCGAGTGATCACCAAGTCAACATGATGTTGTGGGGTGATAAGTGCCTCGCTCCAGAGGAAGCAGTTGACGCTGGGTTTGGCGATACGTTAGAGGAGGCAGCACAACGTCGAAGTGCCATTCCCGCGGGAGCCTTTATAGGTGATTGGCACTATGCGGGGAACCCCAATCCAGCGAAATTTGAAACATCACTCAAGGTCTGGAAATCAAGTGGGCAACGACCGATCGCGAGTTCTTGGTTTAATTCCCAAAACATAAGATCGTTCTATTCCGCCGCCAAATCGACCGGATCTGACGGCGCCTTGATCACAACTTGGGCTGGCTACGAAAGTAGCGAAGAAACAATGCGGTTAGCCCTCAAGCAATATAGCGCGATGATTCTCGCTGCCGATTACGCTTGGAATCCCAGGGAAGACTCCGTTTCTGACCTTCCTTATGATTCCATGAACGTGTTGAAACGGATGTTCTTTGATCAGCCGTCGCTTTTGCATCCTCAATCAGGAATCCAATTTAGTGACGGTTTCATCCATCAAAAGAGGATTGGCGCGATCACCTTTAATCTGCTGACATCTCCTCTTAAGTCACCAAGCCTTCTGAACTCGCCCAATCAGCCTGTCATTCCTGAGTTGAAGGTCGAGGTAAGTGGAAGCGGGCACAAGTTATTCCTAGCGCTTAGCTCAGATCGCGTCACCGATGAAGCAAAAGAGATCGCACGGCTCGAGATCGGGCTGGAAGGAGGCAAAAAGCTGACCTATCCGATCCGATATGGATTGCAGGTGAGGGCAGAAAACCAGAAAGGTGTTTGTGTGCTTGCAGATCGTGAGGATGGAATCTCGGCAGTTGGATTCGATTTACCCGTCGGCAGCAAGATCCAATTCTGTCGGATATCGAGAATCAATCGCTTAACCGGGCTAACTCTTAGTGGCGTATCGTTAGTTCAGTAAGACGTAAGAAGTTGGGATTGCCAGATCGAGCGACACGGAACGGCACGATTTATCTTCCTGCTCGGCCCTCATAACTTCTAGCCAATCACTAACGATCGAACGCCTACAGAGCCCTTCATCAACCTTAGGTGTCAGTCGTTAACGACCTGGGATTGAACTGAAATCCAGATGAAAGTGCGAAATGAATTCACGCTCCAGGGGCTTGCTAGTCGACAATTTGACAATCGAAATACCAAATATCCTCGTCGGAAGTCCATTAACCTAGGGCAGAGCCAATGCCGCCCCAAGTTACTGATTCTTAAAAGCTAAGAGGTGTAGGCGAGTTGACGACGTTCCATTCGGTAGCCGTTTTCGGAGGGAACGAAAACGTTGCACCAATCCATCTCTCCACCATAAACGTGCAGAGTGACAGTCGGGGCAGTGCTGGCATTTTCTAGCGTGTGATACTCGAAGGGAGGGATGAGCGCTCCTGCATCGCCAGGGCCGGCGTAAATGGTTGTTTCTTGTTTGAACTGGTACAGATCGCCGTCGCTACCTTCGTGGGAATAACTCACAACCTTGATGCTTCCTCGATAGACGCACTCAACGCACCACTTGCCCGCATGGTCGTGAAGGAAGGTTCCTTGATTGACATTCCAAACCATGACCATTGCGACGTATCGTCCTTGGGGGTCTTCGTGGAGTAGTCGTCTTGCATATCGATCGGTCTCGGGAACCAAGAAGGAATCGTCAATGAAGTCCTTTCCTGACAGAACGATATGCTCGAGCGCAGACTTAACGGCGTGGCAACAGCCGGTAGTTTCTTGAATCGTGACTGCTTCATCCAATAACTGGATCAATTCTTGGAGCTTGGGTTGTTGGTTCATTTCTTTGACACCTCATTGTGCGCTGAAATTCTACAAGATGTTAAGAATCTTTCAGAGTGTCGAATCTAGCTTTTATTCTGCCAAAACCGATATTTGAAGAGGGTCCAAAAAGCGTCTGGAGCATCTGTCCAACGAATCTTTTTCCCTGCCTCTTTCGATCTTGGGGTGTAACTGATGGGCAGTTCTAGAATCTGTTCGCCTAAACGAATCGCCTTTGCAGTCACTTCTGGGCAAAATTCAAACCGAGTACATTGGAGATCCATACGCTTCATTAAGTCCGTTCGAAAGGCCTTGTAGCATGTCGCTTCATCGGTCATGCGGCGACCGAAAAGTAACTGTACACTCCAAGCGAGCATTCGGTTAACTACCTTGTTTGGTAGAGCCATGCCTTGTGGAAAGCCGTTTGCAAAGCGCGTTCCATAAACCACCGTCGCTCTTCCTTCGAGGATCGGGCGTATTAAATCAGGAATTTGCTCAGGCGCATATTCCAAATCAGCGTCTTGTACAATGATCGTGGCACCGGTTGCGAAGGGAAGGGCTTGGCGAATAGCGGAACCTTTACCGGTTGGCTTTTCATTGCGAAGAATGCGCACTTTGTCCGCAAAGCTTGCAAGAATTTCGGTGGTTCGATCGGTGCTACCGTCATCCACCACGATAAGTTCAACCTTGAGAGGAAGCTTTAAGACTCGCTCGATTACCTCGGCGATCGTGTGCTCTTCATTGAGCGCGGGCACAAGAATTGTTACCTCTGGCCCGTCAAGTGATGGCATGACTGGCAGAGGATACTCCTTCTCAGTCCTTTCCGCGAGGCTCATGGGATAGGAAACAGCTTAGATTGCGAAATTGTGCCCAAGATCTTTAAACGAGTGAAAGTTTCCCTATTCACATGACGAAGGAACTTCATCGCTACCGACCCATGAATTGAGTCTGTAGAAACTAGTTGGTAGTGTATGTCGAAGAATTTCAAGGCCGTTGCTCAGAAGCTTTCGGTTAAGAACTTCATTCTTCCATAATGGAATTCGGCCTGCACTGGCACGGAGAGTTATCGTTCAATGGTTAACGTAGAGATAGATATCAGTGATAAAACGCTGAACGACTATGACGTGTTGCGCGATGCCTGCGGGCTCGTCTCGCTTCCAAATCATTCTTTGATTTCTATCAAAGGGGAAGATCGTAAAGGATGGCTGCAAGGACAGGCGACGAACGACCTTCGTAAGCTTGAACCCGGAGCTTCTTCTGAGTTCTGCTTAACAACCGTGACGGGGCATTTAATGACCGTGTGCGAAAGTTGGGCTGTTCAAGATTTCATCCTGCTAACTTGTCCCACTTCAACCGTTCCCGACCTCTTGAACCGAGTGGAACAAATGGTGATCTTGGAAGACGTTGTGGCGGAGGACGTTAGCTCAAAATATCGCTTGCTTAGCATTCAAGGGCCCACCGCTACTCAGCAACTCACTTCGATCGTGGCGCTGCCAAGCCTTGACGCAGGTGAAGCCACTTTGAAGGATGCGACGGTCTATTGCCTCCGCTCCAATAGGACCGGACTCGGTGGGTGGGACATTTGGGTTCCGACGGAACACCAGGAAGTGATTGATTTCCTGATTGCTTCATTTCCATCAATTGGAGAGCCCGCATACAACATTGCTCGACTCGAGGCAGGAATCCCTGAATTCGGAACCGATATGGGTGAAAAGACTTTTCCTCCCGAGATGGGCTCACAGTTCGAATCGCGTCACGTCAGCTACACGAAGGGATGCTACATGGGACAAGAGGTTCTTATGCGCATTCACAGTCGCGGACATACCAACAAGACGTGGGTAGGACTGGTGTCAGAGCATAAGATAGAGGTCGGCGCGACGATCAAGCATCTTAATCGAGCGGATGCAGGCGTCGTTACAAGCTCCGGGTTCTCGCCCGATTTCGGACACATTGCTGCCGCGATGGTTAGGAATGAAGCCGCATTTGAGGCGGAACAGGTCGAAGTGACGCTTGAGGGTCACTCGGTGGTCGCAGAAGTCAAGATGATGCCTTTCCTAAGGTTGGGCTAGGGCTACCAGAATTAAAGAGGGCCGCCAAGTCAAGCTGGGCGTCCCTTTTAAACCAGTTAGGCCCCGGGCTGAGTGTCGGACTCTCTCTTTTTCTTGTCTCGCATGCCGAGCATGTGACCCATACCAAGGCACACGAACGTAGCGAGTGAGGAGACAAACTCGATTCCGTCTGGGTAGAGCTTGTTCTCAGAGAAAGTCTTGGGCGCAAAACGCCCCATTAACAAGACGGTGACCACCAGAGCAGCAATTCGTGCGGCACGAGGATTCTTTCTGGCATAGAGGATCGATCCCAATACAAGCAAGCCAGCGGTGCCTCCGGAAATAAGCGAAATGACACTACCTTTTTCAAAATAGCCCATGGCTCCCATTCCGACATTGAGGAGCCCGTAGAGGAAGAGGACAACGTTTAACCACGGCATGGTGAGGATGCTACCCGCGAATAACCGCGATGTGGGGTGCATCTAAAAAGAAAGAGGCTGCCGGGTTGCTTAAGACCGACAGCCAATGCCACTTCCTACCGGGGTAGGGGTTTTTCGGCCCCTCGTGAGATAATCTCCAAGGAGTGCCTTCAGGGTGTAATGCTGATTTCCAAGATACTAAACGGTTTTCAAGCTCATTTAGTTCTCATCGTTTTAGGTTTCTCGAATAGTGCCTACGCAACTAATCCTGGGGAGAGTTCCTGAGTGAGCAATTCTTAATAACTTCTTTCAATTTTTCTTCTCAAATCGCGAACCCAGCTCCATCATTTACTTTCGCACAAAGTGCATTGCACCTGCGACGCCGCCGCTCAGGAGTGATCCAAGGACGACTAGGAATTTGTTCGGATGCTTAAATTCGAAGATCGCGTAGTAAATGTAGTACAACCCGCACAAGAGACAAACAAACCCACTGATCAGTGATTTCTTGAACGCATCGACCAAAATGACGACGGTGCAAACCACACAAATCAGATAAAGGCCGAATTCAATCAAAGTGAACATTACGCTTCTCTTACGGCCCAAAAGCCAACTAGGTTGAGTTACCTCGCCCATGTAGGCCAAAAATCCCAGCAAGCAGTTCATCTGCGATTCTCGCCATACTTGTTCGAATGCTGATCGCCTGGATGATTCTTGCGTTCCAAACCTCCGAACCGTCGCTTTCGAGTCTTGACAAGCTCGCTCAAGCGAGAGATGTTGAAGGCTTAACAAAGTTCCTCGCATCGTCGACCACGAACGGAATTCAGCCTTTCAAGATTCTCAAGACTAACGGAGCCTACGATGTCGGACGTTTTGGCTGGCACGCATTCGAACTCAAGGGAGTCGGCGGAGAACAATTTGTGGTGTTCAGTACACCATTAACGAGCGAAGATACGGGTGAACTACTCTTTCAGCGCAATCACGACAAGCTAAAGTTCATTCCCGAGTCGGAAGGCTTCGGAGTAAAACTCGTTCGACACGCTTTTGACTTGAAGTTCGACCTTCAGGCAAAGAATGCCTCCATCGTCGATCGACTCAAACTTGAAAACTCTTCAGGCCAGGCAGACCCTTTCATCTTTAGAATGTCTCCCCAGTATGTTGTTGATTCCATCACAAACACATCTGGCAAGCTAGTTCCGTTTCAAGAGGCAGGCGGAGTCGTTTCAAGTTGGAAGCCGGTTAAAAGTGACACTTACGAAATCCACTATCACGCGAAAGTGGATCTTCCTAACTATGCGGGAAGCATTAGCCTGACCGAAGCAACTCTCACCAATGACTATTGGTATCCGATGGTCGCTCGCCAGCCCGTACCTTATGATCTAACAATTCACACCCCCGCCAACTGGATCGCGATCGGTCAGGGTGACCTGGTGTCAGACAAACCTGCTACGTCCGAAAGAGTTTTTCAATATCGGATGGATCTGCCTTGTGTGTATTACAGCGTGTCTGCCGGGCCATTTAAGAAGTACAGCCAAGAGATTAACGGCAAATGGTATAGCTGCTGGAGCTCCCATCTGACCGTCGATCAGATGGAGGCACAAACCGAGCTCTATGCCCCTGTGATCGAGTTCTACGAGCGCTTCGCACCGTTTCCGTTCGGAGGCTATGGAGCGATCGATAGCGACGTCTATGGAGGCGGCGCATTAGAAGCCTATTCGTTTACAACTTGGGGAAGAGGCAGTCTGCCTGATGAAGATGCCCACGAACCTTCCCATACCTGGTGGGGAGGAATAGTCAACAACTCGTATCTCAATAGCTTTTGGAATGAGAGTTTCGCAGTCTTTTCAGAGGGACTGTACCGGCGGAACACGTCCATTGGGAACCAGAAAGAAAGACAACTCGCATTTATTCGAGACGGGAACGGTAATGACTCCTATAATGCAGCCTCTTTAGCCGTCAGCGGTGCCGATATCGGTGGGGTCGCGAGCAGTTTAGGATACGGAAAGGGAAGTCAAGTACTCCAGATGCTCGAGCAAATTATCGGAACGGATCAAATGCTCCGATGCATGCAAGAGTGGATTCAACGGTTTCAAGGGAAGTTAAGTGATTGGGCTGACTTTGAAGCGGTTGTCGAGAAGTTAAATCCAAACAAAGACCTCAAGCCGTTCTTTGACGATTGGGTTCGAAAACCAGGATATGCAGAACTCAGAGTAGAGGATCTAGCCTTTTCTCAGGGAATCGTATCGATGCAATTGAATTTTGCCGGGGATAGCTTTTCGATTCCTCTCGAGGTGATGGCTCAATATGCCGACGGTACACGTGAATTCAAGATGGTTCCGATTGCAAAGTCCGGTTTGGTGACGGTGCCGTTTGATCGAAAACCATCCATTATCTCCCTCGACCCATGGCGGCGATTGCTACGTCACATAGACGAAAATGAGACACCCGTCGAATTAAACAGTTTGTTACATAGCTATCCTCGCTTCACCGATCCCGCGCATAAGGACTACCTTGCCTCACTCGAAGGGAAGGAAAGTCCTTCGTCGGCATCTACAGATCCGGCGGGCAAATTTTTAGTGGGCCACCCTGATTCGATGCCTATGTTAAGAGGGTTATGTGAGAAAGCTGGGTTCCAAGTGAATGGGAACAAGCTCACCTATGACGGCACCACCATTGACCTCAATAAGGGTTGTGCCCTAGCAGTTGTTGATCTAGGCTCAGGAAAGCAATGCGTAATAGGTCTCGGGAAGACTCGCATCGCTCCCAACGTGGGACGAGCAAGAACAGCGCTGACAGATAGCTTGGGTCGCTTCTTGCGAGGGAGAACAGAACCTAAGACCAGTGGAAATTTAACCTTCAAGTTCTAGAAGGTTAAATTTCCATCCGTCCATTTAGGGGGTTACAGCCAGGACCGTACTCAGGGAGTTGTTACCCAACCGGCTCGTCAGCGTAACCGAGGTCGTCGCCGTTACCGCTTTATGACCAACCGTGAACGATGCCGAAGTTAGTCCTGCCGGAATAACCACGCTTGCGGGTAGCGTGGCTGCGGATGAGTTCGAACTCGAAAGCGCGACTGCCATGCCACCCGTTGGAGCTGGGCCCGAAAGTGTAACCGTGACGACAACCTTCGTGGTCGCGCTTCCTTTCACTGTCGTCGGAGTTACTTTGAAGCCTACAAGCGTGGGCGCAGTAACGGTGAGGTTTGCAGTTTGAGCGGAAGAACCGTAAGTACCGGTCACGACAGCTACGGTATCTGAACTGACTGCAACCGTTCCCACTGTGAATTTACCAACGGAAGTTCCGATGGCGACAGACACAGAAGCAGGTAACTTAACTGCCTTCGAAGGGCTGGAGAGCTTGACGATAATTGCTCCGCTCTTGGTGCCTGGGACGGCATTAAGAGTGACTGAGCCACTAGCCGATTTCGTCCCTGGTACCGAACTTGGGCTGATGCTCATGGAGACAAGCTGGAAAGGGTTAACGACCAAAGTTGTCCCTTTGCTCACCGTTCCTGTCTTTCCGGAGATCGTAACGGTTTGAGTCGCGCTGACGCGAAGGTGGGTGACGACAAAGTTCACCGAAGAAGCACCGGCTGGTACTTTTACCGACGCAAGAACCGTCGCCACTTTCGTATTCGAGCTAGTCAACGTAACCACTGTTCCACCAGTTGCAGCTGGACCCGCTAACGTTGCTGTACCGGATATCGATATTTGAGCCCCACCGACTACCGTACTGTTGGACAGCGTTATCGACTGAATTTGAGCAGGCAAAATGGTAATCGACGTGGTGAGATTGACTCCTGCCAAACTCGCGGTAATGGCTGCCGATGAACTTGAGGTGACCGTTAAGGTTGTGATCGTAAAAGTTGCCGATGAAGAGCCAATCGGAATCGTCACCGATTTGGGCACTCCCGCTTTTGTCGAATTGGACGCTAGGTTTACCGTCACTCCTGTTCCGCCGGCCGGTGCTGATAGCGTCACCGTTCCGATCGACGTATTGCCTCCCGTCACGGTTGAAGGAGAAGCAGTCACTGAGTTGAGTCCTGGAGCCTGCAGCGTTAAAGTTGCGCCCTTTTGGCTGGAGCCAATCACAGCGTAAATATTGACTGTTTCTGAGGAATTGACGCCAACACTTGTGATATTGAAAGTTGTCGTTGTTGCTCCGGCTGGAACCACAACGGTGGCGGGAACCGAAACATCATTACTACTCGTGCTGAGGCTGACCATCTGGCCTGATCCAGGTGCCGGCTGAGAAATGGTTACTGTTCCCGTGCTCGTCGAGCCACCAGGAATTGAAGTTGGATTCACCGAAAGCGATTGCACTTGATAGACCGCACCAGGAAGCATCCAAACTCCGCGGCCATGGGTACCGGCCAACAGATTCTTGGAGTTGTTCATATAGGCCAGTTCGTCAACGGAGACATTCACTCCGAGATCGCTGGAAGTCGACCAAGTCGCGCCTCCATCGGTAGAAGAGAAGAGTCCAATCTCAGTTCCTACGTAGAGGGTGTTGGGTTGGTCAGGATTCCGGGCAATCGCTCGAACGGGTACTTGAGGCAAAGCCGTTAAGCCTGACCCTGAGATGGAATTCCAGGTGTTTCCGCCATCGGTTGTTTTCCAAACGTTGTCGAAAGAGAATCCACCAAGGGTGAGGTAGACGGTGCTGGCGTTATCGGGATCGACAAGAATTCGAGTGATGTAACGCTGAGGGATTTTGCTCCCTCCTGAACTCACAGTTGTCCAAGTCGGATTGGACGAAGTTCCATTCGTTGTAACTGTTAAGACTCCATCGTTTTGGCCGACCCAGATGACGTCGCTATTGCCCTTGGCAACCGCAATCGCTGAAATATTCTGGGATCCGGCTGGACGAATTGCCGTCCACGAAGGGTTTGTTGCGCGAACGTTTGTGCTTCTCCACAAACTTCGACCGCCCGCAAGCATTGTCCCCGGCTGATTAGGATCGAGAATGAACGGCGCTATGAAATTTGCGGTATTTCCACTGCCAGCATCTCCGATTCCGTTGTAAATATTTGCGTCGTTGTAACCCGAAGCGCCGTCGGAATTCCTAAATATTTGAAGGTAGATGTACTCGCCATAGACGTATTGCGAGTTTTGAGGATCAATGGCCACGTAACCGCCGTCTCCCCCATAAATATAGAACGACTGGTTGTTTCCAACTAGGTTTGATTGCGTACCGTTATCCTGAAGGCCACCTACTATCCGACCACTCGGTCCGTCACCAGCAACCGAGTAATACTGAGTCGATCTCGCTCCCTGATCTCTTCTCAACCATCCTGTGCTTGCATTCGCCGTCGTGATGTCCACCGCTTGGTAGAGTCCGCCGTCGGTGCAAACATACACTGATTTGTTGCTCTGTCCATCATAGCCAGGAGCCGAGTACAGAGCATGGATGTCCGGGTGAGGTTCGCTGGTTTGGATGTATCCCTGACCGATAAGTGTTAGAGTCATGCCGCCATCGGTGGAACCATAGACGTAAGTTCCTCCAACAACCACTCGATTTGGATTCGTGGGGTCAACCCAAATGGCATTGCCATACCAACCCGCTCCAGAGTTTCCACTTGTGGTAACGGCTGCATAACTCGCTCCCCCGTCCGTTGATTTATAAACTAGTCCATCACTACCAGAGGCATAAACGATGAGTTGATTGCTCGCTACGGGAGCGGTTTCAATGCGTCCAAATCCACCTAGGCTCGCAAGCGGTCCTGTTGCTTTCGTCCACGTTGCCCCCCCGTCGGTTGAGTAAACAGCGGCTGAAAACCAGCCATTGTTATAGTCCTGAATCGTCCCGATGACCCTCTGGGTATTCGTTGCACAGAACGCAATCGACTGAGCACTCTGCGAAGCGTACACGCGGGTCCAGCTACCGCCGCCATCCGTCGAGCGATAAATACCTCCATGCAAAGACACAAGGATGTTATTCGAGTTGCCCGGTTGAATGGCAATTCGGTTGACGTACTGCCAGCCGTTCGTTGATGCTAGCTGAGTCCAAGTGGTTCCCCCGTCAACGCTCTTGAAAATTCCAAATCCGCTGACCGCGTCAATGTTGAAGGTGCCTTCTCCCGTGCCCGCGTAAAGTGTTTTCTGATCGTTCGGATCCATGATCAGCGCATTTACCGCGAGGGATTTAAGCGCATCTGCGACGGGATTCCATGTAGTACCGCCATCCAAAGATTTCCAGATACCGCCTCCCGCAGACCCCATCCACATCGTCAGCGGATGGTTCGGATCGACTACCAGGCATGTACTTCTTCCGGAAAGACTTGCCGGTCCTTGTTCAATCCATTGGCTTCCAGAGACCAGAGGATGACTTCGCTTTGCGAGAGCTTCTTTCTGCCGCAAAGCACGGACCATTCCATCCTGAGGAATCTGACCGTTTTCGTCCACCCACGCCAAGTGCCGCCACTTGATCGCTTCTGCTGGGCTATCTGTTTCCGGCATTTCGCGTTTCTGAGAGGCGAATGCAGCAACTTTATGGGGGTGATTTAGCCGCGCAAGTTGAGTCCCGCCCACCAAGCCTAAAATGGAGAGAGCAGCAAGACCGATGACGATAGCCTTTGATGAATGCAACATAAATTGGGTTTTTATAATCGAGCGCAACACGCCGACTTTGACTGACTATACAGATTATATGTCTAGCCAATGGATTTCAGACTCCCAAGGGGACCATCGCGTGAAATTTGATGGGCTAGACAGAAATTTGGCTTGAATGAACGCTTCCGAGATTCGCAACTGAATAGTCAACTTAGCCCTCGTCGAAATTACGTTCATCGACCGAGTCGTGACCACAAGCGGGTTACAGGAAACTACTATGGTCTTGACGATGACCGTCTCTGAGAGCGAATTTTCTTGACCATTCATTTCGCACGAACATGCGTTTAAACGCGCAGGTGAAAGTCGCGTTTCATACATGACTTCGCTCTATAAGCGAGCCCATAGTAACACCAAGAGCTAATTTAAAGACGGATCAAAGCTGGTACCGGGATCGTCAATAGGGCATGGATCGAAAGGGGTGCCGACCATTGTCCAGGTAGAGTTTCCTCGATCAATCCAGTTAGTGACTTCACCTTCTGTACGTGCTTCGTTGAGCATTTCCAAATCGAGGTCCGTAATGACTAAGCCCTCTTCATTCGGAACCGTTTCACGCAATATCGGATTGACTGGAAAAGGCTCGACGCTTGGAGCAATAATGGCGGTAGAGCCGAATGTGTGCGGCACTGGCTCGTATCCAAGCTCTCCAACCAAAGACGAATGGATTACAAAGTTCTGATTCTCAACTGCTCGAGCTTGGCAAGACCAGCGCACCCTTTGAAATCCTCTTTGTGTCTCCGTCCAAGATGGAACGCATTGAATTAAAACGCCTGATTCAGCGAGCGCACGACCCGACTCAGGGAACTCACTATCGTAGCAAATCGTGACTCCAAGGTTCGAAGGCAAGTGCGCTAAACCGGAACCTTCTTGAATCTCCCACATGTCGCGCTCATAAGTTGTTAGCTTGTTCTTTTCTGCAAACACAAGCTCCTGATTCGGAATCCCGATCGCACAGACATTCTTGATTCCATCTGGCGACTGCTTGAAGTGGGAACCGCCAACGATGATCATTCCGCTCGAGTCACTAATTCGCTTGATCCACCCTTCAATTGCTTCAGAATACTGAACAAGGTATTTGGCCGCGTTTTGGACGTCGAGATCAGGGACGATTGGCAATAGCTCGAGCACGTGAAGCTCTGGCACAACTAATACCTTTGCCCCTTCGTCATGAGCCTCGCTTACGAGATCATAAAAGTGGGCAAAGTAGCTACTATCTCGTCGGGCAGGACGAATTTCCCAAGCGGCGGCGGCAACTCGAATTTTCACCGCAACCACTCCAACAGCGCACCAGCGTTCCCCGACTCTTGGTCTTCCATGTAGTTCTCGACAATTCCTTTGTAGGTTAAACCATATCGGAGCAGGGGAGTAAGGGTTCGATCTACCGCTTTTCCATCAACGACAAGACAGGCGTAGTCTGAAACTGAGATATCCCCGTGAGCCTCCACAAACGTTTTATAATCTGGCAAGCGACATCCGGTTCCGTACCGCACCAAGTTTCGCTTCCGCACCAATTCGTATCGCGCCTGATAGAATGCGCCTCCTACCCCTTGTCTTCGGTAAGCAGGATGGACGGTTATATCCAAACCGTAAAGCGTCGTGCCGCCTAAATCATGAAACCTAATAAAGGGTCCTCCCACCGTTTGTGCCCAATTCAAGTGTGCCAGCCATCGATCTTCCGAAATGATTGTGTTACTACAGCTTCCTACGATACTTCCGTCACAGACGGCAACAAATTGCCCCTCTGCGAAGGTCTCAACGTGGTGATGCAAATGTTCGGGATCCCAGTGCAAGTCTTCTGAGAAAGGAGGGGGAAAGGCAAGAACCTGAAGCGACACAACCTGCTGAACGTCAGCAGGTTGCATGGAGCGAATCTGGAAGGGATTTTGGGTTTCGTTCAAAGCCTGAAACCAATTCTCTCCAGAATTCGGTCCAGGTCGTCTTCGGAATAGAAATCGATCGTCAGCTTGCCACCGTTATCGCCATGGACGATTTTCACCGGGGCTCCGAAGTGAGTGCTCAGTCCTTCTTCAATTGCTGCATCATGTAGGCGCGCTCGAGGTGCTTTTTTCGACTTAGGGGTCTGATTCTTAGCTTTTTGGGCTTTGGTGAGGTTCTCAACATCTCGAACCGTCATCGAACGTTCGAGAATTTGATCATAAACCGCTAGCTGGTGAGCTTCGCTCTCAAAGGCGAGAAGCGCTCGAGCGTGGCCTTCGGAGATCATTCCCGACTCAATTCCTTGGGTAATTCTCGTCGGTAACCGAAGCAATCGAACTGTGTTGGCAATGACGGTTCGGGATTTGCCAACTCGATCAGCAACTTCTTCCTGAGTCAGCCCAAACTCATCCATTAGCTTGCGATAAGCACGAGCCGATTCCAAAGCGTTTATATCTTCGCGCTGTAGATTTTCAATCAGAGCGATTTCAAGCGAGGTCTGGTTTCCTGCAGATCGAACCAAAACCGGAACATTCTTGAGTCCCGCAATCTTGGAAGCGCGCAACCGGCGCTCTCCAGCAATCAGTTCGTAACGCCCTTCCGAAATCGGACGCACCACGAGAGGCTGCAGGATTCCGTATTCCTGAATCGAGGTTGCCAATTCTCGCAGAGCAGCCTCGTCGAAGTGGGTTCGAGGCTGGCGGCTATTGGGCACGATCTGATCCAAAGCCACTTCGTTGGTCGGACCTTCATACTGCTCGGCTATGAGTTGAGAGAGTCCTTTCCCTAAGGCGCGACGCATGCGAGCACCTCCTTCACAAACTCGGTGTAAGCCTCCGCGCCTCTGGAAGTTGGGAAGCAGGTGACCGCGGCCTCCCCAAAGCTCGGAGCCTCGCTAAGTCGAACATTTCGAGGGATAACGGTTTTCGCGACCTTGTCTCCGAAATAATCCTTCACCTCTTGGGTGACTTGGAAGGTGAGTCGATTTCTAGGATCAAACATAGTTAAGAGAACTTTTGCGACGTGAACTTTAGGGTTGATTCTACGTTTCACGATGTCGATTGTTTTAAGCAGTTGGCTAAGACCTTCGAGAGCGTAGAACTCACACTGCATCGGCACCAGCACTCCGTCTGAAGCGGAGAGAATATTAATCGTTAGCAGTCCAAGGCTGGGAGGTGCGTCAAGAATGATCCACTCATAATCCTTGGCAACCGGCCCCAGCGCATCGCGAAGGATAAGTTCTTTTCCTACCGCGTTTAGTAGTATCGGTTCTGCTCCTGCAAGGTCCAGTGTTGCCGGAACCAAGTCCAGATTTTCGGAAATATGAGCAATGGCCGTATGAATCGCGGTTGGATTATCGGAATTGTCGACCGCATCGACAAAGACTTCGTAGAGCGTAGCCTCTGCTTTCGACTTATCGAAGCCGAGCCCGGTTGTTGCATTTCCTTGAGGATCGCAATCGACGAGCAAGGTTCGGTGGCCAAGCTTGGCAAGACTTGCCGCTAAATTTACGGATGTGGTTGTCTTACCAACTCCACCCTTCTGATTGACTACCCCCCAAATTGGCACGGCTAGATTATGAAGGGTAAGTGCCTCAGACTTATCGGTGAAACGTGAAATCGACGACCTGATCGCAACGGACCCGGTGAATGTGTTGGGTCTTGCCGTTGGGCCAATAAATCTCAAGGTCAACCGGAGACTTTTCGTCGGCTAGCCCAAAGTGAAGCGTCAAGTCGTTTTGATTACCCTCGCCTGTTCCCGCTTCGACTTGACGAGTTAAAGTCTTGCCATGAAATGGAATTCGAACTTGAGATCCAATGGCCGATCGATTGACCGATTTGCCATCGCCTCGGAGTCGAACTTCGAGCCAATGCTTTTGGGGAGCATTGTTCATGTAGAGGTGCCCAGCTGTAACAAGATCCATGCGCCCGTCATGATTAAAATCAGCCCAAGCTGCTTGGTAGTTAGGAGGTAATTTTGAAAGGCCCGCGAATTCCGTAACGTCCGAAAAATGCATATTCCCATCGTTTCGATATAACACAGGGAAGTTTGGGTTGTTGAATGATGCGACTGGATAGACGGTTGTAAAGAACAGATCGAGATTGCCGTCGTTGTCAAAGTCAGCAACTGCCGGGGAGGCATACGACTCTTGGTAGAAGATTCCGCACGTTCCTACATCGTCGAAATGATAGGCGCGCTTCGGCCCCATGTTCAGGAGAAATCGAGATTTAGGCTGATCGCCTCGCGAATCCCGATGAGCGAAGTTGCCTGCAAAAAGATCCATCCAACCATCGTTGTTGAAATCTCCCCATGCGGCACCAATTGAGTGACCACCGTCGAACCCAGGGGATGTCGCAACAACTCCAAATTCAAACGCCGCATCTCTGAATTTTGCGCCACCCGCGTTTAACCAAAGCTGATTGGGTTGAAGCCGGTAGTTGGATACATAGATATCAAGGTTGCCATCGCGATTGAAGTCGCAAGCAGTGACACCGCGAGTTCGATACGTAGCAGAAGTCCAGGCTAATTTAAAAGACTTTCCACTTTCGTTCACCAAGATCATGCTCGGGTAGGTGATGTCACGATCCCAGTCCTCAAAACCACCGATGTAAAGATCAGCATATCCGTCTCCGTTAAAATCGCCCCAACATGCACCTCTGGAGTTCGTCGGAGGCAATGCGGGCAGGTCAACCGGAGCGAATGCCTTTCCTCCGTTATTCCGATAGAGCCTCTGACGTGAGTAGTCAAATAGGTCGACAAAGCCGTCGTTGTCAAAGTCCGCCGCAACAAACGTTCCTCCTTCGCCAACTCGGGTGAACCCAGTTCCGTGGTTGTTGTGCCAAATGCCTGTCGAAGAACAGATATCGGTCCAGCCATCGTTGTCGATATCAACTAGGCACACCGCATCTGCATTCAGTCGGAGCCCCATCTCCTGGGTCCGATCAACAAAGATTGGCTGGGAGAGATGGGCGTTTTGACCAACAGCGACTGCGACTAAGATGGCGGTTAGGTTCACGGCTTACTTCAGAAGCTGATTTAATAATCGTCCTAGACGATAACCTGCCAGCACAATGCGGCGTGAGGAAACTTCTCGTGCCTTCGCCATGTACTCAGCAGAAGGGACCGTATTCTCAGTCAAGTTGTAGACAACTGACTTTGAGGCGGCAAAACTCTCTTGTGCCCAATCTTCTGGGTTGAGGTCTGCCACGGCTGAAAACGACTTCGGAGGTAACTGCTTCATCAAAGAATCAGCCTGAGTCATGACTCGTCCACGACCCTCGTCAGTTAATGGGCGAGGCTCGCCGTGATACAATCCGCCTCCAAAATCCCACAAAGAATGTAGGTTGCGGGGCGGGCGACTCATTCCTTTGAAGTCATCGGGAGCAACGATATGAAAGTCATTTCCTCCTTTGTCTCCCTTAGGATGTTCGTCTGTGTCACGTGCAGTGGCATGCAATGGCTGGTGAATATCACCTACGAAGTGAATTAAAAATCGTAAGGCATCCGCTCGTTCCGCGTCCGGCTTGGACTTGTCTTTGAGGATCGCGGAGAATTTCTCAATCGCCCAAACAGCGTTTTCAGCATCGGGTCTATTTTCTGTCGGCTTTCCATCGGGACGGAAATGATAGTCGATGTAATGCCAAGGTCCAGTTTCTGGGCGATCTCGGCGAACGTCGTCCGCCCAGGGACCCGTGGTTACAAAATCTGTGTTCTTTGCGTCAGCACCGATCTTCAGGAGTCTTTCACACTCGGCCAGCACATTCGGCTTCAAGTTCTTTTGCGCAATCGCCGCAATGATCATGTGGCCAGTATCGATCCAAGCTTGGCTGCAGGCAGATACGAGCACGAAAGCGCCGATGGCAAGTGTTCGGTGGAGAGAACGCATAAGTCAAAGTTACCCCCTTGACGGAAACTCACAGCCATTTCTGAATGATTCATTAGCGAGTTCTTAACTTCGCTGTCTGCTGAGCCGATGAGAACACTATTCGACTAAAATGAGCACGTGTTGAAGGACCAAGATTTGGAGCGAAAAGGCATAAGAAATCCCAAATTGGCCGTAATAGGCGTTGGCGCCTATTTTCGAATGATTTTCCCCGGAATACACATCTCATTTGACGTCATTGCGACCATAGATAAAGGGGACTATTCAGAGGAGCCAGGCGGCTTAAGGGACTACGTGCGAAGCTTTGCCCCTGATGCGGTCATGATCCTCACACCCAATGAATTCCATGCCTCCCACATTGAGGAGATTTCAGAATTAGAGCTCCCGGTGTTCGTCGAGAAGCCGCTTGTGACAACTGCGACTGCACTCATGCGAGTACTTCATGTTGTCGACCGGCACCCAACTCTGTATTGTTCTGACTTTTATATTGATGTATGGGGTAGTCCGCTAACAAAGTGGTGGGGCTTGCCCGTCGCTCCACAAGTCGACCGAGCAATTCAGATCATTGACGAGAAGTCCCCGTTGTGGACGGCAGGAAAGAACCAAATTGGGCGGGTGCAAGAAGTCGAAGCGACTCTACTGGAGGGGACCGGTGCGGCTGGTAGCTTCACGGGACGGGAGTGGCTCTGGGATCCGATTCATGGAGGTGTGCTTTGGGACATGGGCTATCACCACCTTGTAATGTGGTTCACCCTCTTCAATGAATCGTTAGAAGTGCTTTCTGTGCTCAAAACAAGAGTGCCAGATGCTCCGGAGGGAGGAGCCGAAACGTACGGCGAAGTATTGATGGTTTCGGCTTCCGGAATCCGTTTTCGACTCCGGACAGGAAAGTACATCGAATCTGGAGACGATCGTGCATTTACGATCAAAGGAACTCATGGTTCCGTGTCGATGCAGTTCGCGGAGGAGAGTCAACTGATCCTCAATGGAAATCAAGAAACTGCGTTGGCCAAGATAAGCGGCATGCCGTTAGATTTAACGGCAGCGGCGTTTCGCGATTATGTGGATTCGGAGCCAACGTCGCCTCACGGGTTGAGCGCGGCGATCAACGCTACTCGACTCTTGCTCGAGATTCACGCCTTTGGTTAACACCTAGCCAGTGGAAACCTTGGCCTGATTCCAAAGTAAATCCCACTCATCCGCGGTTAAGTCTTTTAGATCTTTGTCCGTGGACTGCTCCATGTACGTAAACCGTGTCGTGAATCGGTTGAGCATCTTTCGAAGAGCTTCTTCAGGCTCAACCCCGGACCAACGCGCGACGTTTACGGCAGTAAACAGCAAATCGCCTATTTCAGACTCTATCCGTTCGGGAACACCTTGCGAAAGTGCTTCTCTGAGTTCGGTTTCCTCTTCGTGAAGCTTGTCGAAGACGGCCTCAATATTTGGCCATTCAAATCCCGCCCGAGCGGCTCGCTTGCTAACTTCGTGTGCTCGCAATAGGGAAGCCATACCTTTAGGAACTCCCGCTAATAAGGAAGCTTTACCTTCACCCTTTTCCGTTTGCTTGATCTTGTCCCAATTTCGGAGCACTTCGTCTGCATCGGCTACGTCGATATCGCCAAAAACGTGAGGATGTCTGCGGATGAGCTTGTCCACGATTCCGGCCGCCACTTCATAGCTATCAAAGCCCCCGGCGGCAAACTTTATTTGACCGTGCATAATCGGCTGAAGAATCAGGTCGCCCAGTTCCTCAAGCAGCTTTGCATCTTCTCCCGAGTCAATGGCATCGAGGACCTCATACGTCTCTTCCAAAAGGTACTTCTTCAGGGATTCGTGGGTTTGGGCTTGGTCCCATGGACAGCCACCGGGGCCAAGCAACCGATCGACCACTGATACCAATTCGTCGAGGGAAGAAGGGGCAGCGAGGAGGATTGCGTCTTCTGGAATGGGAGACATACCAAGATGACGAAATTGAATCCCGCTGGCACTCAAACGGGATTCAAACTGAGGATTAGCCTCCAATAAAATGACCGGTTTTGATTGCAAATCAGAAATGACTTCCTGACTTATCGGACCCGGTTCAAGCCGAATGAAGCGATTCAAGACCTAGTTCGATCCTACATGCTGTTGAAGATAGGCCTTCATGAATTTCTGGTAAGCGTCTGCAAATTCCGGCTGCTTAATATCGATTTTCGCCTTTGTTCTCACTCCATCAAGTTCCTTCGAGATATTGGCATTCTTAATCTTGCCCCTGTCCGCCATTAACTTTCGCCGAATCATTCGACGAAGTCGCTCATCGAGCTCCATTTTCTTTTCGGGAATGATGTCTTCCAGGAAGAACTTCAGATATGCACCCGTTCCCCCTCCAGGATTGGTCGTCAGCCACTTCGTGGTTTGTCCAATCTTGATCTCGCCTAATGCATTCTGAGTTTCTGTCGAGAGCTTGTAGACCGGAACGGTTCCGAACTCTCCCCCGAGTGCCTTCGTGATATCAACGCTCTTTTCTTTGGCGACGTCTGCAAATGATTTTCCGCCCGCAAGTTCCTGGTCTACCGTCTTTGTTTCATCTGAACTCGGTACGACGATGACGCGCAACTTGAATTGTTTGGGAATCTTATAAGTGTCGGGCCGATCCTTATAATCCTTTTCCACCTCGGTGTCGGTAATAGTGACACCGTAAGTTTGAAGCTTGAATTGTGCGATTTGGAACCGAAGCTGATATTTCAAATCTTCTGAATTGCCACCCGCTGCAATCCAGTTCTTCAAAAGATCAGGATTGTCCTTCTGACGGATATCCAATTCCTCTTGAACTTCTTGATCGGTCGGGAAGACACCTTTTTCTTTTGCGAGAGCGAAGACCAGTCGTTCATTGATGAGCTGCTGAATGGTCAAAAATCCAGGAGGGAATTCTGAGAATCCGGCTCCCATTTGGGTTCCCACTCCCGACAAATACTCCATGCGCCTGTAATATTCTGCGCCTTTAATTTCTTCACCATTGATCACCATCACCACACGGTTGGGATCGACCATGTTCTGACCATTAGCGTCTTGCGCTTTTGCATGCCCTATTGAGGCAAAAAGTGTGATGGCAAATGCGGCTGTTGCGAGTGCGTACTTATTCAAAAATCGGGCTCCTGGAATTCATCACGGAACTATCCACTGTTGACTGCGGATCGTTCAATTGTAGGCTCGTGCGTTTCTCTCTATTGACGATCAAAATGCGTGATAGTTAACAAAGTTTCCAAGGATTCGCTCCTTGGAAACTTTTCACGATCCGAGTGCTCGCTCAATTGCGGGAAGGGCATCGAATAAATCGGCCACTAATCCATAGTCTGCGGACTCAAATATTGGAGCATCTGGATCTTTGTTAATCGCTACGATGATTTTGCTGTCCTTAATTCCTGCCATGTGCTGGGTGCTTCCAGAGATACCCGCCGCAATATACAGATCGGGGGCAACGATTTTTCCTGTTTGACCCACCTGAAGTTCATTTGGAGCAATTCCAGAGTCAACTGCCGCACGAGTCGCTCCGACTGCACCTCCGACCTTGTCTGCAAATCCACCGATCACGCGTTCGAAAGTTTCAGCATCCCTTAATGGCCGACCGCCGCTGATGACGATCTTGGCCTGGGATAAGTCGGGGCGTGCTCCACCCCTTACGGATTGGGAGATGCGAACGGTTTTTCCAGATGCATCTGCAGAAACGGAAACTTGATCCGGAGCCCCACCAGCCTCGCCCTTTGCAAATCCAGCGGGCCGAAATGTGAGAACGACCGGGGTCGATAGGACTTCGACAATTGAAATTATCGAGCCAGCCAAGACCGGTCTCTTGAACCGAGTTGGCGACTCGATCAGTGTCACATCAGTCACCATCCCCGCATCAAGAATGCCTGCGACACGAGCCATGACGTCCTTAGAACGCATATTCGACGTCGCTGCGATATGGGTATAGCCTTGAGACAGAGTAGCGATCGTGGATGCTAGAGCATCTGCGGGCGGCAAGGAGGTTAAGCCAGCGACAAGCTCCTTTTCTGCACCCGTATTCGTTTCGGCATGACCAGTCAATGTTAAGACATCGAATGAAAGTCCAAGAGCCGCCGCGAACCCTGAGCCAAGAGACGATTCGCTACCTGTAAATAAAACAAGAAGTAGTTTCGACATTTAGAAAGCACCTCGATCTCGGAGCACCGCTACCAATTCATCCACGCTACTCACTTTCTTTCCAGCCGCTCGGGGAGGAGGTGACTCAAAGAAAACGGGGCGAGTCTTCAAAGTTACTGGAACCGATGGCGTTCGACGCTCCAGAGGTTTGCTACGGGCCTTGATAATGCCAGGAAGAGCCACATATCTTGGCTCGTTCAATCGAAGGTCTGCCGTTACCAGACAGGGAAGCGGCAATTCAAGAATTTCATCCCCTTCATCGGTTTCTCGGGTCACCTTCAGACTCGTCTGTAAGCGCTCGATTTTGGATGCAAAAGTGGCTTGGGGGTAGCCCAGTTTGGCAGCCAACATTTGACCCACTTGATTGCAGTCATCATCGGTGGCTTGCTTGCCCATGAGGACAACGTCGGGAGCTTGCTCTGCAACTAATGACGCGAGCTCTTTAGCAATGCCAAGTGAATCGTACTCTTGGTCGGTCTCGATTAGAATCGCCTTATCGGCTCCTATCGCGAGTGCTTTGCGCAGTTGCTCTTCACATTCCGACTTGCCAATGGAAACGACGATGATTTCGACATCGCCGCTTTTCTCTCGAAGTCGGACCGCTTCTTCGATGGCGATTTCGTCAAATGGATTAATTTCGAACTTCAGGCCAGTGGTATCGATACCACTTCCGTCCGAAAGTGGCCGAACCTTGCTATAGGGATCGACGACGCGTTTGATCGGAACTAAAATCTTCATAGACACTTCGTTGTGGCCTGAATTTTACCGGGAAGTTCGCGTGCCACGAACCTAATGCCTAGTTCCGAAGTGGTTTTCCGTTCTCAAGCATGTGGTTGATTCGAGCAACTGTGAGCGCCTTGGTGCAAAGATCCAAAAATTCATTGCGCTCTTTCGTCAAACACTCTTCATATGTTTGAGCTTTGGAGAATATCAACTTCATCTTTTGTCCCAACTGTTCGTCGTATTTGGAGAAGTCCCCACGTGACAAAGACGATTCGAGCAAACGGTCAATCATTCCACTGAGAGGTCCCACAGCGGTGCTCACTTCCGGTCGGGCAGTCGGCTCAACTTTCAGAGCCGCTCTCTTGGCTTCAAATATCAATTTATCAGGATGGAAAACCGTTAGATCAGTGGATCGAAGGTAACCCAACGAGCGCGCTTCCTCTGAATTTGGCGCAACCGTTCCAAGTGCAAGTGTGAAGGCGACTTCCGACAAGCGCTTCGCGCTTGATTGGTTGTACAGGCGCATGAGGGTCACGCCCCGACCACCGGGAATCAGGCCAATCCTCGACTCGGGGAGTCCAATCTGAGTTTCCACGAGCGACACGATCTTTGGACACGAAAGCGAGAGTTCAAGACCAGCTCCTAATGCGTGACCGAAGATCGCCGCGACTACTCGCGATTTTTCGAGTAATTCGCCGAGATATTGAAGACGGGCCAATGCTTGATCAATATCGATCCATCTTTCTTCTGGAATGGCTTTGGCAAAGAATTTCAGATCAAATCCTGCAGAGAAGGATCTTGCCTCGCTGGTAAAGACAAAACGATCGAGCGTCCCCTTTTCGATAAGTGCAATCAGCTCCTCAACTGTTTGTGGGGAGATCACACCCATCTTCGTTGTCAAACAAACGGCTTTGACTCCATCTCCTAGGTCACGGACGTTGTAAGTTGAAGCCTGATCGATGACTGGATAGTCCGTTAGCTGGGCATACTCTGCCGCTTTTTTAATCGGAGAGTAAGTTCCGTCGAAGTTTCGGGCGGTGTCGTTGATATAGTAGCGGGTTGACGGAATTCCAGCCTTATCCGCTCCGATTGCGTCTAAAGTTGCAAACGGTCCCATCTGCCAACCGAAGCCCCACTGCATGACGTTGTCAAAGTCTTGAACACCATGACTGACTTCCTCCTTGAGGTAATCGGCATATCGCAAAGAAGGAAGAAGGTAGTGGCGCAGGAATTCTCCTGTCTCATCTTTAAGCTCAAGTCCTCTGGCAATTCGCTCTGGAAGGGGCAAAGATCCTAGCTGATTGATTGCAGGAAGATCGGGCTCGATCCGTTGCCGATAGGCAAGAGTTGATAAGTCAAAAACGAGGAATTCGCGACCTTCACGCCGGTAGTAACCCTGCCCACTCTTTTCTCCGATCCAATTGCGTTCGAGAAGGGTGTTAATAGACTTGGGCGTCCGCAATGTTTGAATAAATGGATCGGACGGGCACCGTTCGATCAAATTGGAGGCGATGTCATTCATGACGTCCAAGCCAACAATATCGTTGAGGCGGAAACTTGCGCTCTTTGGGCGACCAAGGAAAGGCCCCGTGATTGCGTCCACCTGCTCGACACTTAAGTGAAGCTTTTCCGCCGCATGAACGGCTTGGTACATGCACCACATTCCGTATCGATTGGTGATGAATCCGGGCGTATCTCTTGCGGTGACGACTCTTCTAGCAACGCTGCTCTCCAGAATCTGATTAAATTCTGCAAGCATCACCGGATCCGTGTCGGGAGTCGGGATGAGTTCGAGCAATTTGAGGTATCGCGGTGGATTAAAAAAGTGAGTCCCTACAAATCGCCGCCTAAAGCTCTCGGACATACCTTCTGATAACAGAGAAATCTGTAGGCCGCTGGTATTGGTGCTAATTAGTGCATCTGGCCGAATGACGCTTTCAATTCGAGCGAAAAGGGATCGTTTGGCACTCATCCGCTCTACGATTGCTTCACAAACCCAATCGGCCTCCGCAATCCAACTCAGATTCTCGGCGGTATTGCCCAGACGGATATCAAGTGCTGTTTCAGAAAGATAAAAGTGGGGCGGCTTGGCAACCTTTGCCCGTTCAAAGCCTTCGATAACACTTTGTTGTGTTGCATCGAGGAGAGTAACCTCAAAACCCAGATTGGCCAGGTGTGCGGCAATTCCACTGCCCATCGTGCCGGCTCCAATCACACAAACCTTCCTAATTAGTCTTAGATCCGACATAGAAAACCTTTTTTACAGTTCTTTCTCATCCGAGGCAACTGGGCTCCGAGGTTACCCATTCAGGTCAAATTGAGCCCACGTGCGTCAAGATATTTCTTTTTATAGGCCTAATCTTGGCGATAAGTTGCATCTTCCTGTTTGACTGGCATTTGAACCTACGATATACTTATGAGGTTGTCAAGAATATCGGCAATAGAGGTGAACGAACATAGCAGGATTTAGAAGACCGCCCCGGCCAGAGCCAGGACCCGAAATTAATCAGCGCGTGCTGAAATATAGAGATATCCGAGTGATCGGCCCCGAAGGGGACCAGCTCGGCATTATGCAGAGTCGTCAGGCTCTGACGTTGGCAAAAGATGAGGGGCTGGATCTTGTCATGGTCTCTCCTACCGCGCAACCGCCAGTGTGCCGAATTATCGATTACGGTAAGCACAAGTATCTGGAAGGGAAGCTCGGGAAGGACAAAAAGAGCAAACAGCAGGAAGTTAAGGGTATAAAGATCAGTCCACGGATTGCAGAACACGATCTTGAGTTCCTCGTACGGAATGCCTCGCGCTTTCTGGAAGAGGGCCACAAGGTCAAAGTCACCTGCATGTTCAAGGCTAGAGAGATTACTCACCCTGAGCTTGGAAAGAAGAAGTTAGAAATCTTCGCTGAGCAAGTGGTGGAACTCGCTACTGTTGAGCGAACACCGACATTGGACGGGCGCATGATGATCATGGTGCTCGTACCCAAGCCGAATGCCGGAAAGAAAAAAGATGCCAAAGATCAAAACAAGCAAGACAGCGGCAAAGCGGTTCAAGATCACCGGAACGGGAAAGATCACGCGCCGCAAGTCGCACAACAACCACCAGTTCCTGCACAAGAACGCCTCCCGGAAGCGGAGGCTTGAGCAGGAGCCCGAAATCTTTAAGGGCGAAAGAAAGCGCGTTCGACGCCTTCTAGTTCTCTAAAGATAAACGGGCAGGCAATCAATCAGGATGATTTGACTCTCCTGGTTGGTTGCTGACTTGACCTATCTCTACCGCTACCGCCAAATGGCTGGGACCCGGTTACTTATAAAACGAGGAGTATTGAAATATGGCACGAGTTAAACGTGGCTTAATGCGCCACAAGCGCCACAAGAAAATTATCGAAAAGGCGTCCGGCTATTGGGGCCGTAAGAAGAACGTCTATAGCAGAGCTCACGAGCAGGTAATGAAGTCGGGGCAGTATGCCTTCCGAGACCGCCGTGCAAAGAAGCGAGATTTCCGCCGACTCTGGATTGCTCGTATCACTGCCGCCTGCACCTCCTGCGACATCAAGTATTCGCAGTTGATTCACGGCATGAATACTCAAGGCATTCAAGTCAACCGAAAGATGCTCAGCGAATTGGCCATCGCCGATATGCCCGCATTCCAATCAATCGTAGCACTCGCCAAAGCCGGCTTAGCCTGAGCTTCCCATTGTCAAAAGCGGTCCGCAGAACTTTCTGCGGGCCGCTTTTTCGTGCGTAATGAACTTGAGAACTTGTCCTCTTTGAGCCTCTGATTGCTTGCTAGAATTCGAGAGCTTTCCAGAAACCATCTCTTAGACCGGGCGTTCCATGAATGCAGATTGAGCACGGTCTGGTGGATGCCCGTTCAGCAGACATTAGCAAGAGCCCTTACGGTTGCAAGTCTCGAAATGGTTTTGTGTTTAACGGATATGATCCTTCCTGTCCAAGCCCAATGCAACGTTAACACTTATCTAGCATATTTAACAGGTACGTATTGTATGGAAGTGGCTTATTCTCATGCAGGATTATGGACACCCTTAACTTCCGCCTACTGGGCTTGATACTACTCACGTGTACCGCATTGTCTGGTACCTATGGTGCTACTCGCGCAGCTAAGCAGGGAAGTTCGTCAATTCCCTTCATGCAGTTCAGGCTAATATCCGGTGCGGAGTACGCCAGCCGAACCAGTTGGAGCCAGTACACAGCTACTGGCCCCATGGTCCAAACTACCGATCATTCGCTGGAACTCCTGTGGCAATACACGACTACGCCGCAAACTTCCGGAGGTGGCTCTGGGGGAACAGGAGGTACCGGCGGAACGGGCGGTGGCCAAGCCATGGTTGTCGGCAAAACGGCAGGTATCGCAACACCAACGGGAGGAGCAGGCACTGGAACGGGTGGAACGGGTGGAACCGGTGGTGGCACGGGTGGAGGCGGCGGCGGATACACCTATACCCAGACGGTATCCGCTTACTACGTGGGTGTGGACCCACTCACTACTTCAGGTGGTCCCTATATTGGATTTGGAAATCAGGGACCGAGCGGTAACAACGGCTTCTTCGGCCCCATCGACGTGGTTAACGTTGATGGGGCAAACGTCATCGCTTACCGATTCGACCCCAATACGACTCTGCCTTTGGAGTGGCACAGTACGGGTGCTCTTCCTGCAGGAGTCTTCATTCTCCATCTCTTTAAAGTCTCAGAGACCCTGGGTTCTAACGACAATGTGAATTGGACCGTCATTTCAGGATCGACGACCGATCAGAAGATCTCTGTCCAAGTGGTCAAGCAGATCGCTCAGGTTTCATCTGTCGATTCCCGAGTAGCGTTTGCAGACGCAGACACCGTTCCCGTCGACGCGAATACCTCGGGGCGGAATCTGAATTTCAGCACGAACGTGTACAAAGGTGGTGTTTTCGTTGGCAACATGGCTGCCACCAACAGTCAAGGTGATCGAAGCGGAACTTCTCGAATTCAAATTTATCCGGGCCTTGGCGCCAATCAAGTGAGCGGGGTATCGCTCATGATTTGCACCCTTCTTCATGCAGGAGTGCCCAGCTATGCAAGTGGAGATTTGTCTATCGGAGCCTATTGTCCATTGCTCACCGATCCAAATTTGCCGGGCGCAACCGGCGCACCAACCTCCAGTACGGTTAATTGGTCAAACAGATGGAACATCAATCCGCGAACGACGCTTGGAAGTCCGCCGGATTACACGCAAGATCCATTAAGTCAAACGAACCTTTTGTCGCCTGGCAGTAGCAATCAGGGAACCGCAATCGGGAGCTATGCCAATTTTGTGGTTACAAACGTGACGGACTACCCATATACGAACGCTCAGGGTGGAACGTCTTACTCCACCATCGTATTCATACCGGCGACGGCTGGTGCTGCGATCTGCCTAGCCGGTTACAGCGAAGCCAATATCGTCTCTTCCAACACATCGCTTTGGCATTGGCTCATCGGTCCAAGCTTCCCTGTAGCGGGTCTCGCATTTCCTTATACCGATGCTGCTCCACGCGTGTGGGTGATCACCGGCACCGGGTTGGATCACTAATCATGAAGCTGTCCAAAAGAACGATCTGGATCGGCGGCGGGTTTGTGGTCGTTGCAGTCATCGGTGGCTTGTTCCTTACGACCCGCCCTAAGCATGTGGAGGCTCACGTTTCAAGAGCGTTTGTTCCGAGGCTCATTGACAACACGCCGAAACCATCAAAAGCAAACGACGATTACGTTGCCCATCCGAAGGTAGCAAAGCAAGAGTTGCAAAGCTTCATTCATCAGTACGAAACGAAGCCAAACCCCAAGATTCAAGACCAGGTCGGTGCCGCTCGACTAAAAATCGGGTTCCTTGCCGCGCACGACAAGAATTGGAGTCAGGCACGCCAAGCCTTTCAGGAAGCCGCTAACCAAACCAAAGGATCCGGCGAATCAGGCGCTTTCGGCACCATCAACGAGCAAGGTACCTACCAGGCGATCGTAACTCTCGAAGCTTCCGGAAAAGTTGACGAAGCGAAAATGCAGTATCGCCAATTTATCAAGCAGAGGCCACTCAGTGCCCTGTGTATGGCATGTTATCGTCGGCTAGTCAGGCTCAACGGTGGCAAGACTACCGATGAGCTAACGCGCTTGATCGAATCGGCCACGAAGCAACAGGATGCGAACACTCGGTTTGAATCCGCAGTGTGCGGACCGAAAACCCTCGCTTATCTTTGCGAAATCGGCGCGATCCGAGCTGGATCGTCACCGAGCGATTACAAATCGATCGCTAAATCCTGCGGCACCACCGATTCGGGAACGACGGTTCAGGGCATGATCAAGGGCCTCAAAGTCCTTGGGGTCAATGCCTCTGCCTACCGGGTCAACCGACAAGACCTTGAGAAGATCCAGACTCCCGCCATCATCCTCATCGGAGACCACTTCGTGACCCTTTTGGAAGTGAAGTCCGACTCGATGCGAGTTTACGACACGGTTGTTAGTGGCGAGCGAGCCATTAAGATCCCAGATTTCAGCAACCCCGACTTTTTCGTCAACACCATCCTTCTTCGAGGTTCTCTATGAGGACCATTTCGCATAAAGCTATGAAAGCCAGAACCGTACTTTTCCGATCCCTTTCCATCTCCCTTTGCTTGGCACTTGTGAATCTATGCATGCCTCAAAGCGTTGTGCTGGCGGTCGGGAAACCGCTGCGAGACATGGTTGAAACCAGAATGAAGGAAAGTGCTAAGGCTGAGAGGGAATTGGCGAGACGAATGGTCGTCAGCCACACCCGTCGCATGACGGAGAAGGAATTGAGCAGCCTCCAGGGGCGAACTGCGCAATGTCCTTACCTCGCGGGAGCTTCAAAGTGGGATCCTCAGTTTATGGGGGTCGATCTCGTTACCGGTAACTACTCGACTTCCGCAACCGACTTGTCATTTGACGGAGGCTACGGCATTCCGGTCAACATCACCCGTAGCTACAGCGCCAACGATGCGAACGAGGGCCCGTTCGGTCCTGGCTGGACCCTCAGCGCGGACGTTCGCACGACCGCAGGCGGCGTTTTGAAGTCGAAGGGTGCCCCAGTCCGGTCCGTGCCGGTGACGTATAAAGAGCGAGCTCCTCAGGAAGTCGATCCAAATGTCACGACCCAACCGATCGACGCTGTTACCGCCGAGGATTCTTCCGGCAAGCAAGAGACGATCCAAAAGGATGCCGACGGTGTCCTAAGCCCCCCAGCTTGGGACCTGAACCAAACCGTCAGCAACTACACCAATGTCGTTCAGAACGGCAACGTGTATCAAGTGATGACCAGTCAAACCGTCACGACGCCTGAAGGCACGACTTACACATATTTAAGCCAAGGCAGCTACTCAAACGGCGGTACCTATCCCTACAGCAATCCAACCGCGACTCCCACGCCCGCTAACGTCCTCAAGATCGTAAGTGCGACGGATCGCAACGGGAATCAGACGATTTACTCGTATGGTGCGGGTTATGTGTCGTTCCAAAAGATCGACGGGCAGACTAGCGAGCATCCGCTCACAAGCGTCCATATGCCAAACGGCCACACCATCTCCCTAACTTGGGGTGGCACTGCTCCTGCAAACCGAGTCTCAACAGTTGCAGATAATGGGAACAATAGAGTAGTCACCTACACGTATGATCCGAGCACACACTGTCTCGCTTCAGTAAAGTCACCTGCCGGGTTGACCACGAGTTATGGCTACGCCTCCCCAACTAACAATATTCCGGGCTCAACCGACGCTTCTGGCCCCATTCTTAGTTCAATCACCGATCCTCGTGGCCTGACAACCTCCATTCAGAGTCAGATCTACGCTGGTGGGGTCTTGCCCTATGGCGCTTACATCGAAGGAGTGACGGTCTCCCAAATCACCCAGCCGGATGGCTCCTACGCACAGTTCAATTTTGGCGTCTCCTATCCAAGTAATTTCTTAACTTCCGGAGGCGCACAAGTATTCAACAATGCCGGGGCTGCTCAATACGCCTATGCCGGTTTCTCTACGATCAATGGGACAACGTTAACCGTCGGTACAAACTGCGTATCTCTTCGTTCCCAATACGATTCTTACAACTCATTCACTACAACCTCGGTTTACGATGTTTTCACACAAAACTGCACGGAAACCATCAGCGGAAATCTTTGGGCCAATAATGGTGGCTATTGGACTGCCTTTCCGTCCAATCTTTGGGTTCAGAGGCTACTCGGGTTCAACGGCACCATCCAAACAGAGCCCCAACAGCAAATCGTGACCCTCAACTCTTACAACTTTAGGGGGCAACCGCTCGACGTTACGGTCCAGGAGCAGCAGGAAGCTTCCACTGATACTTCATTCAACACAACCAGAACTGCCACGAACTCCTATGCCTACTGGGGAGCCGACAAGTATTTTCAGCAGAAGGCAACCAAAGATCAAGGCGGAAGATTAACGTTTACCGATTACTACAATTCTTCCGATGCCTCTCTTGGGAATCGCGGCCAAACCTACCAAGTCTGGGATGCAAAGTACGGCGGAGTTTCCATTAACACGACAATAGCGCCACCAGCAGGAACGAGAAGCCAAGATGCCTGGCGATATCAGATTCAACCGACGGCAGGTCAACATTCGGCTCAATTCACTTATGATTCCGTTGCTGGTCGAGCGACGACGGTTCAAAAACTTCAAGCCGCAACGGTTGGCGTCCCTTCAACCTATCGGTATGTCACAACTCTGACAAGCTATGCAGCGACTCCAGACAACTCTTGGGGTCAGGCAATCAAGGTCGAAGAGGACTCTAGCGGAATTGACCGAACCACCCAGAATAACGGTTACACGAGTTGGGGGAAGGCTAATGACGTCGTCGATGGTGCCGGGCATGAGTTTCAGACTGACTTCGATCCTGACGGCAAAGTTAAAAGTGTGACTCAACTCGGAGTCGGTGTCATCGCATCCTACACCTACGGTCAGTCGGGTGTTGAGAATGGCCAAGTCACGAAGGTAATCGATAATCTTTGCAATGTGCGACAGGAAATCGCTTACGTGCAATCTGGCAACGGAGTTGGATTGCCGGCAACCGTCACTGAATATCGAAATAATTTGAAGGATAATGTCGTTTCCTACACATACGGGGACTTCAACAACCGCGCTACTTCGACATATCAGGATGGCAATCTAAATGTGCTTGGAAAGTGGGGCTACTTTGACTATCAGCTTGTTGCTGGGAAAGGAGGGCCAAGTTGGGCATTCCAAACGTTATGCAAGCTGAACGCAAATGGCACGCGTTCGCCGGAAGAATTCCACTATCATTACGACCCAACAGGGAAGTTAATTGAAGCAGCATTTGCCCAAACGCCGAGCAACAACACACCGGATGCTAACGGCTACTATGATGGACATCTTGCTCAAACGCGTGCCCGAGCGGATTACGCTTACGATCCTGCTGGTCGCATGCTCTCGGTGTATCACTATTGGGACACTTTGAACTCAGCGGGCAATGGATATAGCTCAGAAGCCATTCTCGGTCAATCTTGTGACTACGAGATCGGTGGGACCTTGAATCGAGGGCTCAAGACCAATGTCCACTACTACACCAGGCTGACGCCAGGCCAGCCAAACTGGAACCCGGCTCAAACCGACACTTATACTTACGAACCATCGCTTGATTACTTGGCAACCGCCACTTACGGGGATACCATGGCTAATCCCCATCAGGTTTGGAGCTACGATGCAGCGGGCAATCGTACCGATTCGGTTTGCGATAATTTAAACCGAACGACTTCGGTTAGTGGCGTGGTGACAACATCCGACAAGTTGGGTAACCGAAT
This sequence comes from uncultured Armatimonadota bacterium, assembly GCA_903899015.1. Lineage (GTDB taxonomy): Bacteria > Armatimonadota > Fimbriimonadia > Fimbriimonadales > Fimbriimonadaceae > Fimbriimonas. Next base: position 2,116 of record CAIUHP010000080.1, on the reverse strand, counting down.
GACTTACGGTTCCCAGTCGTATAGTTGGGATGCTTTAAACCGCATGAATTCGTTCACAAGCAGTAGCGGAGTAACCACCAATTACGTCTACCGCGCCGATGGCATGAGGACCGCTAAGCTGGACAATGCTAGTCCCGTTCACAACCCTACAACGTCGTATCGGTATGACGGACAGATGGGAATCGAGGATATCGATTATTCAGGCGGAACCGTCCAAAAAGTTACCGATTACGGGTTGGGTGCCCGTGGAATCGACATAATGTATGTGACCCAATCTGGGGCCACAACATCCGTGTATCCCCTTTACGACTCTCACGGGAATATGATTTCGACCTTGACGAAGCAGGGAACTGGTGGCTATCTGCCGGCGAATCTTAGAACCTTTGATGCCTGGGGGAATATTCGAGTCGGTGCCCAGACTGCCGACCCGAAGGGACGCTACTGTGCTAGTCTTGGACACAAGGAGGATGATGAGTCTGGGCTAGTTTACATGAGAGCCAGATACTACGAGCCTGGAAGCGGGAGGTTTGTTAGCGAAGATCCGAGCATGAAAAGTAAGAACTGGTATGCCTATTGTGAAAACAATCCTGTGTTAGGCGCCGACTACTCTGGTAGGGAAACGATAGATCCATCCGCAGCACTAGAAGTCTGCCTAAAATTCTTAAAACAACAAGGCATCGATGTTAGCTCGCCTTGGTTTAGGTCAGCTGAGTTTGTCTCATTCATATTGACTGCCACATTTCAAGTGTCAGCTGAACTTGGGCTAGCAGCATTTTGCTTCGATAGCGCAGCCGCTCTGGCGAGCCTATCAGCTGTTTTTGCTACCAACGGTATAACAATGTTTGCGGCTCCAGGTGTTGGCTTGTTAGCAGCCTGCGTTGGGTTAGTCGGCCTTGCGTCAGCAGCGATGGTAGGAGTGTCACTATACAATATGTTGCTTAGCATTTATAATTTTGAAGCCGAAGGAGCTGGCGATTGATGACACGCAAAGTGCTGTTCCCAAAGTTCCAAATGCGGTTCGGTTCGGTCATCGCCACGGCCATGTTGGTGCTCTTAATCGCCATAACAGCAATGTTTACATGGTTTACAGTAAAAGGGGTGGGTGGGCAGAATGCGAGAGTGTGTGCGCTGGAAGGTTTAAAGGCGCTTGCTGCATTCGGTATTTATCTGGCAGTTCGAAAATTAAGGGGGGGCCGAAGAAGAGGTTGGTGGCGCTAATTTTCTATGAGAGCTGATAGCAGTAAGTTACTTTGTCCTCTTCCTGCGCGAATATTTTTATGGTTTTGTAGATGTCCCAAAATCGGTTGCTGGTGTTGCGACCAATTGTGATATCTTGGGGAATCGAACGTAGATGGGTTCCACCAGTTACACATGGGATTCCCTCAATCGGATGACGTCCGTTACGGTTGGTGGTTCAACCACCAATTACTCCTACCGTGCCGATGGCATGAGAATCGCGAAATTGGACAATGCGAATCCGATTCACAATCCGATCGCGTCGTATCGTTATGACGGACAGATGTCAATCGAGGACATCGACTATTCTGGCGGAGCCGTTCAAAAAGTCACCGATTACGGGCTGGGTGCCCGTGGCATCGATGCGATGTACGTATCGCAGTCGGGAACGACAACCGCCGTATATCCAATTTACGACACTCACGGCAACATGATGTCGACCTTGACAAAGCAGGGTGCAGGTGGCTACCTACCCGCCAATCTTAGAACCTTCGATGCCTGGGGCAACATTCGAGTCGGTGCCCCGACCGGCGATCCGAAAGGGCGATATTGCGCAAATCTAGGGCATAAGCAGGACGATGAGTCTGGACTCGTTTACATGCGGGCTAGGTATTACGAGCCTGGAAGCGGAAGGTTCGTCAGCCAGGATCCGGCGCTCCAGGGACACAACTGGTTCGTCTATTGTGGGAATGTGCCAACACAGTACGCAGACAGCACGGGCAAGTATTTCGACTTAGGCTGCGTAGGCTAATGAAAGTGATCACTAAGATGGGCCAAAGTGATCACTAGGATGACTGAAAGTGATCGCTCCAATAATTGAATGTGATCGTTTTTTCTTGGAATTGTGGTCGGTTCAGGTGGGTGATATTACCGGAGTTCT
>CAIUHP010000079.1 GCA_903899015.1 uncultured Armatimonadota bacterium | reverse complement strand
ACAAACGTCGTCCTCACTCGGCACTTGGAGGAATCTCTCCCGCGACTTACAAAGCAAATCTAGTTAAAATGGAGGCAGAGGCACTAACACTCTAGGTGGGTCAACATCCGGGGACCGGTCACGGGGCCCTCCGGACCTGTTGGATTATTACTGGCATTCAAATCCTGGTTGACATCGGGTAACGAAGGATCACTGCTATGCATTCGACCCTGGCCAGGAGTTACTTTCCCAGCCGGGTGAATCATTTCTTGGCCTGTCAGAAGGTCAGGAAAGGCGTCGGGGCCGCAAACGCCAGCAATATAGGCTGCTCGATTCGACTGAATTGCGTTGAGGATATTGGCGTCAACTTCAAACGTGCCAATTGCCATGCGATTTCCGTTGGCGTCACGTAAAATCTTGCCCGTCACATAATCTGTCGCGTAGATCGTCACCGCGTGATTAGCAATTGCTTCATTCAACGCGACTTCAGCTAGGTAGACGTGAGTAGTAGGTTCCCAGGCTTGGGTGGTGCTGGCAAAAATAACAGCTAAAGATGATAAGGCAAGCCTTGCCTTGATAAGTTTTGTCATGGGGTTAAGCGCGAAAGATCAAGTCACGTCAGGTTTAAATGGCGACGAACCGGTCTCGTACACTTTAGATTACATTGCCGATTATTGCAACTGGATCTTCAATTATTCTGGGTATGAGAGCGATTAAAATGCTTTTTGGCCCATTTCGATCATCAGCCTTCGAAAATCATTCACCTTAGAATTTCGTAGCACCCTTCGGCGAATTCAATGAAACTCATCTCAATTAATGTCAGCTTGCCTCAATTGATCTCATGGAAGGGGCGGGAATTCGAAACCGGGATTTTTAAGTCTCGAACCGAAGGTTCTGTCAATGTTCAATTTCTCAACTTGAACGGCGATCGGCAGGCTGATTTATCGGTTCACGGGGGCCCCAACAAGGCGGTTTACGCCTATCCGATTGAGCACTATCCTTACTGGCAAGAGTTCTTATCACTGCCGAGCCTCGAAATGGGTGCGATGGGTGAGAATTTGACACTCGAAGGTCTCAAAGAAACCGATATTTGCGTTGGCGATATATTAAGCATTGGGTCGGCGGAATTTGTGGTGACCCAGCCCCGCATTCCGTGCTTTAAACTTGAAGCGAAGTTCAAACGAGATGATCTGGTAAAAGCCTTTCTTCGATCTGGCTTCAGCGGTTTCTACTTTGCGGTGAGGAAAGAAGGTCAAATTCAAGCTGGAGACCCCGTACAGATCTTGTCAAGGGAGCCTCAGCACATCTCGATTGCCGACTTTAATCGAATGCAGCGCCATGAGTTGGTCGATCAGGACCTTTTGAAACGAGCTCTCCAGATTGAAGCACTTACGCAAGGTTGGAGAGATGCTATCGAACGATGGCTCCAGTAGCTAGTCTTGGTAGGCTCACCGGAGTTATTGGATCGTACCGCGGCTCAAGTGAATCCGATCGGTTTGTTCAAACGTAGGTCTAGCGCAATAGATCGTTTGATCAGGAATGCCGAAAGAGGATGACTGCGACCCATAATAAGACGACGGACATGGCCAAAGATAAAGTTGCTCTCCCAATGCTTGAGGCATTTTTGTCAGAAGCAAAGCCACCTTCCGGAAATGTGTTGCCCGAGTGGATCGATTGGCCACTTGCGATTTTTGCCTTGGTTTGTATCGCGTCGCTGAAGAAGGGCAGCGTTACCGACCTCCTCTCCTTAGGTGCTGCAGGAGCGATCATTTACGGTTTTCGTATGATACGACAGAAGCAATTGGAGGCACAACCAGCTGCGTTTCAGGTGAGTTACGAGCGATGGAAGCGAGTAAGCCTGCTACAAAAAGTTGCCCACGATAAGAAGCTCCACAAAAAGGTTCCAGGAGAAGTGCTTGCATCGCTTGAGCGAGCTGCGCGTACGTGGCATGAAGTGCGAGAGAGTCTCAGTTCGGTTGCGATCACGGATCCTGACTTTGCCCTGCAAGGGAGAGATATGGTGGATGCGGCCATGATGAGTGCGGCATCTGCTGCGCGCCCCGTGGTGCTCAAAGAGGACCAGTATCGCAAAGACCTTGAAAGACTCGAGGCGGAGATCGTACTTCTATCGAGCGTCTGCCAGCGCATTGATCAGGAGGAAGCTCGCATGCGTTTGTTGCTTGTCAATCCAATTGTTTCGGGCCCTCAATCTCACGACGCGCTGTTCAGCCAGCTCGAACGCGCTCGTGCAGAAAGAGCCCAGGCGGAAGCCGAGCTTAACGAGTTGCTTCCTTAGTCAAGTCCATTTGGTCAGCCATATCCGACCGGCTGGTAACGTAGGAAGAGTCTGTGCCTTGAGAAACTAGCCATGACAACCCTCTTGCTCTCAGCTTTGGTGCTTCTACAGCCGCTTCAGATGTCCACCGGCTTTGTTCGGACAATTGATCGAACCGACGGGATTGCGGTTTCTCAAACGGCCTCTCGCAGGCTCAGCGCGCCGGGAAAGCCGGATATTTGGCTTGTCGGAGTCGCTCATATCGGTCTGAAACAGTACTACAGCGATATTCAGTCCTTATTGGATGGTCAAGATGTCGTTCTTTTCGAAGGTGTAAGACCCCGTGATGGGTCGGGCAAACCATCTAAAGTGGATCCGAAAGCGCCCAAACAAGTCTATCAAACCATTGGAGACTTTCTTGGATTGGATTTTCAATTAGCAGATATCAATTACGATCATGACAACTGGTTGAATAGTGACCTTACTTTGGATGAGCTTGACAAGCTGAACAAGAAAACAAGCAATGGTAAACCGTCTCAGTTCGACACGATCAAACAAATGTTGAGTCCGGGCTCAGAGCAATCAAAAATGCTCGGTACGTTTTTCAAGACTGCTTCTCCCGGAGTCAAAGAAGCATTGAAGATCTTTCTGGTGGACAAACTGGCAAAAGTGGATACCGTTTTGGCTTCATTCGCAGATCCAGCCACGATCAATATTCTTTTGACCGCGAGAAATCAGTCGATCTCCCGAACACTCGATGCCGAATTGGCAAAACCGAATCCGCCAAAATCAATCGCGATCTTTTACGGTGCGGCTCACCAAAGTGATGTGAAGAAAACGATTGTGGCAAAGTACGGCTACCACGAAGTGGAACAAAGGTGGTTCACCTTCGCGACTGCCGACCGACACAAATTAGATGATGCTGGTCGACAGTTTTTGAAGATGTTTTCGACTGCGAAATTGTTCTAGGCCAATTACTTGGCCAAGACTCCAAATCCGACATCGACGCCCTGACCACCTGAAGTCTGATGGCAGTGAACGGCGAGCGTAATCTTGGCGCCTGACTTCAAGATCGCTTTAGCAGCCGGAGAAATTTCCACCGGCTCATAGGAGTTGTCGTAACCGGCAACCTTGGCCGCAAGCACTCCGTTCACATAAACCTCCAGATCCTCGTCATGGTAAACGATGAGTTGGAGGTCTCCCTTGTAAGAAGGCATGGTGAAGGCTCTTCGCAGCCAAATATCGTCCGACTTCCACGTAGTCTTTGGAGCGATGCCAGGGGTTCCGTCGGTACCGTACGGGCCGGGAGCGGATGTCCAAGATGAATCGTCAAAGCTCACTTGAGTCCAAGAATCGGCTGGCTTATCGGTAACCGATTTCCAAGTTTGCGAAGTGACTCGAGAGGTCGGAACTATTTCAAGGAGCTTAGGCTGAACGGGAAGCGGTGCCCAATTTCCAGTCCTTAAATTGTTGTCGAAACCAGTCCATTTTCGCCACTTCGGACGATCCGTCAGCATCTTAATGAAAATGCCTCCGACAACTGGGCGAGCGTGCATTCCGTTACTCTTGATGTCGTCAGTCACGTAGGAGTCAACCAACGCTTCGCGTGTTGGTGTGGTGTTCAAGTAGTTGTAGATTGGATCAGTTAGGACCTGGAAATTATCTAGATCGCGGGCCAAGGTTGCACTCCAATAAGACCAATCAGTCTTGGTGAGATGGGTGCGCGAATCAAGTGGCAGGCCAAAAGGCAGCATCTTCGATCGATAGAAAGCAACCTCCTTCTCCGCAACAGAAGGCGGGAATATATTGAGATCGAGAATAGAATCCCAAACCAAGTTGTACTTCTGGCTCCAAGTATTTGGCTGATCAAAAGCCAGGCGAGAGTGGTCGCCTTCCATCGCAACCTTCACCCAGTGCGCGGCATCCTCTTTAGCAAGGTCTTTGTACTTCTGGGCGTTCCCGACATCGCCTCGGATGCGGCACAAATCTCCGTAAGCAGCCAAACCAAGAATGGCCTTCACAGAAAGGTTGGCATTGTGCGCAAGGTGCCCCATAAAGTCGTCGGTACAGAGCTGATCTTCTGGATCCAGTCCATATTTCTCAAGGTATTGAGCCCATTGAGTCAGCTTATGCCACCAAGGGTTGAGGAACTTTGCGTTGCCTTCTGACTGGGCAATGGCATCGCAAATGATGAGCATGTTCCCGCTTTCTTCAACCGGCATTCCTTCGCCGCCATCATCAGTGCCTTTGGCTATTGGGTAGGTCCCAAGATCATGAGGAGCATTGGGGAACTTCCAGTGGTCAGACGCTGCGTAACTGAGGATTGGCACGATCGAAGCTTTGGCGAGAGAAGGATTGAAAAGAATCCAAATCGGGGCCATTGGGAAGATAACGTCAACGGTAGCGATGTCGCCGTTACTCGTGTTTTCTTTCGTGAACAAGAGCGGTTGCTGATTTGCGTCAACCGCAAGGCCAGTTCCAGCAATGCACTGTCGGTAGGCAAGGGCCCCCACCTGGGCATATTTGGCCCCACCGACTGCCGTTAGGTCGTCGGTGAGAAGCTTGTCAAAAATCTCGCATTGCTTGGATTCGTAATCAAAGTCATGTTCCGCAGCTTGAAGCATCGATCCAACGGTGACTCCATTTCGTCTCCAATAGGGTCTCAGTTTCTGGCCAAAATATTTGATCGCATACACTTCGTCGTAGGCAATCATTGCGTGTCGTGACACCGGCTTGGAATCGATGACGCCGAGGGAAAAACTGAGTGCCAGAGTGGGTTGATCGTCTTCCGCTGCCCTCGGCATTTTCTTGTCGTCGGAACCAGGCAATCTTCCCACGACAGTGAAAGAATCAGTCAAATCCTTTTCCGATCCCATCGCCGAAGCAGCTTGCTTCGAATCGGCCGCTAGATACGCATAACCCCAGTCGATTCGAGTGTCGTCACCGCTGTTTTGTAAGACGGGTTGCTCGGCTGTTCCCGCGTGCAATGCCGTCAGTGGGCCGAAGCTATCTCGTCCCCAAACAACTTTCTGGTCAGGAGTATTAACAGTTAGGGCAGAACTAACGCTGTCAAAAATTGAAACGTCATGCTTTTGGCCGTCTACGGCCCTCACTTTCCAAACAAGGTAGGTGACAGGTCGACTTAAAGCATTTAAGTCATCCGGCATGGCAGGCGTGGCAAAAGTCAGAGTCACATGGACTTGTTTGTTCTCAAACTCGTAAATCGAACGGCTGGGTGTCACGCTCAACCCAACTTGGGGCATTGCGGGCAGATCTTTAGGGCTATTGCCCATCAGCCGAAACGATGCGCCATCGATTCGAATCAAGCTAATGAGGGGATGAGGATGATGGGTCCAATGCCTAGTTACGTCGTCTGTCAGGTGGTCAGCCATTGACCAAATGCTTAAGTAGGGACTGAAGACGACGAGCGGAACGGCGGGTGGTCGAAATTGGTTTTGCTGGGCATGGCACAGGCTTGGCGCAGATAGTGTGACTGCACACAGTACCGCCGACAGAGCGTAACGCTTGGGACTTCCGAATCGGTTCAATCAATACTCCTTTACTGAAAATCAAGTTTAGAACCTTTCTACTTCGCTTCGCCTATGTGGGGCTGCTATTGGCGAGTTGAAGGAGCAATAACGCTTGCACTTCTTCAGCTTTGAACGGTTTGCTGATGTAGGCGTCCATGCCAGCTTCAAAACACTTGTCTCGATCTTCGTGCATTGCCGCCGCCGTCATAGCAATGATCGGCGTGCGACGCTTACCGGCTTGAAGTTGGCGTATCGCACGAGTCGCATCCGCACCATCCATGTTGGGCATATGTAGATCCATCAGAACCAGGCGATAGTCATTCTCCATGACGAGGTTGACGGCTTCGACTCCGTCGGAAGCAACATCAACCTCGAAGCCCATCTGCTCCAAAAGAATCTGAGCGACTAAAACGTTTACTTCGTTATCCTCTGCAAGCAAAATCTTTCCGGTGAGGCGATTTGCTGCTGCAGGGAGGGTAGGTCCCAGTGGCTCAACCTTTGGCGCGTCGCAAATACTCGCCGGAATTTGAAACCAGAATGAACTTCCTTTGCCAAGAAGGCTGGAAAGTCCCATTTCCCCATACATCAGCCGGATAAGGTTTTTACAAATGGTAAGACCCAGACCCGTCCCACCATATTGCCGGCTGGTCGAAGGATCGGCTTGTGTAAAGCTATCAAAAACGGCTTCTTGTCTATCCTCCGAAATTCCGATTCCAGTATCGGTCACCTCAACACGCAAATTGCCGTTCTGATATGAGGCCGAAATCGAAACGTTGCCCTGATTCGTGAACTTGAGCGAATTCCCTACTAAATTCGTGATCACTTGTTTGACTCGCGAGGAGTCAATTAGCAAGGTCGGAACGCTTTCGATAGGCAAGTAGACGTTGAACTCGATTCCTTTTGCCAGGGCAATCGGGCGAAAGAGCTGACCGAGCTCTAGGAAAAGGCTTTGGATTGAGCATGGGCTCGGATCGAGGATCAGCTTGTCTGCTTCAATTTTGGAGACATCAAGAATGTCATTCAAAACAACCAATAGAGACTGTCCACTGGAAGTAATCGCATCTACAAATTCGATTTGCTCGCTGGACAGTTTGGTGGTCCGTAAAACTTGAGCCATGCCCAACATGCCATTCATGGGGGTTCGAATTTCGTGGCTCATGTTAGCTAGAAAGGAACTCTTTGCTCGACTGCTTTCCTCAGCTTGCTCTCGAGCTTGAATCAACTCGGTGATATCGGTCACCGCACCCACCATGCGGGTGACTCGGCCGTTTTTGTCTTTTTGGTGAGTCGCACGACTCACCAAATATCGAATGGATCCATCTTTATGGAGGTATCGGTGAGTAGCTACGTATTCGTCGATCTCTCCCGAATTAAAGGCTTCGGTGAGTCTCCATGCGTCGTCGTGATCTTCTGGCAAGATCATGTTCTGCCAAGTTTCGTGGCTGTTTGATAACTCTTCGTCCTCGTACCCCAAGATGTCTTTCCAACGAGGCGAGAACCACATCGTATCGTTTTGAAGGTCCCAATCCCAAATACCGTCGTTTGTCCCTTTGACTGCCAATTGGAGTCGGTCGGATAATTCTTGAAGTTCCCTTGCGGTGGCCTTTTCAGCCGTAACGTCCATTAGGAAGCCATTGAAAATCGTTTCTGAGTCCGAAATCCGAAACGGAGTTGAGATTCCTCGCCACCATCGTATTTCGTCATTATCTAGAAGAAATCGACCTTCGAACTTCCAGTCAGAGGACGTTTTGGACGCAAGATCAATGCTGGCGAGAAGCGGAGCGAGATCCTCAGGATGAATCCTAATCTTCATCCAATCATCGACTAACTCTTCCGGAGTAAGGTCATAAAAATCGGTGATACGAGGGCTGACGTAGTAAAAGCCACGCTCGCCATTTGTGCGTTCGTACCATTGAAAAATCGCACCCGGAACCGTGTTCGCGAGCGATTCGAGCCGATCCTGAGGATTCATTGGATCGATGGCGTCGACTTTGTGACCGGTGAAGTAGAGCATCTCTTGGTCGCCAAATTTGGTCCATCGAAAAGTGCGATATTTGCCCTCTGATGTTCTCAGCCTCAGCAAGCATTCAACTTCGTTTTGGGAATCGCTTTCTTCTGCGATAATCGACTGGAGTCTAGACAAATCGTCCGAATGGACGAATTCCTGAATGGACCGAGATTCGATGTCAGATGGTTGCCAACCCAGGGCTTCCGTCCAACTCGGATTAATCAGGTCGATATTTCCCTTCCGATCAGCGATCGCACACGGGCAAGGAAGACAGCGGAAAAGCTTTGATTCGCTTGGGTTGTGAGACATCTTGTGGAACGAACAGAAGCACTTTCGGATGGTGAGGAAAACCTAGCTTAACTCAGATATCACGAAATGCCAATTCAACCGGATAAGGTTATCGGCTAACTTCTGGAAAACTTCTGCCTTTTTTGGTGTCGTCACTTTATTTAACAAACTCTTAGACAGATGATTCGTATAAATCAGTTGATCTGTTATCGAATTGGAGGACAAAAATGATTAGAAAAGGCAGCGCAGTTTGGAAAGGCAACCTACGAGAAGGTTCGGGAACAGTGTCAACCGAGAGTGGAGTGCTTGCGGGACAGCAGTACAGCTTTAAGACCCGATTTGAAGATGGTATCGGCACGAACCCAGAAGAACTCCTCGCAGCAGCTCATGCAGCATGCTTCTCCATGGCACTCAGCAATCAACTTTCACAGAAAGGATTGACTCCTGAATCGATTGAGACGACGGCGAGCCTCACGATGGAGAACCTGACGATCACGAAATCCCATTTGGATGTGACCGTGACGATTCCCGGCGCTGATGAAACTGCTTTCAATGAAGCGGCAAACGAAGCAAAAGTCGGTTGCCCCGTCTCGAGACTTTTCAACGCGGAAGTCACCCTAACCGCGAAACTCATCGCCTAAACAGCAAATTTGGCTTTCATCGGCCCGTTTTTCGTTCGGGCCGATGAAAAATTCAAGTGAGTTTTGCTCACTTTGCATTCCCTTACAACTCCAACCAAGACTTCAGGGGATAGCTCTCGCGATCTACTCGGAATCGGAATCGATGGCTGCGAACGATTCACGCATTCTGGCGACGAGTGCACGCTTGTCGGTGTCTGAAATCAGGGCCGCATTAGCTGCGTTGAGAGACAGAGACCAAAGAATATCTTTGTTGAATCCAAACGCCTTCGAGCAACGATAGAACTCTTCGGAGATTGTTGTTCCAAACATGGGCGGATCGTCGGAATTGATCGTTACATAGAGCCCCTCATCGAGTAGCTGAGGCAATGGATGCTCATCAAGCGACGGAAAAATTCCGAGACAGATATTGGAAGTCGGGTTCACTTCGAGGGGAATTTGTCGATCCCTCAGCTCGTTCACCAAATTCCGATCTTCTAAGCATCGGACGCCGTGGCCAATTCGAACCGGTTGAGTGGCTTGGATCACTTCGACCATGCTATCGGCTCCTTTGGTTTCGCCGGCATGGGGCACGATCGGGACTCCTGCGTCGTGAACGAATTGATAGGCGCTCTTATATTGGTCCGCCGGGCAAAGTTTTTCGATGCCAGCCAGTCCGAGTGCGCAAACGCCGTCGTCTTTCGCATCGACTACCCAGTGAGCCAATTCCAAAGCACGTTCGGCTGGGTCTCCTCGCACGATATCCAGAATGAAGTTAGCAGTAACTCCCAACTCTTTACGGCCATATTCGAGAGCTCGCTTGAGTGCAGCATGCTGATCGGGCCATGGAATTTTGTTGTGCTTTTCAATGGTTGTTGCCGAATAGGTCGCTTCACTATGGAATACGTTTTGGGCAGCTTGACCTTCCAAAAATTCTCTCGCGATCAATTCAATGTCGTCCGGTGTTCTAAGGCATTTGGAAACCGCAACATAGATTTCAACGAAGTGAGGGAAATCGCGAAATCGATACCAGTCGCGGAGCCCTTCGAGATCGTTCGCCGGGAGTTCTACTCCGTGTCTTTGGGCCAATTTCAGGACCGTTTCGGGACGAATGGATCCTTCCAAGTGAACATGAAGTTCCACTTTCGGCATCTTGCGACAAAAATCTAGGCTGACCATCAAGAAAGAGTTTAGCTCTTGGGGATGCTTACTTGATGCCCTCCCGATATGTCATCGAATCTGACGACGTTCGATCGACGAGCAGTCCGGGTAAAACGTCGATGGACTTTCTGATCACATTTCTTTGCATTCGAAACCGACGCTGCCTAGATGCCCTGGAACTGAAATGATGCCTTCAGCCACTATCAGCATGAAACGTCGAACAAAAATCGTCTGCACGCTCGGACCGTCGGTAGACAGTCGAGAAAAAGTCAAACAGCTTATTGAAGCGGGCATGAATGTCGCCCGACTCAATTGCAGCCATGGAAATTGGGATCAAAAGAAACGTTGGATCGACTGGGTTCGAGAATGTTCGCCGGAACTCTCTCCGGTTGCCATTCTAGTTGACCTTCAAGGTCCGAAATTTAGAATTGGAGAACTCCCTGGAGGGAGTGCCGAGCTGAAGCAAGGCCAAGTAGTCACGCTCGGGCCCACCGGAGTCGCCGAGATTCCTATCGACCAACCTGAGATCATTCTGGCCATGCGCGCAAATAGTCGCTTGTTGTTGGGCGACGGTGAAGTGGAACTCAGGATTCTCAAGAAAGTGGATGCCCTGTTCCAGGCGCGAGTCGTGATCGGCGGAACGCTATTTAGTCGTAAGGGTGTCACGCTCGTCGGAAAGGCATTTGATACACCTGCGCTCACCGATAAAGATCGTGCCGATGCTCTGATGGCCATCAACTACGGAGCCGACTTCATCGCATTAAGTTATGTGAAATGTGCGGCGGATGCTCAGGAACTTTGTGACTTTGTTCACGCGATCAATCCCCGCATAGCCATTTGCGCAAAGATCGAAATGCGGCAGGGAATCCACGACTTGCATCACATCCTCAAGGTGGTGGATGTGGTGATGGTAGCTCGTGGCGATATGGGCCTCCAGATGGATATCGAAGATGTCCCTCTCATGCAAAAGCGAATCATCCATGCTTGTTCCACCGCTTGCAAACCTGTAATCACGGCGACGCAGATGCTGGAGAGCATGATCCACAATCCCCGCCCAACACGCGCCGAAGCGACCGATGTTGCAAACGCGATCTTGGATGGAACGGACGCAGTGATGCTGAGTGGAGAAACCGCCTCAGGACAATATCCCATCGAATGCGTTCAAACGATGTCCAAAATCGCCGAGCGGGCGGAGTCCATGTACGACCACAGCCGAATTATTCGTGACTTCGATGATCGACACTCGAACGGCATCAGCAGAACCGATGCGATTGCTCACTCGGTGAGCGATCTGGCACGATGCTTGAAGCCTCAAGCCATTCTTACAACGACGACTTCCGGACAGACGCCAAGACTCGTGAGCAAATTCCGGCCGAAGGAAGGCATTCTTTGTGCCACATGGGATGAGGTCACCCAAAGGCAACTTGCAATCGTCTGGGGTGTCGAAACACTCAAGATTTCTCCCCCTGTCAGCACAGAAAATACAATTCAAGAAGCAATCGAAGAGTTTTCCCGAATGAAACGTCTTAAACTAGGAGAGCTGGTAATCATTACAGCTGGCGTTCCACCTGGAACGCCGGGAAATACAAACATGATCCTCACTCAGGTGGTTTGATCGGTTAACCACGGCGAGGATTTTAAGCTATGAGCAGTCGAAGCAGAATCTGGATAAATGTCGGCATTATCGCCTGGGCCATTGGTGCAGGCGTATGGGTCACTATGGGCCCGTGGCACGTTTACGGAAAGCAAAAGGCTCAAGCTGAACAGCGCATCAAAGACATGAACCGAGCGGAAGCGAACGGCATTAAGCTTCTAGAAGCCGAGGACCGAGCGCAGAGCAGTATTGGCCGAGAAGAAGCGAGCCGAAAAGCAGGTTATATTGGCCCGGGCGAATTGCCATCCAACCCCGACAAGAAGTAGAAGCACATGCTTACTCTCGTCGCGTGGCTTTGGTTTGATTCCTCGTTCATAGTGGGAGATCATTGGACAACGGAGCGGACCATGCGATTGCTCCAAGAACCGGACCACGTCGACTCCAAATCAATTGATCGTTTGGAATATCGAATCACCGAAGCCGGACAAGAACGCACCATCTTAAGTGTGAAAACGACGTCGACAGGAGACGTCAAAACCCCGCCTCACACCGAGGAGTACGGATTCAAACCCAACGGAGTGCTCGTCGGTCTCGAACCGAGTCTCGAACCAAATTTGGAACGGATCAACCGAATGGTGTGGACCGCCCTGGAAGTGAGAAACGGCTTATCTTGGTCGCGCAAATGGCCGATTATCGGAGGGCTACCACCCGCAAATGTGATTGTCCGGCCCACGTCGAAAACGTCGGAATTGATCACGATGAGCGTGACTTACCAGGAAAATGACATTACGAAAGGGGTTGCGACCGTGAAGGTATTTGCTAACGCTCACATCGTTAACGATCTATCTCTAACGATCAATTCAGTGCCGATTCCGGGGCATGTAAAACCTGGAAGCTTGGTCGTCACCGAGAAACTGAAAGAGCTTCACCTCAAACCGCGCTAGGGTTCGATATAGCTTTTGAGCAGGGCGATATCCTGTTCGTGCCCCTGATTCTCAGCCGGAGTCTCAATCAGAATCGGGATGCTATCAAACCGTTTGTCATTTACGAGCAACCGAAACGCCTCGGGTCCAATCTCACCCTGACCAATATTCGCGTGCCGATCGACTTTTGAGCCAAGCCCCTTTCGGCTGTCGTTGCAATGAATGACGCTCAATCGCTCAAAACCGATAATGCGATCAAATTCTTCAAACGTTTTCAGGAATGTCTCCGCGGTTCGAATGTCGTACCCGGCAACGAAGACGTGGCAAGTGTCCAAACAGATCGCCAGCCGATTGTTTCCGTTTAGCTTGTCGAGGATGGTGGCTAGCTGTTCAAATTTTGCCATCAGCGCGGTTCCTTGACCGGCGGTAGTTTCCATGCAAATTGTCACCGATTCAGGAGTTTCAGCAAGAACCTGGCGGGTCGATTCTGCCACCCCTGCGAGACCGGCCTCTTCTCCCTGGCCCACATGAGAACCCATGTGTGACACCACATATCGGATCCCGTATTTTGCGCATCTTTCGATTTCGCTTTTGATCCCTTCGATCGATTGAATGCGCTTGTCTGGATCGGGAGCGCATAAGTTGATGAGGTAGCTGTCATGGCTCACAACCTCAGAAATTCCCGTCTCAATGCACGCGGCCTTGAAATTGGCTGCCATCTCATCGGAAACGGGCTTCGCTTTCCACTGCTGAGGGCTGGAAGTGAAAACCTGGACTGCAGTGCACCCGATTGCCTTTCCATTCCGGACTGCATTTCCCAATCCGCCTGAGGTGGACATGTGAGCGCCTATGAGTGTTGCCGCCATTAGCAAAAGCCTACCTTTACAATCCTTGCCATTACATTTGTAGCTCTCTTTTCGAAACGGGACCGATCAAGGGTCTACTTTTTGCTAAATCGACTCTAAATTGACGACCCATGGATAACAAACCACCCCACCGTTAAGGGTAGAACGTTGCACATGGGTAAGTATCTGGCAGCATTCAAGGCATATGATGTTCGAGGCAAAGTACCGTCTGAATTGAACCCAGAATTGGCCTATCGCATTGGCCGTGCCTATGCCGATTCGATCAAGCCTAAAACCGTCTGTGTCGGATACGATATCCGCCTCAGTGGACCTGAACTTTGCGAGGCCATCTCAAGGGGCTTGAACGATGGCGGAGTGGATGTCATCGAACTCGGAATGGTCGGAACCGAAATGGTTTATTTCGCAACCGCGCACTACGGTTACGACGGTGGCGTGATGATTACCGCCAGCCACAATCCAGCCGACTACAACGGTCTGAAGATGGTCCGAGCCGAGAGCCGACCGATCAGTGGCGACACCGGACTCAACGACATTGAGAAGCGAGCTTTCGAGCAAAACTGGGAGCAAACCGGCTCGGGCACTCGAAGTCACCAAGACTGCTACGCAGATTTTGTTCAGCACCTACTTTCCATCGTGCCGGCTTCTGACTTGAAACCTCTAACGGTTCTCTGCGATGCCGGGAATGGTGCCAGTGGAGTCGCCTTGGAAGCGCTCCTGCCGCATCTACCGTTTAAAGTAACGAAACGACTTTTTGAGCCAGACGGCCATTTTCCCAACGGCGTACCCAATCCGATCTTGGAAGGCCAACGGGCAGGCACCATTAAAGACTTAAAAGCCTCGCATCACGACTTCGGGGTTGCATGGGACGGAGATTACGACCGATGCTTCTTCTTTGACGAGCATGGCAATTTCATCGAGGGCTACTACATCGTCGGATTGTTGGCTCAGGCCCTTTTAGTCGATGATCCCAATCAGACCATTGTTTACGATCCGAGGTTGATGTGGAACACCTTAGAAATTGTCGAAAAACTAGGTGGTCGAGCTGTTATTTGCAAGAGCGGTCACGCGTTTATTAAAGAGAAGATGCGAGCGGAAGACGCCAGTTATGGCGGAGAGATGAGCGCGCATCACTACTTTAAGCAGCACTGGTACTGCGACAGTGGGATGATCCCGTTCCTCCTCGTTGCGCGGTTGGTGAGCAAGACAGGCCGATCGCTCGGTGATCTGGTGGGAGAAATGATTAGCCGATATCCATGCAGCGGAGAAGTCAACACCGATCTTCCAAGCGTAGAGGTGGCGGCAGCCATCCTTGAGAAGGTGGAAGCTCACTACGGCAGCATGGGTGGCAAGATCGACAAGATCGACGGCTTAAGCATTGATTTCGCAGATTGGCGATTTAATCTTCGCGCGAGCAACACCGAACCGGTTATTCGACTCAACGTAGAAACCCGGGGAGACCATGCTCTGATGGAAGCAAAAACCCGCGAATTGAAACAAATGATCGAAGGCAAGTAAAAATAGACTTTAAATCTTCACAGCTTCGGTCCGAAATCCGAATGTTCACGATATTTTTAGGCGTCCTTTAGGGTGAGTGAGTCACAATCATTCACTCGATATAGGATTTGAAGACTTTAACTTCCTTCTATGAGGTCCTTGGCGTCGGACCGACCGCGGAACCGGAGACGCTGCGCAAAGCCTATCGACGGCTTGCACGCAAGCATCATCCGGACGTGAGCCCGGATCCACGTGCTCATGAAAACATGGCCCGTATCAATGAAGCTTTTGAAACGCTTATTGATGGCGAAAAGCGAAACGAATACGACGCCATGCTTGCTGGTGGAGGTTTCGATGAGGAACCTACCCGAGTTGCTGTTCAGCAAAAACCGGTTGTCGTTCGCCTGATTCAACGCCTTAACGCTCACAAGACACCCGTCTATGCCGTTAGTTTCGCTCCCGACACGGGACAACTTGTCAGCAGCGCGTTTGATAACGAAATCCTATGGTGGGACGAATCATCTGCGTCTCCTCAGCGCCGCACGAAGGTTGAATCAGGCGTGATTAGCGCCTTGCGAGCATTTTCTCTGGACCGGATTGTTGCGGCTGGATCCGCGGAGACTCAGGTCAGCTTTTGCCGCCTCGATGGTGACCGAGTGGAAACGTTCCGAACGAATAATGAGGAATGGGTTGGTGCCATCGCGATCAGCGCCGACGGTTCAAGTGTTGCTGCCGGATCGCTGCACTGTACCGTCGCGGTCACGCGCACAACGGACGGGGGCGTGCAGTATCGCAAGCACGAACACGCAGGTGCCGTTACCGCCGTTGCATGGTCGCAAGACGGGAAATACTTAGCAACCGGAAGTGCAGACGCGACTGTCAAGCTCTGGCATGCCCAAACAGGAGCTTTACTCCACACATTCCGCCAAGTGCGTAGCACGGTGACTTCGCTTGCATTTAGTAACGATAATCGGTTTATTATTGCGGCCGCCGTCGATTTAAGCATCCGGGTTTTTAATTTGGATGACGGCGAATTGGTAAAGATGATGTTTGGGCACACGAAGCCCATTGAGTCCCTAAGTTTTCATCCCAACAACTGGCTTTTTGCAAGCGGTAGCCGTGATGGCACGGTTGGCCTTTGGAATGCGGCGAAAGGAATCGGAAATGTCCGAATCGATTGTTCCTCGCGTCCGGTTAGCTGCGTCGCCTTTAGCTTTGATGGATCGCGGTTAGCAGCAGGCGGACAAGATAAAGTCGTTCGACTCTGGGAAGTAGCGGCCAAAGAAGCTGCGTAACAGCGTGCTACGAGCCCAATAATCGGTGCTCTCAGAAAGGATTAGTTAGGCGTGATCCACTCTTTCAGATCGTTTCCAGTCAGTCGATAATAGTTTGGCTGGCGTGACTCTAAAATCTGAGTTTCTAGAATGGGCAGAAGGTCTTCCACTCGCTCCAGCGTGTCGGTTGTCTCTAGCAATCTTTGCTTCTCGAGGTTTTCCATTTGGAGCAGGTTCGCGATGGTGAACGAGAGTGCTACGGGATCCGTTGGGAACACAACCTGGACCGAGAATTCTTGACGAGCAAATAATCTTTGAATGAGCACCTCAAATTCCTCTCGTGCTCGCGTTAATAACTCAGCTGCTCGATCGGATTCTTCAATCTCATGCTCGACAACCGGTTCAACCTTGCCAACCAAATAGGAATGGGACTCATCAAGTTCTCGGATGCGAAATCTTCGTTCTCCCTGAACCTGGATGTCCATTCTGCCGTCGTCATAGGTATGAACTTGAACGATACGAACGGCCGTTCCGACCATGTACGGGTCGATATGCTTGCTCACCTCGCTGCCGGTGCGAATGAGCACTATGCCAAAAGGCCTATCGAACTCTAAACAGCTACGCACCATTTCGCGATACCGGTCCTCAAAAACGTGCAATTGCACTGAGGCATACGGAAACAAAACCGTGTTTAGGGGAAACAAAGGCAGTTCTTCGAGTTCCTTAGCCATCCGCTTTAAGTATAACGCGGGTTTCAATGAAGAGATATGAGGCTTGTTTCAGGAAATATCGTGAACACCGGCAGTATTAACGATTACAAAGGATTCTAACGATGAGGTTGGAAAGGTAAATTGCGCGCGCATCATGTGCGCGTCTGGGGTAGATTCATGCACGTGTCGTCCGAAGAAGAGAACCAATCGAACGAGTTGTCCAACCTGAGCGCTCAACTTGCCAACGCTGCAAAGCGAATTCGCGAGCTTGAGGCTGCTTTAGAGGGTGAACAACGTCGTGTTCGACAGCTTGAAACAGATAAGAATCTTCCATCCGCAACTAATCGCGGAATTGATTCATCGATGGATGTTGCGCCAATCAATGAGGCGGATGTCACTCTGCGTCGTCTGGTGCAGCGCATTGCGATGATTCTTCAAGCAGAGAAGATTGTCATCATGTTTTACGATCGAGAAGCGGGAGAGCTGATCGGTATTCCTCCAAGTTACGGAGTTGAAGAAGATCGACTGAAGCTTTTCCGTGTTCGTGCCACTCATGGCGTGTCCGGTCTGGTTTATCGCAAGGCAGAAGCGGTTATTTTCCACGACGCGGTCAATGATCCGCGCACTAAGGAAGACCCATTCGGCCTGCTCCATATCCAGAACGGCGTGACCGTTCCCCTCTTGATTGAGAAGCGGGACGAAGAGAACCGTGTCATCGATCGAACGACGATCGGTGTACTACACGCATTCAACAAGCGACACGGAGAAGATTTCAACGACGAAGACGTCCGATTGCTCGAGCGAATGGCTCGCAACGTCGGATCGATCATCGCGAACCTTCAGCTCTACCGAGAAGTAATCGAAGAGCGAGAAGAACTCCTTCAAACATTCGAATCGCTCAGCGCAGGTTTGATTCTGGTTTCGTCAGAAGGACGATTGAGCCAAATCAACGCGACTGCTCGAACGTTGTTCTCGTTGGGTAATGACGCGATTGGCAAGCAAGCGATCGACATCATTCCGATTCCAGAACTTCACGAAGTTTTGACCACCGCCCGAAACTCTGCTGAAGGCGGCAAGGACGAAATCACGGTCACTCTGGGCAACACGGAACGAATTTACGAAGTTCAAGCCGCTGCGGTTCGAGGAGAGGATGGGAAGGACCTTGGAGTCGTCGCCATTCTCAACGACGTCACCGAGATGCGCAACATCGATAAGATGAAGTCGAGCTTTGTTGCGATGGCCTCTCACGAGCTTCGAACGCCTCTCACAGCGATCAAGGGCTTTGTCCGTACACTTTTGGACGGCGAAGAGTTTTATGGTGCTGAGGAGCGACACGAGTTCCACACGATCATCGATACTGAGTGCGACCGATTGCGCCGTCTCATTGACGACCTGTTGAATACAGCTCGCATCGAATCGGGTGAGAGCCTGAAACCGAACTACACGCGCTTTGAACTGTTGCCACTGCTTGAAAAGGTCGTCATGATCCAAAAGCAGGCCACCAGCAAGCACGAACTGAGCCTAGACGTTCAAAACGAGCTTCCGGTAACCATCATCGGCGACGAAGACAAGCTGGATCAGATCCTCACGAACCTCTTGAACAACGCGATCAAGTACTCGCCAAACGGTGGGCAGATCAAGGTTCATGTAAGGAACGAAGGTCAGACCTTCCTGCTCGGAGTTGAAGACCAAGGCCTTGGAATTCCTAAAGATCACCTCACGAAGGTTTTCGAGAAGTTCCACCGCGTCAACAACGAAGACAACCGAAAGATCTACGGAACGGGTCTTGGCCTGTACCTGGTGCACCACTTGGTAGTCCAAGTCCACATGGGTCAAATCTGGGTTGAGTCCGAGTTGAACCAAGGATCAACCTTCTGGGTTCGCATCCCGGTCGAACTAGACGTTGAGCGCGCCAAAGCCGAGAACAACTAAATTAAGCTCAAATCGAACAAAAAGCCCGATGCCGATAGCATCGGGCTTTTTGTTTAGACAGCCACCAGAGTTTGCTTGACTCGTTTGGCAAAGTTCTCTACGATCTTAAATCCTTGCTCCGTCAAAACGGACTCGGGGTGGAACTGGACACCTTCTATCGGGAGGGTCTTGTGTCGAAGACCCATTACTTCATGATCGTCGTCTGAGGTGGCGGTCACGATGAATCCTGGTGGGATGGAGTCGGCAGTTACGATGAGTGAGTGGTACCGAATTGCACTGAACGGATTGGGCATCCCCTCAAAAAGTCCTTTCCCATCGTGAGTGACCATCGAAGCCTTACCGTGCATGATCTTCACTGCTTGCCTCACCACTCCGCCGGCAACTTCGCCAATTGCTTGATGGCCCAGGCAAACGCCAAACAGAGGCACTCCAAAAGGCCCAGGATCGCTTGAAAGAGCCGCGGCCAGGATGTTGAGGCACACACCCGACTCTTTAGGGGTGCAGGGTCCTGGTGAGAGCATGATTCCCGCGGGCTTCAATCTTGCAATCTCGTCGAGCGCAATTTGGTCGTTGCGACGAACAACAATCTCGACGTCACATTGCCCCAAATATTGGACCAAGTTGTATGTGAACGAGTCGTAGTTGTCGATGACCAGAATCATGTGTCTATTCTATCCCCTGGGGCCAAGGTGGAACGGCATCGATTCGCTACGCTTCCAACTTATCCGAGCATCCAAACAAACGAAGGGGAGCAGATCTTAAACCTGCCCCCCTTCTCGTCTTTAGACCGGGATCTTAAACGACGACTTCGTTGCGTCGCTCAGAAACTCGTCGCTCACTGTGATCAAGGATCTTCTTTCGGAAGCGAAGCTGCTTCGGAGTAACCTCAAGAAGTTCATCGTCGCGAAGCCATGACAGTGCCTGCTCCAGCGAGAAGTCTCGGTGCGGATCCAGGCTTGCCGTCTGTTCTGACGTTGCCGACCGGATGTTGTTGGCCGCTTTCTGCTTGGTGGCGTTGACGATCATGTCTTCGTCCCGAGCACAGGCGCCGCAAATCATTCCCGCGTACAGGTCGGTGCCGACTTCGTAGAACAGGGTTCCTCGCTCTTGAACGTCTTCGTAAGCGTACCGAGTGAGCTTTCCAGTGTCCTTAGAAATCAAGGAACCTTGAGTTCGACCAAGAATTTCACCCTTGTACGGTTGGTAGCCATCAAAGAGAGATGACACGAGACCCAAACCGCGAGTCATGGTGAGGTAGTTTGATCGGAAACCGATCAATCCACGTGTCGGAATAGCGTATTCAAGAACAGTTGTGCCGTTCGGGTTCTTGCGCATGTCGCGCAATTCTCCCTTTCGTCGGCTCAAATCTTCCATGACGACACCGACTGCTTCTTCAGGAAGCTCGAGGATCGCGATTTCGCAAGGCTCTTCAATGCCGCCTTTCTCGTTGCGCTGCAAGATAACCTGCGGGCGAGAAATCTGCATTTCGTAACCTTCACGTCTCATCGTCTCAATCAAAATCGCAAGCTGCAATTCGCCTCTTGCCTTGACTTTTACCGTGTCGCTGTCAGCATTGGTATCGATCTTGATCGAAACGCTGATCGCTTCTTCCTTCTCGACTCGCTCACGAATTTTATGGATCGTGAGGAATTTGCCTCCGTCCTTTCCGGCGAGCGGAGAGTTGTTGGCATAGAAATTCATCGTCAAAGTCGAGGGCTCAACCTTGATCGCAGGAAGGGCTTCCGCACCTTCAACGTGAGCGATGGTGTCGGAAATGAGAACGTTATCCAAACCGGACATCATCGCAATTTCGCCCGCCGAAATCGATTCAACTTCCTTGAGTTCGATTCCTTCGTATGTCCAAAGCTTCGTGATGTTGAATCCGCTGGTTTTGGTAGAGCCATCTCGAAGTTGGAGAACTCGATCTCCCACTTTCAAGGTGCCTCTAAGAACCTTTCCTCCAAACATTCGGCCGAGGTACTCGCTGTAATCCAGGTTGTTGACCTGAAGTAGGAAAGCGCCGTCGGTGGATACAGGAGGGGGTGGTACCGAGTTGACGATCATCTCGAAAAGTTCACGCATGTCCTTTTCGCTGCCGTCAGGGCTTACTCGGGCAAATCCACCGTGTCCAGAAGTGTAGAGATGGGGGAAGAACAGGTCGTCTTCGCTTGCGCCTAGATCGATAAAGAGATCGAGGGTTTTATCGTACGCATGAAGCGGCTGTGCATTCTCGCGGTCAATTTTATTAATGCAAACGATCGGCTTAAGGCCGTTCTCGAACGCTTTCTTTAAGACGAAACGGGTTTGCGGCATCGGGCCCTCATTGGCATCAACGATGAGTAAAACTCCGTCAACCATCGAAAGCACTCGCTCGACCTCTCCGCCGAAGTCGGCGTGGCCAGGAGTGTCAACGATGTTGATCTTATATTCCTTGTAATGAACGGACGCTACCTTCGACAGGATCGTGATGCCCTTTTCACGTTCCAAGTCGTTGGAGTCCATGATACGTTCGCCCATGTGCTGGTTTTCTCGGAACAATCCAGCTTGCTTAAAAATGGCATCAACGAGCGTCGTCTTACCATGGTCGACGTGCGCAATAATACCAACGTTTCTTATAAGGGAGGGCATGACGCTAGTTTACCTCCCGACCGATTTTTCACGTGTTAAAGCAGTAATAAGACAATAAATAACTGGCGGCCAACTGGATATTTGTGGTTCTCATACAGGCTGAGAAACGTGGGTTAACTTCGCAGTCGAGACTGCAAATTGCGGGCAAAAACTATTCTTTGAGCGCTACTATCATTTGGATCTCATGCAGTTTTCTCAATTTGGATTGATTGTGGCCGTACTCCTCGCGGGTGGAGTTCAGAAGAGCGCTACCAAGGTTAAGAAATTGACTCCGTCACCTTGGAAGTCCATCGAGACTAAGGTTGGTCCATCGCTGTCGGTGCCGATAGGGACCGGATTAATCTCCTATCCGACGGTTCCCCAAAAGCGACTTTCATCCGTCACTCTTAACTTGAAAGGGTGGCCCGATTGCAGTCTCCAGGTCCTGAGAAGCGAATTTGAAAAAGACGAAGATCCCGCTGATTCGGTGGCGACGAAAATTGAAGACAAGCTCTTTGGACTCGTAGAGCTAAGTGAAGCAAAGCTCTCGAAGTTGAGCTATCTCACCGTTTCTGGATTCCCAGCGATCGAAGTTGAAGGAAAGAAGGATGATGGAACCGTCTTTCGCTATCGGATTTGTCGGACCAATAGCTGCATGTTTACGCTAGCGCTCTCTGGAACCAAGATGCCTGATAGCGCATCGGTCAATCATGTTTTTGAGTCTTTCAAGCTTGCGAAAGACATTGCCCCCGGCAAAATGACATCCTTCGGGCCCACCGCTGAAGATGCCGTTCTCGTTAAGAAACACTTAACGGTGTGGACTCCCGTCGCATTGAAAGAGACCGACGACGTGCCGGACTTCAGCGGCGATGAAATCAAGCCAGTCGGATTCTCGGGTGAATTTGGATACGTCTCGTATACGGCCGTTTATGCCGAATTAACACCCGCAATCGTCGACCAACTGGATGAAGAAGGGATTGATAAATTGATTGCGAGCAAATACGGAATCAACGATGACGGTGACACGGTCAAATTCAATCCGTTCACCACCGTAACGGTCAATAAACTTAACTTCCGATCGGTAACTTACGACGATGGAGACATTCAGGGGCGCGTGGATGTTGCGGTTCAAGACGGGAAACTGTACTTATTTGCTTGTACGGTTCCGAGAGGTCTGTTGGATTCAGCGGATGTCAAACGCTTCTATTCCAGCATCACGATTAAGTGATTGCGTTAGGCTTGTTGAAGGACACGTTCGGCAAGGATGAAGGCGACGAAGTCGTCCACTGGTTCGGGCGGCACTTGAAGCGTTGACGGCAAAAGGCATCGCCAACCTCTTCGTTTCACAAATGACCAATAGCGCTCGCGAGCTTGCAACGTTGTATCTTGTTCATCGACAACTAGAATGGCGGTCCCTGGCAACTCATCTCGGATCAATGCGACGATCTTGTTGCTGAACGTTCCGCCGCCGATGATGACGAGTTCGTAGGGATGGATTTCCTTTGCCTTTCTCATTTCGGCAATGATGTCTTCCGTCCGGGCGATGAATCGCCAGTCAAGGCTTATTTGGCCTCCAGTCTTTCTTGTGACCAGTGCCATGCCGCATTTGGCGGTTCCGGGATCAATCGCTAATACCGTCTTGTCGTTCATGGTCTTAGCGAAGTTTGAAGTCGATTCTCAGTGGGTCGGCGGCACGAACATTCGTTAAGGAAATAGCTTGGAGCCTGACTTTTCGGTCCGCCTTTTTGAGCATCTCAATCACCCTGAGTGCGTCGGGCAAGGTGACCTCACCAAAGGAGATATCACTATTGGAGATCGGAATCATTCCATCCTTGATAGCACGGTCCTTCACTCCCTGCTGAAGGAATTTGGAGAACTGTTCGGAAATAACCGTGTCTCCTCGGTTGCCGTCAATCAAAGTCTCAGAAATAATCTGGCCTGCGGAATAGATCGAGGGGTTTGGAAGAACCGTAATCTCCAGTGACACAGGCTCACCGCGAAATGCGTTGAGGCTTGACGAGGCAATGAGGACCATCTCCGTCTTGGCGGAGGTAATTTCGGAAAGAATTTGAGCCTCAATGGCCGACGTCGTGATCGTTTGCTGGGAGTCTCGATCGACGTGATTGAAGATGCCCGCGACGGGGAAATCGGGAGTGCTGTGAGCCCCTCGCCTTTGCGCTTCTACTCGACATCGTCGTACAAGTGAAGTGAGTTCACTCCGTGCCGCTACCTCTCTCAAGCCTGGTCGAACTGAAAGGCGAGCCACCTCTTCTCCAATCCGATAGATCATCGACTCGCGGCGGGCAATCGCGGAAATTTCCTTCCAGCCCGAAACGCGGATGTTGGAGTTCTTTAAAGCTTCTTCCGTCGAGGCAAGCTCTTCTCGAACTGAAGATAATTGTTTATTGGCGTCAGTTAGTTTTTGTTGAGAATCGGTGAGTTCTTGTTGGGTTCGATCACGCGCCTCTGTCACCAACTTCGTATCGACCTGAATTTGTTGCAGCTCTTTGTTTAGCCGGTCCTGCTCGCCCTGGAGCACCTTCTGCTTTGCAATCAGATCGTCTTGCTTTTGCACAAGCTCAAGATTTCGGCTGTCAACTGCCTTGTTATCTTTTAGGATGGCATTGTATTTATCCTTCGCTTGTCTCTGCTCCGCTTGAACAGCCTTGAGGTTTTTCTCCCCTTGGATCTTGGCTGCCTTTAGGTTCTGCTCTGACTTTTTGAGCTCAGTGATTTTCTTGTTTCCGCTTCGAACAAGGGAAGATAACTTCGATATTTGTGGTTGCAGGGCACTAATTTGTTTTTTGAGGCCCGCCAAACTGGCTTGAGCTTTGCTGAGATCCTGTTGTCGTGACTTGAGATCGTTTGAAATCTTGGCATTCTGAGAAGTCAGCGTTTGGTTTTGTTTGGCTGCTTTATCCGATGCCTTGGTAATGGTGTCGAGCCGCTCGTTTGCTTGCTGAAGTTTCGCGGCTACTTGCGGCCCTTTCAAAACCCATTCACGTACACCGGAACTGAAGGTCAGTACGGCAAGCTGGGTGACCATTGAGATCACAAATCCAAGAAGGAACGTTCCCAACTGGGCGGTGTGCTTGGGGCGCAAGCCCCCGATGCTCAGGCGTTTCTTTCCAAGCTTCTTGCCGACCACGTCAGCAAGAAGCCCGATGACTCCGCCCATTAAGGCGAGCATGATCAAAATGCCAAGTTGGATCAATCTAGCTCTCTAACTGTTTCGCCGCCACATAAGGACCCCAGCAGCAACACACCCAATAATAATGGGCGCAAAACTAGCCAGCCACGCTGGCAAGACTCCACTCATTGCCCAAACGTTCATAAAGTTAGCAAGCGCAAAGTATCCGAAGATAATTCCGATTGCCAAAGCAAATCCAGACGCGGTGCTCGCTCTTTGATTTCTAATTCCAAGAACGGCTCCCAGGGCACCGAAAATGAAGGCCGCAACGGCGACGGAGATCTTGTTCCAGTATCCATATTCTAGGTTATGAATGTGGTCAGAGGTCAATGTCTTGTCTCGACGACCTCGATCAATTTGGTGCTGAATCTGAGCCATCGAATAGATGCTCATGTCTCCGTTATTCAAAGTGATGATGTCTTCAGGGGACTGGGTTGGCTGAACTACTTGCTGGGGCCACATCTCATCAAAGTGAGTAATTTGACCACCATCGGCGGGAATGATCGAGCCTCCTCCCTTTGCGTGCCATTTGTCATGCCCCTGGTGCGTTTTGTCGGGAATGTATTCCAACGTGTTGCACCACAGGTAGACCGACGGCTTGAGATCTTTGTCGTACGCGACAATCGTGACGCCATTCAGGGTGCTCTGGGAAATATCAAATGCTTGGGCCATCAACTGCCCCATCATTTTTTTGTCTTGAACAAGTGGAAAAGAAACGGGCTGACCTTTGACGCCTTGGGACTTATTAGCGATGTCTAGAACGAGCTTTTGAGATTCGGCGGCCGCAGGCGGGACAACGTTGTTGTTGAAGAAGAATGTCGCCACGCCAATGACGAATGAGAACGCCATCACGGGGCGAATGATGCGAATCATGCTTGCGCCCGCAGCCCGCAGGGCGACAATCTCACTATCGCCACTTAGCCTTCCAAACGAGAGCAATCCTGCCAAGAGAACTGCCATCGCAAACGAATTCACCAGCATCGCTGGCATGAGAAGGAGCGTGATTTTGACGACGAGGCTAAGGGGTAAGCCGTGAACGATGTAATCCGCGATCCGGTTGAGATAAGTCGCGGCCATGAGCAGCGTCGAGAACATGGCAACGCCGAAAACCCAGGGTCCGACGATCTCTTTCAGGATCAACCGGTCAATTTGTTTCACCGGGCGTTCTCACCAAACCATGGATTGGGGATCAAGACTTTGAACCACCATTTGAAGATGAGTCGTCGCCGTCATTGAAGTCGAACTGCTGGCCAAGATAGTGCTTTCGGACCTGTTCGTTGGAGGAGATTTCGGCTCCCGTGCCGGCAGCCAAGATCTTGCCGTCTGTGAGGATGTAGTTCCGATCCGTAATTCGCAAAGTGGCACCCACGTTGTGATCGGTGATCAGGACTCCGATATTGCGCTGCTTTAGCTGGAAGAGTATCGCTTGAATTTCTTCAATGGTGACAGGGTCAATTCCCGCGAAAGGCTCGTCAAGCAGAATGAACTTGGGTTCCACCGCCAGGGCTCGAGCAATTTCCACGCGCCGACGTTCTCCGCCCGAGAGAACGTTGCCAGTGCTTTGGAGGATTTTTCCGATGTGGAGTTCTTCCACGAGTTCTGCAATCTTCTCGTCGGCCTCCTTCTTGGACTTTTTCGCGAGTTGAAGTACGAGACGGAGGTTATCTTCTACGGTCAGCTTTCGAAAGACGCTCGGTTCCTGAGGCAGATAACCCACTCCAGCACGAGCCCGCTTATACATCGGCCACTTAGTCACGTCGATATCGTCAAACATGACCGTGCCACCCGAGGGACGCACGAGCCCGACCGTCATGTAGAAGGTCGTTGTCTTTCCTGCGCCGTTAGGGCCGAGCAATCCCACGATTTCGCCTTGCGAGATATCAAAGTTAACGCCGTTAACAACTGGACGTCCTCGGTAGGATTTCTGTAAATTTATTCCTTCAATCTTCAACGTGATCCATCCTTAGACTTGACCGTCGTCACTCCTGAGAACATTTGAACGCTTATCGGCTCCATCTGCGGACTGACAGTCATGACAAGTCGGTCGACCTTGAAATTGGTGAGTGCGCCGTTCGAATCCCCGTCAACAATAACATGGCCGCTTGCAGTTACCGTTCCCGGCTGGGTGAGCATATTGATTTCAACCCGGTCTGCGACTCCCACGTAACTGGTGTGGGTCAGCACTTTGGTTTCCAGATTGGTCTCGTCACGAATGAACTTAAAGTGAACTGGACCCTCCGCAAGACCTGACTCGATTTGATCCAGTTGTCCTGTTTGACCTTGCCGAATGACTAGTAAACCATTGGCAGCATCGCAGTTAAAGGTCTGTACAAAATGGATGTGGGAAGTCTTCTTATCCTCCACTTTGGTGGCGTCGCCCGAGTCGGACTCTGAGTACTTCCACGCGGTGGGCATCGTGAGAGTGCCTCGGGAGACGTGTCCTGAGTAGAGAATCTTTTCCGTCTCAAGCTGACTCACTCGGAATTCCGCGGGAGCTTTGGGTGCCGGAAGGTGCTTGCTTGCAGAAAACTTGAGGTTGGCCAGATAGCCTTTCTCAGTATCCATGTGAATGACGGCTTTGCCTTCGATCGTTCCTTCTCTGAGTTCGATGGTTTTAGGATCAGCCTGTGCCCATCGGAAATCAAGAACATTTCCCGTAACCGAAAGGCCTTTTTCCGGAAGCGAAAAGTTGGCTGCTTCGCCTGAGATATGAGCGTGCTTTTCTTTGTTATTCACGCTCGCCTTCACGTCGGTCCAGTCGCCTGACAAGTCTTTAAAGTTTCGAATCTCGATGTGGCCGCCGTCGTACGTGTAAGTTGCCACTCCTTGCGCGGCAAGGGATGTAAGGAGGACGGTTATCGGAAGCAACTTTATCGGGTTCATCTTATTGGGTTGCCTGGACGTGCCAAAGACCTTTTGCGTCCTTTGTGAATACGGCGCGATTGACATTATCGACCTCATCCGTACCGGGACCGACAACGTGAACGGAGCCTATCAGCGTGATCTTTCTCTGATTGCCAACATTTTCAAGAATCATCTGAGACGCAGTACCTACAATTTGAGAAGCCACTTCGGTTTTGGTCGCATTCTGAACGAAAACTATCTTGACTGGGCCGTGAAGGGTTGCCTTTTTAAGCCCGTTGCCTTGTGCAACGTTCGCTTTCGCTTCTAAGATCGCCAACCCCGACGAGCCGGTTGCTGTCATGCTTTGCCCTTGGACGTTATCGGTATTTTTTATCGTCGTCTGGCCAAGCATCTTGACCGTGCTTTCGGATTCTCCCGCGATATATTCTGCCTTCGGCCCTTGAATGTCAGTAATTTGGGTTCCCGCTGGGGACGTGAGCGTCTTAATGATTCTCACATCTTTAATTGCCATCGCATGGTTCACGACGTAAGCTTTGGTGCCAGGCTTCATCATTGCCAACAAGTCCATTTGGTCGGAATGAAGGGAAAGTCCTTCGGATTTGGATTGAATGGTGACGCCGTTTTGAAACTTGTAGGAAACCGATTGGGCACTGACTTGATCGTATTTCCAGCTCTTCGCGTTGATGGTGAGACCCTTATGGTCTGTCCATACTTGAGCAAGCGCGAGACTACTAGCAGCGGCGAGTGCGACAACAGGAAGTCTCTTCATATCAAAAAACATGTCTGGGGTGGCAATTTTCTTCAGATCGGGGCTTGCCCACACTTCGTTAATCGTACCTACGGTGCTGATCGTTCCCTCTATTCCAATGTTTCCGACTGCACGCAGAACTTTGTCTTTGCCACTGTACGTGATATGATCGCAACGTAGATCCACGGCCGGGTCGTGAGATTGAACTAGAACGTGGTTATCGAGCGTTAGCTGACTTTTCTGCTTATCTCCACTTCCATGATCTGCCTTGAATTTGCTAGCGATTTTAGCTTCACGAAAGATCTCACCATCGACCAAGTTCAGCACGCCGTAGGCGTTAGATTTCGTGTTGGTTGGCGTGAGAGTTGCTAGCCCTTGCTTCCAACGAATGGTCCACTGGTTCTCGTTCTTTGAGCCCTTGTAAGTCGTGGAACCACCCGTGATGTTGATATTCTGAGGTTTATCCGCTTCTTTTTTTACGGAATCCTTCGAGGTGACCGTTTGCGGCTTGCGGTCCGACTTTTGCCCACCGCATCCTACCAGTGCAATCAGGGCGAACGCTAAGGGACCGTAACGAGTGGAGATATGCCCTTCCTCCTGGTCTGATTCAATCCGAAAGCCCCTTTATGCTGTCCGGCCAGTTGTCCACACGCGGCCGCGATTTCATGTCCTCGCTCAACGCGTTCGGTCGTATTGACACCTTTGCTGGCCAAAATACTTCGGAACGTTCGAACTCGCTCGCGTTCGGGGCGAGCAAAACCTTGCTCGGTATCAACCCAGTTGAATGGAATGAGATTGACGACGTTTGGAACGCCCTTCACGAGTCGAGCCAGCTCATGGGCTTGGTCAGGAGTGTCGGTAATTCCCTTGATGAGCAAGTATTCGATCGTGATTTTGCGACCGGTTGCCTTGTGGTAATCCCGCATCGCCTGCATGACTTGGGCGACCGGCCACTTATGATTAACGGGCATCAAGCGGTTACGCACTTCATCCAGTGGCGAGTGGAGCGAGAGCGCAAGGTGGATGGGCAACCCAAGCTCGCCTAATTCATAGATTTGCGGAACGAGGCCAACGGTGCTGATCGTGAGATGACGATACGAGAGTCCAACCTCATCGTGAAGGAGATTTAAGCTCTTGACAACGTTCTTTAGGTTCAAGAGCGGTTCTCCCATACCCATGAAAACGACATGAGAAATTCTTCTCTCAGTGAGTCGCTGGAGCATGAGATACTGGCCGACTATCTCGCCAGAAGTGAGGTTTCGGTCAAATCCACCCAGGCCGGTGGCACAGAATTTGCATCCCATTGGGCAACCCACCTGGCTAGAGATGCAGCAACTTACTCGGTCTTCGTAGGGAAGGAGGACGCACTCGTAAACTTCTTCGTCACCGTTGTGAACTAACAACTTGTCGACTCCGTCCTGCGACGTCCGATGAGTGGCAACCGTCAGGGGTTGAACCTGGAACGACGTTTTTAGCTCTTCTCGCAGCGCTTGAGGGAGATCGCGCATCTCGTCAAAATTATCGACAGCGCGGCTGTAGAGGTGACCCGCGATTTGCTTGACGCGCAACTTCGCATCCGTTCGGTCCCCAAGAGCAACAGTTAACTCTTCTCGGGTCATGCCTACTAGGCTCGGTTTTAACTCCTCCACCTAGAGATTGTACCTTTGCCCCTCTAAACAGAACCATTTTAATGTTTCCTGCATTTAGATTAGAATCCGATCATGCCCGAATTGCCAGATGTCGAACTGTATGTTGACCTTCTCAGAAAGCGTCTCATCGGTAAAAACCTCTTGGCGGCTAAGTTCTATACGCCGTTTGTTTTACGGACCGTTGCTCCTCCCGTTCACGCGTTAATTGGAAAGGAAATCATCCAAGTTTCTCGACTCGGAAAGCGCATCGTTCTCCATTTTTCGGATGATTTCTTCCTGGTCGTTCATCTAATGGTCGCGGGAAGATTTCGGTGGACTGATGGTGGATCGCTCGAAACTAAGCTAGGCGGAAAAATTGCGGTTGCCGCGATGCAGTTTGAAAATGGAGTTTTACATCTCACCGAGGCAGGATCTAAGAAACGAGCGTCGATAGGGATTTTTGAAGGGCAGGCCGCTTTGGAGTCTCAAGATCCTGGTGGCATTGACGTCCTAACGTGCATTCTCGCGGATTTTGAAACCTCGCTCAGGGCAGAGAACCATTCGGTAAAGGATGCCCTGACGAATCCGCTCCTGTTCAGCGGCATTGGCAATGCCTACTCGGATGAAATCTTGCATGCAGCACGACTCTCACCACTCAAGCGGACATCTGCTTTATCGCATGTAGAAGTTGAGATGCTTTTTAGCAAAACTCAACTGGTTCTTACGGAGTGGACCGACCGACTAAAGCTCCAGTTTAGTGATCGCTTTCCCGGTGCGGGTGATATCACCGCGTTTCGGCCTGAGTTCTCGGTCCATGGGAAATTTGGACAGCCATGCCCCGACTGCGGCAAACCCGTTCAACGCATTCGCTATGCCGACAACGAAGCCAACTACTGCGCGCAATGCCAAAACGGAGGTCGCTTATTAGCGGATCGGGCACTTTCGCGATTACTGAAAGACGATTGGCCCAGGAACATTTAATCCCAGAGAATCTTCTTTGGTATGGGCACCTCACTGGCTTCAAAAACGTATAACTGAAGCGAAGTCTCACTATGAAAAAGTCAGGATTCTTTATCATCGCGTTTGCCACCTTCCTCGGCGTCTTCAGTGCGCTGCAACTGAATCGGTGGATGCATCGGCCCTCAAACGAGCGCCCGACGATCGAGTGGAAATCGGGCGCCACGGTGATCCCCACCATGGGATCGACCAGTCTTGCGGCGCCGGCTGACTTTAGAGAAGCGGCAAAGAAGGTCACTCCTTCCGTAGTGAGCGTGGACCAGTACAACCATGTTCAGACGTGGTTTGGCGACGAAGGGCAACTCCGGGAGACGGGCCAGGGAAGTGGGGTGATCCTCTCTAAGAATGGAATTATTGTTACGAACAATCATGTCGTCGAAACCCCCAATGACCCTGAGCACAGTATTGTCGAGCAGGTCAAAGTTCGACTCCAGGATAAGCGTTCGTTCACTGCTAAAGTGATTGGACGAGATCGCCGTGCCGACCTGGCCGTACTCAAGATTGATGCGGAGGATCTCGTTCCGATTGAAGTTGGGGACAGTAACAAACTCGAAATCGGTCAATGGGTGGTCGCGGTAGGCAATCCGCTCGGCTTCGCAAACACCGTAAGCGTCGGAGTCGTTAGCTCGCTAGGGCGCACATTGGGCCTTGAAAACTCGGTTCTGATTGACGGTATTCAGACCGATGCGGCGATTAACCCAGGAAAC
Source organism: uncultured Armatimonadota bacterium (assembly GCA_903899015.1). Classification (GTDB taxonomy): domain Bacteria; phylum Armatimonadota; class Fimbriimonadia; order Fimbriimonadales; family Fimbriimonadaceae; genus Fimbriimonas. The sequence continues at coordinate 158,238 of CAIUHP010000079.1, read as the reverse complement.
TCGGGCGGCGCGTTGACGGACGTTGCGGGACAACTCGTAGGAATCAATTCTGCGATCGCAAGCGGGAACGGGGGAAGCGTTGGAATCGGATTTGCCATCCCAACGAACACCGTTCGAAGAGTCGTTGATCAAATCCTGAAGTATGGCTATGCGAAATATGGAGATCTCGGTGTGGAATACACCACCCGTTCCGTTGAGATCCTTCTCTATCCCGAAGGGCGCGAGCGAATTCAACAGCTGGTCGGTTCGATTCCCCCCGATCATGGAATCGTCTTGACCGGAACAGCCCCCGGCGGAGCGGCCGCCCGAGCGGGCATTCAGCGATTAGACATTCTTCTTGAGATTGATGGCCAACGTATCGACGATACGATCACCCTAAACAAGGTGTTGATGACCAAGCAAGCGGGGCAGACGGTGAATGTCACTTATTGGTCTCGAGGATCTACCCGAAATGCGAAGGTTAAATTGGACGAAATTCGGGGCGACTGACAATTTGACAATATTCGATTCTTAATGAACCCGTTTTGACAAGCTTGGCGTCTTAGAATGTATCGGGCTGATCCGACAGCCCTGAGCCTCGTAAAACTCTATATGTCGATGCATTCTGACGGCTTGTCTCAGTTCCTCGATGTGCTCCCAAGCATTGTTCGAGAGAGGCTGGAGCGCGGTCCCGCACTCGAAACACTGATCGAAGTTGTTCTGGATTACGGTCGCCCAGCGGAAGCTCGGTACCGCGATTCAGTGGAGAGATTTAACGACGTAGTCGTTACCGAGCACGATATCGATTTCGTCAACAAATCGATCGGTGAGTTCGGCACGGATAACCGTGCGGGTATCGAAAGAACTCTCCATCGAATTTCAGCCATTAGGAATCGTCACGCCAAAATTATCGGTCTGACGTGCCGTGTAGGGCGAGCGCTCGAAGGGACAATTGACATCATCGATGACATCGTTCGATCGGGTCAGTCTATTCTGCTTTTGGGCAAACCGGGCGTAGGCAAAACGACAAAACTACGCGAAGTTGCCCGTGTACTGTCCGACGAAGCGCTCAAACGAGTTGTGATCGTCGATACCTCGAACGAAATCGCGGGCGATGGCGATGTTCCTCATCCTGGAATTGGCTACTCGCGCCGAATGCAGGTTCGAGTTGCGGCGGAACAGCACAACGTGATGATTGAGGCGGTTGAAAACCACATGCCGGAAGTCATCGTCATCGACGAGATTGGCACTGAAATGGAAGCGGCCGCTGCTCGGACGATTGCTGAGCGCGGAGTCCAGTTGGTTGGTACCGCACACGGTCAGACCCTGGAAAACTTGATGCTCAACCCGACGCTTGCCGATCTCATTGGTGGCATTCAAGCGGTCACCCTATCGGACGCAGAAGCCCAAAGGCGAGGCACTCAAAAGACTGTTTTAGAGCGGAAGGCGCCACCTACGTTTGATGTCGTCATTGAACTTTTGGATTACGATCGATTGGCGGTTCATCACAACGTAATGAAGACGGTGGACATGATCCTGCGAGGCATTCCGCCTCGTCCAGAGATCCGAGTTCGAACTGGCGCGGGAACGGTTGAGGTTGTTCAAGAAGAGCAAACTGCCGAAATCAACGAACCAGGATTCAATAAGCGATTCCCGTCTCTCGCGAAAGCTCAGCGTCCTCGCGAGGACTTGCCCAAGGGACAACGGGTTAAGAATGGTATGGTTCACGGAAATTCTGAACCAAGAGAGTCCGATCAACGCGAGGAGGTGAAAGATGAGTCTCGAACGCTCATCCGTATCTTTCCCTATGGTATCAACCGGACGAGGCTCGAGAGGGCGATCCGCGAAAAGAAAGCACCGGCGGTCATAACCAACGACATTGGTCAAGCCGATGCGGTGGTCGCGATGCGCTCAACATATCAAAGCCAGCCTCGGAAGTTGCGAGATATGGCCGGTCGGCCCGTTCATACCGTGGTCGTGAAGTCGAACACGTACAGTCAGATCGAATTTGCCTTAGAAGAGATTCTTAAGCAAGATTCGGAGCCGAATGAAGCGCATTCAAAGGCGCTGGAAGAGGTCCAACAGGGCATCGAGATTGTGCTTCAATCGGGCAAACCGTACGATTTGAGCCCAGCGTCTGCTCAAGTGCGGAAGGTTCAGCACCAAGTCGCTGAGTCACGTCGGCTCGCCAGCGAAAGCGTTGGTGAAGACCCGAACCGACGGCTAAGAATTCTGCCAACACGGCTCAGTTAAATCCTCTTTGGATTATTGGGCAAACTTTTGGGGCGATTGACCATTGGGTGATTCGCCTTAGGTCTGAATTTCGGTAACCTCGCCTCATGGCTAAGACAGCTTTAATTGTGTGGGGTGGATGGGATGGACATGAGCCCGAGAAGGTCGCCCGGTTCTTTGAGCAGATTCTTATTGGCGAAGGATTTGAGGTCCAGGTAGCTGATTCGCTGGATGCATTTGCTGATGAAGAGAATGTTCTGAGCCGATCTCTTCTGATCCCGGTCTACACAATGAGTGAGATCAGTAACGTTCAACGGGAACCTATTTTTAAGGCTGTTAAAGATCACGGCGTAGGAATCGCGGGATGCCATGGCGGGATGTGTGACTCCTTCCGAACGGATACCGAGTGGCAGTTTATGACCGGTGGGCAGTGGGTGTCCCACCCCGGTAACGACGGTGTCAAGTACATGATCAACATCAATCGGTCGTACCCTCACCCGATTACCGATGGAATCCCGGACTTCGAAGTGGCATCCGAGCAGTACTACCTTCACACTGATCCGGGCAACAACGTTCTTGCCACATGCGATTTTCCCACTCCAGGCGTTGATGGACCCCACGTTGAGAATCCGTGCAAGATGCCTCAAATCTGGACGAAGATGTACGGCAAAGGGCGAGTTTTCTACAACGCTCTCGGCCACCATGCTGACATCCTCGAAGCCGAACATCCGAGAGAAATCATGCGACGTGGTTTCCTATGGGCCGCAAAAGGCGTGGGATTTTAAGACTTGTCGAGTAAGGGGGCTCAAATCTCAATAGGTGCCCCTCTCAGGATTCAAATCATCTTGAGTTCGTTTTCGTTCCCCGAGTTTCGATGACTTACGCCCTTCTGGTGGGCGCGTTTTAGTCGCACGTTTGGGTGAGTTGCTAGCATTTTAGGCCTAGTGCCATATGGAATTAGGGGAAAAAGACCTACACTCATTTCTTAGGTTGTTGTTCGCTCAATCTTTCCGTTCTTGGTTGCATTTATGAAAATTTGTCGCAATATGTACGTAGCAGGACTGCTCCTCCTGGGAGCGACTGCTTTTGGCCAGTCCGTTTCCAAGCGGATGGTGGCCATTCACGAGGATCCACCACCTCAGATGTATCAAGCTACCCCCATGGGTCCTAAGCCTTCGTCTGACCTGCTCCATATCACCGTATCCTTCAATTTCGGTGACCCGCAAGGAATTAAGGACTTCGTGGATGCGGTTTCGGACCCTAAGAATCCGAATTACCGTCAGTTCATGACACCCGAGCAGGTTGGTGCCCGATTTGGTTTGCCTGCTGTACGTATCCGGGCTGTTGCAGACTACTTAGTTTCACAGGGCATGGCCATCCAGCTTGTAGCAAAAAATCGATTGGCAATCATGGCCGATGCCACAGTTGCTCAGGCGCAAGCTGCGTTTCAAACTCAGATACAAGAGTTCGCCGTTGGGCCTGAAGACAAGCTCGACTCTGGAAATCGTTTTTCATTTATCTCCTCTCCCTCGTTACCTTCAACCATTGCGCCCGATGTCGTGCATGTTTCGGGCCTGGAAAGTTTCACACGTCCAAAGAAGATGTACCTGACGCCAGGTCAAATTGAAGGTGCCTACACAATTTCGTCAATGTTTGGAAAAGGGTTTAAGGGCCAGGGACGAACCATTGGTATTTCGAACTACGATGGATTTCGAAAAGCCGACGAAATAACATTCGTGAACACGTTCAGCTTGCCCGCGCCAGCTGCTGGTGCTGGGACGAACGTTTCTATCGTACATGTTTCAGGTGGAACTGGTGATACGACTGCCGGCAATCAATCTGGTGAAGGTGATTTGGATATCCAAGCTTCCATTGGTATGGCACCACTTGCCAACATCATTGTTTACGATAATTACACCACCTCAGGCAATGATCCAATTGGAGTGTTGACTAAAGAGGCCAACGATAACGTCGCTGACATTATTTCTGAAAGCTATGGCTGGGCGTTTTCTTCTGGCGGAGCATCAGCAGCGCATAATGCGCACCTAGCCATCAATGCGGCAGGTATTACATACCTTGCAGCATCAGGGGACCACGGAACGAATTACTGGAACTCCAACCACACATTTCAATACGACTACCCACAGATTGATCCTGAAGTGCTTACCGTTGGAGGCACATCTCTAACGGTGGACAGCACTAATAAGCGCACTTCGGAAGTGGGCTGGAACAACGGAAAAGATGCCAACGGAGTTTACTGGCAAGGTGGAGGAGGTTGGGTCCAGACAACTGACTCGTTTAACGTGCTGCCCAGTTATCAAAAAGGAACAGGAGTACCGACCAATATTCCTTATCGTCTGATTCCAGATGTTGCACTAGATGCCGATCCGCACACAGGGTACGTAGTGTTTATTCAGGGAACTGGCTATGTAATTGGAGGTACAAGTGGGGCATCTCCTTGCTTTGCTGGCGCATTGGCAGTTTGCGAGCAGCAATTGATCGCAGACGGCTACTTAACAGCCAATGGACTTGGAAACTATCGGTACGGCCGAATCAACGATCTCTTCTATTCGCTTAACGGTGATGCTTCCATCTTCTATGATGTTATCTCCGGAACGAATGGAACGCTGCCAAATGGCAATGTCTCTAATGCTGGAACTGGCTGGGACTTCGACACTGGATGGGGACCAATGATCTTCACTGGCTTTGTCAACAAGATGGAGTCAGCCAACGCTGTCAAGACTATTACCCTGAACCCAACAACGGTTACTGGTGGCTCAACTAGCACCGCGACCGTTACTCTGACGAATCCTGCAAATGCTAGTGGAGTAGTTGTCACATTGACATCCTCTGGCACTGATGCTCAAGTGCCGGCAACGATCACAATCACATCAGGCGCTTCGACTGGTACGTTTACTGTCAATACGAATGCTATAAACAGCTCAGAAAGTCTCAATATCAAAGCTGCTTATGGTGCGAGCTCTCAGACTGCAGTATTAGGAATAGTTCCTGCGGCAATATCTTCAGTTGCGCTTTCACCATCCACTGTTGTGGGACCCAACTCGTCCACCGGTACGGTGACACTCAATGGCCCCGCTGGCCCGAGTGGGGTGGTGGTGACTCTTACGAGTCAAGCACCGGCTTCGGTATCGGTACCTGCTTCGGTGACGGTTGCCGCAGGCCAGACAAGTGCCACTTTCACAGCCACTACAGTTAAGTCCAACAAGCTTTCCTATACAAACGACATTACGGCTACCTTAGCTGGCACGTCCAAAGTCGCAACCTTGACGGTTCAAGGTGACTCGGTTACGAGTCTCACTCTCAATCCTTCGACGATTGGTGGTGCAGGAACTTCGACAGGAACGGTGACCCTTGCTGGAGCCGCTCCTGCCGGTGGTTGGGTAGTGAATCTAAGTGCTGGGAATACCAGTTACGCAACGGTTCAAGCAACGGTCACAGTTCCAGCAGGAGCTGCGACGGCAACGTTCCCCATCACTGCATTCCAGCGAGGCGGTACGGTTTCGACGGTCATCACGGCATCGGATGGTGGTTCAACCGCTACTGCGACTCTGACGGTTACTGGCGATTCACTCAAGAGCCTGACTCTTACCCCGTCCACAATTGGTGGCGACCAGACATCGACCGGAACGGTCACGCTCAATTCCCCTGCTCCAGCGGGTGGCTGGGTTGTGACATTGAAGGCAGGCGTTGCTTCTTATGCATCCATGCCTTCCTCTATCACGATCCCGGCCGGTTCTTCAACTGGGACGTTTACCATCTCATCATCGCAACGAGCATCGACGGTGACGTTCGGCATTTATGCAAATGATGTCGGTTCTCAGGTCAGCGCTCTCTTGACGGTTACCGGTGACTCCATCTTGAGCTTCACCCTAAATCCGACGACGGTTGGTGGCAACCAGACTTCGACGGGAACAGTAACGTTGAAAGCGGCCGCTCCTGCTGGCGGATGGCTCGTAACTCTGAAGTGCGGTGTTCCAGCGGACCTTAGCTTCCCATCTTCGATTACGATTCCTGAAGGTCAAACGGTTGGTACGTTTACCATCACGCCTAAGCAATTAGCTTCAACCATCGCAATCGGAATCTATGCCAACGACGTCGCAACCAACTTGAGTGCGACTCTCACGGTAACAGGTGATTCGATGGCGAGCATGGTCTTCAATCCAACATCGATCGGTGGCGACCAAACTTCAACGGCAACGATCACGCTCAACTCGGCGGCACCAACGGGCGGTTGGATTATCAACCTGAAGTCGGGTGCGCCGACCGTTGCATCCATTCCTTCTTCGATAACGATTCCTGCTGGTTCGACAACGGGAACGTTTACGATTACGGGACATCACTATTCGTCGAACACGAACGTGTTAATCATTGCGAACGACGGCGTTACGGCATTGAATGGCACGATTAGTGTTCTTGGAGACTCCATTGCTGGGTTCACGATTAACCCAACAACGATTGGAGGAAACCAAACTGCAACGGGAACGGTCACTTTGACTTCGAACGCACCTCCAGGAGGTTGGTTAGTCAACATCAAGTCGGGCCTTCCAAACACGGCAGCGGTTCCTGTTTCCATTACGATTCCTCAGGGATCCAATACGGGAACATTCACAATTACAGCTGGTCAGCACCCTGGCAGTGCAACGATCCCCATTTACGTTTACGATGGAATTTCCAATCGCACGGTGAACATCACGGTGCTCGGTGACTCTCTTGCAAGCGTAACGCTGAATCCTTCCACCATCGGTGGAAACGGAAGCACGACTGGCACTGTTACCTTGACTTCTCCAGCACCGGTTGGTGGTTGGTTGGTAACTTTCAAACCCGCAGTTACTGCGTATGCAACGGTGACGCCTTCCATCACGATCCCAGCTGGTCAGACAACGGGAACGTTTACAGTGACCTCTTCTCAACGAGTGGCTACCGTTACGTTCAACATCCTGGCGAGTGACGGTGGCTCGAACCAGAGCGCATCGTTGACGGTCGTGGGAGACTCCATCACAGGCATGTCGCTTAGCCCGACAACCATTGGCGGAAACGGCACTTCGACTGGAACGGTTACGCTTTCGGCGGCTGCTCCTCAAGGTGGCTGGTTGGTAACTCTTAAGTCAGCGGTACCGAGCTATGTCTCAGTTCCTGCCTCAATCGTGATCCCTCAAGGCGCAACCTCAGGAACCTTCGTTGTGACTCCGAAGCAGCTTGCTTCCAATGTCACGGTTGGCATCTATGCCAACGACGGAGCCACTGGAGCGAATGCCACGATTACGATTAACGGCGATTCGATGGCGAGCTTCACGATTAATCCGACCACGGTTAAGGGTGGAACCGGATCGACGGGAACGGTGACGTTGAATGCACCTGCTCCTGCCGGTGGCTGGACCATCACCTTGAAGGTTGGTGCACCATCGCTTGTTGGAGTTCCTGCAACGGTTGTTGTTCCAGCAGGAGCAACCTCGGTAACGTTTGCAATTACGACGAAGGTTGTAACGAGCCAGACAGCGGTAGGTATCTACGCTTCTGACGGTCCAACTAACTTGAACCAAACCATCACGATTACTCCTTAATTAAAGGAGTCGTCTCCCGATAACGCGGGCCCCTCGAATACAATCCGAGGGCCCGCGTTCTTTTGCAGGGCGGACAATGTGGTTCGACATTCGGAATTGAATCTCTTTGCGATTTCATGAACCGACTGATTACAGTGAGCGGTCCTAATCTGCATGAGCGTTGAAGGCGACGAATCTATCGAATACGTCATTCCCGAGCCTATTCCAACCCCTTCGGCGGAAGAACGAATCAAGATCCGAAAAAGGGCAATCACACGTCGTCTCTGGGGTTACGGGACGATCCTGGCGCTGATCTACTTTGGCCTTTGGTATCAACCTTATGAATTCGACTTGATCCGTCGGCAAATTCCGAATCCGAACCCAAGCGTTGATCCCGATTCCAAACTGCTATTCGCCAAGGGAACCAAGATTCTCATCGTTACCGCTCATCCTGACGACTCGGAGTTCTTTATTGGTGGATTGCTCAGCCAACTCTCGAAATCTGGAGCCGATCTCCATCAGGTGATCTGCACAGACGGGGACAAGGGTTATTATTTCTTCTTCACCGATGCGGAGAAGAATCGTGTGGTCAGGCGCGAAGAAGCGACAAACGCCTTACACGCCTGGCATGGTCAATCGCTCGAATTTCTTGGGTATCCCGACCGTTGGTTACACGCAAAGCCAGATGTTGTTCAAAAGGTGAGCGATGAGATTTTGAGAATCAAGCCGAACTATATTTTGGCGTTCGATGGAGACTTTCCACCTCGCGCGAGCCACCAAGATCACCGCCGGGCAGGGGATATTGCCAAGTTGGCGGCGGAACAAACACACGTCGCGAAGTGGCTCCTACTCTTCTCCACCATCGCTCCCAATCACACCATCGATATTTCAAACAGTTGGGAAGATCAGAAAAAGTTGCTAGAAATCCATAAAAGTCAGTTCTATGGCAAGCATCTGACGGGAATCGAAAACATGGTTGAGTTCAATGCAGCGAAAGATGGTGACCGAGCAGGATTTGAATTGGGGGAGGGCTTTCGCTGCATCAAGCTCAAGTGAGATCGAGTCGCCGACTATAGAAGCCTATCGTCTTAGCTCGTCCACCACATGTTTTGGTGCAAACCATCGAATGACAATGGAGCCGATGACGACCGGCAGAATCAGGAACTCGATACCATCGAAGGCAACGTCGAACATGATTCCGAGAATTGGCAAAAGTGCTCCAATGATTCCTTCTAAGGGTACTTCGAGTGCAATCATAACAGCGGTTAAAGCAACTCCCGAAGCAACTGACGCGAGTTTCGCCAAAACGGAAACACGCTGGTCTCGGAGCAGAGCCAACCCGAGCTTCAGGTCGATCCAACCATGGCTGTGAGCCTGTCCAAGTGCAGCCTTAGGAGCGTGCCTGCCAATGAGTCCAATAATATTAGCCACTACTCTTGATAACGCCGTCTCTAGTGCGACGTTGCATTCATGCAGAACATCGGGACCTTAGCTACCCACCAGGGAAGGTTTCGTTTCGTATAATGCAGTAGCATTCGGGCATAGAGGCAAAATTGAAGATGAAGCTTAAGAAGTCAGTGATCGGACTCGTGTTTTCGGCGGCACTGATTCTTCAGGGGTGCGGCGGAGGCGGAGCCGCGAGTAAGCCCGTGGCGGGACCCACATCCACGACGACGTCTCGCACCGCTCAGGTGCTCAATGCTACGGGCCGACAAATGGTCGGCATGAGTTTCACCACATTTGGACCGAGTGCCACACCTTCAAATGCTCGAATTTCAGGTGGGCCTTACTTCTCACAACTTCTGCAGTTGTGGGTCGTTTTCTCGATTTCAGGTTCCTCGTTTACAGAAACTTTTTACCAAGATCAAGCCGAAACCGAACCGGCGGGCACCGCATCATACACGCTCAATATCGGTACCCAAACCCTGTCCGGGGCCATTAATATCACTCAAGGCCCCTATGCAGGATTGACGGGGACTTACAGCCAAACCGCATCCTTGCAGGGAGAAACCGGAAATTACGCCTTCACCTTGCCAAGCGGTGATACCGTTCAGTGTCAATTCCAATTAAAAATTGGTTCTAGCGGAAAGCCCAGTGGAACGGCGACCGAAACGGTTACGCTACCGAACGGATATTCAGAGCAGTCGACAACTACTTACAATGCAAATGGATCGTTCAAAGTTGTTGGCTCAGACAGCAATGGATATCAAACCACCTTCAACTTCGCGAGCGACCATTCCGGAAGTGGCACGATCGCGGGCCCCGACCCGGGACTTCCCGCCAAGGCCGTATGGGATAACTCAGGGACTGGCAAGGTCACTTTCGACAACGGCTTAGTCGTCTCGTTCGTAAACTGGCAGTTTCCTATTGGTTAATTCCAATTGACCGTGGCTTACGAGCCCTTGCGTATGCACATGGGCTCGTTAGCGACATTCATTTACGGCTTGATCGGACATCCGACATGAATAGTTATAACGTGCGCTCCAGTAGGATCTGCCGGATAGTACATTGTCAGCGCAAAGTCTGTTCGAACAGAGTCCGTTCGGGCATTGTCAAGAAATGAGTTTGAGTCCATTTGGCCGCTTTGGTGGGATTGGCGGAACATACTTCTCACGTCACTCTGATCTTCGGAGTCGAGATCCGCGAAAGTTGGATTCCGATCAATCTTTGCAAGTTTGTCGTATCGCTTTGCAAAATCGGCAGAAACACTTGCCATAACTTTCTTTGAAGCTGCGTCGAACGTCTGCTTCGCGGCAACACATTCTGATTTAAGGAAGCTTTGTACTTCTGCAAGGTAATCCAATCGCTGGACCGAATCAGTAGTCGAACTAAACAAAAAAGACAGAAATGGAGTGGCAGCGGGTCGCTTTTGCATTTCTGAATACTCTTTTGCCATAGCCGAGTCTTTTTTGATTCGCTCGTCACTTGGGATCGTGTTAAGGAGAGCTTTCCTGTCATCCCATCGAGGATTGGAATACAACGTATAGGAAGCCGATGTGGGCCCGCAGTGAATTTGTACTGTACTCTCTAACCCCGCATTTAATTGAAGATTGTCGTTCAAAGCGACTGAGTGCATCAAGTCGTCCCCTTGAGTTGCTTGGAACATCCCTCTAATCGTGGACTGAGATTCCTGGGAGAGTTGATTGACTTGAACGATCCTGGAACCGTTTTTGAGTTGGTCTGAAATTTCAGACAACATGACCGCTTGTCTCTGGCAGTCTTCGATCCCCAAGACCTTTCTCGAATAGTACAAAGTGAAATCTTTGAACTCTTTGACGGACAGTTTTTGTTGTTTGACGAATTTAGGAAGTTCTTCTGAATTCGCACCATCGACGAAGAAATGGTCAAATTCAATCGGATTTCTGCGAAGCACAAGAACCCGATCCTTCTGCCTTGGCACCGGTTGGGGTGGCATGGCAGAAAATCGTATGATCAGCGGTGTAATGAGGATACTGAGTGTGATCATTATATTTAGTGAGTCACGGTGTAGCCGGGACTCCCGTTCGGGGAATACCAAGTTCGATTTCTTGTGTCAATCTGCGTTCGCGGTAGTGTCCCACCTGTTTCTCCACCTCCACCGGAACCAGATCCTGGGATGAAACGACTCCAAGTTTCCCAACCGTCTTGGGTAGTTTCATTTAGGTAGACCCATGCAGCAAGGCCAGCATTAGGAATCGTAACTGACATGTCGTAAGAGACTGAAATTGAGTTGCCCACTGAAGTTAAAGTTGCAAAAGGGCTTGACCAAGGGGCGGGATCAGGTGATCCGGTAACTTGCTGGAGAAGTTTGAATTCACCCGTAAACCGATGCACTTCGTTGTTGGCCGTCGCAACATATGCAGTCGTTTGATCTTGATATGTTCCATAGTCAATATGAGAGCCCAACAAGGTGTAAGTATCGGCTTTAGCTACGATCGCACATACCAAAAGGGAAGTCGAGAGAGCTGCTCGTACTAAAGAGGGTGGGGGTAAGTTCATCAATTGTGATTATACGAGGGTAATTCACTCACGTCAAGAGGATTCGTATGGATTTTTAATTGCTAAATAAAGAATTATGAAATGAAATAGGTATCGTTTGGTGTAGAATTGCCAGAAACGAGGTGGCGGTTTCACCTTCATGGAGAGTCACCGTGAGGGCGGTGCCTAGGTTCATTGGGGGCTTAAGAGCCTATACACATAAACATGGGCTCTCAAGCGACATTCCTTTACGGCTTGATCGGGCAGCCAATGTGAATCGTCGTAACATCAGCAGAATTTGCACCTACAGGAAACATCAAGGTTAAAGCAAAGTCCGTTGTCATTGAATCAGTTCTGGCGTTATTAAGAAACTGATCGGGATCAATTGATCCGCTCAGGTGTAGTTGGCGGAACATGGTCCTTACGTCAGCCTTGTCATCAGGGTCTAGGTCTCCATATGTTGGATTTCTATCAAGCTTCGCCAGCTTGTCGTATCGCTTGGCAAAATGAGGATAGATACTTGCCATCGCTGTCTTCGATGCTTCGTCAAACGCTAATTTTGCAGCCAGGCACTCTTGTTTGAGGTAGGCATTTACCTCCGCGACGAATTCTAGTCTCTGGAACGAGTCGGTTGTGGAGGAAAACATGAATGAAAGAAAAGGAGTTGACGACGGACGTTTCCGCTTTTCTTGATCCTCATTCATTTTTGCTAAGTGCTTCTTGATCTGTTCGTCGTTTGGCACCTTATTTAACAATTCCTTCCAATCATCGAGCTTAGGGTTCGACCTCAGTGAAAACGAAGCAGCCGCATCCCCATAGTGGACGGCAACTGTACTTTCGATTCCAGCACTTAACCTCAGGTCTTCACTACAGGAAACCGCATGGAACATATCGGAACCCGATGTCGCTTGAAAAAGCCCCTTGATCGTCGACTGAGAGTCCGTTGATAGTTGTGCCACATGAAGAGTACGGGAACCGTTTTTGAGTTGGTCGCCAATTTCCGTTAGCAATCGAGCCTGTTTCTTGGAATCTTCTATGCCCAAAATGGCAGGCGAGTAATAGAACGTGAAGTTCTTGAATTCCTTCACAACCAGATGCTTTTCCTTGACGATCTTCGGAACGTTGTCGGGATTCGTCCCTTCAATGAGTAGATGGTCAATCTCAGTTGGGTTTTGGTTAAGTACTAGAACCATGTTCTTGTGCTTCGGCACCTGCTGGGGCGCCTGAGCAAAAGAACCTCGAATGATCAAGGGTGCGATGAGGAGACTGAACATGATCATTGCTTTAGTGAATTATCGTAGAACCTGGGCTTCCATTGGCTGTGTACCAAAGGCGATTTCTGGTGTCGATTTGTGTTCTATCAAGCGTTCCACCTGTTTCCCCGCCTCCACCAGTGCCCGAGCCAGGAATGAAACGAGACCAAGTCTCCCACCCATCCTCTGTATTCTTATTTAAGTACACCCAAGCTGAGCTTCCGGCTAACGGTATAGAAACGTATATGTCATAAGGAACCAAAGTGGCATGGCCAACCGGATAGAGTGTGGCAAAGGGACTGGACCAAGGGGCAGGGTCTGGTGAGCCTGTAACTTGTTGAGCGAGTGAGAAACTTCCCTTAAACTCGTGAATCTCGTTGTTTGCTGTAGAAATATAAGCGGGAGTCTCATCTTTGAAAGTTCCATAGTCAATATGAGAGCCCAACAAGGTGTAAGTATCGGCTTTAGCTACGATCGCACATACCAAAAGGGAAGCCGAGAGAGCTGCTCGTACTAAAGAGGGTGGGGGTAAGTTCATCAATTGTGATTATACGAGGGTAATTCACTCACGTCAAGAGGATTCGTATGGATTTTTAATTGCTCGATAAAGAATGCTGAAACAAATCGAGGGCGGTATGTTCAAAAGGAGACAGTGCCGAATCGGCCGTCTCACATTCGTGGTCAATCCTCATCAATACGCATGGCACATCTGGGTGTCTCTTTTGTTGAGTTATATTTCATCCGAATTCGATTCCTTTGGCAACTTTCTACAACAATTCATCGAAGCGGAGCATGATCTTGTCATAGGTCTCACACAATTCACCTCGGATCTAAATCGGAATCAGAAGGCTCCATTAGAGCGTTTAAGAAACATTTTCCTCTCTTCTTAATTCGGTCCGAGTCAATCTTTAGACTCAATCGCCAAAATGACTGTGCAGTTATGTGGTGACCAGCTTCGGACGGCTAACAAATCAAAGTAGCGTTTCTTTGAACCATCATGCGATAGATCTTGCCGACTTTTGACGAAGGTTCATCAAGCATGTTGGAACGCAGCGAAAGAGTTGGATGGAGGCAAAGGGCGGTGGCTGAAAGCTTCGATCCTCGCGATTACCTCGATGAGATCTATCGATACGCCTATGCGCGGTTAGGCTCTCGAGAAGAAGCAGAGGACGTTTCGATGGAGGTTATTCAAGCCATCTGTCGTTACCGGTCAGAATTCTCGACCAAGCAAGATCCGACCCTCTATCTCATCGGAGTCACACGCCGCAAGATCGCGGATCATTGCCGCCAAAGAAATCGACAACGGGGCCGCGATACGGTCTCGATTGAGGGGACTTCCGTCGATTCCATTACGATGGCATCGGCGATGGAGCCATCTGCCTTGCTGGATTCATTGGATCATCTTCCCGAACTGCAGCGGGATGTGATCGTTCTCAAGTATCTCTGCGGATTTTCCACCGAAGAGATCGGGAAGCTCATCGGAAAATCGACTCAAGCTGCCAACAGCCTGCTCCAACGCTCTCGCGAAGCTCTGACAAGAGCCAACCCAGAGCTTCGACCTCAGAACGACAAAGAAGGGAAGAACTAATGAACGAAGATCAAAAATTGCAGGATCTGTTTGCACAATACAAGTCTGAAACGAGTGCTCCAGATAATTTGAGGCAAGGAGTCAACACGTACATTGCATCCAAGCGGTCAGGTAGGAGCCATCTCCGATGGGCATTACTTGGAGGCTCGGTAGGCATAGCCGCAGTAATAGGCGGGACCATTCTTTTGAGCAGTAGTGCGTCGGCTGCTGGACGTTTCAAGCGAGTCGAGGCTGCGATCCAAGACGCGAAAGCGATGGAGGTCTATTCTTATGCGGAATCCAAAGGGAAGCCGCGAAAGCTATACAGCCACTTGGTATATCTCAACGGCGAGACTAGAACCGACGCCTTCATGGGAACCAGGCTTGCTCGGACATATATCCGCACGAAATCTGACCAATGGCTATACATGGAGCATAACGATGTGGCAGTTGGTGAACCTCTGATGGTGAATCCGGAATTGGATAAGCCTCAGTCTGCGCTTGATTTTGCCAAAGCCGATTCGGATGAGGGGCAGATCACCGGACCACGTGAGTTTCAAGTGGAAGATCGTCCGGATGAGAACGGCCATTCGGTTTACGCAATCATCGGAAGCAGAAAAGATACGCCCTACCACCTGGAGATGATTGTCGACAAGGCAACGAATCTCCCAACACGAAGTAGCTTCTCGGGCGAAGCACTTACATCTCCCAACTATCGATTGATTGTTCAGGAGTACACATTTGGACAGGGGGTGGATTCGAAGCTGTTCAACCCGCAAATCAAGTCAACAACGAAGCTACTCCACTTGGGTGTCGAAGCAGAAGCTTTGAAACGGAGTTGGGCCAAACCCTTGCAGGTGGTTCGTGCCAAAGATGAAACGTGTGAAATTCGAGATACGTGGGTTTCCCACGAGGGCAATGTGTTCATTGCGACCACCGTCCCTCTGATATTGGATCCCAAAGTGGGTAGTCCACGCAATTTGCTCCCTGACGCGTTGAAAGATGATTTGGGTAGATCGTACATGCTTGTGATGACGGTACGACCCGGTGGCTATTTTGGAGATACAAATGCACCAAACGAATTCAAGATTGATGGGAAATCGATTGTTATCTGCGAATATGCCCCGTTGACGCCAATGGAATCATGGCCGCCAGCCAAGAGCTTTAAGCTGGACCTTACGAGTCGAACTTGGATTTCCTACCCGAGCTATCGTGAGTCATCCATTTCCGCGAATGCATCTCTCGACGCTCCAATGCCTGCTGAAGGCAAGTTGCCTCCCTACAATGACGCGATGCTTCTTGACGACGTGCACCAACAGTTCGACATGGTCGCGGATGAAATGCGAGCGAATATTGCAGAGAAGGAAAAGAAATACGCCCTTGCTGCCACTTGGTATCGTGCGGCGGCCGAAGCGGCCAAGCCACTCTCTAACTACAGAAAGTTCCTAAGAGAGGCTGAGCGCTGTCTAACGCTAGCTAAAAACCCCTGACAAAGACTCGCCCCGAACCTGATCGAGGATCAAGTTCGGGGCGAGCGAACAAATCCTCACCGGGCAATGAAGAGCCCAATCACAATGTCAAACTGCTAAATCAGCCGTTCAAAATTGAAAGCGCCTGTACCGCGGTTGCGTCTTCGTGGACAATCGCCATCAATGCTCGCGTCATTCCCCCTGGATTGGGGTGTTGAATCACGTTTCGCCCGTACACGATTCCTTTCGCCCCTTGCTTCACCAGTTCAAATGTACGGTGAACGATCTCTTCATCGGATGCACGTCCGCCGCCACGAACCAAAACTGGAGTATCTCCTGCCACTTGAATGACTCGGTGGTATTCGGTCGGATCGTCGCATGGATCGGCCTTAATGATATCGGCTCCCAATTCGACCGCTTGTCGGACTAACGGTAGGATCTTGTTCAAGTCACCATCTACCATATATCCGCCCGCAATTGAATTCGGCTGCATCACTAGGGGCTCAACCATCAGTGGAATGCCTGCCATGTCGCACAGTGGCTTTAACCGGCAGATATTCTCGATGCATTGCTCATGAAGAGCAGGCTGGTCGGGGAGTAACAGCAAGTTCGCGACGACGCATGCAGCATCCAGGCGGATCGCCTGCCCAACCGGATCATCAATCAAGCGATTGAATGTTCGCGCAGGCAAAGTTTTCCCGTAGATGTTGGCCGCATCCGTCCTCAGAACCAAACTGGGTTTGAACTTGCCGGGAATTGACTGCAAGTACCCCGCAGTGCCAACTGTAAGCTGAATCGCATCGGGCGCGGCGTCAACAACCGTCTTCACCGCATCCGCCATGTTTTCAATGCCCCCCAGAAAACTGAGTTCGTTGAAGAAGCCATGGTCGATGGCGACGTCAAAGCATTTGCCGTCAGCCGCCATCAAACGATTCAGTCGGGGCTTGCTCATTTCAGGAACTTGTCCATCCACTTCACGATCTCACCGAGTCGGTGGAGTCGTAGATCGGGTGGTCCCATGCGAGACATTCCGTGAGATGTAAAGCTGGGATAGCGCACGAAACGCGACTCGACTCCTTGCTGCTGGAGCGCGGTGAAGACTTGCTCGCCTTGTTCAATGTTGCATCGAAGGTCTCCTTCGCTGTGGATCACCAGAGTCGGGGTCGAGACGTTTTGGAAGTAAGCGATCGGAGACTGTCTCCAAAGCTCCTTAATGTCGTTCAGATCACCCCAAGCAACGCCCTTAAAGTATCCGTTCTTGTTGAAAGGGAAGTCACTATTGCCTGCCATCGAGACCATGTTGGACACGCATCGATCGGAGATGGCCGCCTTAAAGTCATTGCAATGTCCGATGACCCAGTTGGTCATATAACCGCCATAGGAGCCACCCATGACGCCCATCTGACCAGGATGGATAAACGATTGATGTTGCATCCAGCGAGTCGCGACCTGAATATCTTCCCAATCGTGAGTGCCCCAATTCCCGCGAATTGCCGCGCAGTGGGCTTCTCCATATCCCTTTGAACCACGGGGATTGGTGTAAACGACCACATAGCCTTGAGCTGCTAGTAATTGGAATTCGTGGAAAAAGGCCCACCCGTACTGAGCGTGAGGTCCGCCGTGAATTTGGAGCAGGGCGGGATATCGCTTGGGGGCCAAATAGCCAATTGGCTTCATAACCCAACCATGCAACTTAGAGCCCTCGGTGGAATCCAGCCAGAATTCCTCCGGTTCGCTGAGTTCAATTTCGCTGTGAAATTCTTCGTTGAAATGAGTCAGAAGCTTGGACACCATGTGTCCCGTTCCTAATTCCGGCTCGACCATAGCGATTTCAGGAAGCATCGTCGCATGGCCAAATGTGGCTGCAATGCGCGATCCGTCATTGCTGACATTGCCCATGCTTATCGAGTGCTTTCCTTCGGTAAGGAGCTCAAATCGGCCATCTAAGCTAACAAACGCTAATTGCGTTTCGCCCTGCCAGCCGATCTGAATAATGAGGCCACTGTTGTCAGGCTTCCACTCAAGAGTGGTTCCAAAGCCAGCCTCTTTCGTATCGCTGAGTGTTGCCGCGCTCAAGTCATAGTCTTCATGGCCCGTGAGGTCTTTGGCATCTCCGCCGTTGGCTGAAACCACGTACAGTTTCGTATTCCGAGTCCCCCATGGATCGGCTTCGTCAACGTCACCGGCATAGGCAAGCCACTTGCCATCAGGAGACCATTTGACGTTGCTCTTTTCTCCCTTGGGTAAACCTTCGAGCTTCCAAGCCTGCCCATTAAGAGCGACTCGGTAAATTTGAGCGTTGGGTGGCTCCACACTCGGGCGCTTGCAAGCGGTATGAATCACCGCAAGTTCAAGTGAGTTCGGAGACCAATCGAAGGAATAGTCTCCATTTGGTGAGGCAGCGTAAAGGGCGGAAAACTCGCCATCCGAATCCGCAGAAGCATATCGACCGGTGGCAACTTCAACCGCGTAAATCTTGAATCTCTGGCCCGCAAAGTAGCCGTCTCCATCCAGTCGATACCAAATGTCATCAATCTCGATAGGAGGATCACTTAATCCCTTTTCCGCCCGAGATTGCTTAGCCGCCTCTGTGTTCTGGGGCATTTGCTCGCGAAACAGAAATGCGATCCACTTACCGTCTGGAGACCACTGAAGGTTCGTTAAGAAGCCCTCAGGCAATGAGGTGAGCTTTCTAGCTTCCCCTCCATGCGTGGAAATCAGGTGGATTTGTGGCGAGTTGGTTCGCTTACTCACGAAGGCGATCGTTCCGCCATCGGGAGACCAGCGGGCAGCCTGGTTGCCTGAATCGCCTTGAGTCCATTGAGTGAGTCGCCCTTCCAGATCCACCGAAAAGAGATTGGTGATGTACTTGTTCTTTTCATTAATGGTCTTTTTGGTGAAAAGAACTCGACTTCCATCGGGGCTAATCTGGGGATCTCCGACAAAGGTTATTTTGAGGAGATCTTCCGCAGTCATTGGACGTTTCGGCATGGTCGAATCATACCAGCGGTGCCAGAGCGATCAGGTCAGACTTCGTCAAAGTCCTAGTATGTGAGGCAGTAAGATTCCATCCCTTCTGAGCCAAGATAGAAGCATGTCGACGTTGTTCACAAAGATCATCAACGGTGAGATTCCTGGAACGATAGTTTATGAAGACGACCATGTTGTGGCCTTCAAAGATATCGTGCCTTTCGCTCCCGTACATATCATTATCGTTACTCGGTCGGAAATCAGCGGAATTGCCGCATTGCCCGAGACCGGCGATCATATCTACCTGTTGAATGCAGCTAAGAAAATTGCTGAGCAGCAAGGGGTGACGAATGGATATCGTCTTGTGATCAATCAGGGGGAAGACGGAGGGCAAACCGTCGAACACTTGCACGTCCACCTTCTCGGTGGAAGACCTTTAGCTTGGCCTCCTGGTTAAGGAAAACCACTAAAAGTTTGGGGCGGATAGCGGGTCTCGAACCCGCGGCCTCCTGAGCCACAGTCAGGCGCTCTAACCCCTGAGCTATACCCGCCGCGCAAGGACTTACATTGTGTCCGATCCTGATTGAGAAATGCCACTGGCTAACGCTCGGTTTGTGATGTTTCCGGTGTGAATTTGAACGTAAACCATTAAGTGGGAGGGCATTTTAGGGGTTCTGAATGGGTTGAAGTTGGTTGGCCTGCGAACGAGGGGCGATAATTGTGGGGTACACCCTTTTCGTGGTTGAGGTCTTAATTGCGCTAGGCTCAAATATGGGTAATAGCCTGTCGAATCTTCAGGAGGCTACTAAGCGATTGGGCGAGAGCTATGAAGTCATGAGGGTGAGCTCGGTTTATGAAACGGCTCCCATGTATGTCACGGACCAACCCATTTTCCTTAATGCGGCGGTTTTAGTAAAAACCAACGTCGGCCCGCGAGCGATTTTGGCTCGACTCAAGCAATTGGAGCAAGAAATAGGTCGGCAAGTCCGGCACGTCTGCGGACCCCGAGAAATTGACCTTGATTTGATTGCCTACGGTTCTGCAAGTTATCGGTACGTGGAGGGGAAAACATTGAAGCTACAGGTGCCTCACCCGAGAGTTGCGGAGCGACGATTTGTTTTGCAGCCCCTTGCCGATGTTGCGCCAGATTACTACCTACCAGGAATTGGAAGGGTCTCTGACCTTCTAAAGCAAACGGAATTGCAGGCTGATAGCGTCACTAAGTTGGACCATGCCCTTTTATCAATACCGAGTCACCAATAGTCAAGGGCAAGCCGTTGTAGGAACCCTTCAGGCCGAGAGCTCGGACGCTGCGCACAAGGCACTGTCTGGATCGGGTTATAACGTGCAACTCATCCAAGAGTTGAAAGCAGCAACCGCCGCTCCGGTCCCGCAGAAATCAGTACGTCACGTGGCTCCTCATAAGATTTCGACTGCAACACCGGTTTCTCAGCCAGTCATCAAGCGAGTTTCCGTTGAATCACCTAGTGCGGGCCCAGTTCTGAACTCGATTGCTGACTCGGTCGATCGGTCAGCGACTCACAAGACAAAGAAAGGGCGTGATAAGGATCTGTTTTTCTTATTCTCTCAATTGGGGAGCTATTTCAGAAGTGGCATCAACCCGGTCCAAGCCTTAGGGGAACTCACCAACCGGACGCCCGAGCGATATCACGATTCGCTCAAACATGCCGCGCAAGTGGTGAGTGAGGGTGGTCGCATGAGCGATGCCCTCGAAAAATATCCCTACCTCTATCCTCCCGATGTCGTGGGCACCGTCCGAGCCGGTGAAACGGCGGGATTTCTCGCCGAAGCGATGGAAGAGATTGGGGCGAAAATGGAACTTTCGCATCGGCTGAAGAGGCGACTAACGTATTTCGGCTATATCTTCGCGGCAACCATTGCGATCACTCCCATGATTTTGGGGACCGTCCAGGGAGCGCTTGCTTCCATTAAGCAACAGGATACGGCGGGTGGCGAACTACCGGTGATGGCAACGCTTGGAAAAGCGGTAGGAAAGAGTCTTCTCCATGATCTTCCTCTGACTCTACTGATTTTTGGTTCAATTTGGGCGTTTATCGCATGGTTCAACTCAATGCCAATGCGCCAATTTCGGCACATGATCATCATTCGAACGCCGGTTCTAGGTGGTCGAGCGATGGCCGAGTCGATGGCTCGCCTTACTTGGGCTATGGGGATGGTCAGTCGCGGTGGGCTCTCGCCCCAGCAAACATTTTTGCTCGGCCTGCAATCAGTTCCCAATCTATTCGTTCAACAAAAGCTGAAGGAAGAGGGACAACGGATGGGAGAGTCGGACAAATTGTCCGTCGCCCTAAGGCGGTCGGATCTTCTGCCGGTTGAATACGGAAATATCGTGGAAACGGGGGAAGTCACCGGCGATGTACCTCGAGCCTTGGAACATGTTGCCCGAGCGACCGATGCCGATTTTCAGGCGCGCAACGCGACGGCCGTTACCTCATCAAGTTTTATCCTCTACGGCATCTTGGCCGTCATGATCACGATTCTGGCAGCCTGGTTACTCACGGCATGGTACGGAGGACTGATTCAGGCAATCCCGACGGATGGGTCCTTCATCTGCTGGTAATCTTCCTTCAATGGCTCATCTCGAAGATCTAGAAAATGGCTTAAATTACGACCTTTGGGCGAACAAGGCGTGGCTCGAATGTCTCCAGAGTAAGGGGGCCCCTCCCGAGGATCTCGCAATTCTTGGCCATATTTTGTCGGCACAAACGATCTGGCTGCTTCGTTGCCAGGGTGAGTCGCTGGACCGCCTTCCCGTCGTTGAACCTACCGTTGAGACCATGACTGAGATTTCCGAACGGTGGCTGAAACACATCAAGAACCATCCGGATGACATCATCCACTTCCACCGCACAACCGGCGAAGCGCACAGCGCCAGCATGCACGAGATCCTACTTCACGTGATCAACCACGGAACCTATCATCGGGGAGAATTGAGAGGTCTCTGCCTTGCAAGGGGCGATGAGAACTTTCCAGAAACCGATCGCATGAAGTTTATGCTTGGCATCCGATAGCGCGAGAGGTTCGAACGAGCGTCACGTTTATCGATCATTCGGGCGCGAACGCTGGAAATCCAACAGGTCTCTCTTCAGGGCCGTTCCGCAGGCGGGCAGAGGATTAATGGATGCTAACTTGGGTGGCGAAGTCATCAAACAGCTCGTCCCGGAAGCAAAGCAATTCGAATTCAATCACAGTGAGTCAGAGCGTTTTTGCGCCAATGGGAAAAAGGTGAAAAACATCCCGCGGGAGCATCGCTCACTCTACTTACGATGATTAGCAAAATGGGTCTTGAGGCAATCGCCTAGTCTGAATCGTCGATTGTTCATTCTTGTCTTTTCGAGTCTCTTCGTTTGAGTCAATTTACGTTAGCATAGGTACGTCGAAAGATTGTTGATCGTCAAAGTCGGAAGACAACTCCCGCGGCACCCAGCGGACCATAATTTGCTTGAAACTAGCCGCATTAAGACTTCACACATGCAGGAATCACGGTGGACTCAATGAACTCTAATCATAATTTGAGTGTCTTAGTTTCCAAACTGATCCTGAATTTCGGGGACCTGAATAAGCAAGTTTTCTGTCGAGCTGAACATCATGCCTACTTTTGAATATCAAGCAAAAACGATCGACGGAAAGGTTGTAAATGGACTCGTGTTTGGCATCACGATTGACTTGGCGATTCTGGAACTGCAGTCTAAGAGCCTTGAAATCGTGAAGATTGGAGTGGCTTCCAACCCTAACGATCCATTGTCTTCTGTAGCGGGATCGATTCCTTCTAAAGCAACTGTTGACGC
Source organism: uncultured Armatimonadota bacterium (assembly GCA_903899015.1). Lineage (GTDB taxonomy): Bacteria > Armatimonadota > Fimbriimonadia > Fimbriimonadales > Fimbriimonadaceae > Fimbriimonas. The sequence goes on along the minus strand of CAIUHP010000079.1, from coordinate 135,420 downwards.
CAGTCCCACAAGTGCATCCCCGACTGATCGAGCGGAGGCGGCTAAAGTCTATAAGGCGATGCTGGTCGATCACTCCCAACCGATGGGTCCAAGCACCGAACAGCGTTCGTACGCCGCGACCAGTGTTTGGGGACCGCTTATTGGTCAAGTACCGCTGAAGGAATTGGGCTTCTTCTTTCGCCAGTTGGCAACCATGCTTGACGCAGGGGTCCCGATTGTTCAAAGTGTGACGACGCTTGCCACTCAGGCTAAGAGTGAGAAGTTCGCCACGATCCTCAAAGAATTGGTCGGACACGTCAATGCTGGTCGCGGATTATCGGACGGCATGCAACGGTATCCCGAAGTCTTTACACCCGTGATGCTTAGCCTTGTTCGGGCTGGTGAGTTGGGTGGCTTCATGGACGAAGCTCTCGGTCAAGTCGCCGACTACATTGACCGGGAGATTGAACTCAGAAACCTCTATAAGAGGATTACATTCATGCCCAAATTGCAGGTTGGGGCATCGATCGTCATTGTCTTGATCACCAACATGATCATCGCCTCGATGGGCAAGAAGGGTGGGCTTTGGTCTCCACTAACGGAACCCATCACGTGGGTTTTCCTCGGGCCGTTGATTGTTGGAGCCTTCTTCTTCTTTCGAGTTGGGCTGGCCAATCCTCGAATTCGGCACAACTGGGACGTAGTTATCTCGAAGACTCCCTATCTCGGCACGACGGTTCGCCAGCTTTCGATGGCGAAGTTTGGTCGTGCTTTTGGTGCCCTGTATAAGGGAGGCGTTCCGATGTCAAAGTCGCTCACTTTAGCCGCGGATGCTTGCGGCAACGAATACCTGCGGTCGAAAATGTACACCGCCAACGGGCGACTCGAAACAGGGGCCGGTGTGACCGACGTATTTCGAGAGACAGAGGCTTTTTCTCCAATCGTGATCGACATGGTTGCAACGGGTGAGTCGACTGGAAATCTGGACCGGATGCTCACAAAGATGTCGGAATTTTATGAGCAAGAAGCTGCGACTCGGTCGACTCAGACCGCTCAAGTAGTGGGTGTAGTTCTGTTTCTCATGGTGGCGGCCTATATCGGATTCGTGGTGTTCAGTTTCTGGAGCGGCTACGCAGCGGGTGCAACCTCGGGTGGTTAGTACGGAATGGCGCAGACGCACTACGACGTATTAGGAGTTGCTCCCACCGCGACGAAAGCTGAGATTCGATCGGCTTATCGCCGTTTGGTGCTTCAGCACCATCCGGATCGTTCAAACGACTCGAATTCGAAGGAGATTTTCCTTAGGATCAAAAGCGCCTATGATGTTCTCGCGGACGAAGGCGCAAAGCGGCACTATGATGAACGGCTTGAATACATCGCGCGGCAAGCTCAAGAAGAAGCGAAGCGTCGTGTTGAAGCCAAGAGGAAAGCCGAACAAGAAGCTAAGTTAAAGGCCGAGCGCGAGGCTACTCCCACCGGGGTGACACTTGCGGAAGAGATCCTTAGGCTTCAGGGACTCTATGGCAAAGGGCGGCACTTCGAGGCCGAGAAACTGGCCTATTCCCTCATCCAAATAAGTCCTCGCCAAGCAGTGCCGTATGCGGTTTTGGCTGACATCATGCGCGGGCGTGGAGACGTAAATGAAGCAAGCAAGATGTATGCGTACGCTGCACAAATGGATCCTACCAATCCTGTGTATCAACGGCGATATGAAGCTCTGTTGAACAGTTCTCAAATCGTCACCGATCGAAGAAATACACGCATGGTGGCGGAAGATAAGAAGATGCTGGCCCCAATGGTTGGCGGTAGCTTCGTCGTGCTTTGCGGCATCTTCGTTGCCCTGAGTTCTGAATCCGCGATTACTTCCCGAATTGGCTTCATTGCAACTTGGACAACCGGGCTCATGGTCAGCCTATTTCTGAGCGGAGTGGGCGTCGGGGCTGCCTTGGCAGTAGGAAATTGGCTCGACCGGTTTGACGCGATGACGAGTAGCAGTTCTGGTCGCGCGGGTCCGACTTTGGTGCTCGGCATGGTTGCGATGGTCAATTTTTGGGTCTCCGCGATCCTATATGTGCTCGTAGCGGTTGGCTTAAGAGCATTCAATTATTCGACGACTCGCCTAATGAGCACCGTTTCGGTCGTTACCATCTTCCTGACGCTTGCCTGCATCCCCACCCATATCCATCCAATTGAAACCTTCTTTTGGGGCGGCAATCTCGTTTATGTAGGTGGCTTGGTAGGATGGATGGCGACCGATTCGATGCGTCCGTGAGGGGTGGCTCAGCCATTTTCACTAAGAAATTTCAAATTCTGTTTGTACACCTACATTTGTTGGTATAGAATACACCTACAACTGTAGGTGACTATGATCGATCCCCAAGAAATGCCTAGCCTGTCTGAGGCTCAACTAGAAATCATGAATATCGTTTGGGATCAGCCCGAAACGACGCTTGGTGAGATTTGGAAAGAGCTGCAAGATCGCCGTACGATGGCTCGGAATACCGTCCAAACGCTCTTGACGCGTCTTGTGGAGAAAGGATGGGTCGAAACGCGGGCCCAGGGGAAGATTTTTCACTACCGTGCCACAGTCCCACGCGACTCCGCAATGAAGCACGTGGTCGGACGATTTGTTGAAACCGCGTTCAATGGTTCCGCAGAGGGGCTCGTGATGGCTTTACTCGATAGCCAAGAGTTAAAGAGTGACGAAGTCGAACGGATTCGAGCGCTGATTGTGAACGCACAAAAGGGTGAGAAATGAACTTCCTTCAGCAGATTTATCCTGGTGACACGCTTGCCTCCTTCATTATTCGCGTGCTTGTCGAGATCACGCTTATCACGATTGTCGCCATTCTCTTCACGCGGGTTGTGGGAAAAAACAACCCCGCGATGCGACACGGTATCTGCCTTTGCGCGCTTTTCTGTGTTCTGTTTGCACCGCTCACCACTCTCGGACTTGAGAAAATGGGTTGGCAGACGTTCCAGATTGCTCTTGAGCGAGAGCAACCGGTCGTTCAAGTGTCATCCATCCAGCCCATGATTGATACGGTTGGAGTGGAAACGGAAACCGAGCGCCCCTTTTGGACCGTTGAGAAAGCTCGAGGTGCAGCAAGCCTCATCATTCTGGTTTGGTTATCGGGAACCGGATTCCTCATTTCTCGGCTGATGATCGGCGCTCGAAAAGTGGACCGACTTCGAAAATCGGCTCGCCCCATTCAGGATCCCAAAGTTCAGGCTGCTACCGAATCGCTCCAGCTCATTGAAAAGATGCCCTCAGTGCCGATTCACAGTTCGAGGCGGCTTCATAGTCCAGTTGTGGTCGGACCTCGGCAAACGACCGTGATTCTGCCCGAGAAGCTGGTTGAACAATTGAACGAACAGCAGCTTCGATCGGTTTTGGCTCACGAATTGACCCATGTACGTCAGCGTGACCCACTTATTGGCCTCGTTCAGAGGCTTGTTGAAGCTGCCTATTGGCCGCACCCGCTTATCCACGTGCTGAATCGTGACCTCGTAAGGGCGCGAGAGGAGGTCTGCGACAATGTGGCCCTCAACAGCACGACTGCACCCAACTACGCAAACACGCTATTAACAGTAGCTCTTGGCGTATCCACGCGACGATCGATACCAGGAACGATCGGACTCATGACGCGACCCTGGCGACTTGAAGAGCGGGTGAAAGGCCTGCTCGATCCTCAACGGAGACTTACAACAACTATGAACACTCGCCATCTTGCCTTGATGGGAATTGCCCTTGCAACTGGAACATCGATCATTGCGGGAGCAAAGATTGTCGCTGCCCCTTATCCCCCAAATCCTCAGGACACTCTGGATCTCTTCACCCATGTCGATGCCAAATCTCACAAGGTCACGGTAACGCATCATCTTCAGAAGCAGAATCAGGTTCCCCATGTTGTTTCGTACACTGTCAAGCTTGATAAACCTTCAGCGACAAAAGAAATGCATGTGGTTTATGACAATGCTGTGGATGGCAAGCCAACTGGGAATAAGCAAGTTCACCAAATTCGAGTCAAGCTCGACTCGAAGGCGAGCGGCGAGCCTGTTATTGTTGAAGCAAAGGAACTCAAAGGGCTTCCCGGCGGAGACAATATTTTCTACGTTACTGCCGATGTCGCTTCCGACAGCCAGGTTAAAAAGGTTTATCGAACGAGGATTGATGCTCAAGCTGGGAGTGTTAACAGTGCTCCCGCAATCATTTTGGAGGATCGCGACAGCCAGTCCGTTCCTCATCGAGTGACGAAGGATATCAAGATCCTTAAGAAGGATGGAAAAACGTTCGTCACGACAACGGACAATGGAAACGTGAGCTTCGTGACTACCGAAGATGTTAAGTCAACTTCAGAACCGAAGCGGCTAAATGTTCAGGTGAAGGCCCTTAAGGGTGAGGACGGGAAAGTCACTTACACGGTCACGACCGATGGGCACGGTAAGACGGTTGTGGCATCGGACGGATCTGAACCTGCAAAGATTTCTAGTGACGACCGAGAAGTGCACGTCACATCCGACGGCAATGCTCGTACGTTCACCATTACTTCAGACGACTCGAAGCCGGCTGAAGCTCACATGAAAGGTGTTCGTATCCTCCATATGGACGATGTGAAGGAAGGTCGTGTGATGATTTTAAGAGGCGAGAACGCGACTGCGGAAGGACGTGTGTTGACCCTCACCGCCGGTGGAGACGACGAAGAAGTCCATGTCGTTCATGGTGTTGCCGGCAAAGACGCAGAATCGGGAGTGGCTTACGTCACCAAGACGATCACCGCGCATGCTCCGATGACGAAAACAGTCACGACAAGCCGTGTGTTCACATCTTCAAAGCCCGACCAAGAAACGACGGTCACGATTGAAAATGGACATATTCACATCTCAGGACAGAACATCAAGGTCATTTACGCCAACCACAAGGGGCAGCCTGCAAAGACCGCGAACAAAGTTCGTTATCAAATCAAAACGAAAAAGCAATAGGAATTTGATGCTGGCTAGGTTCACACAAAGAACTGTCGGCATCGGTTTTTCTTAAACTGTACTCCTTTTTTGGGCACATTCGAGAGCGTCGAGTGTGCCCAAAATGCCATAATCTACTGAAATGAAAGTCAGTATCATTGGTGGGGGCGGACGCGTAGGCTCAGATGCAGCTTATGCTTTGCAATTCGGCGGTGTCGTGCGAGAAATCGCGCTCGTGGACATGAACGGCGAAATGGCTGCCGGCGAGGCTTTAGACCTTCGCCATGGTGCGTCACTTACAGCGAATCAGACTTTCACTAGCTCTAGCGAGTATTCGATTGTAAATGGTAGCGACTGTGTCGTTATCACAGCCGGTCTTCGACGCAAGCCAGACGAAACACGATTGGAGTTAGTCAATCGAAACGTCAGCTTGTTCAAGGGAATCCTTGAGAACTTGAAGACGGTGAAATTGAACGCTGGCGCAACAATTGTCGTTGTCAGCAATCCTGTCGATATCTTGACTCACCTGGCCGCTCAAGCGGAAATCGTTCCGCAGCCTCAGGTGCTCGGTCTTGGGACTGTCTTGGATACCTGCCGATTCCGATCACTGCTTGCTGATCACTTCAAAGTTAACGCTACCGATGTCAAAGCGTTGATTCTTGGAGAGCATGGCGACTCGATGGTTCCCATCCTGTCCTCAGCTACGATCGGCGGAGTTCCCATGAGCTCTATTCCGAATTACGTTGAAGAAATCAATGAAGTCTTTGAATTCACTCGTAAATCGGGAGCAGAAGTCATTCGGCTGAAAGGCGGCGCGGGACGAGCAGTAGGAGTTTCAATTAAAGAAGTTGTTGAAGCGATTGCACTGAACTCTGACAAGGTGTTGCCCGTCAGTTCATGGCAGAAAGGAACGTTGGGTATCTCGGATATCTCGCTTTCTCTACCAACCAAGGTTGGAAGAGCAGGTGTGATCCAAGTGATTGAACCAGCGGTAAGTGAAAGTGAAAGAGAAGGACTGCACAAATCAGCACAGTCGCTGAAGGATGTTCTGGCTCAGATTAGTTAATTAGAAAATCTAATCTAAACGAGCCGGCTGCAGAATTTTTCTGCAGTCGGCTTTAATTTTCTGAAGGTCTAGATCGTAAGTCCTAGATTTTTCTAAGTTTGGAACCTTATGGTGCCAACATACGATAAAGCTAGAGAAGAAACGGAAAGGACACGAAAGATGAGAATCACGGATTACGAAACAAACAGGAGCTTGAATGACATCGGCGTCGTTTTGACGATCGATGAAGCAGACGAGCTTTGCGCTTACCTGCAGTCAATGCAAAAGCGTGAGGGCGTAAACCATGTCCATTTGAGTGAGATTGTCGGAAACAAACTCGAAAGAGAAATAACTGTCACCTTGGAAAAGAGGGTGAGCTTAGCATGAAAGAAATACAACTAAAGGAAATCAACAAATCAGAATCAGCGATCGCTTGGGCCTTACATCAGGCCAAGATGGGCGATCGGGAGTCGCTAAGATGGTTGCAAGACCGACGACTGGAAGGTAACGAAGCCGCTTCCAGAGCGTTAGTCGAACTCGCCATCTGCGAATTAGGCTCCAGCTTTGCAGTAAGCCTCGCGTAGGCGCAGAGTCGACCCAATAAGTAAGGCCCGCACCCAGAGTGGAGTGCGGGCCTTTTGACTTTTAAAGGGTCGCTTACCAGCGAATAATATTTGCGCCCCAAACAAGGCCAGCACCAAAGCCAACGGTCATGACCGTCATGCCTTTTTTGAGCTTTCCTTCAATTTCCGCCTCGTAAAGGGCGAGCGGGATCGACCCGCCGCTCGTGTTTCCGTACTTCTGAACATTCAAGAAGACCTTTTCTGGGGGCAAGTTCAATCGCTTTGCGGCCGATTCGATAATGCGCAGGTTGGCTTGGTGGGGAACGAAGAGATCAATCTGATCCGAAGTCATTCCAACCTTATCCAAAACCTTCAGACAAGCATCACCCATTGCCTGAATCGCAAACCGATAGACTTCCGAGCCCATCATGGTGATCTTCTCACGCTTTCCAACTGCCTGGGGACTACCAAACGGATAGCGCGATCCGCCGACGTCGATACAGATGAATCGAGCGCCGCTACCGTCAGAGAGAAGAACGGTACCTAAAAGTCCTCGGTCCGTATTCTCTTCCGCTCGAATAATGACGGCTCCGCCCGCATCTCCGAACAAAATACAGGTTGACCGATCCTCCCAATTCACTTGCTTGCTGAGCGAGTCGACTCCGATGACCAACGCGGTATTGACCTGTCCGGACTCAACCATAGCGGCTGCATTCGAGAGAGCGTAGATAAAGCCTGCACACGCTGCGCTGACGTCAAACGCTCCTGCGTTCTTAGCCCCGATTCCGTCTTGAACCATACACGCCGTAGATGGCCAGATATAGTCTCCGGAAACCGTTCCGCAAAGAACTAATTCGATCTCCATCGGATCAATTCCTGCGCGAGCAATTGCTTCTTGGGAAGCTTGGAGGGCGAGCCAACCCGTGCACTCAACGGGACCATCGCAGACGCGTCTTTCCCTAATGCCAGTGCGCTGAACGATCCATTCATCACTGGTGTCGACAATTTTTTCGATATCTTTGTTCGTAAGCACTTTCGTGGGTACCGCGTGCCCTATCGACTGAATAACCGCTCTTCTACTCATTTATCTGGTCCTAACTCTTCCAAAACTGTCTGTTTAATCGTATCCACTAAGCCATTGGCGATGGCTCTTTCTGTTACGAGTAATGCGTTGCGTATGGCCTTCGGGTTGCTTCGTCCGTGGCAGATCATGCAAAGGCCATTTAATCCGAGCAACGGAGATCCGCCAACCTCGGCATAGTCCATTTGCTTGCGAAGGGGTTGAGTGACCTTTCTAACGGGCCAATAAAGTTTGCGCAACAACGGGTTCGTCGGGATTTCTTGGCGGATCGTGTCGACGATTAGTTCCGCAACTCCTTCACTCGTCTTTAGAACGATGTTGCCGACGAAGGCATCGCACACCACTACATCAGTGTGCTTGAAAAACATGTCTTTACCTTCGATGTTCCCAGCAAACCAATCGTGCTTGCTGAGGAGCGTATAAGCTTGCTTGGCAAACGCATTGCCTTTCCCTTCCTCTTCACCAATATTCAATAGGTGAACTTTCGGGTTGGCTCGGCCGAGAAGCTTCTGAGCGTAGGCTCGCCCCATAATCGCAAATTCAACGAGGTGCTCGGGGTCAACATCAGGACTCGCGCCTGCATCTAAAAGGACGAAACCACCATGTTTGTTCGGTAACTGGCTCGCAATGGCAGGGCGATGCACTCCATCTACCTGACGCCACTGGAGAAGGGACGTGGCGGATGCAGCTCCGGTGTTGCCAGCAGATACCAGCGCTTGGGCGACTCCATCTTTTACTAACTTCGCCGCGACCATAAGGCTGGAGTCTTTCTTTGTCCGATACGCATGGAGTGGCTTTTCATCCATTTCCACACTTTGAGAGGCATGGACCAATTCGATGTTGGCGGGCAATGTCGTGGGCAGGTGATGCTTGAACTTAGATTCGTCCCCGACGAGAATCAGTTTGGATTTGAGCAAAGGGGCTGCTTCCAATGCACCCTGAACAATTGCCTCTGGAGCATGGTCGCCTCCCATTACGTCCAGGGCGATGGTCAATTCTGAGATTCCTCGGTACGAATCAGATTAGTGAGGTTCTTGAATTCCGGTCTTCCCACTGAGGGCGTTGAATTTTTAAGGCCACGAGCAGTTGCGACCGGGCAGTCCCCTTCCCAGCCAAACTCACACAGGTTCTGCATAGGCAATGCGAGAAGCATGGCTTGACGGAGGAGTGGCTCGACAAGCAACTGGTTTCCGTCGAAGAGCTCAAACGGCTCGTCGGCAACTACCCGCGCAAGATCCTGCGGGTTGAGTGAACTAGGAGTTCCTTCAACCGGGAACTGTTCGTCAAGTTCGAATTCGATGTCCACCTCAAGTGGACCGCTGCAGCGCGCACACTCCAAAACCGCTCGCGTAGAAAACGAGCCAGTAAGGAGAAGGATATTGCCGGTACTCACCGCTTCGAGGTATCCCTCCAGCGGCTTTAGTAATACGACGTCCGCTTCTTCGGGGAGCTCAGTGGAAATATCCACTGCCAACTCTCGCCCCGGATGTTGCAGCACATCATTAAGGTCGAGAAGATCGTCCCGTTTCATGATGTCCAAAGATTGTACCTTGCATAGTTAGATGGGAACTGCAAGGAAGTTTTGGTGATCATTCTTGAGGTCGAGCAGACAGCAGCTTAAGACTGAGCTGAATGAAGCCCGACTTAAGCTGCTACGATAGGATTAGGCGGTGATTTGGTTGAGTCGAGCCTTTCTTCTTCGACCCGTGACATACAGGACCCAGTCAAAGATCAGTAAAGCGGGAGTAAATGTGAAGATGCTTGCGACGGTTTCTGAGTAAACGTCTCTGTTTAGAAAGAATAAGCGACCCGACCGAGCTTCTTGGGCGGAGGCTAGTAACACGTTGAGATCATTTTCCGCTCTTGGAATGGATTGGAGTGCCCGGTCAGCATTCTCTTTCCAGGAATTCTGCGCCTCCTTGAGTGTCAACACTTCTACTTCGGGACCCCAAACCCGCCCGTCAACATATCCAGAAACGCTGCTTCCCGGAATGATGTAGGAGAGCTTTTCGGGTGAAGGAGAATTGCCGTGACTTCTTTCTTCGAGCCATGCGTCACTTAGACCGATCACCTTGTCTGCCAACTTTGGAGAGGTTAATTCTGAAGCAACATCCGAAGCAGTTTTTGCATTGGCGAATGCCGTTTTTCCTGCTTGATAATATCGAGCGAGGTTCTCAAGTTTATTGAGGGTTGAATGGGCAGTGGATACATCACGACCGAGATGGAATCGGTTAAAACCTTGATAGCCGTTCGATCCAACGATCCAAAAAGATAGAAGCAGGATCGAACCCAAAACCATCGTTCCGCTGGTCGCTAATAAAGTGAACGTATTCGATTGGTAGCCAGCCCGACATCCCATTGCAAACAACACAAGCGAGAAGATGCCCAGCACTCCAACGAAAAGATACTGCCAGGATTCACCAAAGACATCAAAATAGCCGTGCAGCGTGACGAACGGATAGCAGAAGCAGAATGTTGCGACCACTGCGGAAATAATCACCGTGACGATTGGCTTGGTGCCGAACAATCGAGGGTGAGATTCTCGCAGGTATGTTTGGGCCACTTTTTCGGGTGATCCAAAATCCTCAATCGCCAATAAAGCGGCATGACATGTGTCGATCCCTTTTTCTAAGGCAATCCGTTCTGAACTTTGTACAAGGTGGCTTCTGGATTCCTTCAAAATGGTCTCTAGCCGATCCTCCGGTATTCGAGGCGTAATCCTAAGCTTCAGTTCGACGAGATACCAGTTAATGTAGTCAAGCATCGGAACCCTCCTGGGTCGCGGGGCGAGATTCTAGAAGGGCTCCAATTCCGCTGACGAATTGTTTCCAAATTGCTTTCTGTTCAGCCAGAGCCTTCCGACCAGTCGGCGTAATTTGGTAAACCCGGCGAGGGGCAGCTCCAGTCTCCGTATTCCACTCCGCCGTCACTTTCTGTTCCTCTTCGAGGCGGTGTAGATAAGGGTAAACCTGACCTTCTGACAACTTGCCGACACCGCCAGATTGTCTTAGTCGTCGAACGATCTCATAACCATGTAAGGGTTCGTTTTCAAGCGACCCCAATATCAAAGCGCAAATGTCTCCACGGAAAGCCATAAATATCCTCAGAAATCAGTATATATCTTTTTTCTATATATGTAGTGAAATTTTGATGTACTCGGGATTTATCGAATGGTGGGCAGGCTAATGAGAATTAGTTCTCATCAATAAGCTCTCTTTCTCGCGAAGGCAGTCGGCCAGGTGTGATGTCTCACCGTCAACCCAAGATAAAAATGCTGCTGACTGTCGAGCACAATTGCCCCGTAATGGGCTGAATCTTGGTAGAATCGGGTGGCAATCTGAGTTCTAGCGGGTTATCTCACAAAAAAGTGGGGTGATCGGCGAATTCGGTGACCTTTTCGCCTTGTTCGATGCGTCGAACACAAGGCAGGTTAAAGTTGCTATACTGGTCGGCAGCAAGCTTGGCTAGGTACGTCTGGCATGTCCACGAGGTGAATTGATTTTGAGGAAATGGGCCTTTATTTACGCCGCCGCAGCCATTGCGGTCATTGGTTGTGGTGGTACGGGTGGCAGTGGCCACGCCGCAGCTGGGGGTGGCGGTGGCACAGTTAAGCAACCTGGCATTGGAATTAAGCTTACAAATTCCGGGACGACCCCGCCCGGTGCAATTGACGTTGCATACTTGACTGGTCAAGGTCGCGCTGCGGGAGACTTGATCGCCGTTGTAAAGCGTGTCGTGTTTGACGACAACTACGGCGAAGTTACCAATCCGCTCGCACCAGAAACTGATTGCCCACTCGTAGGTTTTCAGAATAATGTCGTACACCTCGATGCGTCGTTCACGAAGCAAGCTCCCGGTGTGCCTTCACGGCAGTTCACGACATTCAATCTAGATTTCTTGAGATTCGATCAGGAGACAAGCGTTCCTGGTTCGCTGGTTCCTTACGCAGAACCAGCTAGCTTCCCTAAGCAGTATCCGGCTCAGATTCGAGTCTTCCCTGGTCGTACCACTAGCCTCCCGGTTTACATCGATGACTCGATGTTTACGGTCGATGCAACGAACCCAGCGGGACCATCCATTGCTTACAACGAATCTCAGTTCATGATTTCGAACGGCGCAACCACGCTGAATCCGATTCGTGGATTCCTCAGTGACTTTGTTGCCTTCAACTTGAACGGTCTTCCGGCTGCCGATAAAGCAGCTTTGGGAGCTCAAGCGGGATTTGCAGGAAGCGCAGATCGAGTGTTCTTCAGCGGAGACGTTTACGCCCTTTCAGATGGCCACGCAAGTGGTTCCACGATTGCGGCTCTGACAACGAATCCTGCATTCCAGGTAAACGGTTTGCTTGGAGCAGCCGGATCGCTTAATGGCCCTGGAGGCACACTGCCTCACGCAGGAACCTACTCGCTCCTCGCACTTAATCCAACCGACATCTTCCAGGTCATGAAGATTGTGGCTAGCCAAGGCATTTGGCGAGAGCACACAACTGTTCTGACCGGTCTTTCCTCAAGCAAGGTCAACGTAGTCACTTTCCCAAGCAGCAACGACGACAACCTTCAAGAGATGGTCGCGTTCACTCAGGATGCCAACGGCAACGTAAGTTCGCTCTACTACGGCTTTGTCGACCTCGATGCACTAACCTTCAACCTCTATCCTCTTGCGAACCTCGTCAATGGTTCAACGGTCGACGGTTCAGGCAATGCAAACGGAGTCAGCGGAACTCTTGGCTCACTCTACACTCGCTCTGGCGGTACGACGTCCTCACCTGACCTTGTACGCAGCGGAGTGTTCACAGTCACCACCGTACCAACGGCCGCCGCCGTTCCCCAGCCTCCCGCAGCGTTGGCACAGGGCACGACCGGTTCGTTCTACGTGTTCCGAGTTTAGTGCGGAAGATCCTCGCTGGAATCGAGACGGAGTATGGACTCTTAGTCGAAGGTTACGGCGCGGATAGTCAGATCGATCATTCAATGGCACTCGTCCGGGGATACCCGGGCGAGTGCCATTTTGGTTGGGACTACCAATATGAGTCACCTCGAGCTGACCTGCGCGGGTTCCGCCTCGAAAGGCTAGCCTTTGATCCGGTTGATGCTCAGTTCGATGCGGGACGGACTTACGGTGAGGCTCATGAGATTCGGTCAGACCGTGTTCTGCCCAACGGAGCACGTTTCTATAACGACCATGGCCATCCCGAATACGCAACGCCTGAATGTCTCTCGATTTTTGAACTAGCCAAGCACGATTGCGCAGGCCAGATTGTGGTGATGCGTGCGGCAAAAGCCTTTGAGAAAGAACTGGGTGTCCCCGTTCACATCTACAAGAACAACACCGATTATCACGGTGCCTCGTACGGAACGCACGAAGGATATTTGGTTCCACGCTCGGTTGGCTTCGAGCGCTTATTTAAGGGGTTGCTCCCCATGATGGTTACCCGTCAGGTGCTCGTTGGAGCAGGCTGTGTGGGGGACGGGTCTTCGAAGCAACCGAGTTACCAACTCAGCCAGCGTGCGGATTACCTTGTCGAACCTGCCAACGCAGAAACGCTCTATCGGCGCCCGATATTCAACACTCGGGACGAGGCGCACTCCGAACCGAAAGATTGGATGCGGCTTCACGTCATCTGTGGAGACGCTAACATGATTTCTTCCGCAACGGCAAGAAAGGTTGGTCTGATGAAGCTAGCGATTGCCCTTACCGAAGCGGAGTTTGCCCCGATCTGGGAATTCAAGGACCCGGTTCGAGCTTTTCAAGCAATCAGCCACGATCTTTCGTTCGATTTTAAGGTGGAACTCAAGGGACGTAGTTGGACCAATGCCTATGAGATCTTGGAATCCTATTTTGCTGCCGCAGAGCGATTGCTCGACCTTGATGATGAGATGAAATGGGTCATCGACTCCTCTCGGCAACTACTCCAAGATCTTCGAACAAACTTCAGCCAATTCAAGCGGGAAGTGGATTGGGCAGCGAAATATGCGATGTATACCGATTACATCGCTTCTGAGTCGACTGATTGGCGCGATCCACAACTAAGAGCATTTGATCTGGAGTACCACAACGCGGACCCCGAAGAAGGACTCCATGCCGCGCTTGAGCAAATGGGAGAAGTGTCACCGAATCCGGTGCAAAGTGATCTTCTTGCTGCCTTAGAAGGAGTTGAAGAGCCCACAAGAGCCTATGCGCGTGGACTAGCTGTATCTCGCTTCAATGATCGACTGAAGGGTGTGTGTTGGCGAACGCTGACTTTTGATATTGGCGGTAAACCGGTGGAAGTGGATTTAATGCCAAATTTCGAATATCCTCCGCAATTAGCAGAGGCGGAAGACGTAGAAACGTTTATTAGCATGCTGAGAGGTATTCAATGACGGACGGCGATAGGCTCACAAGACCATTAACCAAAGAACCAGGTACGAAGCAAGGCGACGATAGTGGGCCAAGTACACCCACCATTCGCAAACCAGAAGGCGGCAACGAGCTTCTTCGCAGAATGAAGAAGGTTGACCCGGACCAGGCGAAGAAATACCGCCAGCGATCGGGCCAATGATCGCCCAAGAACCTCGCGATTTTGCCGAACTCACCGGGTTTGGAAAAGTTCTTGCGTCTTACGGCAATGGGATGACCGATCCGCACTTCGAGACCCACGGAACAACGGTTCTGCAACTGCGATACGATCAAGGCGTTCTAACTCTCGCAGATCGCCGAGCAACTGCTGGGAATCTGATCATGTACGATCAGGCGGAAAAGATCATCGCCCTCGACGACTCCACAGTTGTTGCGATTTCGGGAGCGTTCGCCAAGTCGGTCGACGTTTGCCGATTCCTCAAGCATTCGTTCAAATATTATCGACGGACGGTGCTTCAAGAGATGTCCCTAGAGGGCAAGCTTATGGAAATCTCGCGGGCTTTGGCTGGGAATGCTCCGATGGCGATGCAAGGCATTGGGCTTTTCTTGCCGATCGTAGCCGCCTATGATAAAAAGCGAGGCGAGTTTGGCGTCTACTTCTTTGACGGTGCGGGAGCGCGCTTCCAAAATGGATCTTACGCGTGCGCAGGATCGGGTTCGGAAAGGATCCGAGGGGTGTTTGAATACATCGCTCGCACCAAGGGTAGGTTCGAGACGCGACCTCTTGACGAAGTCCTCGCGGACGGACTTCAGATGCTTGACATTGCGGCAGACCTCGATTCGGCGACTGGAGGGTTTAACAAGACGTTGCCAGTTACGAGAGTTCTCGATCAGCACGGTACTCGGGAAATTCCGGAAGACCAGCTCCGGGCTGCTACGCTAAAAGTTCTCGCTGGCTAAGTTGTTCGGAGAGGCCGCAATGCCTCTCCGAATCCAAGGTCTGACTGGTGGATAATGAGGGCTGATGCTGTCTCACCACCCCAAAGCACTGCATATCCTATGTGCAGTCGCTCTCATCGCTCTGCCCATCCTAGCGACTGCCCAACAGATTGGTGGCCTCTCGGTTACACCAAAAACATTGATCGGTGGAAGTGGCGCAACAGGGACTGTAACGCTATCGAAACCGGCAGGGTCATCCGGGCTCAAGGTGAAGTTAGCTTCTAGTTCAACCTTGGTGAGCCTTTCAACCACTACGCTCATGATTCCTTCGGGAGCAACTTCAGGAACATTTAGTTTGATGGTTGGGCCGGTATTAGCCGCGGCAAAGGTGACCATTTCCGGGAAAGATCCCACTGGGAAAGTTGCCTCCGCCGCGATTTCTTTGTCACCGCCGACGGTGCGCTTGTCAAAGCTAACGATCAAACCAACTGTGATCGGCTCACCCGATTCAGCGACTGGGACTCTAATGCTGACGGGCTCAGCACCAACGGAAGGATTCGTGGTGAAGCTTTCAAGCCTCCAAACGTTTATTTCAGTTCCTTCGTCTGTAACCGTTTCAGGGGGAGCGAAGAGCGCAACTTTCATTATCGGAGCGAGCCCGGTAAACCGTAATCAGCTCGCGACAGTCGTTGCACTTGATCCGAACGGATATAAGTCATCCGCCACTCTCATGGTCGATGTACCTGCCATTCATCTATCAGGAATAGTTCTCAATCCGAGCTCAGTCGTCGCACCAAGCGCAGCCTCTGGAACGGTAACTTTGAATACCAACGCACCTGCGAGCGGTTTTGTCGTCAATATTTCCGGTTCCGCATCTCTCGTAACGGTTCCACAGTCGGTAACCGTTAAAGCGGGCACTAAGAGTGCGACTTTCGCGATCGGTTCGTTGCCCATATCGACTGCCGCCACAACTCCTATAAAGGCTCAAGATGCGTATGGGAACGCTTATTCCGCGAACCTGTCAATCAAGCTGCCAGCCATTCGGTTAGTCAGCGTGAGTGTAAGCCCTGCCTCTATTACCGGTGGTGATCCTGCGATTGGAATACTTACTTTATCGGCTCCCGCTCCGACGGGAGGTTGGGTTGTTCAATTGTCTTCATCGCAGTCATCGGTTACGGTTCCGAAATCTGCGACGGTCAGCGCGGGTTCGATGGTCGGAAACTTCTCGATTGCGTCAGCCAACGTCGCAGAAGCAACTTCCGTCGCAATAAAGGCAACCGACCCCAACGGCTACACCTCTACCGGCAATCTCGGCATCGTTCCCCACGTGGGGAACGGCATTTCGATGACCCTATCAAACAGTTTTTCTCCCATGACTCTCACCGTCGCAGCAGGAGAAACGGTTACTTGGACGAACAACGGTTCGATGGCGCACACCGCGCAAACTGATCTCACCCCCGGCGGATTCTTATCTGGCAATGTCCTTAAGGGAGCGACGTTTTCGTGGGTAGTCCCGGCGGATACAAAGTCGGGCACGAAGTTCTACTACCACTGCGCCTATCACGGATTTCCTGGAAACGGGAGCACCTTTGGCACAGGAATGGTCGGAGTCATCATCGTCAAATAGAACGGTGCCACAAAAGCGGCCTAACTTGGCGTTCGTGTTGATGGGATTGGGGGTCAACACTAAATCCCAAGTCAGGAAGCTTAAAGAATTTATTCATGATTGGAACTAAAGGCTTAAAACGCGGTCCATGTAGTTAGAAAGCTACTGAAAAAATCAGTGCGATGGGATGGCGACAATGCCTACTCCGCAAACAACAAAACCCACACCGACCCAAAACCGCTCGACTGCTAAACGCCTTGGAACCCGCATTGCAACTTGGGTCGTGACTTTAACTGCTCTTGGGCTTATCAGCTTTTGGGCTTGGGGCAAGTTACACCCTGCTGCTGAACAGAAACTGATTACCGCCAAGGTCTCTCGTGGGGATCTCGTTGAAACGGTATCGGCTACCGGAAGCGTAACGGCTCAAACCGGAGCGGAGGTGCATGTCGGTTCTCAGGTCAGCGGCACAATTAAAAGGCTTGCCACCGACGTCGGTCGACAGGTGACAGCTGGTCAAATTATCGCTGAGCTCGATTTGCCCGATCTGAAAGCCCAAATGGGGCAAGCGCAAGCTGCGTTAGCACAGGCTGAAACTCGCTATGCTCAGCAACTCTCCGGTGTGAACCAGATCGCCACGCAAACCGGAAGCGCCCTTGAGATTGCTCGCCAAGCAGTACAAAGTACAAAAGAGAAGCTCCGAGTTGCTCAAGCGAACGCGCAACAGCAGTCGATTCAAACTCCAAACGACATTAAGAAAGCCTCGACTGTCTTATCGACCGCTCGATCCGTTCTGGCACAAACAAAGGCTGGGGCGAACCTTCAAATCGCAACCGCGGCCGAAGCCGTTGAGCAAGCCAAAGCAAATGCAACCAACTCGGCGGCAAACCTCAATCGCGTGCATAGTCTCTACCTTCAAGGTTTTACTTCTGCCGCGGACTATGACACCGCCAAGGCGCAAGACGGTGTTTTTCAGTCCCAAGTGAGGGCGGCAATGAGCAACCAAGATTTGGTGAAGCAAAAGGTTGCCGCTGATTTGCAAGCCTCATCCGATGCCGTACTGTCTGCCCAGGCTGCGCTCGATTCGGCAAAGGCGGAGTCACAAACGGTGGTCGCACGATTCGCAGACGTAAAGGATGCAGAATCGTCGCTTAGCCAAGCTAACGCAAGTTTGAGGGCGGCTTTAGCAAATGGAGTGAATGATGTCCTCAAGTCTCAAGATGTCAGTGCTGCTCGAGAGGCGGTGGATCAAGCTAAGTCATTAGTTGCTTTCGATCAGGCACAAATTAATAAAGGATTCATTCGATCTCCGATCTCGGGGACGGTGCTTCAGTTGGCTGCGCAACAAGGCGAAACTGTTTCGGCGGGATTGGCAACGCAAACATTGTTAATCGTCGCCGACCTTAATCGGCTGGAAATTGATTGCTATGTGGATGAAACCGACATTGGCAAGATCAAGATTGGCCAATTCGCAGACTGCACAGTGGATGCCTTCCCGGGGAAGACTTTCCGCGGAAAAGTAATGAAAGTCGCTTCCGGTTCTACGATCCAGCAAGCGGTCGTGACATACGATGTCACGATCTCGATCGAGAATAAGCAGCACGATCTCAAGCCGGACATGACCGCTAGCGTAAGCATTCAGACCGGACGGCTATCGAATGTGTTGCTCGTCTCTGCGGTGGCTATTCAGGTCGGGGCAAAGGGTTCTTCCGTAAATCTCGTTAAGACTGTTGACGGTAAGCCGACTATCGTCTCGACGCCAATCGTAACTGGCGGAACCGACGGAATAAACATCGAGGTTAAGTCCGGTGTGGCGGAAGGCGACACGATCGTTCTTGCCGGGGCACCTTCTGCAAAGAGCCGACAAACATCTTCCAGCTCGCCGCTCAATCCTTCGCGTGGAGGAGGGCCGCGTGGACCGTAGTTCTGACCTGCTTCTGTGTATTCGAGACGTCTACAAGATCTACGTGATGGGTGGTCAAGAGGTGCGTGCCCTTGATGGAGTAAGCCTTGACGTTCACGTTGGTGAATTTGTAGCCGTTATGGGGCCATCGGGGTCAGGCAAGTCCACACTGATGAACCTGATCGGCTGTCTGGATGTACCGGATAGCGGTTCGTACCTGATCGACGGAGCAGAAGTGTCGACTCTCGACGAGTATGAACTGGCCCGAATTCGAAACAAGAAGATCGGGTTTGTGTTTCAGGGTTTCAACTTGATCGCGCGCACGACCGCACTGGAAAACGTCGAGTTACCCCTCATGTATGGCAGGCAGAAGAATCGGACTGAGCGAGCGACGGCCGCCTTAACACGTGTGGGTTTGGGCGATCGACTTGATCACAAATCCAGTGAATTGTCGGGTGGTCAGCAACAGAGAGTTGCCATCGCGCGGGCCATCGTGTCGCAACCGAGACTGATTCTTGCCGACGAACCGACGGGAAACATATCGACCCTCCAAAGCGAGGAAATCATGCAGATCTTTCAGGAATTGAACGAAGACGGCGTGACGATTGTGATGGTGACGCACGAGGAAGATATTGCTCGACACTGCAAACGCAGAGTTGAAATGCGAGATGGTCAGGTTGTAAGCGACCAACCGATTGAGAACAGGTTGCTTGCAAAGGATGTGCTCTTGGAGTTAAAGAAGCCACGAGAGTCCAAAGTTTCCGTCCTCCTACCGGGAGCATAAGATGGCTGTAATCGAATATTTTCGACTCGCTATTCGGTCGCTTAACAGTAACAAGATGCGCACTGCGCTAACAATGCTTGGCATCATTATTGGAGTCGCAGTGACCATTCTGGTGGTGGCAATTGGTCAGGGAGCGACGAAAAGTGTCACTGATCAAATCAACGGGCTAGGAACCAACTTATTGATGATCCGGCAAGGGCCAAGAGAAATGAGGCTGACGGCTGCGAGCAGAAATGCTCCTGCGCAATCCCAAAACACCTTGACCTTGCTTGATAGTCGCACGATTGCCAAACAGTTCCCAGAGTCGATCTTAGGTGTCGCTCCTCAAGTCAGAGGCAACGTTCAGGTTCGTTTAAATGGAGCCAATGCGACATCGACGGTTCTTGGCTCAACTCCCGAATATCTTGTTGTAAACAACTTCACGATGCGGGCAGGAAGATTCTTTACAAATTACGAAGATCAGGGAAATTTAAAAGTCTGTGTCGTAGGGAACACCGTGGCCGAGAACTTAACGGGAAAAGGAGAGACTGACTTAACGGGGCAAATCCTCTCCGTCAATAAGTCGAACTACACCGTCATCGGCATGTTGGCACCCAAAGGAACTGGAACCGGCGGACCCGACCCGGATGACGTCGTGATGATGCCCATAACTCCCGCAATGCAGCGCGTTCTGGGGGTGAAGAACATCAGCGGTATTTCGATTGCATGTACTTCTCCCGAAATGATGCCTCTCGCCCAGCAACAAATTACGTCATTGCTCAGACAAAGACACCATCTGCATCCCCCCTTTCCGCAAAACGATGACTTTCAAGTGATGAATCAGACTGACTTGCTCGCCCGATCTCAAAGTGTGACGGGCACCATGACAAGCCTTTTAACCGCCGTCGCAATCATCAGTCTCATTGTCGGTGGCATTGGAATCATGAATATCATGCTTGTTTCCGTAACTGAGCGGACTCGTGAAGTCGGTATCCGTAAAGCTATTGGTGCCACACCGCGAGACATTCTTATGCAATTTCTGATCGAGGCAAGCATCATTTCGGTACTAGGCGGCATCATTGGGGTCGTCTGTGGAGTCCTGGGAACGATTTTGCTTGCGAGCATTGCCGGTTGGAGCACGATGGTAAGTCCAACCGCACTGGGGATCGCCTTAGTGGTTTCTGCCAGTGTTGGAATCTTCTTTGGCATCTATCCGGCCCGCAAAGCCGCATCCATGAACCCGATTCAGGCATTACGATACGAGTGACATCAGAATTTTGGGAGAGAGCACTCAAAGAGCCTTCATAGCTTGAAGAGCATGGTCTGGCGCAAATTCAAATATGTTTGAGTATTCGAATTTCCGCCTGGCCCGAAAGCATCCTGAACTCCAAGTTCAAAATAGGCGATCGAACTGAAGTCACCGACCAGCTGCCAGACCGACACCAATCTGAAATAAAAAATTGATCTGTCGAATGAAGCGATCAACTTCAGGTCATTGAAGGATGTCGACATCGCGACGCTCGAAGGCTTGTGTGTGCGAGTTCCGGTCGAAGATTCACGTTCATGGCTGTCTCCACCGGCTCAGTCAGAATTTAGATGGAGGTCAGAGGATATATCTGGCAAAAAAAAGCGCCAGACCGGTTAGGGTCTGACGCTTGGGCTTCTTAAGCGATCTTAGAAGCGGTAGCCGACGTTGAATGTGACCGCATTTCCGCGAACACCAGCTGCTCGGTCGGAAATGTAACCACCAAGCTCAGCGATGATGTTAGGACCGAGTTCGGTTCCAAATCCGCCACGAGCTGAGATTGCGTTGGCTGAAGAAGTTACGTTCACGAATGTCATACCAACACCCACGAAGAAGTAATTTCGGTGACCCTGTGCATTTTGGCCAGTGAAGAATCTCTGGTTGACAGCAACTGGATAAGCGATGACATTGCTGAGGTCCTTGAAGAAGGCATCAACTGAAAGGTATGTCTCGCCGCCTTTGAAAAGTGAATCGCCGAACTGGTATTCGACACCAATGTTGCCAAAGGAATTGCTTACGTTGCTAAGGCTCTTGTCAACTGGCAGAGCCACGCCGCCTCGAACGGTGATGTTGTTCGGGCTTGCGTTAAGTGTGCTAGCCTGCTGAGCGCTTGCAACGCCGCAGATACCAAGGGTGGCGATGACCGCCGTTGTAAGTGTTCTCGTCATTTTCAATCCTCCTGAAGATCAGGCCGAGCGTTCGCTCGTTCCATGAGCAGTCTCATTGTAACCGGAAGCGAAGGCGTTGTCTAGCAAAACACCGGAGCATAATGCATAAAATGCCTAGCGTTAAACTAGAACCCGACTTATCGCTCCTCGCAATTATAGACATTCAACCCGTCCTCACTAAGACTATTCACGAGGTAGATAGAGTTCTTGACCGGGTTGCCTTTCTCGCAAAGGTTGCTCGGCTACTCGGAATTCCTGTCTTAACAACCGAGCAAAACCCCTCTCGCATGGGTTCAACTCATGAATCTCTTGCCGATTTGGTCCAAGAACCCCCGGCTTTTGCAAAGATGTCGTTTAGTGCGGCAGGATGCGACGAATTCATGGCCGCCGTCCTAGCAAGCGGGCGGAGGCAAATCATCATCGTCGGAATGGAAACGCATATTTGCGTTTCTCAAACGGCGCAAGACCTTCTCGCAAAGGGATTTGAAGTCGTGGTTTGTCCCGATGCCGTTTCCTCGCGAACTCTTGAACGCCACAAATTAGGAATGGAACGAATTCGAGATGCCGGAGTGGTTCCTGCTCACACCGAATCCGTCGCGTACGAGTGGCTAGGCACCGCAGACAGTCCCGAGTTCAAAGCCGCGCTCGCAATAGTGAAACAGCACCCTTAGTCTTCGTGAGGCGGCATGCCCTGAAAAATCTGGGGTGAGCGCGTGCGACTTTGGTTCAAGCGAGCCAGTGCTTGCTCAAGATCGTGAACCTCTTCGATAATGCCGTGTGGAGATTCTCCGTTGGACTCATAGTTGTCTCGCGGATAGGCCATGATCGCGGACGCAGTCGCATCGACTGCGTCTGCCAGCAAGCGCAAGTTGGCTGACGTCGTGGTTAAAGCCTGCTCGGCATCTTGATCGGAGAATCCAGATTCTCCAGTCGTTCCGCATTCCAATACGACGACATCTTCCATGGCTTGATGTGCGGCGTAATTGATCCGGTTGCGCAGGTCGTCGTGCTGGTCCCAAATTCGCGATTGCAGGGCGTGTTCCACCCGTTCCCACTGCTGAGCCGCCGTTTCTAGAAAATCAAGCGATTCCGGCAAGAGAGCCTCGTCCAATCCCACCGTACGTCTCGCTTCATCCAGTTGTCGTAAAAGTCGGGGGCGGCCAAATCCGTAAACCCATTTGTCTTGGAACAGAAGCGCAATTAGCGACAGGCCAGCCACCATCCACCCAGAAAGGACAATCGTTCCTCCGATGCGTGAGACGGTTTGGATGATGCCACCCAACACCAGTAAAAGCAAACTAGAAGCGGCGAGCACGTGGCTTGGTTCGTACCTCAGTGTGGTGGGTAAACCTTGACGTGCAATGGCGACAAACGTTGAAAGGCACCTCGACCGGGCAGCCGGAACCGGCGAGAATATTTGGCGGATGACTCGCGGTCTAAACCCATGTCGCATGACTAGATAGTACGCACTTCGACCGGGACTAGGTGCAAAGACTAGGACCCACGACTGTCAAAATCTCGATTTGCAAAGCGATTGATCGGACCGGGGCGCTACAATCGAAACGATGCGGCCGAATGAAATCTGGGAGGGCAAAAGTTTGGGTGCCCGTTGTATGCGTGCCGCATTGACTCCGCTTTCGTGGCTTTACGCTGCTGGCTGGCAAGGCTATCTCGCCGTATATCGTCTCAAAATCAAGCAAACCCAAGAGCCGCATCGCCCTATTGTTTGCGTCGGAAACCTCATCACCGGGGGAAGCGGCAAGAGTCCGATGACTCGTTACCTTGTGCGCACGTTGCGCGAGATGGGATACGAAGTTGTGATTGGTTGCAGCGGCTACGGTGCGCCTCACTCTGAAGCCGCAACTATCGCTCCAAACGGTCCGTTGGATGCCCAAGAATGGGGCGACGAACCAGCAATGTTTCGTTGGCTAGACCCAGAAGTCCCAATTGTTGTAGGTAGGCGTCGGGTTTTGGCTGCCGAATTGGTCCACGCTCAGTTCCCCAATTCCGTCTTGGTGATGGATGACGGATTCCAGCATTTACCAATCAAAAAGCAGATCACGATTGTCCTCGACGAACCATTTCCTGCCAATACCAACTGTATTCCAGCCGGACCCTACCGCGAGCCCAGATGGAATCGAAGACGGGCTGACCTCGTTTTGCCTGGTTCGTTCCAAATCAAACCGGCGCCGATGACACTAATCTCGCCAACCGGTGAGCAGATTTCTCCCAAGGAATACTCGGTGCTGTGTGCCTTGGGGCAACCGCAAAGATTTCTGGATGCGCTGAATTCAATTTTTCCGAATAGCCAAAACCCTGGAATAACCGTGCTTCTTCCCGACCATGATCCCCTTACGGGAGGTACCCTTTTAGCATCGTTTCCCAAAGACTTGCCGATCGTTGTGACCGCCAAGGATTGGGTCAAGCTACGAAACCGAGCCGATATAGATAGACGCCAATTTTTGGTTGCAACTCAGCAAATATCTGTTGAACCTGAGGAAGAGTTCAAAGCTTGGTTAAAGAAGAGACTTGATGAGTAACCGACAGAAGGCGCTGGTCAGTAAATTAGGTTTGTACGCGTTTGGTTTCGGCCAAAAAATCTTTCTCAAGCAAGATGTCACCGTCGCTGAGAGACGCGGAGAGGCAATCGGAAACCTTGCCTTTAGGTTGATGCGGTCTCGGCGCGAGCGTACGATTAACAATCTTCAGCTAGCCTTTCCCGAATGGACGGATGCTCAGCGGTATGAAACCGCGAGAGGTGTCTTCAAACATTTTGGACTGATCACCGCCGACTTCATGCGCACTCCGTTGCGCACAAACCAAGAGCTCCTCGACAATATGGAGGTCGAAGGTTTTGAGCACTATGAACGAGCAGCTGCAGTCGAAAAAGGGATCATTGCTTGTACCGCGCATCTCGGGAACTGGGAGCGATTTGGCCACTGGCTGATCGCGACCGGACGACAGATTTCAGTTGTGGCTCGCGACGCCAATCAAGGTGAAATCCAAGACCGTGTATCCCAAATTCGAAGTCTCACGGGCGTAAATGTTCTGTCTCGAGGCGATTCTGCTCGCCCCATTTTGGTCAAGCTCAAGCGAAAAGAAATCGTTGGAATTCTTCCCGATCAAAACTCGGACGAATCTTTCGTTCCTTTCTTTGGCAAGCCAGCCGGTACCGTGCTGGGTCCCGCCGTTCTTCATCAGCGAACCGGAGCGGTCTTATTACCATCATTTTGTGTTCGAATTGGGCCAGGCAAGTATCGCGTCGTGGTGCGTGAGCCCGTCGACATCGATAACAAGATGGAGAGTGCAGAGGAGATCATGGCGAAGCTGAACGAAGTCCTCGAATCGGTCATTCGGGAATATCCTGAGCAGTGGCTGTGGTTGCATGATCGATGGAAAAGCGCACGAAGACGCAATCTGCTCTAGACGGTCCCCGGTTCCTTATTGTGCGATTCTCGGCGATTGGGGATTGCGTTATGGCAACTTGGGCCACCACCGCTATACGACAGCGCTATCCGAATGCGTTCATTTGCTGGGCCGTTGAAGAACGGTGTGTCGATGTTATCGATCGTGATGAACTTGTGAACGAACTCATGGTGGTGCCACGGCAAAAGTGGCGGTCACAACGGTGGACACCAAAGGTGCTCGGCGAGCAAATAGAAATCTGCCGGAAGCTCAAGCGCATGAACTTTGACTTTGGCATCGACCTTCAAGGTCATCTGAAGACGGCGGTTTGCCTCAAGTTTGCTCGACCCAAACGACGGATTTCCGTCAACGCAACCGATGCCATTTCCAAGCTACTCAATCCCGTTCCGGAGAGAATGCCGGCAAAAGCTCATTGGGTGGAATGGCAGAACCACGTGCTTCAAAACTTCGGACCGTTTCCCTTGCCTATTCTCCCGATCATGCCGTGCGCGCCCAAGGTTCAACCAAAATTGGTGACGATTTCAACTTCAGCCGGGCATCCTTCAAAGGTATATCCGATTAACCAATGGCGTGCCGTTGCTCAGAACCTTGTTGCAGATGGGTATCAAGTGGCCTTCCTGGGAGCCCTGGGCGATCCCGATATTGAACTTGAGGGTGCAAGGAGTTATGTCGGCAAGCTATCCTTAGCGCAATCGATGAGCATGGTAGCGTCAAGCGAGCTTCATTTAGCAGGAGATACCGGAACCGGCCATATGGCAGCCGCCTATGGTGTGCCGGTCGTTTCTGTGTTCGGACACATGGACCCAGCAAATTATCGCCCCTATACCCATCGCGGAGTGGTTTTGCGACGCGGTATGGAAGCTTCCGCAGTCACTTCGGAAGAAGTTATCGAAGCATCAAGAACCCTGATCAGGAGCCAAATTGCCTAGATTCTTGATCAGCCGTTTATCGGCACTGGGTGACACGGTTTGTTCGCTCCCGGCTGCCGTAGCTCTGAAGAAAGGCTTTCCGGATTGCCATATCACTTGGGTCGTTGATCCTCGGTTTGCTGGCATTGTCGAGTGCTGCGAAGCCGTTGATGAAGTTCTAAAATTCAAGCCTAAACTCAAACTTTCATTAAGCTCAATCCCAACGTATCCCGAGCCATTTGAAGCGGCACTTGATCTGCAAGGTCTTTTGAAAAGCGCCCTCGGCATCGCACGAGCGAAGGCAAACAGGAAAGTTGGTTATCACTGGCAACGAGAGGGCTCATGGTTATTCAGTGGACGCATCCTTCCCGACCCAACCTCGTTTCATGTCGTTGACCAGTACGTTGACGTTGCCCGGGCGGTTGGCGGACAAATGGATCGGGCCGAATTTATGCTGAGTCCAAAGGGGGATGACCTAGATTCGGTACGGAACAAACTCGCAGAAAACAACATTCGCGGGCTGTTTGCGGTAATCAATGCCGGTGCCGGTTGGGCGACCAAGCGCTGGGTGCCAGCGTCCTTTTCATCCGTTATCGATCAGTTGGCACAGGACGGCGTACCATCGGTTCTGATTGGCGGCAAGGCGGAGGCTGACCAACTTGCAGCATCGGAGGTCATCAGTGGATGCTTGAGCAAGCCGATCTCGCTGTTGGGGCAAACCAATGTTCGCGAACTCGTCGCGCTCATTTCCGAGTGTGCCGTGCATCTTGGCGGCGACACCGGCAGTACTCACGTAGCAGCGGCACTCAATAAACCGGCGGTAGGGCTCTACAGCATTACGAAGCCGGAGCGCTCTTGCCCTTATGGCCAAATCGATCGGTGTCATTATCATCCCGATTCGTTAGCCATGATTCGGCCGGAAGATGTGTTGGAAACGATGAGGAAAGCTCTCAATGGAAATTAATGCGGCTTTGAAATTACGAGAGGGTCGTCGCCTTATCTTTACGAACGGTGTCTTTGACATTCTTCACGCTGGACATGTGCAATATCTGCAAGCAGCCCGTTCCCTTGGCGACATGCTCATCGTTGGAATGAATTCTGACGCGAGTGTTCGACGCTTAGGGAAGGGGCCCAATCGTCCGATTAACACGCTTGAAGATCGGATTTCAGTGCTCGAAGCACTTCGATGCGTCGATGGAGTGGTGGCGTTTGAAGAAGATACGCCCGAAAACTTGATATCAATCCTGAAGCCGGAAGTCCATGTGAAGGGGGGAGACTACACTGTCGAAAGCCTGCCTGAATCAAAGATCGTGTTGGGATATGGCGGTGAAGTAGTCATCATGCCCCTGCTTCAGGGCCGATCATCAACAAGAGTCATCCGAGGTATGGAACTCGATTGATCGCCTTTAATACTAATCCCAAACTGAGATGGCTTTTTTGCATGACTCATCCGGACGACGAGATCTCCATTTGTGTTTGGATCCGTCGCCTTGTTCATGCAGGAAACCCGGTTTTTATTAGCTGGACTCATAGCAAACCCATTCGTGAAAACGAAGCAAGAGCGGTGGCGAAGATTCTTGGAGTACCTCAAGACCACCTGTATTTCCATCAGGCGACTGACGGTTCGGTTTGTGATGAGATTCCAGTTTTGTTGCCCAAATTCCGAGCGATGATGGCAGAAGTGCAGCCCGATCGAGTGTGTTGCGGCGCCTTTGAACAGGGGCATATTGACCACGACTCAACCAATTACTTGGTGAACAAAACCTTCGACGGCCCTGTTTTGGAGATTCCTTTCTATCACACGTATCTCACTCGGTCTCAACGCATCAACCGATTCAGTGATCCGCGTGGAGAGGAAGTTATCCATTTGGATATGGACGAACAACGCCTCAAAAAGGAAATCGCCCGACAATATCCGAGTCAAAACATCTGGCACGTTTTGCTACTCTACGAAGCTTGGCAGAAAGCTCGACTCAAGCCGATTGTCCTCGCCAAGTCAGAGCGGATGCGCTTCCAGACTCATCGTGAGTTCACCAAACCGAATCATCCGCCCTATCTAGCGCGCAAAGTCAAGCGTAGCGCGACTTGGAAACGATGGCGCGCGGCGATCAGAAGGGCCAGGAAATCACAAGCTACCGCCTCGTAATGGTGGTTTTGGCAGGATTCTTGCCGCCGTCCCATGCTACGCTTTAACTGTATGTTCAAGCGCCTAATGGAACGTGTCGACCGCATGCTGGGTCGAGGCGTGATTGATGAAGAGTTTTACGAAGAACTTGAAGAGGCGCTGTTACAGGCCGACACTCACATTGTCACCACCACCGAGATTCTCGGAGAACTGAGAAAGGCCGTTCGTGATGAGAAGATTACTGACACTCACGCGATGAAAGAACGCCTGAAAAAGGCTATCGCAGATCGATTCCGTCAGCAAGGTCCGGGCGGAATTGAGGTCAGTGATTTTGATCCGACGGTTTATGTTTTTGTCGGTGTCAACGGAGTGGGGAAGACAACGACGATCGCCAAGGTAGCGCGACTTCTCACGAAACGAGGCAACAAGGTCATCTTAGCGGCAGGCGATACTTTCCGAGCGGCCGCGATTGAGCAGTTAGAAGTTTGGGCAAGTCGCACGGGTGCTGAGATTGTGCGGAGTCAGCCTGGAGCAGACTCCAGCGCGGTGATTTACGATGCGATTGTGGCAGCGAAAGCTCGGGGAGCTCAGTTCGTTCTCGCTGACACCGCAGGACGCCAGCATAGCAAAGACAACCTTATGCTGGAGCTTGGAAAAGTTCTCCGGGTTACCGAAAAGGCATTGGGCCGAAAGCCAGATGAAGTTCTATTGGTTCTCGATGCGAATACTGGCCAAAACGCGATTCGGCAAGCGGAAGAATTCAAAAAGGCGGCGGGTGTTACCGGCCTTGTCTTGACAAAGATTGACGGTTCGGCTCGTGGAGGCGCCCTCATTGGGGTGTTTGAGCGTCTTAAGATTCCGATTCGATTCATTGGAGTCGGTGAAAAGATGGACGATCTTCGTGACTTTAAGCCCGACGAATTCGCAGCCTCCTTGTTTGAGTAGTTTCTTTTCTGGCCAAGGTATTGGCGAGACACATAGACAACCCTTCCGGTTGCACGTTAGTCTGTAGCGGACCCATGTATAAGCTTCCGGTTTTGCTCGACACCGATATCGGTAGTGATATTGACGATGCGATGGCTTTGGCTTATTTACTTCGTCAACCTCGCTGTGAATTACTTGGCATCACGACCGTAACCGGCGACGTTCAGCAACGAGCGGCCCTTGCAGAAGTCATTTGTCGGGCAGCTGGGCAACCGGATATTCCGATTCATTGCGGGCGGAGAGATGTTTTAGTTCATGGAGTCGGTCAGCCGCGCGTGCCACAGTACGCTGCCATCGAAAGGGTTGCTCACCGACTGGATCGACCCGAAAACACTGCGGTTGAATTCCTCCAGCGTGAAATTCGGTCTCGACCTCATGAAGTAACTCTCCTGACCATCGGACCCTATTCCAATATCGCGCTTTTGTTTGCGCTTGACCCGGAAATACCATTCCTCGTGAAATCAATTGTGTCGATGGGAGGGATTTTCTTCGGAGGAGATCGCCGAGAATGGAATGCTCTCGTCGACCCAACTGCGACGTCGATGATTTACACCGCTCCCCGCCAAAACCATCTGACTGTTGGGCTCGATGTCACGGAACATTGCCGCCTCAGTGCAGATGAAGTCAGGCGGAGATTTGTCGGGGAACCGCTGAGCACCGTGAGAACGTTCGCGGAAACGTGGTTCTCTCAAGTGAAAGATGCGACCTTTCATGACCCTCTCGCGGCTGCGTTAATCTTCAAACCCGGACTTTGCGCGTATGAGTCGGGTCTCATCGAGGTTCCCGTGACCCCGGATCTTAACTTGTGTGGAATGACGAAGCTCGTTGCCGGAGATGGACCCGATCAGGTAGCCAAGACGGTTGACGTTGATTTGTTCTTCGAAGAGTATTTCTCGATCGTGACCCCTCACGCGTAACCACATGCGCAAACCGGAACGGACTCGGTAGGCTTAGCGTACTGTTATAACAGTTTGATCGAACGGAGGAGAGAAACCTATGAATCGAGTGATCTACGCTTTAGTCGCCGCGATGGCAACATCCGTTGCTTGCGCATCTACCGTGCCGTCGGATATTGCACCGGTGAAGGTGAGCATTGCAAAGCAAGCCGCATCCATTGTGCCCATTCCCAAGTTTGCTATCCGAGTAGGTGGCGGAAACTGGAACGAATTTATGGTCACGGGTGGCGTCTCTGTGAGCTTCAACGTCCCGCTTCTTCCGGTACCGCAACTGCGAGTGGATGCCGAAGTTTGGGGCAAGCCTAGCAATTTCGGGAAAGATCGTCGAGGCAATGCTCTGTCACTACTTGGCGTTCAAACCTTCATGCAGGGTTACGCGGGAGTCGGTCCGACCTACTACTTCACCGATGACTTTGGCGATCACAAGAGTGGCTTTGGCGTCAAGGCGCTCGGCGGTCTGAACCTTCCGGACAATTCCTTCGTGGAAGCAGAGATCATCCTTGGGCCAAAGCAACCACCGGTCCTCTTCACTTTCGGAAGAAAGTTCTAAGACAAAGCAGGGCGTCTCTGCTAAATGGGAGACACCCTGCTCTCTTTTGACATTCATTAGACGAGTAAGATGATTAAGTAAATCACTTAACGTGTTTAATGCGAGTGCTGTCATGAGTTATTTGATGCCTGAAGCCGTCGACGTCATCATTGTTGGCGGAGGATTTTCTGGGATAACGCTGGCTTTCAACCTCACAAAGTGCAATCCCGATCTTGAAATAGTGATCGCTCGGTCTCCCAAGGGGCCAAGATTTGGAGTCGCTTACGAGACGGATTTCGAAGCGCATCTTCTTAATGTTCCGGCAAAAGGAATGTCTGCTTTTCCCGATTTACCTCATGATTTCGTCGAGTGGGCTCACCAGCAAGGCCTACCGCTTGAGCCAAACAGCTTTGCACCGCGAAAGCTTTACCGGCAATATTTGGAAGATTTGCTAAAGGAGATTACGGCCGGTGGCAAGGTTCGCCTGGTTGAGAAAGAGGTCACAAACGTTACCAAGTCACCGAAAGGCTGGCAAGTAGAATTTTCAGATGGTACGTTGATGTCGGCCAGCCAAATAACCCTGGCATTCGGCGGATTTCCGCCCGCCCATGTACCGGAAACTCGCTCCGTTACAAGGCACCCTGCTTTTGTGGAGAATCCTTGGACCGAAATTGACCGTTGTCGGCTCGCCTATGCCGAAAAAGTTGCCATCATCGGAGCGGGATTAACTGCCATTGACGTAATTTTAAGTTGCGAGAACCTTGGCTTTGAGGGGACTTATACTTTGCATTCACGACGGGGGTTGATGGCGCAGGTTCACGACCTCAGCATCCAACCTTTGCCTGCCGAGTCGATCCCTCAACCGAATGCTTCCATCCGTCAATTGCTCAAGAGTGTGCGCAAAGCCGCCGAGCAATCCTTGAGTTTTGGTTCCAATTGGCGCGCCGTCATCGACGGAATGCGGCCCCGCATGTCAACCTACTGGCAAACCCTGTCTCCTGAGAGCAAGCGTCGATTTCTGAGCCATGTTCGCCCATTCTGGGAAGTACATCGACACCGATTAGCTCCCGAGATCCACTCGAAGCTTCAAGCTTTGATCAAAGATTCCCGACTAACGGTACAAGCAGGAAAGCTACTTTCCATTTCGTCTGATCGAGATCGATTAGTCATTCGGCAACAACCGAATGCAGACGGGCCTTCGGTCGTTCAATCGGTCGACCTCCTTTTCAACTGTACGGGTCCAACAAGTAATGTCCGATCGTGGCCGTCGCCTCTGATTCAGAACCTGCTCGCGGCGGGAACGATCGAGACAGATTCTTACGACCGAGGCATCAATTGCGACTCCGATGGAAAGGTGCAGGAGGGGCTTTACGTTCTCGGCCATCCTCGAAGAGGAATGCTTTGGGAGTCCACTGCCGTTCCCGAACTTCGAGTACAGTCCTCGAACCTGAGCCGAGTCATCGCTCAAAGCATGCCCGAGAGGGTTCGCTAATGTGCACGTCGTGAGCGACAAGCAACTGGACAGTGCCGCCCATTCTTGAGGGTGTCCCGAGCACTAACCATTCAATCAACGGTATGGTCACGAGATGGATGCACATCACACGAGTTGGGACGACGTCCCCGTTGAACACCTGATCCCGCTCCTCACTCGCCAAGCCGTGCGAGGTGAGAAAATGTTAGTCGCCAAAGTAAAGCTTCATGTCGGCTGTCATGTTAATCTGCACCATCACGAAAGCGAGCAAACGTCTGTACTGATTTCCGGAGTCGTGAAATGGACTCTCGGTGCCGAAGAATCGCCGGAGCGCAGAGAACTTCTCATGAAAGCCGGCGAAGTTCTCGTTCTCCCCTCAAATTTTCCTCACGGTGTGGACGTCATTGAAGATGCCGAATTCATCGACATCCTCTCGCCCGTCGGCCCGATGGGAGTTGATAGTCAATCGAAGGCCTAGCCTTCCCCGGAAGCAACATACGAGAATGTCGGAATGAGCTTGTGCTCGGATCCGGCTTGCGAGGTGCTCTCTTTACCGAGCGCGTCGCGAACGAAATCGGGCCACCAGTCGATTTGAGGTGTCGTCAATGAACGCGCATCAATACTTGGGCTCGACATCTTCGTGATCTCTTTGGCTCGCTCGAGAATTGCCTTGACGTCGCCGACATCCGGTTTCAACCAACGCCTGCCAATTTGGGCGTGAAGCACTTCGTCAGCCCAATCGTAGTCTTGGAAGTAGGTCGCCAGTTCGTCCTTGGCCGATTGCGCGATCTTCCACTCCAATCGCTTGCCGGTTTTCCCGTCCATTAGGTTCTGCTCGATGAAGTACAGAATGATATGCCGGTCGATCGGCTCGCGATCCAAGTTCAAGTGCATGCCCCAGCCAACATGGTTGTGATACTTGCTCCAATCGAAGCCGCTCTTTGCGAACCAGACTTCTCCCATCATTGAGTGGCGAGCCTCGTCCCAAAGCTGCCGGCCCATATCGCGGTAATACTCCCACGGCTTTCCGGGTGTCTGGAGAACGATGCTTGCCATCATTTCTGGAACATCCATCTCGTGGAACCGCTTGTACATCAGAGCTAAAACTCGCTCGTCATAATCTGCTTCCGGGTCAAGATAGACGTCGTTGGCGCGATAGTGGAAGTTGTAGATTTCGCCGGAACGCCAATCTCGTTTCGGATCCACATCGGCAACGAAGGGCTCAGTTGCCCGCAATTCCGGCAGTGGAAGATTTGAATCCACCGCATCGGTTCCGCTCACGCCGCCAGCATGGTTTAGGAATGCTTCCAGGTGGGTGGCCCAGGAACTCGAAGTTGCATGGTCGTCCTCAGAAATAAGTAGCGCTGCCAAGGCTTGCTGGCCCCAACCAATCATCTGCTCCTCTTCTGAGATTGAAGTCTTTAAAAGTCGGCAGGTAGGAAAGTCGAATACCGGGTTAGATTCCGCCAGATGCTTCTGATAAGCAGCAAGCAAAGCAGGTCGAATGACCTTGAAAATACCGGTAAGCAGTTCGATCGTGTCTTTGGCTTGCTGGGCTTCATCAAACAAAGTCTCCAGTCTCTCATCCGGGCATTTGTCCAAGTAGAGAGGGGGACGCCGGAGTTCGGCGACTCGGTTGCGCAGAGCAAGACCATGCTCGGCATCAAGATAGAGGTGGAGACTCAGAGCACCCTTAACTTCCCACTCGGGAGTTGGGTTGATAAACGCGGCGCTCAATTGGTACAGGCGAGTTTCGACGTAGTTGTAGCGGCGCATCAGCTCCACGTTTTCGTCGACGCCGTAGCCTGGTCGAGCCGCTTCTTCATAACTTGCTAAACCCGCCAATGGCGGAATTCCGATACTAGGAATGTTGGTCATCTTCGCCCGTTCACCTTCAATCTATTGTAGCTTCAGCTTAAGCTATTCGGTTCCATCTCGAGATGCGCTTGCGAGTTCATTAGCACTCATTCTGTGTTCACTAACGGATACCGAATCACAAGCAGAAACTCCGATCCAACTTTGTGATTAGCATTGAATTCACTCGCCAAGCGAGTGACGCCACTTGGGAAGTGAGACTTTGCTTACCTTTCGTAAATGAATAAACATTGGTTCAATTGTTACGTTACTATCAGTCATGAGCAATGTTCATAGAATGGTAGGATTTGGTTTTCTTCTGTGCCTAGTTGGAGCTTTGAATGCCCAAGAACCCAAGGTTGATGCAGCGAAAATTGGACGGGCACGGGCAGATGTGGCAACCCTTAAAATGGCTCTCAATCAATTTCGGCTCGATTGTGATCGGTATCCAACCACAAAGAAAGGACTCCTAGGCTTGCAACAATGTCAACCAGGGCTCGAGAAGAAGTGGCGCGGCCCGTACGTCTCCAAGAAGTGCGCACCCGACCCCTGGGGGCGTCCATATGTTTACTTGGCTAAAAGTCCGAAAGGCAAAAAGGGCTTCTCTGTTCTTTCCTATGGAGCTGATGGAAAGCCAGGTGGAAAGGGCATCAACGCTGATATCGTCGAGGGCTCGGACTAGGAGTATCCGAACGCTTCGCCTTAAGAGAATGCCGTAGGTTCTACTTGAGGCCGGTCATCACGATACCTTTAACAAAATAGCGCTGTCCGACAAAGAAAAGAATGATGATCGGAATGCTCACCAAAACGGTACTCGCCATGATGAGGTGCCATTGCGAATCATGGAGCGATTGGTAGGTGCGAAGTCCGAGCTCCAAGGTTTGCTTTTCGGGTTCGTTGAGGTAGAGCAACGGGCCCATAAAATCACGCCATGCGCCCATAAACGAAAAAATGCCGACCGTGGCAATAGCGGGGCCACTCAACGGTAACAGGACACGTGAGAAGATTGTCCAATGAGAGGCACCATCCAGAACTGCGGCTTCATCAAGCTCTTTTGGAATGCCTAAGTAGAACTGTCGGAGCAAGAAGATGTTGAAGGCACCTCCGCCAAAGAACGATGGGATGGTTAGCGGATAGAAAGTGTTGACCCAATGCAGTTTGGCGTAGATCACGTAGCTCGGAATCATTGTAAGAAGCCCGGGCAACATCATCGTTGAGAGCAGAACGAGAAAGAGTCGATCTTTGCCTGCGAATTTCATTCGCGCAAAGCCATAAGCGACCACCGTACACCCAAACAATGTGCCAAGGGTCGAAATGGTCGTAATAATCGAAGTGTTTTTGAGAAACACGCTAAAGCTCACCAGAGGATTGGTCAGTACGGTGCGATAGTTCTCAAAGGTCACATCGTGGGGCCAAGACCACATCGAAGTTGTTGCCAGCTCCGACTGGCTTTTTAATGACATCGCGACGGTGATGTAAAACGGAACCATAAAGGCAACCGCTCCCAAAGCGAGAATTACCAGCACCAGTATGCGCGTGAGTCTTTCGTTAACGGTTGCTCGTTCCAACTTATCCACCCTCGTAATAGACCCACTTGCTGAGCCGAAGTTGAACAACCGTGAAGATCATGACCACCGCAAACAGAACCCAGCCGAGTGCCGACGCATATCCCATTCGAAGCGCTTGAAAACCGCTCTTGTACATATGCAAGCCAAAGAACATCGTCGCATCATTGGGGCCTCCGTCGGTCATCAACAATGCCTGCGTGAATGACTGGAACGTACCAATAAATCCGGTGAGCACGCAGAAAAACAGGGTAGGTGAGATCATCGGGATCGTGATGTTTCTAAAGCGCTGCCATGGATTGGCTCCGTCAAGAGTTGCCGCTTCGTAGTAGTACTGCGGAACGCCCTGCAGACCTGCGAGCAGGATGATCATTCCGCCTCCCGCGCCCCACATCGACATCATCGTTAGCGATGGCAAAGCTAAATGCTCGTTATTGAGCCAGTTGACCTGTCCGTTGGATTCGGCAAACGGCTTAAGAAGAGTTGCGATTCCGAAGAGATTCCCGTGGCCATGG
Source organism: uncultured Armatimonadota bacterium (assembly GCA_903899015.1). Lineage (GTDB taxonomy): Bacteria > Armatimonadota > Fimbriimonadia > Fimbriimonadales > Fimbriimonadaceae > Fimbriimonas. The sequence goes on along the minus strand of CAIUHP010000079.1, from coordinate 99,717 downwards.
GAACCATAGATAACTGCGTTCAAAAGACCGCCATCGGGCTGGAATATCCGCTTCCAGATCAGGCTTGAGGCGACGCCACTTGCGACGCTCGGTAAGTAATAGCAAGTGCGCCAGACTGGAATCCCTCGTACCCTGACATTGAGCAAAAGTGCGAGTGCGAGAGAGGAAGCGACACCAAGGGGAACGGCAATGATCGTGTACGCGAGGGTGACTCGAAGTGAGATCCAGAATCGGGGATCGACAAAGAAAGCCTCGCGGAAGTTTTCTATGCCGCGCCATTTAGCGGGCTGAATGATGTCCCAGTCGGCAACACTCATCAGTAATGAGAGCAACATTGGACCGGCGGTGAAAAGAACAACACCGAGAATCCACGGCATGATAAACATGTAGGCCGCTCTGTTTTCTCGCTTTTCCCGTTCAGTACGACGGATCTTTCGCTCAGGTAGGTAAATCCATGCTAGCAAGCACACGAAGAGCCCAACTGCGACGAGGCCGCCAATTGTCCAGTTGAATTTCGGTCGGATACCCTGATTGCGAAGGTAGGTGAGTCGTTCCTGCCCCTCTTTATTTGCAGCGGGCAGGATGTCAGCTGCTTGAGCAGAACCATCCCACACTCTGCTAAGGATACGGGTCGCAAAATCGCTTGCGTCGGCCCACTCCGTTCCAAACGGTCCGAATACGACGAGCTCCGCACTCCGGTCCATCATGATCCGGTTATGAGGGACTTGTTGGTCTGGCGGAGTATTCGGACCCGGAATCCACGGAACGGACTGACTCAATTTGCGAATCGCCGGCTGAGCCAAGCCGGTCGCCGCCATGGCCAATTGTCCTGGCGCGCCAGCCATCCATGATGTGAGCAACCAGGCTTCCCAAGGATGCTTGGTGCTTGCCATGATTCCGTAACCGGAACCACCCGTTGAAAAATGGAGTGTGCCGTCCTTGTAAGCTGGTGGCATGGCTATGTCCCAGTCAAAATATCCGGGTTTGCCTTTTACAATTGCTTTTCTGAGTCCGGGAACCTCCCAGATTCCGCTTTGCATCATCGCGACCTTTTGCTCTGCGAAAGCAAGGTTGGCGCTTGTTTGCATGACTGTCTTGATCGCCGTGGCACTAGGAACCCAGTTGTATTTCAAGGTTAAGTCGGCTGCGAATTGAATCGCCTTCATAACCTTTGGGTCGTCGTATTTCATCCGCATCGGATGCATGTAGTCATCCGCCCAGCGTCCGCCAGTAGATAGAGCAAATTGCTGCCAAAGTAAATCTTGCCAAGCCGGGGCATAGCCCCAGCGAACAACCTTACCGTTTTCAGTTTTGGTTAGCTGATGGATTACCCAGAGAAAATCGTGTTCACGAAGCTCGGGCCGCTCATTGAAATCCCAAGTCCATTTCCCATCTGGATAAGGAATCCCAGCTTCATCAAACATCCGCTTGTTGTAGTAGATCGGACTGATGGGAGCGATGTCCCGCGGCAAAACATAGAGGTCCCCATGATAGGTGTGGGCAGCAACGATATTTGGATAAAAAGATCCAATATCGTAATGGGACTTGGCAATCAACTGAGTGAGTGAGAGAAGTGAATGCCGAATGGCAAATTTCTCAACGTTCCCTGGGTCCATCATGACGACATCGGGAGCGATTCCAGCCGCCACTTCGGCAAGAAGTTTCTCTTGGTAGCTATCAGTAACCGATTGCACTCGAACGTGGATGTTCGGATGGCTGGCTTCAAACGCCTTAGCTGCCGAAAAAATGGCAGGCATATTATCTGCGCCGTCCCAGCAACGAAATGTAAGATTGACGGTTTGGGCGGAGGCAATTGCCGGTGCTAGGCCGCATAAACAGGCAATCCCAGCCCAGATATTTCTAAGCTGTCGACATCGATTGCGGTGCAAACTGGAGAACGCCACTGTTCGTCCTTCTAACGTTATCCGATTTGAAGTGTTTCAGGGGCGTTCAGCAGCGTAACTGAAGGTGATTTCAGCTAAAAGGTCGGACCATCCAGGGCGCGTGCCTGATTCCGTCCGACTTGTTGCAGTTGACCGGCAATCATTGCGGAAATTACGCTCACAGCAATCGCTCGCGCATCGAGAAAGACGAAGTGGTGTCGACTGGGGTGCGCGTGCATCGCCATGAGGAATGTAATCCCAAGCGGAACGCCAAAGCCAAGAATGGCTGCCGGCCAAATCGGTTTCTGGGAGAAAAATCCGAGCACCGCTCCACAAAGCATCGTGCCGACCACGGCATGGATCGGAGTGTTCAGGGTGAAATCGGCAAAGCCAATGGTGACCCCACCAGACAATGCGAATAAGGCCAGAACTGCAGTCCAGCCTTTTTGGGAGTTCGCGAGTCCAACAACATATCGCACCAAAGCTCCGCAGCCAGCCGCAAAGACACCAGGCACAATCGTCGCAAATTCGCCAAAAAGTCCGACCTCAAAGGGTTTGAAACGGAACAGAGAAAGGGTGAGGTCATACAGTGGGACAACGGAGCCGATTGCGACTCCCCATCTCCAAGCATGCTTCGGCTCGATCGAGCCTAACATGAAGCACGTTGCAAGTATTACGAGTAAAGGAGATTGGCTTTCGGTAGCATGTACGTCGATCCAGATGAGAAGCAACGAGCAACTCGCTGCAAAGGCAAATGTTGCTCGCCTGGCAACTCTCATCTCTGAGAGATGTTCTCGACTGACCTCAACAAGAAGGTCAACGATCGTGAATACTGTGAATTGAATCAGGCCGAGAAAGCCACGTTTCTGCTTGACATCATTGATGCCGTCCTGAAGGGTAAGTAGCATGTCGGTTCCAAACTGATGTTGAAAACGAGCCGGGTACAAGTTCAAAAGAAGCTTGAAAATCGAGCACAGAAGTTTTATCACCGTTGCGCCTCCCTTAGGACTTTTTGGGCGGATGGAACCTTAAGCAGCCTCTCAAGTCGCCGAATCTCCGACTGGAATGCTTGTTCGCCTAAGGATGTTAGGCGGTAATAACGTCGCCGTTCGTCACCATGATTTGGGTCGGGACGCATTTCAGATTCTTCAATGAGTTGTTGAACCAGCATCCTCTTGATCGAGCCGTATAAGGTGCCTGCTCCCATCTTTACTGCCCCTTCGCTTTGGGAGGAAACGGCCTGCATGATGCCGTATCCGTGCCGCTCTCCCTCCGATAGGGCCATAAGAATATGCAAAACCGCAGGAGTCAAGGGCTCTCCGTGAGTCGTAATCATGCCTTCATTATATCCGCGACAGATATATCTGTTGCGGATATAATGAATATCTTTGGACTTTCGATTGAGACGGAACTTACTCTTTGATTGGAGTCAAGGTGATGCTGCGAAGGTTCATGACGGCGTATCCAGGCTTACTGAGTACCTTCACTTTCAAAGTGTGGGTTCCTGATCCGAGCGTAATCGTGCCAGGAAGAGGAACGGTTGTGTAGTTGGACCAACCCTTTGTCTTTGTGATGGTGCCCGTCTTTTCCGTGGGCATGCCATCAACTTCCAGAACAAATGTGCTTCCCTCGGCCTCGGGAGGACACGAATATCGAAGCTTTACGGAATATTTGCCCGCGCTCTTGTCGGGAATTGAGAATTTCCAACCCACCGAATCCTTAGCGTTCGTCCAGAATCCAACGTTCTCTCCTTCAACCTGAATCGTGTCACCTTCGGTTTTTGCATCCGAAGCATTGAGCTGAAGATTGCCGTTATCGAGGGGTGCAAGAACATATTCTGGTTCTGATACGACCGGCGCACCAGCGAGCTTGAGCTCGATGGCGGTCGAGATTGGGTCGATCTTGTTCGGAATTTGAATGATCAGCGAACCGTCGTCGGCTTTTTTAACCGTCAGTTTCTGACCGGTTGCAACTGCCTTTGCACTGAGTACAGGTGTTTGCAGACCCTTCAGAACTAATCCCGTTTCAGGGAATTGGAAGACGTTTAGGAACAGAGAGTTGCCCTTAACCGTGGCACGCCCGTCAAAGCTCAAATGCTGATAGGGACTTGAGGAAGTTGCGTAGATGCTTGATCCGTTAGCCTTTAGCCATTGGCCCACTTCCTTTAGTCGGTCAACTTCGGGACCCGGTATCAAACCTGTGGGTTCGGGGCCAACGTTGAGCAAATAGTTGCCACCCTTCGAAGCAATATCGATTAAGTTACGAAGCAGAACACTTGTCGGTTTGAAGTTCTTATCGAATGACTTGTAGCCCCAAGTATCGTTGATCGTCATGCAAGTTTCCCAGTCTTTTCCGGGATAGCCCTTAGGTGGGATGTATTGTTCAGGAGTTTCGGTGTCTCCAGGGACGCCATTGCCGAGTCGATTGTTCGCGATTAGGCCCGGGTCCTTTGAGAACGCTGCGGTTAGCGCTTTAATATCCTCGGGCGACATGTCGACCTGAGTGTCCCACCAAAGAACGGCCGGCTTGTACTTCGAAATAAGTTCGTTGACTTGGGGTGCCGCTACCTTCTGAACATATTGGTGGAGGTCTCCATCCTGTGCTTTGTCCCAGTGTCCGCCATAAGCGCCTCCGCCTTCGTGATGCCAGTCCTGAGCCTGTGAGTAGTAAACACCGAACTTGATGCCCTGCTTCTTACATGAGGCAGCCATCTCCGCAATCGGGTCTCGCTTAAATGGAGTCCCGTCATAGATGTTGAAGTCATCGACCTTGGTGTGGAACATTGCAAAGCCTTCGTGGTGCTTAGCGGTCATGACGATGTACTTCATTCCTGCCGCTTTGGCGATACTCACCCATTCATCGGCATTGAATTGCACAGGATTGAACTGCTTCTGTAGCTTGGCGTAGTCCGCTACTGGAATTTTCAGATCATGCATGATCCACTCGCCAATACTGCCAGTGCGTTTGCCCTCATAAGTTCCGGCTGGCACGGCATAGAGGCCCCAGTGGATAAACATGCCAAATCGGGCTTCCCTCCACCAATGCATACGCGCGTCGCGATGGGCCTTTGTTTCGTTGGCGTTAGGATCCTGTTTCCCGGCCGCGAAAGCGGCAGATGTCGAAGCACAGATAACCGTGGCGAGAGCCAAGCTCAAGAGGGAGTGTCGTTTCATAAGGTTCTATTTCGGTGCGGAGCGTGATCGAACTATTTCGAGTAGGTGTTGTGGAACAGTGCTTGCCAACCATCGGCGGTTTTCATCTCAACCATGTACTTCATCGATGTCTCGGAAACTTTTTCGTACGTGGCACGAAGAACCGGACCCTTGTTGGTACCATCTGGGCCAGGCGAGGTCATAAACACTAGTTTGTCTCCTTCCAGATTCCCTTCGAGTTGCATGGGAACGTTGTTCGTGTCGTTGTACCACCATGCCTTGTACTTGTTTATCTTCGGGTCAAATCCAACCATATGGCGAGAATCAGTCGGTTTACGGCCCGGCAACGTGGTCGAAAGTGTTTCTTCGATGTAGCGGTTGCCGACCACTGACTTTGCAGAAACGACAATGTCGCCAACCATAGGAGCGCCGCCAGTGACGAAGTCTTGCTTGCCTTTCCAATCTCCCGTAATGAATTGGATCTGCTTCATGGCCTCGGCAGGCTTCATGTCATGGCCTTGGGCAAATGTACAAGCGGAGACGGCGATGAATAATGCGGCTAAATAGGTTTTCATAGGATGGGACTCCAAATCGAATAGCCTCAACCTACCACAGACCATCGAACGTGTAAAGCGATGAGAAATAACTCCCTCTAAAACATCGTAAATATTTAGTGAAGAAGCCAAACCTCAAGAAATTGAGACCAAAGCTGATGTGGAATAATAAACCATTCGTCGAGGGGCGCTGCGATTCTATGGGAATGGAACCAGGCTCGACAAGGCGCGGATAACGCGTAAGACAACTGCGCTCGTGAGCATAACTTATGGCTCGCGGGCGTTTTTTGCGTCCGAGAGTCATGGGTTGAGGAACGAACACATGAAAACCGTAGGAAATCCGATTCAAACCGACTTCGTTGTAGCCGACCTTGGTCTCGCAGACTGGGGCCATAAAGAAATTCGCATCGCGGAAACCGAAATGCCTGGTCTTATGGCCATCCGAGAAGAGTTTTCAGCGTCTAAACCGCTGAAAGGTGCTCGCATCGCTGGATCGCTTCACATGACGATCCAAACCGCTGTTCTTATAGAAACCCTCAAAGAACTCGGCGCAGATGTCCGGTGGGCTAGCTGCAACATCTTCAGCACCCAGGACCACGCCGCCGCAGCAATCGCCGAGAATGGAACTCCTGTATTCGCTTATAAGGGAGAGAACCTGGAAGAGTATTGGGAGTACACCCACCGAATTTTCGAGTGGAGCGATGGCGGTACTCCAAACCTGATCCTTGATGACGGCGGAGACGCAACTCTCTTGGTTCTCCTTGGAACGCAGGCTGAAACCAATCCAGAGGTCATCGAGAATCCAACGAACGAAGAAGAGCGAGCGCTTTACGGCACGATCAAGAAGTGGCTTGCTGCTAAACCCGGGTTCTACTCCAAGATTCGCGAAAACATTGTCGGCGTAAGTGAAGAAACAACAACCGGTGTCCACCGTCTCTACCAGCTTCAGAAAGAGGGACGACTTCCGTTCCCTGCATTCAATGTAAACGACAGCGTTACCAAATCGAAGTTCGATAACCTTTACGGTTGCCGAGAGAGCTTAGTCGATGCAATCAAGCGAGCGACCGACGTCATGATCGCAGGAAAAGTCGCAATCGTGTGCGGTTACGGTGACGTAGGCAAGGGAAGTGCTCAAGCCTTGCGAGCATTAAGTGCTCAAGTTTGGGTCACCGAAGTGGATCCTATCTGCGCTCTCCAAGCTGCGATGGAAGGTTATCGAGTCGTGAACCTTGAGGAAGTTGCCGATCAGGGAGATATTTTTGTAACTTGCACCGGTAACGTTCACGTCATCACTCATGCCGTCCTAGCCAAGATGAAAGACCAGGCCATCGTCTGCAACATCGGCCATTTTGATAGCGAAATTGACGTGGCGTCCTTGTCAGGCTATCAGTGGGAAGAGATCAAGCCTCAGGTCGATCATGTGATCTTCCCGGATGGCAAGCGCATCATCCTCTTGGCCAAGGGTAGATTGGTCAATCTCGGCTGTGGCACAGGGCACCCGTCCTACGTTATGTCAAGCAGCTTCGCCAACCAGGTTATGGCGCAGATTGAGCTTTGGGCCAAGCGCGGTGAGTATGCCCCCGGCGTCTACGTACTTCCTAAGATCCTTGACGAAAAGGTCGCAAGACTACAGCTCAAGAAGCTAAACGCTCGACTCACGACCCTCCGTCCTGAGCAAGCTGAGTACATCGGCGTCCCTGTCGAGGGCCCTTACAAAGCCGAAATGTATCGGTATTAAGTAGACCAATATACGCATGTAATCAATGAAGACGGGAGTGCCTCGCACTCCCGTTTCTATATCAGACAATCGGTCTCTGCAGACCGGGGACTGGTTTGTGCCCCGGTTTTACTTGTCAAGCCTGAATCTCTGTAGGTTGATGTGGAGCCTGTAAACATGCATGAAGGAGGGCATGTTGGCCTGTCAATCGCTACGTAAACGATGGTTGCTGGCCATCTAACTCCTAGCGTAAACACAGAGATTACGATTACAGGCTCCTGTGAACGTGAAAAGAAGGCCACCGGCATAATTGGTTGGGCTCCATATTTCAAATACCAACGCACCCTGTAGCCGTAATCTCAGTGTTTACGAAGGGCGTTGAAAACTAACCCCAGTGAACTTCCATGTCGCCCGCGAGCGACTGAATGAAATTCAGCTGAGCGCAATGATACATCGTGTGCATCGCGGCGAAATTGACCGCATAGAATGTAGGCTTCTCGCCGCCAAACAGAGGCATCAATTGCGCACCAGCTTCTTCGCTCTTAGTCTTAGCGACTGCGATGAGTTCATCGCAAGCGGACTTCATGTATTCAGCAATCGCCGATTTACTTCGCAACTCTTCCGGTGCAACCGTCCACCCTTCACCTTCAGGCATTGCTGGAGGTTCGACTCCGTTCAATCGAGCGGCAATTCGCTTGTTGATAATTGCGGTTTCAAAGGTGAAATCAACCGCTGAACGCGCGGTTCCGCCAGCGGACTCAAGAATCTGAGCTTCCGACATTGCTTCCAAATCATCGAGATAATTCTTTGCTGCGCTTTCCATTCCGGCGGCAGCTGCTTCCATAGGTCCCATGCGAGAGACTCTACACGATTACTTGCCGCCAGTGGTTGAAATCCCTTGAATAAAGGTCTTCTGAGCGAAGAAGAACAGGATGATGATCGGAATGGTGAAGATCGTCGCGGCCGCCATAAGCTGAGCGAAGAACCCTCCGTAGTGAGAAACAAATTGCTGGAGTCCGTAGGCGAGCGTGTACTTGGCGGGATCGTTCAAGTACAAGAGTGGCCCAAGGAAGTCGTTCCAAGTTCCGATGAACTGGAACAGAGCACAAGTTGCCAATGCGGGCTTAGAAAGCGGAAGAACCAATCTTTGGAAGATCGTCCACTCTCCGGCTCCATCGACCCGAGCCGCTTCCGACATCTCCAACGGAAGTGTGCGGAAAAATTGCGTCAAGAGAAAGACGTAATACGCTGAGGATGTAAAAGCTGGAATGATGAGCGGGAGATATGTGCCGTACCAGCCCAATGAACGGAACAGGCTAAATATCGGGATCATCGTGACCTGGCCAGGTAAAGCCATCGTCGCGATCATTACCGCAAACATTCCATTTCGACCCGGGAATTCAATCTTCGCGAATCCGTAGGCAACGACTGCACTACTGACGACTGCACCAACCACTGAGCAAATGCAGAGCAAGAGCGTGTTCCGCAGATACAACAAGAACGGCATGTTTTGCAGTGCCGCGGGGTAGTTATGCGTCTCAAGGGGTGAAGGGATGAGGGCCTTCAAGTTCAACTCGCCCGAACCAAAGATCTGGGTATTGGTCTTGAGTGACGTCGAAACCATCCAAAGTAGAGGCAGAATGGCCGGTATTGAAAGCATGATTAGGGCCGCGTAGATCGCGACCTTGGTCAGTTTTGGCAGCTTTACAGATGGATCACTGCTCATAGCCAAGCGCCTTCCTTTTGTTTGATTCTTCTCGATACTTGCTCTCCAATTCTTGCAAGGCTTCCTTCGGAGTGGATGCGCCCCGCGTGGCCTGGTCTTCCGCCCGCGTGATAAGGTCGTTAAGGAATTGTAAGTTCGCGATGGGTGGCGGTGCCTTGCAATTCGGACTCGCCAGAATGTCCAAGAATGCTTGGAATTGAGAGTCATGCTTGAGCCACTTTTGAAAAGTGGGTGAATGCGCAACCGACGGCGAGTACGGTAGCCAGCCACCCATGTTATAGAAGGTAGCGGCTCGATCAGGATTATCAAGACCGGTCCAGAATTTCAGGAACTCCCAAGCACCTTGTTTCTGCTTGGCCGAAATTGGAACAATCATGTAGTTGCCGCCAACAAGTCCGCCAAGTGGAGTTCCCCCGACTTTGGGAGGAGGAATGGGATAGACCCGATACTCAAGATCAGGTTTGAACTTACGAAGCTCTTCGACTCTCCATTGACCGTCATACGTGATGCTCAGGTCGCCATGCATGAAAGCCCAAGAAGCCGCTCCTTCAATGTCGTTGAGGCCCGCTTGAAACCGGAGTACGTTCTCGAAACCAATCTTCTTTCGATAGTTGACGATCTCTTCCAACGCTCGGAGGTTTTGAGGAGTGTCAAGTTCCAGCTTGCCGTCGTCTTTCACGTTGAATCCGCCGCCAAAGTTGTGTGAGAGGTATCCAACGTCGCTGAAAAGCAGACCCAACCGGGTCAAATTTCCTTTCGAGTCGTACTTATTTAGCTTCAATCCCCAATCTTCAAGCTCCTCAATCGTCTTGGGGAACTTGTCCGGGTCGAGACCTGCATCTCGAAGTTGCTTGACGTTGACGTACAACGCCATCAGGTCAGCGCCGATGGTTACACCATAACAACTTCCCTTGTACGTGCCTATGTCGCGAATAGCCGGGTAACTTTGCTTGAAGAACTCCGTTTTCTCTACTGGCGTCATCAGTGTTTCAAGCGGAGTCAAGAAGCCATTCGCGGCCATATTTGGCACGGCCCCGCTTCCCATTGACATTAAGTCAGGGGGATCGCCGCCGATGACACCGAGGATGAACTTTGCGTCCGCCCCACTTCCAGGAACGCTGACCGCTACTACTTCGTACTTGTCCTGGCTTTCGTTGAATGCGTCACAAATCTTTTGGACTTGCTTTTCCCAATCTCCTTGCCAGCGATGCCAGAATCTCACGAGTTTCCGCTCGGGATACTTGCGAGGCGTGGAGTGACCGGAGGCAAAAACGACCACCGTGATCACAATCGCGGCGATCCAGATCAGCCAAAACTTAAGCTTCATCGGCTCTCGCATTTCTTTAGCCGCCATAGTGCACCCACTTCTTCTGAGTCCGGAAAACGAGTCCGGTTAGCACGATGACGATGAGGAATAACATCCAGGCCATTGCGCTGGCATAACCCATGTCGAGGTATTTCCAGGCTCGGTTGTAAAGGTAAAGGCTGTAAAAATACGTACTGTCCTGAGGGCCGCCATTTGGAGCGATGACAAAGGCCTGGGTGAAGTATTGGAAGGATCCGATGATTCCCATTACCAGGTTGAAGAAGATCACCGGCGTCATCATCGGCAGCGTGATGTGCCGCATCTTTCTGATTGCATTGGCACCGTCAATAGTTGCTGCTTCGTACAGGTGAACGGGGATGTCCTTTAGGCCCGCAAGGTAAATAATCATGCTGCCTCCGACCCCCCAAAGAGACATCATAACCAGGCTGTAGAACGCCCACGGCGAGGTGTTCAACCAAGCTGGCCCTTTGATTCCGAAGATTTCAAGAACTCGATTTACCAAGCCAATGTTGGGATTCAAAATCCAAATGAAGAGCACCGAAGTCGCAACTGTCGGCACAATCGAAGGAAGGTAAAAGATCGTTCGGAAAACCGTGATTCCCTTGACATTGATGTTCAAGAGAAGCGCCAATGCGATACCCACCACGATTGCAAGCGGAACCGAGATGATCGCGAACTTAATCGTCACCCAGGCCGATTTCCAGAACAATTCGTCCTGCGTCAGCAACATTCGGTAGTTCGCCGTACCCACCCACTTGGCGGGCGACACGATGTTGTATCGGGTGAACGACAGGTAGATGCTTTGGAAAAATGGCCAGACCGTAAACGCAAGGAATCCGATCAGCCATGGACTTACAAACAAGTACCCGGTCAGATACTGTTTGGCCTTATGATTCGAACGCCTTGCCATGGGTGAAGCTATCTTAGCGGAAACTCATCAGAAGTTTGCATGGACTAACGATTTACTGAGGGCAAAGCGGTCCGTTTTTTAGAGTGATTTAAGAGGTAGGCAAAGACTGGACTACTCAGGTAGGAGCATTCCAGTCATTCATCTCAAGTGAGGGCGTGATTTCACCATGGATGAGAGATTCAGAACTGATACTTGATTCAAGTCTGAACTCCTTGTAGTTTCTAAGCCACTTTTCTAACTTGGCTGGGAAATCTAGTTCAGCACTTTTTGGGGACGGTAACGAAGCATAAATATGTTAATATGCTTATATGCGAACGACATTAGATCTTTCGGATGATTTGCTAAGGCAAGCTAAGGTTGCCGCCATTCAGCATGGAATGACTCTCAAAGAGCTCGTTAGCCAGGCCCTGAGGGAAGAACTCGTTCGTTTAAACGGTGTCCCTAGTCCCTCTCGAGTGTCTTTTCCTTTGATTTCCAGTGGCTCTCCAATAACATCCCTCGCCGTGCGTGAAGCTCTCTCAAAGTTTGAAGATGAAGACGATTTACGAGGCACCGGGTTCAAATCCTGATGGCTTATTTGGCAGACGTAAACGTCCTGTTTGCAATTATTGTAAAGGACCATCAGCATTGTGGGTTAGCTAACAAGTGGTTGTCGGGCATCCAATCTTCCAGCCAAATAGGAGTTTGCCGAGTCACTCAGATGGGGCTATTAAGGCTCCTTACGCGACGTACGGTTATGGGAGACGGGCTTCTTTCGGCGGTTGAGGCGTGGAATGTCGTCAACGTGATGATGTCCGACGACCGATTCTTTTGGGTAGATGACACGATTCAAGTGAATCTGGCTTGGTCTGAAATCATAGGCGGCTTAGAGGGGCAAGAAACGCCCAGTACCGATACTTATTTGGCAGCATTAGCAACCGCATTGGGCCTAACTTGGGCAACGCTAGATAGTGGTTTCAAGCGCTTCACCCACCTAAAACTCTGGCTTTTAGCTTAAAAAACTTAAGTATCAGGCTCGTTCACGTGCCGTAGCCGAACCTTACGACCTCGGATTACGACCAATACGGTGAACCTGAGTTAGAATGAGAGCGATGGTCTTGTAAGGTGGTGTTTGAATCGATACAGCTAATCTCCAGACACTTCTATTAATCATTGTCTTCTCGGGCTTAATTCTTTGGAAGATCTGGGTTGCTAAACGTCATCCCGATCAAATTTACATCCGGCCCATTCCTGGATTGGTCGCAATCGATGAAGCGATCGGACGTGCCGCCGAACTTGGCACTCCAGTTCTCTTTAACCCCGGCACCGAGGACTACACCAATATTCAAACCCTTGCCGCCCTTGGAGTGCTAGGGCACGTGGCGGGCAAATGCGCCGTATTTGGAGTTCCTCTCATCGTCACCACATGCAAGCCGGTAATGGTCCCGATTTGCGAGGACGTAATCCGCTCTTCGTATGATAAAGCCGGTCGGCCCGAGCTAATGCATACGTCCGAAGTTCGTTTCATTTCGACTCAGAGCGACCTAACCGCCCTTGGAGCGGCGGCAATCATGAAAGATCGAAGAGTCGCGAGCGTCTTTCTCTTCGGCTCATACGATTACACATCACTCCTCAATTCAGAAGGGGGCCAGTTGGCAGGCTGCATGCAGATTGCTGGTACCGGAGAGATCTATCAGATTCCTTTCTTTATTGCTTCGTGCGATTACGTCGTTATGGTTGAGGAATTATTTGCATGCTCCTCTTATCTCAGCCGAGAACCAGTGATGATGGGTAGCGTCGCCGGGCAAGATTACGGAAAGTTGTTTCTCCTAGGAATCATCGCCGTCGGAATCGTCGTTTCAACCCTTTACGGCATCGGCAATCCCATCAATGGCTTCGAGCGCCTTTTCGTTTTTTAACTTATGAAAGGCCGCCGAATCATCACGATCGTTGTCACCTTCATTGCAGGGCTCTACTTTCTTCTCGATTTCATCGTGCCCCCAACGATGCCCGGTGTTTCGTTTCAAGCGGTTGTAGCGGATTGGAAACCCGGCTCAGTCTCGGTTCGATCGGGCACCAGCGCGCCTATTTTGTACCAACTGATATCCAAAAACAATCTGCGCCCTCAATTGCTGTCCTCTCAAAGAGACACGTTAGGGAAGCCAAAGTTGACGGCGATCCTTCTACGCGAAGCTGGTGTAGGAGCAAAAGTCACGGTCCGAATCGGACCCTTTGTGGCTGCCCACATCATCAATCCTCAGTCGGTTTCTCTCGCAGACGGAACTCAGCTCTCTTTAAGTCCCGGCCAAAAGTGGGTGACTGGAGCCGGTAGCGATCCAATCGCGACTCCCACAACCGGACAACCGATGTCCATCGAACAGGTAGACGGCATCGTTGTCAGCAAAGACCCCGGATCGATTGACTTCATTTCGCGTTCTGGTCGCGTGACTCGATCCTTAGGCGATCACACCGCGGTTATCAAACTCGCCCGAAATGGACCGGGTGGGGAAGTGTCCGTCGATGATCTCAAAGTCGGCGATACCGCTCAAATTGGGCCAGCAACGACATTTGTGGACAACCGGGATACCGCTGCACAATTTAACACCGTCATCACGACGATGGCCTTCGGAATCGGCTTGCTGAGCCTGGGCATGACTCATACTCGCATTTTGGTCCAGCGAAAAACGGGGTGGTATCTCTCTATCTTCTTCTTCTTCGCGGTTGCAATGGGAGTGATTGCGGGTGTCGGCAAATACGAGGACCCAGGCACAGCGGCACGGGCAACGAGTGATTTCTTTGTTCTTCGCGTAATTGCGTCTGTTAATTCCGCGATTTTCAGCCTTTTAGCCTTCTATATGGCAGCGGCTGCTTACCGAGCGTTTCGAGTGAAGACCGCCGAGGCCGCGCTCATGATGACTTCAGCTCTCATCGTGATGTTAGGGCAGACTCCATTTGGCTCTTACCTTACGAGTTGGATGGGCGAGCAGTACAGTGCACTTTGGTTGCCCAATATAGCGGGTTGGATCTTGCGAGTTCCCAACACATCGGTTTTTCGTGGACTCACATTTGGAGTCATGCTGGGCGCAATTGCGACCGCGCTTCGATATTGGTTCAGCATGGAAAAGTCAGTTTCGGGGGGTGAATAAGTTGCTCCAATTGCTCGCCCGTTTGGAAGTGATCCCGAGGAAGACCATTTATTTGGTCCTCTTCATCGCAGCTGGACTACCGTTCCTCTATCCCATTCGACTGCCGCTCATGATCTGGAAAGAGACACGCAGCGCATTCAACATCACACAAAATTCTGCTCCGAATAAGGTTGTAGCGATTTGCAGTAACTGGGATCCCGGCTCGCAAGGTGAGAACTGGCCCCAATATGAGGCGATCGTTGCTCACTGCATGATGAATCACGTTCCATTCATCGTCTTTTCGATCGACTCGGACGCGGTTTCTCCGCAGCTTGCAGAAACCGTAAATGAGCGTCAGGCGAAACGATATGGATGCGTCTACGGTCGCGACTGGGTCAACCTTGGCTTAACGAGGGGTGCTCCGCTCGTCATGGGTTCGATTGGACGGAACATCAAGCAAGTCTTTCAAACTGACTATCGCCACAACTCGACTCGCGACTTTACAAAGCTTCCGTTGATGGAGCACGTCAATTCCTTGAACGATTTCAGCTGTCTTTGGGATGTGGAATACACCCCGAATTTGGATTGGACCGCTTTCTTCGATCCAGCTTCTCGCGTGCCACTCTTGTTTTCTTGTGCCGGCATGGTTTCATCCGGTTACTATCCCTACATTTCAAGCGGACAGATCATAGGCATGATGGTCGGTACTCGGGGAGCCGCCGAATACGAAAATTTGCTCAACGAAAAATACGGGAAGGCGTTTAAGTCGGAAGGGATGAGGGGGCAAAAGCTTGTCGTCCCGCTTGCATTTGGGCATCTTGTTATCATCTTCTTTATTCTTGCGGGCAATGTGGGAATGATCGCCCGTCGAAAACTGATCGCCAACGAACGGGCAGCAAAGAAGGGGCAACTGTGACCGGGTACTGGGCTAACAACTGGCAAATCTGGATCAGCGCTTTCTGCGTCCTGTCGGTTTACACGTACTTGTTCAAGGACAACACCTTGTATCGAGTGATGATGCAGATATTCATCGGCATCAACCTCGGTTACCAAGCGATCATTCAGTGGCGAGACGTTTTGTATCCCCAATGGTATTTGCCCATGATCGACGGGTTTCGAGCTCTGTTTGGGGGGGCAGGATCTCCTTATGGCGCACTTTGGGCACTCGTGGGTGGAATCGGGATTCTCTTTTATCTTCAGTTGAGTCGCAAGTATGCATCTCTCAGCAAAATCGCAATTGGCATCACGATCGGTATTGGCGCGGGTCTCACTTTCAAGAGTCAACTCGGTCGGAACATTCCTCAGATACTTGATGCTTTCAAACCGCTTGCCCCTCCGATTGTTCGACCTCAACCTCGTACCACACTCAAGCTACCGGGTTCGGCTTTCGAGCCACTCGTCGATGATTCGCTTGCGATCTTTGTTTCGGGGAATACCATTGAAGCCGACGAAGTTCTCGGCGGGGTTCGAGTTTGGCAAACCAAACTTCCTTCCGCCGTCACTGGACCTCCTCGTTTCGTGGCTGAAAAAATCATGGTTCCATGTCTGACAGAAGTGGTTCAAGTCGACCGATCCACCGGCAAGATCAATCCCATCACGTTCACGGGAGAACTTCTGGGGAATCGAGAAGGAGATCCGCTAAAGGTCGTTGCTGTCTATCGCCAACCGCAACTTGGTCATGGAGTAGAGCTTCGGGCAAAAGGAAGCGAACTTAGCGCATACGCGATCAAAGACGGGGTTGCCGAAGGCGTTCACGCCGGAGATTTTCTATGGTCGGCTACTTATCCTGAGCCGATCGTCAGCGTTCAGTCGTTCGACGGCATCGCCATGATTACGGGCCCGAAGGTTTCTGAAATATGGGAAATTCCTCCGCCTCAGCCGAAGTTGACTGCCCGTGACTACTTCGATAATTGGGTCTCAGTTGTCACGATTTTCTGTGTGATGACCTACTTTTTCTTTAGCTTTAAGCGTCGAGGTCCGATGATCGCAGCCGTTTCTAGCTCCGGTCGATGGGTTTTGATGATCGGATTGGGTGCCTTCTTCGGCAATACCGTGATGACCAGAATGAGCTTCCTGTTGGATCGACTCATGTTCCTGATCGACGATTGGCTCCGGCCCCTGTGGCATCAAATCTTCCGATAACGACACGACTCACTCAAATGTCTGCCTAGCGATGCACCTGGCCATTAAGATATAAGACATCAGCTCCCCGAGTTCAAATATGCAACCTCCGATCGATCGCGAATCAAACAAGCAGTTCATGGGATTAGTCGACTTCGCTCAGACTCTAACGTCTAGCGGATTGCAGAGGGAACGCACCCTCGAACGAAGTCAGAAGATTTTTCGAAAAGCTGCGCTCATCACGGACAATCGCATCAAGGATGTGTTGACTCAGCTAGACACCATGTCTGAAGAAGAGCGTGAGTTTATGCGTCCGAAGTGTTCCGACGGCTGCTCTCATTGTTGCTACCAATGGGTACGATCGACCGCGACCGAGGTCTTTGCCGTGAGTGAATATATTCGCGCTAATTGGTCACCTGAGCAAGTGGGAGACCTTTTAGTGAGATGCCAGTCCTACCGTGAAGAATTTCAACGGCATCCTGCCGGTTCGATGTTCTCACTGGCTTGTCCGATTCTCGATGGCAACCTGTGCCCGGTCTACGATGTTCGACCGTTTATCTGTCGGGGTTGTAACTCGATGGATGTTCAGAAGTGCGCCGAAGGTCGAGAAGATCCGAATAGCGGAGTTGCGATTCCCATCATCATGCCGGTCCTGATGTCAGCGGGCGCCGTTCGGCAAGGCATCCAAATGGGATTGGAAGCAGTCGGCTACCGTCCAACGGAGTTGGTATTTGCCCTCGCGCTTGAAACGGCCTTAACGTCTGCCGATGTTGCTGACCGTTTCTTCTCAGGCGAAGATGTGTTTGCGAACGACGTCATTCCGGTTTAGCCTTTCATTGGTTGGAACTTTCAGGTTGCCTCTCGTCTTGTAGGGCTGGTGAGAATGCCAAAGTGGCACTCGACCTAATGTGACTAGCCATGCCCTCCCTCAAACCAACCCTTCATACGATCACCGTTACATCGGCCAATTTCGCTTCACTCGCCAAGGAAGGCAATCTACCGATCCTGCTCGACTTTTGGGCAACCTGGTGTGTTCCTTGCAATCTCATGAAGCGAGCTATCGAGAAAGCCGCCGAAACGCTAAGCGGTGAAGTCGTGATCGGGCTAGTGAATGTTGACGAGGAACCCGAACTCCTCGCCCGATTCGGAGTTCGAGGCACGCCAACCTTTGTGCTCGTCAAATCAGGAGAAGTCATCCAAACCTTCAGCGGAATGACGACCTCCGGTGGCCTGGTCCAAAGAGTCCGCCACCACCTGTCCGAAGCATAGTCACTCAGCGGACGTATCTCACATCCCACAATCAACAGGTATTATTTCTTCGGCTCCTCAGAGCCCGTCGGGATGTGGCTCAGCTTGGTAGAGCGCTGTGTTCGGAACGCAGAGGTCGCAGGTTCGAATCCTGTCATCCCGACCAATTTCAACATGTAAAAGACAACGCAAACGAGATCGCTTCGTTGAAATTCATCCTTTGCCCTTTTTCGTAGTTCGCATCAAAACGCGCAGATCCGAGAACAGTGCGGGCGTTGTTGATGGTTGTTTCTTTCGGGCGATTGTGCAGCGCCGTGATAGGTACGTTTTGATCTGACGCCAATTTCCCAGCCGCACCAAATAGGCATGCGGATTGAGCCCAAAGTTGGAGTCCTCCGAGTATCAGCCCCATCATATTTAGTGCGGCAGGCATATCGACGACGAGCGATGAGTCTCGGAATAGGATTAAGGCTTTGGCAGCATTAGCAAGAGCATCATCCAACTGACCCTGCAGATAATCTGCCAAGGATAGATTCAAAAGCGTGAGCCCATGCCTTTCAGGATTATTGGGATTAAGGCTCGCTCCTTGCTCCAAACTGCCCTCCAAATACTTTCGAGCGGTTTTATAATTTCCGGATCCGAGAGCAACTTCGGCCAGGTTATTGAGAACCATCGCTATGCCACCCTGTCTGCCCAGCTTTTGGTAGATCCTAAGAGCCTCCTCAAAATGAGCAATTGCCGCTTCATAGTCTCCGGCGTAGTTGGTCGCCGTGCCAAGGCAGTTGTAGGCACTCGCTAATGCGACATCATCTCCGGTCTCACTGAAGACTGAGATCGCTTTTTCAAAATGAACACAAGCAGTTGGGCAGTCGTGCTGCACAGTAGCCATCCATCCTGCCAGCACGTGTGCTCCTGCCCATAAGGGGTGCCGCTGATCTTCATCGGCGTTCTTTAGAACCGATTCCATCCTGCGCCGACCTTCATTTAAATGGCCGTGGGTGTCCCAAAACCGACTTAAGCCGACAGCAAGCCGAATCTCCTTGTCTTGATCACCGGCTAAATGACACCAGTCAAGGGCCGCGCGTAAGTTGTCATGCTCTTGTTCAAGCTTCTCAAACCAAAGCGGTTCTTGAAGAGTAGCAGGAGCAGGCGTTGATTGGTCTAGCCATGCCAGGAAGTAGTCTCGATGGTTGTTCAGCGCTAATTCTAGGTCACCGCGATTCCGTAGCTTCTCCTCCGAAAACTGTCGAATGGACTCAAGCATCAAAAACCGACTTCCTTGAGAACTTCGGACCGATGTTAACAGTGATTTATCAACAAGCGAAGCAACCAGTGCCAATGTTGACTTGGACTCGGGTGTGTTTCGAATCAAGCCCTCAATGGATTCGAGGGTTGCACCACCTTTGAAGACCGACATCCGAGCGAGGAGGTCTTGCTCATTTTCCTCAAGCATGCTCCAAGACCATTCAATCGTTTCCTTGAGGGTTTTATGCCGACCGATCGTTCGGTTTCCTGCTGTCAGGAGCGCAAATCGGTCGGTAAGACGCTCTTTGATCTCGCCAACGGTCAAAAAGTTTGTGCGGGCTGCAGCGAGCTCAATCGCCAAGGGAAGTCCGTCTAGACTTTGGCAAATTGCTCCAATGGATTCTAAGTCAGCCAGGGACAACTCTTTCGGTAGTGCTTCACCACAACGTTCGATAAACAGCTGGACTGATTCCGAGGTCTTAAGCGAGTTCGATCTTTCCTTTGGACTATTGGTAGGCTGAACGTCAGGTATCGCAAGGGATGGCACTGACGAAATCAGTTCTCCATTGACACCAAGGGATTGTCGGCTGGTTGCCAAGACATGCAAGTTTCTTGATGAGGACAGTAAGAGGTCCAAGGTGGGCACCAAGTCCTGTACCAAGTGCTCGCAATTATCTAGGACAAGCAGAATCTCACTTGCCCATAGGTGGTCAAGAATACTTTGTATGATCGGTTTGCTTATGTCTTCTTTGATTGCGAGAGCTGTTGCGATCGTTGACGGGATCATTGTTGGGTCACTGACTGGGGCGAGATCAAGGAATCGTACGCCATCCAAGAATCGCTCTTGGACTGCTTCAGATACTGCTATTGCGAGTCTCGTTTTCCCGACTCCACCAACTCCCGTCAGAGTCACTAGACGACATCGATTGACGAGGGACGTTACTCTTTCGACCTCTTTCTGTCTACCTACCAAACTGCTTAGTGGCACAGGCAAGCCAGTTCTCGTAGCCTTAGATTCGAGAATGATTGATTTCGATCGACGTTGAGTTCTGAGCGATTGATAAAGCTCCTTGGTCGGCTCACTTGGTTCGATATTCAAATCGCGATTGAGCTTAGATCGAAGTTCCCTGTATAGAATCTGAGCCGCCAACAACTCGTTCGACTCGGCAAGGCATACCATAAGCGCCCGGTAAGAGGATTCACGGAATGGATCGATCGCAATTGTCCGCCGGAGAACCGCTATGGCAGCAGCGTAGTTTAGGGTGGAGGTGTAATGAGAGGCAAGTCGATCAGCTGAACTAAGAAATGCAACTTCTCTCGCGCTTCTCTCAACATCGGCAAACGGCTCTTCACAGCCAGCGAGCAAGTTTTCCTGATACAGTTCGGACGCGTGCTCTAAATCGGGGAGAGATTCCGAGGCACAGGCTGCATCAAACTCAAGAACATCGATTCGAATGTCAGATGTCTTCCTTAGTACCAGTGAGCGCGGTGAGACACTCTCAATACAGTCCTTCGCGGGTCCAAGGACTCGCCTAAGTCCTGCAAGCGTTTGGCGAAGATTGTGCAGAGCAGCGTCATCGGAACTGTCTGGCCACAGTAGCCCAGCTAATTTATTTCGCTCTATTGGGCGTCCTTCCCTTAATCCGAGAATCGCAAGAAGCCACAATGCACGTCGAGATGGCATCTCGACGACCTGAGTTCCAGCTACGGTTACCTTGGTCTCGCCAAATAGTTGTATGTCAAGCAATGGTCGAGATTTGGCCCGAGATGTCATCAAATATTAAGCCCCTCCAAATTGCGTTGTCATATACGTTTCCGGGGTTGGATTATATACGATTACGTATACACACCGTGACGACAATCACTTGTCATGATGATTAGCTTTGACGAAGGCTTTCGCAACCGTCCAGTTTGTGTTTCTAGGATTGCGACAAATCTGTTATTTGTGTTCGCCCTTCTCCTTAGTTTTCGGATTGCCTATGGGCAAGGAGAAATTGGGCCCACCCTGGCGGTGACCCCATTCAAGCTAAGCGGTCTTAGTTCTGCTACCGCTGGATATTACTTATGGGATTCACCCCTAGGAATGTCTGGAACAGGATGGGGGCATGGCGAGATAATCACGATCCATCTCTATGGGCCACTCAATACTCCCGGGGTAATTCCGAATGACAGAGTTCTAGGACATGCCGCTGCCAATTCAAGTGGTGTGCTCGTTTTGTTTGAAGAATTTGGCTTTAAGACGGCAGGCATGTACGTCCCCTACAACGAAGTTCAAGGGCTCAACTCATTCAATAATAAGTCCATTCCTCGCCCAGGTTATTATCAAATTGTCGGCAGGGGCATACCAGGCGAGAGTGCTACGGTTTACATCAATATCGCGCCCAATACGATTGGACAGCCAACTGCTAATCCCTATGTCTTTTCTGGCTGGCCAAGACAACGTGGAGCTCGTGAAGGTTGGTTGGGAAGTAATTCACCGGAACGTGCCGACCCAGAATGGCCATCAGTGTGGACCGACAAGCCGGTTCAAATGTACGCAACTCTAGCCCCGACAAATCTCCTGGCTACAGTGGATGATCCCCCTGTTAACCAGCCATCGTTTATTGCCCATTCTGACCTTCCAAATTCTCACTTTGCCCACGATGTGAATATGGAGTTAGCCCCGGATCCTGAGTATCTCTGGCTTCTAGGTTCGGCAAACTACTTCTCCGAGACGTTCCCAGGTAAAGCGAATTTTGGCAGGATGGAATGTGAGTGGGAAACGCTCAATAACAAGTCTCCCTTCTACGGAAGCTATGGAAAGGGAAATATCGGAATGCCCCTTTGGGTCATGCCTACCGTTGGTGACCGAATCTTTATGGTTGGTCGCTGGGTGATGGACAATGGCCATCCAGATGGAGGCGATCGAACTGAGATCCACCCACCCCGACTGCTTGCAACGATGCGGAAGCTGAGCACCGTTACTCCCCTTGTTCAAACCGGACAAATGACGAGAGCTTCTCAGGTTGATGTCTATGTAAGCGGTCACGGCGGAGCAGCAAACATGTTCCCGACGGGTCTTGGTGATGCTTTGGAAAACGGAAGTCTGGGCGGCGGAAACACTTCTGACAATCTCACTCCTGCACAGTCAGCAATTTACAATGCGTTTGGACCTACCGATAATTCAATTGCTACCTATTTGGCGGAAGTACTGAGGTTCATCGGGCAAGGAATTGACCCAAACCTCATCAAGTCGCAAGCCGGTCCATCTGGAATTGGCTGGGGCCCAGGTGCGGAGTTTAGAAGCATCAACGACATGGACTATGACTTTGATGTTCCCTTGCCTGCTCCGCCAGCCGGTGCGACAACACCATCTGTAAGCGTCGTTGTGCAACCCGGTCACACCACTTCAGTTCACGAGGTCATTACCTACACGAAACTCGTGAACGGACTCCCTACTGTTGCTCATTTTCACCTTCCGTACAATGGCGCCGATAATCTCGAATTCGCCAAGACATTCAAGTTCTTCTGGGATGTCTACAATCCACCCGCCGAACACTTTACGGTTCAAATTAACAGCCTTTGGACCAGCCGAGGAGGGAGCGACAACAGTTACCTTGGGCCGGGGCCACTCTATTTGTGGACGGACGTTAACGGACAATGGGTATCCCTCTCAGATGCCGATCCTGGTGGGCTCATTCAGCCTCAGACCGCGTTGGTCGATGGCATCAACCAAGCCAACTTTATCAACGCACCGGAGTACAACATCCACGCTCTGAACTTTGATGTTTATCTTGATAAGACTGACAGTTTACGAGTCTTTACGAGTGGCTATGCGCAGCGAGATTTTGATAAGCGTTTTGGAGTCGACGTTGGCCAGTCTGTTTATACTGCCGGCCTCCACCTGATCGACGATAAGTTTCTTGGCACTGGCGATAACGTAAATCTTGGTGGAGCGATCGGTATTACCCCGCTCAATGTGTTTACTGATCTAAGTCAGATCAACTCAAGTTACTTCGTGAGCACTGGAAGATCCCAGCTTAACGAGACGGAGTTGGTAAAAACCGTCAAAGGATTTCCCTGCCCCGATCCTGTATTCTCCGTTAGCTATTCGGTGCAGTTTGTGCCTCGGGCTCCCAGTTTGGTTGTCTCGGGACTGCCAATGAAATTCGGAGCGGTTACCATTGGAGCGGAAAGGTTTCTTCCCGTAACAATATCGAACACCGGGGAGTTACCCCTACAAGTTCAAGGAATCGCTATTACGGGCGGCGGCTTTAAGCTAGCGCCTTTTACCCCAACATCTTTCACGGTCAATCCAGGCAAGATGTCGACTTTCAATGTCTATTTCTCGCCGACTGCCGTAACAAATGGTACAGGTCGGATTTCGTTTCAGACGAATGATCCTCTGCATCTATCAGTTGTGTCGACTCTTACCGGCGGCATCAACTACCCGATCTTGAGCCCCTCGGCCAATACCAGTCGGACACCTTCCTTGGTGGTAGGCACCCAAACAACATGGCTCGTAACTATAGCGAATCAAGGGACCTCAACATTGCACGTGAAGCCTTCGATCGCGGGAGACGGATTCAGCGTGGTACTTCCCGCAAGCTATTACAACTCTTCGACCCATGTACTGGTTAAGGACATCGTCGTTGCGCCAGGCCAAACGAACACCGATTTGGTGGTGTCATTTACCTGCCCATCGGTCGGCACAAAGTTCGTAGGAACGTTAAGCCTCAGCAGTGACGATCCATTGCATCCCGTTCAAACGCTGGTCTTTGGTGCTGAAGGCGTACCCGTTGGCATTCGGGTCCTCGTGGTGAATTCGAGTAATACACCCTATAAGTCAGTCGACCAGATAACGGTGCGAGGTGGACCGAACCACACCAAAATCAACCTGAAGAATGCGCCACTGAAGGTGATTGTTCCACCGAAAAGCTGGAAAACCATCCAGTACCAGCTAATGACTGCTCTGCCGTCGTCAAGCACATCATTCCCACCGAAAGTAACTCCTTACACTCTCGACGTGCAGGTCGGGAAGAAGCACCAAACGATGCCAATTACGCTTGGAGCTAAAGAGTTCAAGCAGATCGTCATCACGCTGGATCCCTAGGGATATTTCATTTTTCTGGGCAAGTTGATGCGCGGACTTTCCCAGAAAAATGAATCTGTCAAACGACACCAACCTATGCTGATGGGCGACCGACGGCTTCCTTGCGGATGGAAGCAACACGTCAAGGTGTGGTTATGAAACATGGGTCGGCACCTGGGGACTGTGACAAGCTTGGTTCGCGATCTCTTGGTTTTTCGAAGCGGACACATGTGCTTCAAGCACTATGACGAGGCAGGTCCGGAAGAGCTGGCCTCCTCATATAGCTTTTCGTTTATTTCGTCTTGTCCTAACATCGTGTTAACGAAGGCGAACAAAATGACGGGTGAATTGCGTACTATCTCCAGGTGCGCGGGCGGGTGGTTGAAACCTGATCTGCGCGTTTGACTGTATCAAAGCTGAGAGGATTCAAATTATGAGTGAACAAACAACTGGCGTTGACGCCTGAGGGTATTTGGCAGGGTGGCTTGACGCGGTAACCCACATGACGATCGCAGACGTTAAGGCGATTCCCGACGATAAGTGGACGGCTGCTCACGGCGGCTGCGCGCGACCAGCTAACGAGCTTCTTGGCGATACGATCACGAACTTGAAGTGGACGACTGAAACGATCAACGGGATCGAATCATCGGCTTACAACAACATGGCGGCTGAATCGGCCGCGTGTGCGGACAAGGAAACCGCCATCACGGCACTCACTGAAGCATCTGCTGCCCTTGCGGCCGCAATTCGAGGCGCTTCGGACGATCAGCTGAACCGAGTAGCCATGGCGCCTTGGCAAATGGCGACTCCCGTTATGGTTTTGGCCCATATCGCGGTCAGCCACATTTGGTACCACGACGGTCAGTTGAATTACATCCAAGGCCTGCTTGGTGACGGCGAAGTTCACTGGATGGCATAGGCCACGTAACATATAACCAAGTCAAAAACCCGGTGTGAAGTCCACCTTCATATCGGGTTTTTGTGTGTGTCCCGGTCGCTTCGGTAAGATGAACGACATGAAACTCGCTGAGGCTCTGAGCTTACGCGCCGATAGACACAAGAGGATGCTTCAGTTAACTGAACGCGTCAAGGCGAACGCGTTGATCCAAGAAGGCGATACGCCTAGTGAGGATGCTCAGGAACTCCTCTTGGAATTCAATCGAGTCGCAGATGAGTTTGAACTCCTCATCGAGAGAATCAACCGGACAAATCTCAGCGTGACCCTAGCAGATAGAAGATCGTTAACCGCTGCAATTGCACGCCGAGACGTGCTGAAATTCCACATCAATATCTGGCGTCAAGCGGCCGAAGCATCCGCTGTCAAACAGATGAGAAGCACGAAGTCGGAGATAAAGTTCGTCTCAGTCGTCAACGTAAAAGAGGCTCGAGAGAATGTTGATCGATTTGCACAAGAACTAAGACAGTTGGATACGCAGATCCAGGAAGCAAACTGGACCTGCGATCTGCTCGACTAGTTTTATCAGAAGAATCCTGTTGGTATCTAGTTAAGGAAATCGGGCGAACCAAAAGGCTGCCAGGGCCTCAATCTGGTAATGGTGACTCTGGGGAGAAGAGTTAGGAGGTTCGATTCCTCGACAACCGCGCATCTCCATCATAGGGCACTCATGCACACCGCATTTTGCAATGCGCACTACCATTGGTTGACGGATTCCGATACTTGAGAGGGTGGGAATGGGGATAGGTTCTTCTGGAAAACCTAGCAAGTCGTTAGTCCTGATTTGGGCAAGGGCTCGTTATCTGGCGTGCCTGATTCCTGTAGGATTGAGTTTCCGGCAGATGCTGGAAGCAGGAGAAAACCATGAGCACCGTTCCCCAACAAGTACAAGTCACCGTTCACGATCCAAAAGGCCTCGGCTGGACATCCGTTACCAGCAATGGCGGCAGCACTGTAACCATCACGCTTTCAACCGGCCAACAAGTCCAGGTCACCGCTCCTGCTCCTCAGCAAGTACAAGTCTAATCGTATAGTCAGCCGATCAGTGAACCGTATTTCCGGCAATACGGGTCACTGGCTGGCACTTTGAAATTCCAGATTGGCTATCCTTAACTGCATGATGAAGCGTCCACTCATCGGCATTATTGGTGATTACAACCCGGGTAATCCGACTCACGTTGCGACTACAGATGGGATCACTCATGCCGCAACGTCAATGCATGAAGCCGTGGACGCAAAGTGGCTCGCGACCGATTTCTCAGATCTATCGGCGCAGGTCCAAGACTGCAGCGGCTTGTTTATTTCTCCCGGAAGTCCCTATCGAGATATGGACGCGGTCCTGAAAGTAATTCGCTTTGCACGAACGGCTAATGTGCCCCTAATCGGAACGTGCGGTGGATTTCAGCATCTCGTTATCGAATACGCAAGAAACGTCGTTGGCTTCAAAGATGCTCAACATGCTGAGATCGATCCGTATGCCTCAACGCTATTTATCACGCGATTAGCTTGCTCTCTTGTTGGTCAATCACTTGATATTCAGATCCAACCTTGCTCAAAAGCTTCCTTCGCTTACGGAGGAGTTTCTTCCGCGACCGAGGATTTCTACTGCAATTTTGGCCTTGCCCCTGAACACGCATCAACTCTCACTCAAGCTGGCCTAACAATATCTGGCAAGGACTCGAATGGAGAGGCCAGAATCGTCGAAGTGCCGGAACATCCGTTCTTTATGGGAACCTTGTTTGTCCCTCAGTCCAGATCAAAGCCCGATGCTCCGCACCCTCTCATCCTGGAATTTGTGCGTCAATGCCGAGCGTTCCACCGAGGCTAAAGCTTTTGGGGTTTCCCGACCGTCCAAATCGTCCACTCGCAGCTCAATGGTGAAGCAGACTGAACACTCATGTTGCAGTTCCCGCTTAGCCATAGGTCCGAAGAACTGATGGGTAACGCTACGGTTGGCTTTCGATTCGAGTCTGCCATTGATACGTGGTCTCCATTTACCAATAGGAATTGTCCTGCGTCAACCTTCTGAGAGAAATGAAGCGTGCTACCACCTAGCTGCAAGGTGAAACTATCAACTGGCTTCATGAATTGAAGTGAAAAATGTAAGGGCCCTGGGCCGAACGAGAAGCTTGTAGCGGTTTTGCGAATCTCTTTAACCGGGGAAAGGAAAAACGATGTCCCAAGTTGCTCAAGATGAAATTTGGAGTTCATATCCTTCAGTTGTGCCCTTACTGCTGGCTTGAATACCTGAGCGTGGCGAGCATTCTCCCAAGCTCGGAAGGCCCTGAAGATGGCCCGCTTTTCGCCACTTTGCTCAACGGTGTGTTCACTCAGCCCGAGCATGTACATCGCATTCCAGCCGATCGACTTGGCTTCTAGATTTTCTGCATCATAGAGTGACCAATCGCTGTGGTAATCCTGAATGCCAAAGGTAGCGGCGAAGTAGCTGTTTCCAAAGGCGTTACGAATATCTTTTCCTTCGATGCCCCACTTATTAAGAACGGGATCAAACATGTTGTTTCCGCCACCGATGTTGCAAACGCTCATGAATTCCCACCCGCCAGGGAAAACGCAGGAGCCCATGACCCTCGGACTTTGACCGCCGGTCAATTTGGCGTAGGTTTCAAAGAGTCTTCGTAGGAACTTGCGAACGCCGAAGTAGCCATGGTTTTGGTAAACGCAGCTTTCAAGGCCATCGAAATCGATGTACTTCATCCCGTTCTCGACCATCACTTTCGCATAGTAGTCAGCGTAAGAGGGCATGAGTGACATGTCAGGCACAAAGCCGTTGTAGCAGTTCATTTGAAGCTTGACTAACTCATTTTTAGCTTCGTGAGGCACTGCAGTCGTGCCATCTTGTCCGCGCTTGATTCCTAGAAGCATAAAGGGAGCCGTTTGGCTCACACCGGTGTAGGTCAATAGTTCATTGCCGATGCGCAAGGTGTTCGCACCGTCTCGCATGGGCCATGTTCCGTCTTCAGCAAGGAACGAAGGATCGGTCACTTCAATCTGAGTATCCGACGCCGAAATCGACTTCGCAAGCTTCGTTCGCAGTACCGTTTGAAGATGAACGTTAGCCTTCGGAGTGACGTCCGTGCATCGACCTGCCTGGAGGAAAAGGCACAAGGTGTGTAACCCGTACTTCACGCCATGCTGATTTGTAATTCGAGTGAATTCGGGGTAAGTCATCTTTCGACCGTCTGCAAATCCGACTCGTTGGCCTTTCCAGTGGTCGGCCGGGTTTGCGTAATACTCACCTTGACCCTCATCTTGAACCGCTTGCAGCCCAAGCTGATCGGCGTATTCAATCAACTTGTCGTGAGGACCGTACCATGCCACATCGGGCTTGTCTCCAGTTCGGTCATGAATCCATTTGCCATCGATAACTGGATGAGGGACTCCTTCTGCCAGCTCAATCTTCTCAATTGTTTTGAGACCTTCAGTATCCGGGCAGGCAAATAACGCAACTGCTGAACCAATGTAGTCCACATCCACCGGATCACTTATCTGATGTCGTGGGCGCGAGCCTTTGAAACCTGGAAGGAGCGAGAAGAAGTGCGTTGTAGACTTACGGCGATTACGAGCATGGTAGGTGACACTTGATCCGAACGATGGTTCGAGCTTTGCGCCATTCCCCATCACCTGCTGAAAGAACTCCTCGGGGTGGCTGTAAAAGGCAGTGTCGCTCACGCCGTCTCCACCAATGTTGAACCACTGCCCTTCCTTGTATTTGGCGGGTAAAGGGATCTTTTTAGGATCGGGGGAGTGGATGAAATACCCCATGCCGTAGCAGTCTCCATCGACTGGCGGGCCAGGGATGGTATTGTCATCCAGCCCTACCATTCCAATCGCAAAGTCATCTTGCCGAACCACCCCAATCAGGTCGCCAATCATTTTAGAGATTGTCGTTTTGATCGGTCCCCAAACCACATTATCAACCTGAGCCCGATGAGTAAGCGAGACCAATTGAAACCGGAAATACTCTTTGTGAGCCGCGACTTGAATGGTGGCAATCGATCCGTTCGGATATTTGAGGACGAGTTGATGACTGCGACGATTCAACTTTGCCGAGATCGGTACGATGATCTGTTTATTGATCTCTAAACCCAGAATCGGTGAATGTTGGGTCTTAGCGCTAAACTCGTGGTTCGTCGCCCTAGAATGAATCGAGAATACGGAACCCTTCTGATCGATTTGGATCGTCGCAAAGCTATTCGCAAAGTTGAAGCCCTGATTCATCTGACGATCGGTCGAGCCCAACGTAAAACTGGCAAGGGCTCCGGCGATCAAGCATTCGGTAATTCGTTTCATGGGTGGTGGTCCGCCATTATATATCTGGTCAATAAAACGTGCAGTAAATCGTGTCAAGAGTAGACTTCGAAGTTGAAAAAAGATGAAAGGTCGTGAAAGCAGCATGCCCGCGGAAGAAATGTGGTCTAGCTTTTTCAACGTTGAACTGGCACTTGATCAACTTATGGGTGTGGGTCAGCTCATCGGGGACCTAACGGAATTTGGATGCGGTTACGGCACGTTTACCCTCCCTACCGCTCACCGAGTGGAGGGATTCATTCATGCCATGGATATCGATCTTTCAATGGTGAATTGCGTTCAAGCAAAGGCTAGGTCATCGGCGATTGGGAATATCTGTGCCGTTCAAAGAGATTTTGTGGCAAGTGGCTCTGGGAGGCCGGACTTATCGCAAGCTCACGTAATGGTTTATAACCTGCTGCACTTGGAGAATCCGGTTGATCTCTTGAAAGAATCTCATCGCATTCTAAAGCCAGATGGCAAGCTCTCCGTTATTCATTGGCGACGTGACATTCCCACACCAAGAGGGCCAAACTTGGCGATAAGGCCGAGTCCAAATCAATGCCGCGATTGGATGATCGAAGCGGGATTTAAAGAAGTGACCTCGGTCGACCTACGGGCCTCGTGCCCTTATCATTTTGGATTGGTTGCGAGCCCTTAACCTTTGTCGCGAGCGTCAAGTTGCTTCTTAAGTTGAAGTTCGATTCCCGGAAATTGATGGGTCAAAGAGAGGAAGTGGAGCATCTCCAACGCGATAAATGCGTCCGCATGCTTTGCAAAATATCCATATACAAGAGCCGTTTTAATTCCTGGATAGGAAGGCGACTTGGATCCCCCTTCGCCCCCTTCGGCGCTTTGAACAGTTGAATCGAACAAATCAAAATCATCAACGGCGTTGGCCTTGAATAATTTCCTTGCGCGTTCAAACTCAGCCTTCTTTTGAATGGTCCAGTACGACTTGTTGGTACGACCGTTATTGTCTTTGATCGTTAGCGTAACCTGCCGAGCGAACTTGTCGGAAAGGTTTTTCAACAGGTAGTCGCCCAAATCTTTGCGATTGGTTGAGCCAAAGGGATAGCTGCTGATACCGTTCGCATGAGCTGGAATCGATTCCGTTGTAAAGCTGGGCTCGTCATCCACCTGAATGGTGATCTGAACCGACTTGGCTAGCTCGTCGTGAGCCCAAACGATTGGTAGAGAGCCATCATTAAAAACGGTAAGATTGCCGGCTGGTGATTCCTCACCATCTTGGCGGCAAAAGATCGCAAGTTTTTCGAAGGGTGCTGGCTTGTCCCCCGATCCTGCGCCACGTCCGGCAAGGACTGTCCGAGAAGCAAGTTCACCGACCTGCGCAGCGTCGGACGGAACGGTAAAGACAGACGCTCCCACCATACGTACTCTTCTGCCATCTAGAATGAGCATCGCTTTTGATGTGGAATTGGCGAGTAGAACTCGGTCACCGGTAAAGAGTCTCACGCAACTTTTTAAAGATTCTGCCTTCAAAGGCACAGTCGTGCCGGTCGCATGGGTGAGTTGACCAGAGCCAGACATCGAAGCGATATAGCCTCTGCTCGACTCCCAGATTGCCATTGCAGCTAACAGAGCGAATGCCATTTCTAAGTTAAGTTCCTACTAGCTAACACTACACCCGTTCACGAAACATACCGAAGCAAGGTTTCAATGACAGGGCCAAAGACTGGATCATGACGAAATCTTTTTCAAAGCATCGGTGGCAGCATCAATCGAATCGCGATCATTGATCTTCTTGGCGAGGGCGAGGCACTCTTCCAAAACAGATCTAGCACGAGTTTTATTCTTTTGCTCCGTTAGAGTATCGGCAAGTTCTAGAAGTGCCTCAATTCTGTCATGAGGGATTTCCTCTGTCCGAACCCGAAGCGAATTCTCGATTGCTTCGACCGACATCTTTAGGTTCTGTACCCGATCTCCTCCCTTTAGTTCGCGGTATGAAATTCCTTTACCGAGCATCCATGTCCCAAATAAATCCGGATAAGCCTTTTCTGAATCGACTCGTAGCGCATTTTGATAACATTCAATGGACTTCTTGAGGCTCGCGTCGGTATCTCCGGTGGAAACGTCGCCATAAGCATCTCCAAGATTTCCCATCGCTAAGGACCACAACTCGGGATGCGTCTTCTCGTCCAATACGTCAGTGACTGTTTGCAAACAGGTGATGGATTTCTTGAGGTTCGCGTCCGCATTTGCATCACGCATTAACCGAAGGGCGACACCCATATTCATCATGCTGGTAGTCCAGCCCATCGTGTCGCTAATCGCTCGGCCCACTCGAATGGCATTCTCGTAACATTCAATCGACTTCTTGTTGTTTGCGGCCGTGTCTCCCGTTTTTAGCTGCCGATAACATGTGGCCAGATTGTTCATGGTTGTCGCGTAGTCTACGGGGCTGGATTTCTCGGTTCGGACCCGTAGAGCAGCGAGATAGTATTCAATTGCCTTGCGTACGTTTGCCTCGCCGTCGCCAGATAGAAGGTTCCGATGAGAAACCGCAAGGCTATTCATGGCGGATGCCCATTCTTCAGGGAACGCCTTTTCGTTAAAGACGCGTAAGGCGCCGGTCAAATATTGGATCGCTTGCTTTAGATTTGATTGCCGATCGCCGGTTGGCAGGTAGTTGTAAATCGCTCCAACTTTGAACATGGCAAATGCCCATTGCTCCGGGTAGGCCGACTCAGTGAAAACCGTCATTGCTTGATTGAGTGAATCAAGAGCTTTGTTTAAGTTCTTTGTGCGATTGCCGGTGGGTAACTCAATCAATGCAGCAGCATATTTATCTTGCGCGCTCGCCCATGCCTTGGAGTCTTTCGACTTATCTGCATCGTCAAGAGCATTTTCCGACTCAAGCACCTTTTGGCTAGACTTGTAGGAAAGCGCCTCGGCTGCTTGATGATCCTTTTCTAACTGGTCCTGACGAGCACGCTCATCCGCTTGTGCGACAAGCTTTCCGGGTTTGAGGGCAAAGACATAGGTTCCTTGAGAAAGGGAAGCGCGAGTGACCGGGATAAAATCTTTCGCGCGGTACAAGACATCACAAGCTTGAGCAACATTCAACGGATAGGTGTCGTCCTTGCCCAGGCACGAAATGATCGCACTAATCATTTGAGTGGACTGAGAACTGTCGTCACTGTAAGACCGACCACTTGCGCTTGCAGCCGCCCAAATTCCTCGAAAGGGACGTTGGAATTTGTCAGAGAGTGATGCAGCCTGGTCACCGCCAACGGTAGGTTCCGAATTCGTCATGGAGCCGGAATGACAGCTATCGGCGAGCATAAGGACATGCTTAGCCGGGATACCTTCCTTCGTGAGTACCGCATCGGCCACTTCCTTCATCGGCAACAAATTATCGGTCACGCCCGCAAACTGAAAGAATCCAATTTTTTCTTTGACGAGTCCATGCGTCGCAATCACGATCAAAACTCGATCTTGGCGAGAAACGCGTTTTGGATCTTTGAGCTTAGCGATTTCTGCGCGAACATTTGACACTGTTGCGGATTGGCCGGTCAGGATCGCCACATTCCCTTTCGGAAATCCGCAAGTATCCACTAAGGTTTTGGCAATAGCAACGGCGGAATTGCCAAATGCAACTTCACCTTGTGGCGGAGTGCTATCGGCAACGATCAGCGCATGAGACGTTCGGTAGATCTGCTCTCCCTGATATTCCAACGGCAATATCTCAGGCGCTAAAGAAGCCCGTGTAGTGAGAACAACACCCAGGATGGCGACAAAAGGAAGAGGCATCATTGGCTAAGGGATGGTCGCGGGAACTGGTTCAGGTTCCGATTTGGTCTTGTGTTCTTGATGGTCGAGGTGTCTCCGTACGACTATCAAAGCAAAAGCGGCTTCGCCGAATCCCTCAATGAGACAACTCAAAAGAATGGCTGGCGCACCGGGAATAAGAAGATGATGGATGTGAGTTTGCCCGCAGAACCACAGGACTAAGAACGGAATAATGACGATTGCGACAAACAATTCGATGAACAGCCGATGAATTTCTGCATAGGCCGTTTCTGAGTGAAACTTTCTCTTCGTCAAGAGGACTGAGAGGAAGAGCATCTTCAATAGCGAAGCAAATCCACCTACCGAAGTGGCAAAGATAAACTCCGCAAGTGGGCCCGTAAAGACAAGCACTTGGTTCCCGAGAAGGGTATGAATCGCCGATGCTTGATAAAGCACTCCGCCCGTTGAAATGAGAGACATACCGTTATCGATAGCCTTCTCGCGTTCGCTAGACTTGCCTTTCACAATCGCGGAGTAAGAAGACCGAAGTCGTCCCATGCTTGGACCGCTAATAGGATAATTTGCGGTGTCTCCTGGTGAAGGCCGAATCAAGTCCCCTAACAATACGACTCGACCTGTCAGCCGCTTCGAGACACTGGCGTCTGCAATCATAGGGACCGGCCCGTTGCTGGCGAATATATTGAGCGACTCCTGAATCATTGAAGGGACAGCTTCGTAATTAATGAGAAATTTCTCGCGTTTTGAGGCCTCATCGTCTGGTGCCATCGAAAGGAAACGAGTCCGAATGACCTCAATCGGCTTGTTCTGTTTTAAACCATAGACACCCTTAAACTCAGCAACTGCAACCGATAAAGTGTCTACTCCGCCCTCGCCCTGGACGAGGGCTACATCAGAAAAACTCCCAGGCTTAGGGCTTGACTGTTCCAGCGTACAAGCAAGATGTTTGAAAGGCTCTTGTAGGTCAGAGATGCGCCCCCCAGCCTTTAGAAATCGATCTGACCCAAAGTAAACAGGAACTCCTTTCAATGTGCATTCTCGAATCGTCCTCCAAATATCAAATCGAATGGAGCTTTGATTAAGTGTGGACTTTGAGGAAAGCGGCATATCCGCGGGGTCTGATATGTCCCAGTCAAGTGCAATTGCGGTTGGCTTTGCATCGGAAATCTGCTCAATAAGCATGCCCGCATTTCGGAAGTTTTCTCGTTGATCGTCCGTGCTGTTTGTTAATTTGCCTTCAGACTGCAATTCGCTCGCAAGGCTCGGTAGCGCCTGCGAAATATCCATGACCACCACTGGAGACTGACGTTTTGAGTCTAAGAAGCTATCCTGAAGAAGCTTTTGCTCGTAGGAGTAACCGGTTAACGGCATGTCTACAATCCAAGGCTGACGATCAAGCCATAGGTGCTCAATTAGATAGGAGCCTGCCCCAATGATCAGCGCCTTAAAGAGCACCTCTTTAATCATCGGTATTGCTTTCTTAAGCCTTTTGTTCATCTCGACTACTTCTAAACGCTGAATCGGGTCAAGGGATTATATAGAAATAGTCGAAAAGAGATGAGGGCAAGAGATGGTTTTGAGCGTTAAACCTTCGAGATCAATTTAGTTTTTTGCAACACTCTACTAGACAAAAACCCACTCACTCACTACAAAAGCGCTGTATCCTAATGGGTTGTTAATCGCAATCTTAGGGGGATTGATCCATGAGTCAGGTTCGAGTATTGGTCGGCTCAAAGAAGGGTGCCTTTGTTTGCACCGCAGATGGGCAGCGAAAGGACTGGAAGATTGAAGGTCCATTTTTTGGGGGATGGGAGATCTATCACGCAAAAGGATCCCCGGTTGATCCTAACCGAATTTACGTGTCGCAATCGAGCGGCTGGTTTGGGCAGATTATTCAGCGATCAGACGATGGCGGAAAGACTTGGAATCCTCCTGGAAGCGCCCCTGAAGATTTAGTTTCGGCACAAGGCTGGCCCCAAGGCGAGAGCAACAAGTTCACCTATGAAGGAGAGACCGGAACGCACCTTTGGTACGACGGCACGCCGCATCCTTGGGAGTTCAAGCGCGTTTGGCATCTTGAACCATCACTAACAGATGCTGATGTCGTTTATGCCGGTGTTGAAGACGCTGCATTGTTCCAAAGTAAAGACGCTGGAACCACATGGTCGGAACTTTCGGGACTACGCCAACACACAACTGGAAAGGATTGGCAGCCAGGCGCGGGTGGTATGTGTCTGCACACGATTCTCATCGATCCGACTGCTCCAAACCGAATTTGGGTCGCCATTTCGGCCGCTGGTTGTTTCCGAACGGACGACGGTGGTCTGACATGGAAACCAACGAACAAAGGTTTAGTTTCTAGCTTCATGCCGAATCCGGAAGCGGAAGTTGGTCATTGTGTCCACCGAATCGCGTCGCATGCATCAAAACCCAACACGCTTTACATGCAGAAGCACTGGGACGTTATGCGAAGCGATGACTCAGGAGATAATTGGACAAAGGTCAGCGGAAACTTACCTTGCGACTTTGGATTCCCTATCGACGTTCATGCTCACAAGCCTGAAACGATCTATGTCGTGCCCATCAAGAGCGACGGCGAGCACTTCCCACCCGAAGGGAAGCTACGCGTCTACCGAAGCAAGACAGGTGGTAACGAATGGGAGGCGTTGACCAACGGTCTGCCTCAGCAGGATTGTTACGTCAATGTCTTGCGCGATGCGATGGCCGTCGATTCGTTGGATGATTGCGGAATCTACTTCGGAACCACTGGCGGCCAGGTTTACGTTTCAGCTGACGGTGGTGATAATTGGTCGGCGATCAACGAGCATTTCCCATCGGTGCTTTCCGTAGAGGTACAAACTCTTCGATAATCATGAGTCAAATTCGCGTCGTTCTGCCTTTTCACCTGAGAAACCTTGCTCACGTTGGCAATGAGATCACGGTCTCGGTCGCCGATCCCGTGACGGTTTCGAGCATCCTCGACGCGATTGAACTTGCCTACCCCGTGCTGAAAGGCACCATTCGAGAACATCAGACCCATAAGCGAAGAGCCTTTCTCAGGTTCTTCGCTTGTGCGGAAGATATCTCCCTCGAACCGCCTACAGAAACGCTTCCCGAGCCGATTTCCTCGGGCCGAGAGCCTTTCTTAATTATCGGTGCGATTGCGGGCGGCTAAGGTTGCTCGGATTGCATCCAATCCAAAATTCCGCCCTTTAGGTTCGAAACGTCGCCGAATCCTGCGGCAATCAGGATCTCGCACGCTTTTGCGCTCCTCATTCCAGAGCGGCAATGAACGACTGTCTTCGTTGACGGATTCAGCTCATTGAGTCGATTGGGGACGTCTCCGAGAGGAATCAAAATGGATCCCGGTATGCGCGAAACTTCGAATTCGTCAGGCTCGCGAACATCCAAAAGCACAAAGTCCTCGCCCGACTGGAACATTGCATTCAAAGTGCTCGATTCGATCTCATGGTAGGCCACTGGTTCATTTGTAATCGGCTTGATCCCACAGAATTGGTTGTAGTCGATGAGGGCTGAAATCGAAGGAAGATCTCCGCAAATAGGACACGCGGGGTCGCGGCGAATCTTAAGCTCGCGAAATGACATCGCGAGCGCATCGTAAAGTACCAATCGGCCAATCAACGGCTCGCCGACACCCAGAATAAGCTTGACTGCCTCAGTCGCCTGAATCAAACCGATAATTCCAGGTAAGACTCCAAGCACTCCGCCTTCTGCACAGCTCGGCACCATTCCGGGAGGAGGAGGTTCGGGATACAAACATCGGTAGCAAGGGCCTCCCGGTGCGCAGAAGACGGTTGCTTGGCCATCGAATCTAAAGATAGAACCATAAACGTTCGTCTTGCCTAGGAGCACGCATGCGTCGTTTACCAAGTAGCGAGTAGGAAAGTTGTCGGTTCCATCGACCACCAGGTCATACCCACTTAATATGTCCAAGGCGTTCTCACTTGTTAGAAGGGTCTCATGCTTGATGACCTGAACATTCGGATTTACTTCGTGAATCGCTTCGGCTGCGGAGTCAAGTTTGGAACGACCGACGTCACTGGTCCCATGGATGACCTGACGGTGCAAGTTGGTTAGGTCAACGGCATCGAAGTCGACGATTCCCAGTGTGCCTACTCCTGATGCGGCCAAGTAGAGAGCGGTTGGAGATCCTAGTCCACCCGCACCGACAAGTAGGACTCGGGCTGATTTCAGTTTCAGTTGCCCCTCCAAACCAACCTCAGGCAAAATCAGATGGCGACTGTACCGAAGCAGTTCTTCGCGGGAAAGCGGGGACTCCATGACTTACAGTTTACAAACTGATCGGTCAGTAGAAGCATTCGGGAGTTGATTTACTTAAAACTAGTTTCGGTAACGCATTAGACTACGTATCAAGTGATGCTGATTCTGAAAGCTCTGGTCCTTTTATCGGCGCAGGCGCCTTTAAGCGGTTTTGATCTGAAACCAAATAACACAAGTGTTCAGCCGTTACCAGGCGGAATCTCGGTGGTTTATCATCAAAACGAATGGCCCAATATTACGTTTACTCCCAAATCTCCTTGGAATTGGAGTCATTCACGGGGCCTCGTGTTCACTGTTCACAATCCTGGCTCGGTACCGATCACGCTAGGGATTCGATTTGACGATGATGTTTTGGCTGACGGATGGCATCATTCTCGAACAGCCAATACAACCGTCTCCGCCGGACAAACCGAGCATATTGTCGTCGCATTTGGTCCAGATCCGACGTCAGTGGGCATGAGAGGAATTCCTCCCGTCGCAGGTGGCACCAATGCGTCAGCCAACGGTGACGGAGCGTTTCAACTCGGTCACGTCGTCTCCTTGCAATTCTTTTTGCACGACATAAAGTCGGACACTCCGCTTGAACTGACGAATATTGAAACCGTAGCGGGCGCAGAAGCCTCGATGGTCGGAATAGTTGATGGATTCGGCCAGTATGCAAAGGCGGACTGGCCAGGAAAAGTTCACTCGACCACTGACTTCGCCATCCAGAGAGATTCCGAAGAAAAGATATTGAAAGCCATTCCCGTTTTGAAAGATCGGGATGAATTTGGGGGAACCCTTAGTCATCCGGCCCTCAAATCGACCGGTTTCTTTCGAACCGAGAAAGTTAATGGTAAGTGGTGGCTAGTTGACCCTGCCGGTCGGATGTTCTTTTCGTACGGGATAGACACCATCGTGCCAGATGAGTCGACTTTCATCACTGGACGCGAGACAATGTTTCAATCGCTTCCCGATAAATTCTCGCCATTGAGCCGCTTTCGATTGACGGTCAGTGGGATGCATTCGGGGCCTGTGACAAGCGGGGACGTTTTCAACTTCTACGGGGCCAACCTTTATCGTAAATTTGGTGACAACTACCTGAAGAGTTGGCGCTCTCAAACACTTGCTCGATTGCAGTCATGGGGTTTTAACACAATTGGAAATTGGGCAGACGAAAGTTTTTACCGAAACGGTAAAGTGCCTTACGTTGCATCCGGAGGAATCAGCGGAAATCACGCTCGGCTGAGCAGTGGAAGTGATTATTGGTCCAAGATGCACGATCCATTCGATCCTCAATTTAATGCCGATGTAAAGCAAAGCTTGTCCTCGCTCATCGTCAAGGTTAAAGGCGACCCTTGGTGTATTGGGTACTTCGTAGACAACGAGTTGAGTTGGGCGGGCGACGGGGCGGACGGTCGATATGGACTCGCCATCGGTGCACTTAAAGCGAATGCGGGTTCGCCGGGCAAGGCCGTTTTTGTCGATCAACTTCAGAAGAAATACGTTGATGTGGCGCGATTGAATTTGGCATGGAGTACAAGCTTTGCAAGCTGGGATGCGTTCACACAACCCGTCACACTCAAGTCGCTTACTTCTGAGAGTCGAGGTGATTGCTCGCTTTTCGTCAAACGCTTGGCTCTGAAGTATTTCTCAGTTATTCGAGACGAGCTGAAAGTCCAGGATCCTAGTCACCTCTATTTGGGATGTCGGTTTGCATGGTATGGCCCGGAAGCCGAACAAGCGGCTTCGGAAATCTGTGACGTGATGAGCTACAACATATATTCGCCCAGATTGGACGAGGATAAGTGGGGAAGAGTGGCCGCCTTCAACAAGCCATGCATTATTGGCGAGTTTCATTTTGGAGCTCTCGACCGTGGCATGTTCCACCCAGGACTCGTGTCGACACCCGATCAAGCCGCTCGAGCAGCAATGTATGACGATTACGTAACCAGTGTTCTCAAGAACCCATCCTTTATCGGTTGCCACTGGTTCCAATACACGGACGAGCCATTAACTGGACGATCGTGGGACGGCGAAAACTACAACATCGGACTTGTGTCGGTTACCGACAAGCCGTATCCCGAGATGATTCAGGCCGCACGAAAGATTCATGGAGCCGGATATCGTATTCGATTAGGTCTGAATTAACGACTATTCGATCTTGATGTCATCAAGGTAAACAGTTGCCGGCTTCCCTTGACTGGCAATTACCATGACCAGCCCCGTTTTAACGCGGGACAGATCTTTGCCCGATAGACTCAGTTCAAATTTCTGCCAAGATTGACTCAGTTCGTGCTTTTCGCCGTTTACAATCGCGGTATCGAAGTATTTTTTGTCGTTCTTTATGATGCCGAGGCTAAAAGTGACTTGCTCGCCACCGTATCTTCCCTTGGCCCACACGACAAGCTTCTTGGCACCAGTTAAATCGTAACCACCTGGTTTGTCTCCCCAATCGCCTTCGGGACTTTGCCATGCAATTCCGCCCCAACCTTGGCTGGCAGTGTAGTCCCAGCGAATGCATTTGGAGCCTGAATGAGATTCGTCCTGCGAACTCATTTCCAATTTCATGTTTCCCGCGTCCCCCATCCAACCGGCAGGAACAAAAGGAAGATCGGCTTTGCCGCCCATATAAATTTCAAAAGGGAGTTTGACCTTTGCTCCCTGAGCAATCGGAATGGCGCCTCGAACTCGCAACGGGATATTGGCGACGGCGGCTCCTCCATGTGTGTTTCGAACAACCACAAAGAGGCGATACGCTCCAGGAGTCTTCGGCATTTTGATTGAAGCAGAGTCGTTTGACGAACTCAAGATCGCTCCCGCAACCGTGTCAGGAATGTCTTCTTTGTCTCCGTTTACCCCGATCACTCCGCTGTCACTCACTAAGCTCCAAGAGCATTTGATAGGGTCCGACTTCGGGTCGGATGCAGTAAGGTGAGCCTTTACGGAATCGCCAGGATCGACGGCAGGATCTCCGTCAACCGACATGGCTTCGATTCGAGGGCACGGATGTTCAACCGGCTTTCCAGACCAAGCTTTCTGCATGGCATCGACGGCACCCAATTTTGTACCGTCAGGCAGAAACATACCAAACCATGTTGCGGTCGCCTCTTGCTTGTGGCTCCAAAGGAAAGAAAAGCAACCTAAGCAAAGATCCGGGTAGTCCACAACATTCGACTTATAGGCTCTTGCATACCAGGCTTCCTTCTCCGTACTCGTTAATTCGATCGGGCGCTGCCAAGGAGAGTTCTTGGATTCCCAGGCTCCCGGAGGTCCGCACTCGGTAATTACGTAAGGCTTCGTGCCTCCTTGCTTCACATATCGCTCGTAAATGCTGGATGCCCCTGCATAGCTGTTGATGCCGATAATGTCGATGCTCGGGCACATGTTGTGAATGGCAGGCACTTTCTTTCCGCCGATCTCGGCGATCACGGTTGCGGTTGGGTGATTGGGATCGATTTTATGCGCCATGTGCGCGATGTCTTCAACGGCGGTCCAGATCGCAGGATCGTCACCCTGTTCATACCCTTCCATCTCATTTCCGATGCCCCATATCAGCACGGCTGGATTGTCTTTGTATTTTTGAATGACTGCTTTGGCTTGCTCGAATTGTTTGGTTACTTGGGCCGGATCGTCATATTTGAAACCATGTTCTTTATGGCCCAGCCAAATGCCAACCATCACCTTGACTCCCGCTTTTTGCGCCTTCACGAGGTCGGATTCAATGTTCTCCGCACCCCAGGTTCGCACAGAATTGCCGCCGGCAGATGCTAGCAATGACCACGACCCGTCGCCGCCTGCTCCTTTCACGGTGAAGGGCTTACCGCTAACGGTCATCGTCCAGTGACCAGATACTTGCTTGACCGATACCGAGGACGGCGATTGAATAAGGAGAGCAGCAATAAGTGCGGTGATCATAGGTTTTTAATCGGGATCTTATGCCCGCCCTCATTCTAGGTGAATAAGAACTTATTAAAGGTCGAAGATTTTGCCAAGTCTTTCCACGGCTCGTTTGTCGGTGTTGTATCTTATTGATTGCGATGAAGCTTCGAATGGGTCTGTTGTCCGTCTTTGCATTCGGCACCATTTTCGGTTGCGGAGGCGGTGGGACGGGATCGAATGTTGTTCAAACCCCACTCATGTATTACCGGGGAACCGTCAACGTCCTGGGAGGGTCAAATATAACGACCGGTTCTTCACCCATCGTAGCGAATTTCTATGCTCCGGGACACTTTAGCGGCTATTTTTGGAACTCCAGCATCCAAGGAACCATCAGTCGCTCAGGCATCGTCGGCGTGTTAGACGAATCTGGAACCAAGGCGTACGGTTCCGTCGTTGCCAGCAACTCCGCAACCGATTTCAGCTTCACGCTGAGTCAGAACAGTACCACCATCGCGACGGCAACGCTCTCTCAACAGGCGAGTCCGACACTCGGAACTGGACAACAAGTTCCGACGACTGGAACTTATAACGGAGAGTTGATCATTTTCGATCAGGGGCGAGTCGTCGATTTTGGCGGTGTGACTTCCACCGTGGATGCAAAAGGGAAATGGGTTGGTACTGCTTCGAGCGTGGGTCCCTGGATTGGTGGGGGA
Organism: uncultured Armatimonadota bacterium; assembly: GCA_903899015.1. Classification (GTDB taxonomy): domain Bacteria; phylum Armatimonadota; class Fimbriimonadia; order Fimbriimonadales; family Fimbriimonadaceae; genus Fimbriimonas. Next base: position 57,749 of record CAIUHP010000079.1, on the reverse strand, counting down.
ACCTTTGGCGGGTACTTCGTCCCGCTCGGCGCTCTGACTTCACCGTCGCTAAAAACTTTCTATGGAACTGCGACTCAAAAGAGTGCGGCTCCTTATTCTTATGACGGAACCAACCTCGTCATTCGGGTCGATAGCCTAACTCTGAAGCCAGGAACATGTTGGCTCACTCTTACCCGTCAATAATCAGGCAACCAACTCGGAAATGCGTTGAATAATGCGATCAGGACGAATGCTCGTTCCAGGCGGCAGGCCCTTATTCGAATGGTCGTGCCAAACAGAGTAGATGCCCAACCTTTGTGGTGCGGCCACTTCCCAATCTAGGTTGTCTCCGACCATCCAAGTTTCGTGAGCATTCACGCCTAGAACAGACATCGCATGCAAATAGGCTCGTGGATTCGGCTTACCAAAACCCATTTCACCCTCAATTTGAACATGGTGAAAGTGCTTGGCCAGGTCAAACCGATCAATCTTAGCGCGCTGAACCTGACTGTCTCCGTTGGTGACTAGAGCTAAGAGCACTCCTTGTTCTCGCAACTTAACGAGCGCCTCAACCGCGCCCGAGAACAGCACCGCTTCCGTTGACCGATACTGATGGAATTGCTCAGCGAAGCGAATAGCCACCTCAGGAGTCAGCCCGTTGGCTCGAAATTGCCATTTTTCAAACACTTCGGAGATCAGATGATGGCGTGATTCGCGGATGAGAAATCGCCACTTTTCATAGCGGTCCTGATCTCCCCAAAATTCAGCAAGGGCATCTTCTAGCTCTTGAGCGGCTCTAATGGGTTGAATCGGACTTAACTCAGCTTCAAATTCAAACGAGACGCGCGTAAGAACTTGCTTTCGATCTCCGAACCAAAGGATCGTGTCGTCCAAGTCCACTAGCATTGCCTTTGGAAGCTCAAGCACACTCTCAGGTTAGCACGAGCACCAAAGCTCTCAGTGCGGGCAGAATAGGCTAAAGATTCAAGAACGTCATGTTTATCGCACTACTCGCTCTGTCACACGTAGGTACCCATGTTCACCAGGCACCTAAGCTAGTTTCCAATGGTCTTGCCGGCTATATCGGTATGGATGTTCCGGCATCACCTGATGAATACGGATACGGTGTGAGTCTTTACGCGACGGCATGGCCTCTAGTGGAGCGACCCTTACGCGACTTTCAAATTGGTCTAGCGTCGATATGGATCATTCCCGAAAATCGAAAGATTAATACCCCCTTGCTGCCGCATGGAACTGTTGCTCGGGACAACTGGCCAGAGCGTGGTCCGAGCTATCGGGATGTTTTCCAGACCATTGAAGGTGGCCTCGGTTTTTGGGCGAGTACCGCATTTGGCAGTACAACCGCTAAATTCCGAATGAACGGCACATCGAACGGATACAACCACGAGATTTCGTCTCCTGGTTGGGCATTTGGCGGGGGAGAAGGTCGAAAAGCATTGCGGGCAGACCAAATGGGGATCGCTCAAATTAGCTCGCACATCCTGGTTCCTCCCGACGGATTCACATTTAAACCCGGAACCAACGGAGACCTTCTCGGATACGCTTGGATGGCTCTTCCACTCACCCAGGCGAAAGCCACCACTGCGGGACTTCCGGTGCCAACCGGCAATCAATGTTGGACTCTTTTCTTGAATTCGAAGAATTTCAGAGGTCCGGTAGCCTTCTACACTCCTTCTACTTGGACAAGAATTTCTCGCAACTATCCGCTCGCAGTGGGGCGTGGCCTTGATGCTCGTCCCGGCTTAGTGAGCGGAGGAGCTATTGAGGTGAACACCGTTCCGAGGTTCACCGCACAGGATTCTAAAGGGGACGTATATAACAAGATTCCCAAATTGCAGTTCCCAGCCGATAAAGACGGTAAGACGGTTTTGATCCACAACTTGAGCCACTATTCCAAAGCTGCCTTGTACGATCAAGTTGCGGCATGGCTTTCCGGGGGTGTCGAGCCATCCGGGAAATTCGACACGAAAGGAATGATCGTTCCGCCATGTAAAGCTTGGCCGCTTAATGTGAAGCAAGGGACTGACAATCTGCCTATTCGTGGTTACGAAAAGTGGGTCGAGCCTAAGTCATTCGACGGAACAACATTCGGCCTGCAGTGGAAGGATTCCGTCCTTGAGCCTTGGAACGGCAAAGTTCGGCGAGGATCTTTCCCAGAGTACACGCGAAAAGAAGGCAAGCAATTGATCGCTTTAAGAGCCGACGAAGTTCCGAACGAGACGGGTCTCAAAGAAGCTCAATTCCTGCCCGCAGCTCATACAAGACCCTACACGTCGCCTGAGTCTGGTGACAATGTGTGGCATCGTTCGGGACCAAAAGCTGGTCCCTTCCGTGTCAAGATGGCTGACGGTAGCACTTTAACCTACTATTGGTTTCGCTTTATCGATCAGCCTGCGCTCCAAGATGCTGATTTGACGGAAGCCGAGAAAGCTCGTCTTCAGTCAACCGTCGAGAAGATTCACGCGAGTTGGACGACGCGTAAAGAGTATCTTCCCCCACCAAAAACCGGAACGCTAACCGTGCTTGACTCCGCGATGCTCGTAACCCCACCCAAAGGACTTGAAACAGGTTACGTTCCGATCGTTACTCGCCAGGAATAAGAGTGTCCCGAAAGCCGGTTTCATGCTGGAGAGTTCGAACAAGAGAAGGAGACTGAAGCAATATCGCGGTCCACAAAAATATCGGGGCCCACCATCTTTTCGCCATTCTGAAGAAATCATAAGAATAAAATGGCGTGTTATGTTAACTGTGCAAATCTTGGCCAGGGTTGAGTCCGATTCACACAGGAACTGCTTGCTTTCCTATTCTTTGATTGATCCAACCTTCAAACGTAGACTCGTGGCCAAGGCTTTGAGCTCAAGATATTTCGATAAGCTCTCACTAGGAATCTAGTCGTGTGCCGTTATTTGAACAATTGGCGGCGTCGATTTGGAACGCCGGCTACTAAACGTAGCTCCCGTTGCAGAAGGTGAATCGCACTTGAAAGCTATTGTAACGGTTGTTGCTCCAGCTTTCTTTGCCGCTTGGACCAGGGGGGCGATGTTCCAACTGTAAGAATTGCTTGCACCGACATTTGTTTCTGCAATAACCGTGTTGGAGACAACTGGAGCGGTATTCCAAGTTAACTTAGATTCGCTCCATTTCGGATTATTCGTTCCATAAACCCCTACAGGAACTGTCGTTCCGTTGGCTGCTCCGTGCAGTGTAATTTTAGCGTCAGCCACATTGGCACCAAAACTAGTCAAGTCGATCGCAACATAAGCCACATCGTTTGTTCCGGGGCCCCCACTCTTTATGTCCAGATGGCTCAAAGCGTGTACGGTGTTGGGCGCTGCATCAGTTGCAAAACCGTCGAGAGAATCTGCAAACGCTGCCCGAACTGCCTTACTTACATTTCCAACGCCGTTTGTGTAGCTAAAGGTGGCGTAATAGTTATTCGGGAGTCTAAGGCCCGTTAGGTCAACTCGAGTCGTCCCAGGGAGAATTAGCTGGGGTGGCAGAATATTAGAACCATTGGCTGTGGTTCCGATTTCACACGTCGCTGAATCTATTTCAGTTTCTGTATCGTAAGCCCACTGATCGAAACTCAGGCTTGATGTATTGCCGCCAAGAAACTTAAATCGAGCGATCGTTGGAGGGGTTGGATCCGAGATTGCTGGACCTATAAAGAAATCGATACCTGGCATGTCACAACCAGCAGAAACTTGAACGCGCTTAGTTTTAGAACTCCCAAATGGAATCGCTTTGATGTCGTAAATCCCGGGAGGGAAACCATCGAAACGGTACGTGCCATCGGCAAATGTAGTGGTTGTAAAGGAAGTAAACGGAGCTACAGTCTGCGTGGCCACAAGCTTGGTATTTGGAACAGGGGTTCCGCCATAGTAGACGATTCCAGTAACGTCACCTACTGTTGAACCGCGCGGGTTAGAGTTTGTTCCATATTGCAGCAAGCCTTGGACGTCGAGTGAGCCGAAGCCCTGTGTCGGTGACCAACCTCCATTTTGAGCCCCAGCCGTGCCGAGTGACGATTGCTGAAGTGCTTGATAGGCACGCAGATTCGCGAACCCGTCCGATTGGTGCATGTTGTTTTGGCCATAGAACAAACCGGCCGCACCAGAGACATGTGGGCATGCCATGGATGTGCCAATCAGGTAGGTGTAATTCAATGTGTAGGGAGGAACGACTGCTGGGTTCTGACTCAACTCAGAATCATATCGGGTAGCGGTTGAAAACACATATTGCAGAAGCTGTTCCGTAACGCTGACAGTTACGAGATCGCCACCGGGCGCAGCGATACCAACGTAGTTACCGTATCCCGCATAGTAATCGCTCGCTTGGTAAAGACCAGGGGCATTTGCGGTAACGCCGAGTGCACCGCTGCAAGCTGCCGGATAGATCGGACCAAGGTTCCCTCCACCAGAACCGCTCTCATTGCCTGCTGCCACAACCAGGCTCCCCTTTTGGGTTGCATAGGTCACTGCATCCTGGAATAGCTGGGAATAATTTGTTGTCCCGAGGGAACAGTTGATAATGGCTGCCCCCTTATCCGCTGCATACATAATCGCTGCTGCCGCATCCACATCACTGGCATTGCCTTGAGAGTCGAAAACTCGTAGGATCATTCCTCGTGAGTTGTAACCAACACCGATAACGCCGTCCTTATTGAACGTGCCATTATTACCAGCGGCCAGTGCGATTCCCGCGACATGCGTGCCGTGCCCATTGAGATCAGTTGGAACAACGCCCGGTACTACGGATCCGTTCTGAAAGTAAGCGCTAAGTGATCTCATCAACTGGCCACCCTGCGAGACATCGGTCCCTGTTCCGCCCGCATTGATAAAATCGGGATGGTCCATATCCAGGCCAGTGTCTACGACAGCGATTATCGGACAATCAGAAGGCTTGTTTGCCGCCGTATACCATTGACCCGGATAGATCGCCCAACCTCCTGATACCACGCCACCGGTATCGTCTGTCACCGCATTGATATCCCAAAGGTTCCAAAGCCGTCTGAAACCACTGACTCCTGCGGTGCCCAAACCACCCGAAGAACTGCTTCCACCGCCAATATGGCCGCCTAGGACATAGGTGGAACTTGTTTCCACATAGCTCCAATCCGGATCGTTAGGAACAGGTAAGCCCACTGGATAGACCCTGTTGACCGGTTCGGTGCAGATAACATCAGGTTCCCGACTGAGAGCGATCCAAGCAGTTCGTGGATTCACATTTGCGGGAATCTCCCACATGGTCCATCCACCGTGCGCAATGCCACCCAAGAATTTAGCGCCATTTAATCGGAACGACAATCGGGTGAGTTGCTCTTTGGAAAGCTTGACGCCGTTTCCCGCACCTCGGTCGGCTCCGTTCACTTTCACCATCAAGCGTCGGGGGAACACACCGCGCATTCCGTCCGAATGCATGTACTTCGGAAGTTTTGGCCCGCTCGCGAACGAAATTTCGACCGCCATGAGCATGGATAAAGCAAGGGTAGAGGTAGAACGGCTAAGCATGGACATCATCCCAAAAACGGGTCGAACGACCCACTGTATTGTAAGATAGCCAGGTAATAGTCACCAAGTCCGAGATGATTATTGATGTTCTATCGACAATTTAAACGCTCTCCAATAGGTACAAGGTCACGCCCTCGCGCCCAGTTGCAAAAAAGTACGTGAATACGCAAAATCTTCTCAATTCCGCTCGCGAAGCTCGGGACCATAACCAAATCCCACTGGCTGTTCGGCTGTACATGGAAACGTTGGACCTTGATCCAGAATGTGTGGCCGCTTTGACGGAGTTGGGAGGCTTAGTTGTTGGACACGGACGCCCCAACGAAGGGGAACAACTACTTAGAAAAGCAATCGAAATTGACCCAGATTCTTTTAATGCGCTTAAGTGGCTAACCACGCTAACGATTGGTCGCGCAGGCGGAATCGAGGCTGTGAAATTTGGATTGCGAGCAATTCAAGTTCACCCAGATGACGCTCAAGCTCATGTAGCTCTTGGCTTAGCTCAATTGGGTGCTGGCCAGAATGAATTCGCCATTTCTAGTTTCGAGCGGGCAATATCTTTGAGCCCGGAAATGGCGGGTGCCTATCATAATTTGGGGGTAGCTTACCAACGCGAAGAACGCTTCGACCAGGCGATTGAGGCTTTTCAGAACGCGATAAAAAATAACCCCAAGCTGGCGGAGTCACACCTTCATTTGGCGAGAACATTCTTGGCAAATCAACAAGGAGGAGCCGCCCTTGCATCTGCCAAGATTGCTTCCGAGTTACTTCCCAATTCTCTCGCAGTCAAACGCGTTTTAACGGCTGCCAGCTATACGGCTGTAATTAGTGATCGAAAGAGTGATTACATCGGTGAGGCCATCGCCAACACGCCAAATTCGGCATTTCTTCACGCATTGAAGGCTAGCCGATTGCAGGACGATGGAGATTTCACGGGAGCTGAAGCGTCGCTTAACGAGTCGATTCGTCTTAACCCTAAACAAGGATTTGCATACTACGTCCTTTCCCATAATCGAAAACTTGGAGAAGCTGATAGGACTTTGTTTGATAAAGCTGCAAGCTTTTCAAGTGACCCAACCATAGACCGCGTAGAGCGCCAATATTTGAATTATGGTCTTGGAAAGTATTACGATGATTTAGGCGAATTTGAAAGAGCCATTCACAGCCTAGATCTGGCAAATGAAGCCTTTTCCGATATAAATGACCTCGTCGGCATGGCTGAAGCAGACCGCCACTCCCAACGCGTGGATGGCATCATCAAAATGGTTAGTAATGAGTTTCTGAGTCAGTTGGACAATGTCGGACTCGAATCTCACAAACCCATCTTTATCGTGGGAATGCCTCGATCGGGCACGACTCTCCTTGAACAGATTCTCTCTCGACATTCCCAAATTGGTGCGGCCGGAGAGTTACCATTTTGGCGTGACAGTAGTCGTCGAATCATAAATCTACATACCGAAGAGTTTCAGGTAAGAGAGCTTCTGTCGTCAGCGGAAAGGTATCTAGACTTGCTGCATAAGATATCGCCTGATAGCGGCCGTGTGACGGATAAGTTTCCTAGCAACTATCTCTTTATTGGCTTGTTGAAGAAAGTATTTCCGAATGGAAAAATCATCCATGCTCGCCGCAATCCCATTGATACTTGCCTATCTATTTATATGCGTCCATTTTTCGCCTCCCACTTCGGTGGAAGTAATCGCGAGCGTATCGTTGAGAACTATCGAGGTTACCAACGGTTAATGGCACATTGGAAAGAAGTCCTTCCTCAAGATTCTTTTCTAGATATGGACTATGAATCACTTGTGGGGCATCCCGAGCAAGAGACGAAACGTCTGATTGAGTTCCTCGATTTAGAGTGGGATGAAAATTGTTTGCACCCCGAGAAAGGAGATCGATCGGTGATCACCTTTAGTAAATGGCAAGTTAGACAACCGGTGTACACGAGTTCAGTTGCTCGGTGGAAGAGGTACGAACCTTGGCTTGGAGTATTTGGATCACTCCAAGCCGATGATCTACCTCCTCTTAAGGAGTGACAGTCAATGTTCCGCTTGCTGTTTCGGTTCCTAGCGTCGCGGTGAACGTGACTACTGTTTGCGTAGTCACTCCCTTGTGAACGACCATGAAACCAACTTGAGTCATTCCGGCAGGAATGGTCACCGATGCAACGGTCGATGCTATCGATGGATTGTCACTGCTTAAATGGATAAGTAGTCCTCCGGTCGGAGCAACGCTGCTAATCGTAATTCGGCCTTTGACAGGTGAAGTTGAACTACCCTTTACGGTTGACGGGGACAGAGTTACCGACACCAATAGCGGTGGGTTGATGGTGAAATTTGCCACCTGAGAACTCGTATTGAGGGTGGCGGTCACAGTTCCGGAAGTCTTTATTCCAACCGCCTTTGTAGTGGCTGTAAATTTGGCTGATTGTGCGCCAGCCAAGACGGAAATTGACGTGGGCACCACGACAGAAGTTGAACTACTCTTCAGTTTTATAGTGACTGAACCCTTTGGTGTAGCGTTCAGGGTTACGGTCCCAGCCATGGTTTTGCCACCACTCACCACTGAAGGGGTAAGAGAAATTGCGGTGACCGCAAATGGATCGATCTCAAGGGTCGTTTGTTTGGTGATTCCACCATAGGTGGCCGAAATCGTAACCGTTTGTATCGTGGTCACGGGTAAATGATTCACTACAAACTTTACAGAAGACATACCAGAAAGCACCTTGACAGATGCTGGAACGGTGACTGCTTTCGTATTGGAACTGGTCAATTTGACGACCATGCCAGTGGTTGGAGCATTGCCAAACGTTGAAACGAGCCCGTTAATAACTATTTTTGATCCACCAACAACCGTGCTTGGACTGATCGTTATAGATGCAAGTGAGGCAGGGTTAATGGTTAATGACGTACTTTGAGATGTTGAACCTATGAGCGCACTAATCGTTGCTGAGCTGCTCTTCGTCACTGACTTAGTGGAGACTGCAAAAGTTCCTGTTGTTGAGCCCGCAGCGATGCTTGCTGAACCTGGAACCACCGCGATTGCAGAATTTGAGCTGAGCGTGGCAGTCAGGCCTCCCGATGGCGCGGCGCCGTTCAAGCCGAGCGTTCCCTTTCCAACTGCGCCCCCTCCAATGGGATTAGGGTCTACTGCCACGAAGATGAGTGTGGCTGGCAGAACTGTTAAGGGCGTGGACTGACTGAAACCACTGAGGGAAGCTGTCAGAGTTGGAGTGGTATTGCCACTGACTCCCCCGGTCGCAACTGTAAATGTGGCACTTGTCGAATTGGCTGGAACCGTCACGGTCGCTGGAACCATTGCCGCTTGGTTGTCTGATGCCAAAGAAATCGTTGCTCCTCCCGTAGGTGCAACCCGACTCAATGTAACTGTGCCGGTGGCTGAATTTCCACCCACGATAGAAGTCGGCGCAACGCTTATACCACTTAATAGGGGACTTTGGACGGTTAGGACCGTGGACTGAGTTGACGTCCCTTGAGAAGCGGTGAGGGTAACTCCGACGGTAGTGGCTACCAAAGATGTGTTAATGGTGAATGTCGCCGATGTAGCGCCTGCTGGAATGGTGACTGTCGACGGGACGCTAGCAACAGCATTATTCGAGCTTAACGAAATTGTCGAACCACCCGTCCCAGCGGGACCGGACATAGAAATCGTGCCTGTCGAGGGCGTTCCACCCACTACTGAGGACGGATTCACGCTAATGCTGGCAAGGACGGCAGGGCTAACGGTAACCGTTGCAGATGCGCTGGAACTTCCTAGGCTTGCAGAAATCTTGGCTGAAGTTGCCGACGTGACAAAGTTGGTTAAGATATCAAAAGTCGCAGTGCTTTGACCTTGAGGGACCGCAATCGTTGCTGGAACGCTTGCAACCGCATTATCACTTGACAATGAAACCTTAACACCTTGAATTCCGACTGCCGGAACATTGAGTGTGACGGTGCCTGTCGTCGTAGCTCCACCGCCCACCGTACTCGGATTAATCGACAAACTAGTTACCGCCGGGGCGGCGTAATTGCTCTTAAAGGCATACAAAAGGTTGTCTGTACTCTCAACGTAAAGCGCACCATCTCCACCGATAACGGGTGAGGCAATTACAGAGTTTCCGGTTGCGAAGTTCCATACTTGCTTGCCAGTCGTACCGTTTATGGCGTAAATATTGTTGTCCCAGGATCCAATGAAAACCGTGCCATCAGCACCTATGGCGGGACTTGAATCGATGGAACTTCCCGTCACAAAGGACCACTTGGATTTACCCGTGACCCCATCAAGTGCGTATAAAAAGTTATCTTTCGAACCGATGTAAACCGTGCCATCGGGACCGACGGCGGGTGAAGAATCAATGAGGTCACCAGTTGAAAAGAACCATTTTTGTGATCCAGTGACGCTGTCGAGTCCATATACGTTTCCGTCTTCCGAGCCGAAATACAGAAGACCGTTAGAACCTAATGCTGGCGATGACCAAATCGAACTCCCGGTAGGAAACGACCATTTCTTTTTCCCAGTTGCTGTGTCGATCGCGTAGAGCGAACTATCCATGCAGCCAATGTAAAGAATTCCGTTGGAGTCGATGGCAGGTGAACTAGCAAATACACTGCCTGCGACTGACGACGGGAATGTCCAATTGAGGACTCCAGTCGAACTGTTCAAAGAATATAAGTTGCCATCCATTGAACCGAAGTAGAGTGAGCCATTAGGATCAATTGTTGCCGATGAATAGATCGAGCCAAGAGTTGGGAACGACCATTTAAGTGTTCCTGCTGATCCATCGATGGCGTACATATTGCCGTCAGTCGATCCAAAGTAGATCGTTCCATCCTTACCTATAACCGGAGACGCATCGACCTCGCCGTTAGTCTGATAGAACCATTTGACTGAACCAAGTGTATTGTCAATTGCCGACAATTTTCCGTCCGCACTTCCAACATAAACCGTTCCGTCTGTTCCAATAGCCATGGAATCTGAAAAAGTCGAAAAACTTAATTTCGATGTCCAATTCACTGTGCTAGTTGCACCCCAGAAAGCTGAGACACCTGAATTAGTAAGTCCAGCGCGATATTTGGGCCATGCCGTAGATTTGACCTGCGCGTGGGCAATGCATGGGGACACTGCAATCAATCCGAGTATTACCATGCGACACGCACTTTCGATGCGGTTCTTGGATGTTTGGATAAAGCTAATCATCTTGATACAGGCTCCGGTAGGTTCAAAGAAAGAAATCATGGTGTGACGTTAAGAGTCGATGCTAGGCTGACTCCATTGAGCGATGCGAACAGCGTTACTGATTGGTTGCTACTTACGGCAGAATGGCTAATTCTAAAGGTTGCACTGGTTTTTCCCCCTGGGATCACAACTGTAGTCGGCAATTGAACCGCATTTGAGTTTGGATTGGAAAGGGAAATCGTCAACCCAGATATCGGCGCCGGGCTTGAAAGCGTCACATTTCCTGTCACTATGGCGTTACCGCTACCCTTCACTGTGGTCGGAGTAACAGTGAACCCCTTCAAACTCGGAGGCAAAATAGTCAAGTCAGCTTGACTTGAACTTGATCCTTCAGTACAAGTAATTTCGGCGATCGTTTTCGCTCCTACCGCCTTCGTGACAACGATGAATTTGGAAGTTGCTTTTCCTGCTTGCACTTGCACGATTGCAGGAGGAATGGCTGCCGTTGACGTTGACGTAAATTTGACTCGAACGATGCTGCCGTGCCCAACTACAGCATTGAGTGAAACCAATCCTTCAGAAGGCGTGCCACCAATAACTGAGGTCGGAGTTAGGAAGATATTTTCAATTTGAAATGGGTTCTCAGTCAATGAGATGCTGACACTAGTTCCGTTGTAATTGGCTGTCACGGTCACGGTTTGCGGAGATAATACGACCGAATGAGTGATTGCGAAACTTGCAGACGAAGCACCGCTCATGATCCTTACCAATGCAGGGACTCTGATCTCAGAAGTATTGGAACTCCGCAAACTCACAGAAGCCCCTGAGTTAGGAGCCGGTCCATCGAGAGATATTGTTCCCATTACAACTGCGGATGAGCCACCAACAAATGAAACTGAACTGGTTGTTATTCCGAGCAACGACGCTGGACTCAGAGTTAAGCTCGCAGTCTTAGCAACGTCGCCATTCTTTGCAAAAATCCGAAGGGTGTCCGATTTACTCGTTGGCTTGGTGATGATTGTAAAAGAAGCCGTCGATGAACCTGCAGCAATCTTTACACTGGACGGGACAATGGCCTTTAAACTGTTCGATGCTAGATTAACGATAGTTCCAATCGAAGGGGCCGTACCGGATAGTTGAATCGTTCCTGTTGTGGAAGTTCCTCCAACGATGGTTGAAGGGTTAACGGTGAGGCTTCCTAGAGTAGATGGCAAGATACTAAGAGGAGCAGATCGAATAGTTCCAGCTATATTGGCTGAGATATTCGCACCTGTTGTGGCTGCCACACCAACAGTTTGAACTTCAAATGTGGCGGACATAGCTCCGGCTGGTACGCTTACGGAAGCTACTGTAATCGCGCAGGGGCTGTCCGACCCTAAGGTTACGACCGCCCCCTCAGATGTCGCTGGTCTCGCTAGCGTGATGGTGCCCGTTGTTTGATTGCCTCCGACTACAGAGTTCGGGTTCAGCATAAGGTTCAAGAGGAGAGGAACCTGGACGGTCAACGCAGCATTTAATGTCATTCCACCTTGGGTTGCGCTGATGGTGACGGCAGAATCATTCAACACCGGGGACGTATTAATTACGAAATTGGCTGAAGAAGAGCCAGCGGAAATTGTTACTGTTTGGGGGCTCGTCACAACCGCCGAATTTGATGAAAGATGAACGACAATCCCTCCGCTTGGAGCGTTGCCTGCAAGAGATACGGTACCTGTTGAAGACAACCCACCCACAACGGCATTTGGATTGAGAACTAGGCTCGAAATGGCGGCTGGTGTAATAGCCAAAGTCGCAGTCTGGCTTACCGCTCCCAATGTTGCAGTTAATGTTGAATTTGTCGAAGATCCCACCGGCAAAGTTGAAATTTGATAGGTAGCCGAATTTTGCCCAGAAAGCACCGTAACGCTAGTTGCTACAATCGCGTTGTTCGAACTTGACCCTAATCCCACAACCGTACCGCCTGGACCAGCTGTACCCGATAAGGTGACGGTTCCCAGGGCATTAGAACCGCCAATCACCATAGAAGGTATGACATTATTGGACACCAGCGAGGCCGGACTGATGGTTAGCTGAGCCGATTGGGTATTTGTCGATTGTGTGCCGGTAATTGTCGCAACAACCGAGACCGAAACGCCAGTCGTCGTGGTTTGAAACGTCGCGCTTAGTGCTCCCGCTGGGATGATGACGGCACCTGGAACAACTGCACTTGGATTTGATGAAGTGAGGTTTATGGTCAATCCACCATTGGGTGCCGGTCCGCTTATGGTCGCCGTGCCGACAGAACTATTCCCTCCGATTACGGTTGAAGGAGAGAGAGTAATAGAACTAAGACCAATTGGGCCGACTGTTATTTGTGCCTTAACATTCGTTGTCCCCTGGCTTGCGGTAATTATGACTGGAGTGTAACTTTGTGCCGGACTCGTTGTGATGCTAAACGTCGCACTTGAACTTCCAGAAGGAACGGTTAGATTTGCCGGCACCTGAGCGACCGAATTACCAGAACTTAACGAAATTTGAAGTCCAGTAGGGGGTGCGTTTCCACTGAGAGTTACCGTTCCGATAGCCGTACTACCTCCTGCCACGCTGGTTGGCGAAATCGATAGGCTAGTTAGGTTGGCAGGGTAGATCGTCAGATTACCAGTCGCGGTATTTGTTCCATCCGAACCAGAAATAGTTGACGTAGTTTGGCTGCTTACGCCTACTGTGTTGATCGTAAATGTGTCGGTCGTTGAACCACCGGCAACTGCAACGCTAAGTGGTACGGTTGCGGCGGAATCGGATGAAGTAAGACTGATATCAAAACCGCCTGCGGGGGCTGGCCCGTTCAGCGTGATCGTTCCTTGAGCCTGATTCCCACCTACCACAGGCGATTGAGAAATGGCGAGGGATATGATTGCGATTGGGTTGATCGTAAGTATTGCAGTCGCCGATCCTCCCGCTGCTGATGCTTTGATTGTCACTGATTCAGCGTTTGTCAATCCAACGGTTCTGACATTGAACGTTGCGGTATTGGAACCTGTTGCAATGGTAACCGTTGCAGGAACCGATGCGCTTACACTACTGGACCTTAACGAGATCGAGATTCCACCTGCTGGAGCCGGTTGATTTAGGGTCAGCGTTGCAACTGAACTGGTACCACCTATTACTGTGCTTGGCTTGAGAATGAGGCTACTTGGAACGGGAACGTTCAAAACCTTGTTGACGAACCCGTTAAAATTGGGTGCTCCCCACCCAGATGCAGTGTCCCAACCTACCGTAGCGTCAGACGGAATATTGTTGAGCAGCGTCCCGTTGTTACCAGTCGTGACATCGAAGAAGACCGTAGAATCTCCGTTGAAAGAGTAAATTAGATCATTAACCCGACCAAGCCTGCGGTTGCCATCCGCATTTGCGGTAAGAGCGCCTTTCGCAATAAGTTGCTGCTCAACGAGAGCAAATGATCCCGCTGCAGTCGGAGAGGCGCAACTCGTCCCCCCCCATCCAAGGGAAAGAGAGTCACCAATAAATATCTCATATCCGGTCTCGGGGTCTGCATCCAAGCTGATGTCAGGACTTAGCCGAAAGGGAAGATTGTTTGGCACCCCACTACCTCTTTGGTAAGTAGGTAAAGCATTGAAAGTCTCTGAAGTTTGAGAATATCCGCCCCCGGCTGCACCTGTCGAATTATTCCAAACAGACTCTGAAACGCGGTTTCCGCTATTGTCCGTGAACACGGAAGTTCCACCAACTACCAGGACATCTGGGTCTTCATCAGGATAGGGGTAGGTTTGAATACCGGCCACCCCGGTGTCTCCTGAGGCACATAAGTAGGTGATCCCCTGAGCAGACATCGATAGGTGCAAAGTATGCACTTGCTCAAAGTAAGCATTGTTCCTGACTGTGGGCCATCCATAGCTCTCGCTGATAATGTCAGCGAGATTATCGTTTACTTCCTTTGTCAAGACTCCAAGCAGATCGCTCTGGTTAGCATTGTCGTAGATAACGAGGTTGCAGAGTGGAGCAACACCCAATACGCATTGAATATCAATATCTCCCTCGCCTTGAGCCGTCGAAGTATTACCATCTTGCCCGTCAATGGAAACTACTTTGACATTGGAGCCAATACCTCCAGATGGAGTCGGCAAACTAAACTTGTTATATTGCAGCGCGATATTAGAGAGTCGGTATCCATCCCAGTTTGATATAGCTACCGTTCGGCCCTCTCCTCGAAAGCTCGCTTGATAAAGCGGAGCATCGTTATAGAGGGTCCGCAATTGATCAAATGTTAGGGGGCTAAGTGGCTTGGGACGGAGAAAATTCTCTAGACCGCCGACAACTTTGACGAATGGCTTTAATGCTGGAGGAATGCTGGGTGGGGAAGTAAACGCATATCTTCTAGCAGAAGTTTTTGATATTGGATCGACAACCATGTATTCCACTATCGAAGTGTTGAACGCCTTTTCAGCTTGTTCCACCGTAGCATCGGCAAGAATAGTCAGCCGGTTTTTAGCGACTAGCTTTAAAGTCATTCCTTGACTAGCTAAGTAGTGGGTTACTTTACTGATGTTTGTGGGGTCAAGGCCAAATCGTTGCCCTACTACCTCGGGAGTCATAAATTGTCGATAATCAGAGCTCCTTGGATCTGAAACCGCATCAACAAAGTGTTGTAAGCCAATCGGATCTTGAAGAGGTAACCCAATAGTTAGATGGAGAATGTCTGTTTTCGCTTTCGCCCTCACTGGCGTCGCCAGATTCGTGGCCCATGGCACCTCCATCCTAAGACGCGACCATTTTTGAGTCGAACTTTGGGCCGAACTCAGAGGTAGCAAGGCAAGCAGGGAAGGCAAAACCAAGGCAATTCGTAAAAACATAAATCTGTCCAAAGCAGTCAGAAATTTTCGAAACTAGACTTCATTCTAGGGCAAGTGGTCTCGGTTAACGGTCCGGATTTCATGGTAAGCACCGCAATCGAGGATTTGCGCAAAATCTAGTCCTCTGGACGTTCGCATTTGAACCTAAATCAAGGTTAAAGACTTATGACTTGAGATTGACAAATGGTTGTTATCAAGTAAGTGCAAGGTCTTTAGACCTAGTGTGGGGCAAACTCCAGATTAGCGAATCCTTCTTGATTGCCATGATGAGCGCAGGCCGATCTGCTGGTAAGCAGGTTAGTGCCTCCATATTTCAAAGCAAAATGTTTGGACCTAAAACATGATTCTAGTCTTGGGAGATTAATTGATTCGAGTCAAAGACAGCTATTAGCCTTTCGAAGAATCTCCTGGATTCAAAATGTATTGGTGTTCTCAGAGCTTCTGTATTGCCAACCTTTCCGGCACGGAACTGCGATCGTGCAACCAGTGAACATCGCTTGAATGCTGATTTCCTTTAGAATGGTTTTGACCTTGATGATGAATCTAATCCTTCGATCCTTCGCAATCTGCTCTCTAGTAGCTAGTTTTTTTGATGCTTATGGTTCGGGCCCAAACCCTTTTAGTAAGATGAGCCTAAGTAGCGAAGTCCACCAGGATCAGCGAAGCTTGCGCCCAGGAATCAAAGACTATGGGTTGAAGAACTATTTGAGGCTCACAAAGACCTTGCCACATCGGGAAGATCGGCCTTGGAAGCTGGTTTGTAGACTGCCTTATAACTGCCAATTTCAGCCGTCGATCAAGGTGATCGCGCAAGCGGGTCAAAGCCTCGATTTCAATTCGACCAATCCCTTGGTGCAGTATCTGACGCCGACCGAAACATGCGTCACGTTGGCCGGAACACACACTTACGAAGCTAAGAATTGGGTCAGTGGTGAAGGAGCGATTTATACCATCCCAGCCGGCGTGACGGTTCAGTCTGTCCAATATCGAGAGACCGGGTTTGATACCCAATTGGTCGGCGCCTTTGAATGCAACGACGAAGACTTCAATATCCTGTGGCGGAGGGCAGCGCGAACGGCCTATTTGTGCATGCGTGATCATTTTTACGATTGCCCCGATCGAGAGCGAGTCGGTTTTTGGGGTGACGGAACTCCCGAATTGGATCAATGCTTCTATCTCTTCGACAAGAACTCTCACGTTCTTTGCAAAGATCTCGTTCTGAGGAAACTGGAGCCAAGCTTCTATCCTGGCCAGCATCTTGAGTTCTTGGGTGAGTACGGACTGTGGTTCTACTACATGCAAACCGGAGATGAAGAGTCACTTTCGAAGGTGTACGAGGCAACCAAAGAGTTCCTCTTAAAGACCTACAAGTTCGGAAACAAGAATACGTGGTTCGACTGGGGCAAGGACATCAAAGATACGAGCGTGATTGAGAACTGCTTTGAAGTGATTGACCTTGAGACGCTTCGCAAAGCAGCCGTCGTGACCCATCATGAGAGCGATCTACCGACAATCGATGCTCGCATCCGCGAGATTCGAAGTCAATTCAATGCCAAATATTGGAGAGGTAGCTTCTATCAATCGTCCGATGTCAACACTCCCGACGATCGAGCCAACGCGATGGCGATTAACGCAGGATTAGCCGAGCCATCGAAGTGGGAATCGATTTATCAAAACGTACTGAGTAAAACCTCTTACTCAAGCTGCTTCTTTGATCGGTGGGTGTTTGAAGCACTCTGTAAAATTGGCAAGCAAGACCAAGCAATGCTCCGAATGGTTGATCGCTATCGAACGATGATCGAGAGTCGGGTATCGACCCTTTGGGAGCATTACGATCGCTGGTGGGCGTCCTGGATTGATGCCTTCGACGAAGGGTCTTCCCTGAATCACGGATGGAATCCCCCTGCGATCTTGCTGGGTAAGGAAATCGCCGGAGTTCGCCCTGTCGAACCGGGTTGGACGACCTTCGAAGTGATGCCTAATGAGACTTTTCTTACTTCAATTAAGATCGATGTTCCAACGGTAAAAGGCCACGTTAAAGCACAAATCAAGAAGTCGACGAAGCACTATTCGATCCTTTTGGATGTTCCCTCGGGCACCTCCGGAATCATCGGCATTCCGACTCGGCCGTTTAGTGAACTTAATTCGCTATCCGTAAACGGCAAAACAGTGTGGAATGGGTCTGAATCTTCATCTGTCCCGGGCACAACCTTTCTAGGCGAAAGCAACGGCTACTTCAGATTCAAAGTTCAACCTGGCAATTGGCTCGTTGAAGGAAAGGGGAAGCTTGTCCTCAATTCTCCTAAGCAACCAAGACAAGTTACTAAACCGGAAGTTCCTCTGGACAGCCGCACTTGGACCGCGACGGCCTCGGTTCCGGATTCCAGCTCCCCTTTCTCGGGTGCAAAAATTCCTATTGATTATTCTGCGAATAACGCCCTGGATGGTGACGTTTGGACCGGCTGGAGAGACATGAGCAAGACTCAGTATCCTGGTCAATGGTTCCAAGTTGATATGAAACGAACCCAGACCTTCGATAAGGTCGTGCTTGATAACACATGGGCGCTATGGGATTCCCCCAAGTCATATGAAGTCACCGTCTCGGACGACGGTCAACATTGGAGCGCACCGGTGGCTCAAGGGGAAGGTCATTTAGGGATCACTACGATCAATTTCCCGATTCAAACGGCACGTTACCTACGCATTACTCAATCGGGAACGGACCCTCTTTATCACTGGTCCATCTTTGAAATCGATGTCATTAAGAGTAAGCATCCATAAGCGATGTATGTCTATCAAAGGTGCTTCTTGATAAAATCCCAGGCGGTATCGTCGTGAAATTCGTGGCCACCGTCGAACAAGTCAAACTGAAATCGGTCTGCTTTGCCTAACTTGGAATAGTAAGCCGCAACATTGGGTGAAAGTTGGATCCCCTTGTCTCGATGGGGGCCGTCGTCATTTTTACCGGCTTGGATCATCAACGCTCTTGGGCAAATAAGAGCCGCGATTTCAGGGTCTTGGTAGAGGCTAAATCGGTCCGTAAAGCGAAAATCAGAAGGAATCGAGTTCTCATCTGCTTCGTATCGAAATTCTTGAACGCCAAAGTAGCAACTCGAAACCGAGACCTTTATTCGTGAGTCAAGCGCGGGTGTGACCAGCGCATAGTAACCACCATAGGAAAGACCGACCATCGCGATGCGCTTAGCGTCGATCTCTGGTCGCTTGATGAGAACATCAATGCTCCGAGTTATTTTGGCAATCTCTATCGCGGTGAGGCTGGTCCCGACAAGTCTTAGCCGATCATCGATCTGATTACGTATGTTTCCCGGATAACCCTGGGCAGAGAAGAGGTGCTGCGGAGCGAAAACGGCATAACCGCGTTTGATACCTCCACGAACCATATCATGGTAGTTCGAGCCGCCATGGAACAAAGCCACTTCCGGAGAGCCACCGCCTCCATGCATGGAAATAATGAGTGGGACGCGCCCCTTGACATGTTTCGGAACGATGTAGATGCCCTCCGAATGAACTCCCGCTAAAATCGGAATCTGAGCGCGGTAGTAAATTCCCAGATCATCTTCCCCGATCTTGTCAAATGTCGCCGGTTCATGAATGGGAGAGGTAGGAGGAGGGTAACCGATACTGTCTGCGAATCCCTTTCGCAGAGCCTTTGTTGAAGCTTCGTAGGCGCGATCCGAAGAATATTCAGGATGAAATAAGGCATTCAATCGGGTCTTGTCGACCTTCATGGCGAGAATATAAGCGTCTAGTTCCTTCGCCTGAGTAGTCCGTAAATGGTCCGAGTTCGATACTTTGTCTTCGAAATAGGTTTGTGCGCCTGAGAGGACGGTCACAAACGTCAAAGCCGAGGATAGAACGATTCGAAACCAGGAAGATGAATATTCACGCATAAAGAAACTCGCCGACCGAAAGCTTAACGCATTAGCTCTCGGATCGGTGATTCTTACTTGTTCAACGCGGCAATCGCAGCCGTTGCGGCACCTCTAATTCCACCCGGTCCGTGAAGCGTGATGGGTTGCAGAATGGCCACCGCCGCCTTATTTCCGAGCGCTGCAAGCGAGTTGATTGCGGCTCGGCGAGCATTGAATGAAGTTTCCTGGGCTATTGCAATCAAAGCGTCATAAACCGTATGCTCGCCTGCTTTCTCTTTCACGATTCCGAGCACCTGAATTGCGGCCACTCGTAGAAATTCGCTATCTGGCTTGGCAATCACCGCGAGACTCATCGTGCGAGCTGTATCCGGAGCGTGCTTGCCCCACCAATTCAACGCCATGATGCGATATCCGTCGTCGAATGCTTTCTGCGTCCAAACCTTCTGCGCGAGTTTCTCGTCCGTGCTCCAGTTCAAAAGTGCTTGTGTGGCGTGTTCTCGGATGGCCTCATTCGCATCCTTTTCGGCTAGTTCTTTGATGCGAGGCAATACTTTCGGTTCGAGGTTAAGATTGCCAAGGGTGGTAATCGCACTGTTAACCACTCGCTTGTCTGAGTGACGAGTGAGGTTTGCGAGGATCGTTACCGAGTCTTGTCCAAGCCGTCGCGCGATCATTTCGCTCAACTGCCAAGCGTGCTCGCCTTGAACGATTCGCTCCTTATAGGGAACCGGAAGTGCGTCAAAAAACGAGGCGATCAGTCGAGCCCTTTGCGCGGTGTTGGGCGCGTGCTTATAGAGCGTGATGACTTGATCGGGACTATAAGCAATCTTGTATGTCAATTCCATCGGAGTCCAAACTTCTGGGTCGACCAAAATCGGCATCGTAGCTAAAGGTCCAAGTGCATGCTTGGTTTCTGCTCCTTTCACATGGATGACTTTCTTGGTCCAAGTTGGGGACGAAAACAAAGTCGTCTGGACCGGAGTTTCCAAAACCCAAACTGGCAGATCAAAAGTGTAATACGGCTGAAGCTGGTTGACGACTAAGTCCGTTCCCGCCACCGAAACGGAAAGTGACGGTGTTGCGACCGAGTAGAACCATTGCTTCTTGAACTCGGTTAGATCCTTCTTTGCCGTCTTGCCCATCACATCAAAGAATTCATCCGTGGTGGTCGATCGGAATTGATACTTTTCAAGAAAATCGTGAACGCCTTTCCAGAATAGTGGCTCGCCCATCATTTCCATAAGGACCATCATCCGAGAGGCGCCGCCCGCATAGGGCGAACCCAATGTGACGGCGGGCGCTGCCCCAACCGATCCTGGTACGTCTGCTCGCTTTCTCGAGCCGATAGAATCAATCGCCCCTTCGAACAAACCATATCGGTCGAAATCGAAGGTGTCTTTGCCGTGCATAGAACGGTCAAGAAACGTAGGAAGGAATGTAGCAAACCCCTCGTTTAACCAGGTGTGTTCCCACGTCTTACAGGTGATCAAATCCCCAAACCAGTGGTGGGCTAACTCGTGAGCCACCAAACCGGTTGAATCGTGGACGGGTTCCGTTCCCGCCGCATGGAGGGTTCGGATCGTTTGGGTAACGCAGGTAACGTTTTCCATGCCACCAAACATAAAGTCGCCGACGACTTCCTGGGCAAACTTGGAATAGGGATAATCCACCCCCGTCTGTTTCGAAAAGAAGTCGACCATCATTGGCGTGTTGCCGAAGGAGGCTTTGCCCTGAGCTTCTAGACCGGGCGGTGAATAGTAATTGACTGGCGTGTCATGCCATTTATCTTTGCCCTCAACATATTCTCCCGCCACGAGCGAGATCAGATAGGTCGCGTAGGGCTGATCCATCTTCCAATGAAAGACTTTCCCACCTGGAGATGACTGAACGTCCATCAGCTTTCCGTTCGAGATGGCGGTCCACGATGGAGGAACGGTGATGAAGGCTTCGGTAGTCGCCTTGTCGTCCGGCTTGTCGTAGGTTGGTAGCCAGAAATGATTATCTTCGCCTTCTCCCTGGGTGTAAAGCATGCCGGTGTGAGCTGGAAAAGCCCGAGAAGCAGGTACAAAGTAGAGACCATTGACGGGAGAGCCGGTATAAATCGTGCGGATATCAAGGGTCTCGCCCTTCTTTGCGGTCTTTGAAAGATTGACGGTGAGGGCGTCATTTGAGTTGGTGAAAGTGGCCGAAGTGCCATTCACCGAAACTGCGCTTACATTCAATTCGGAGCAATTTAGCTGGACGGTTGCCGTGTCTTCGGTCAACTGCAGGGTGTTGGTCGCATCTCCTGCAATCGTTCCATCGGTCATCGAGAATGTTAGATGCCAAAGGACGTTTTTCAGGTCGTAGTTGTGTTTTAAATCAGCCGCGGAAGCCGAACCTACAACAGCGATTGCAGAGAGCGAAAAGAGAAATCGAGAAAGCGTACTCACGGTCGGAATTAGCTTATCACGGCAACCAAGTTAAGGCGAGGCGGCAACCCCGGTTGTCAAATCAATCGCCGTTGTGTCGATGCCACTGGGTGATCTTTTCTAATAGCTGCGAGAACTGGATGGGCTTAGAAACGAAATCATCCATACCCGCCTGTAAACATCTTTCCTTGTCGCCTTGCAAAGCATGTGCAGTGAGAGCGATGATGGGTACACGAGTGCCAGTAAGCTTCTCTCTAGATCGAATTTCCCTTGACGTCTGCAATCCGTCCATGAACGGCATGGAAACATCCATCAATATCAAATCAAATTGCAGAGACTCAAGAATTCTAAGTGCTTCGACTCCATTCTCAACCGTGACGCATTGGCATCCCCATTTTTCAAGCCGAGCGGCCGCGACGATGGCATTTACTTCGTTATCTTCTGCAAGCAGAACGGTTAAGCCTAAGTTGATCGGCTCTTCTGAACCAACGTGCGCTACTTTTTTGATGGGACTTGATCCCGTTCCTAAGCTTATGAGAAGGTCTCGAAGTTGCACGAGGCGGACCGGCTTAAGAAGAATTGCCGAAAAATCGGCATCGCACTGAAGTGAGATCTGATGTCGGTGAGCGACCTTTGTGAGAAGAATCAAATTTGACGAGCATTTCGCAATAAGGCCCGAAATATCTTTCCCTTTTGCGATCGATTCCAGAACGAGGTCGACATCCAGTAGAAGGAAGTCATACGTTTGTTCGTCAGTTGTTAACTCATTTGTGCACTTGGCTCGGAGGTTCCAGTCGGTAGCGATTTGGCACAGAATGTCTCGCTTCGTTTGGTTTCTTGCCGCGATCAGGATCGACTTTCCTTCTATTTCGGTCGGAATCGTCGCAAGGTTTATCTCTTGCTTGGCAAAGGGAATTTCAAACCAAAACGTACTTCCAACTCCAAGTTCACTTTCTAATCCAACGATGCCCCCAAGCAGTCCCACTATTTGCTTGGTAATAGCTAATCCAAGACCCGCACCTCCGTGGCGCCGAGTTGAAGTGCCATCGACCTGAGTGAAGCTCTCAAATATGGCCGCTTGCTGATCTTCCGGGATTCCAATCCCTGTGTCGTATACGGATATGCGGATAGTTGCTTCCGTTTCAGTCTCTTGGATACATGTAGCGCGAATCGTGATTTCACCTTCATCCGTGAACTTAATCGAATTGCCTACGAGGTTTGTAATGATTTGCCGTACGCGATCGGCATCACCACAC
Source organism: uncultured Armatimonadota bacterium (assembly GCA_903899015.1). GTDB lineage: Bacteria > Armatimonadota > Fimbriimonadia > Fimbriimonadales > Fimbriimonadaceae > Fimbriimonas. The sequence goes on along the minus strand of CAIUHP010000079.1, from coordinate 34,657 downwards.
AGGAGAGCAGGGAAATGAACTGGGATATAGCAGTTAAGCTCGACCGAATCCCTTTTCATTTGGGACGACATGATTTCTGCTACGTCCTCGATGCAGTCTCGAATATTGAAATCTCGCTTGTCAATTTTCAGTACTCCGGCCTCTAACTTCGAGATGTCAAGAATGTCTTCGATAACCGACAGCAAAGCACCCGCACTTTCTTGGATGACGCGAGCGTAGTCAAACTGCTCGGCGGAAAGCGGCGTTTGGAGGAGCATCGAAGTCATTCCAATCACTCCATTCATGGGAGTTCGGATTTCGTGACTCATATTCGCTAGGAATTCGCTCTTAATCCTTGATCCTGCGAGCGCTTCGTCGCGAGCAATCGTTAGCTCTTCAGCCCGAGCTTGCAACTGAAGTTCAACTTCCTGACGCCGAGTGATTTCTTGATTAGCTGCGCGTAGTAAACGGTGGTTTTGAATAGCAACTGCCGCCTGCTTTGCGAGAGGCAGGATGACATCCAGTTTATCCGGCGTTAGTTTTCGCATCGTTAGAACGGTGTCTAGAGTTAAGATTCCGATGAGGTTTGGTCCCGCTTTTACCGGTATGACAGCATAGGGAACGTTCCTTTTGATCGTTCTATCGAGCATTAAGACTTCGTGGTCCAGATCAATCACGTAAGGTTCGTCGCCCGTAAGACATGCTGCGTACTTTTCGAGCATCGAATCAACCGGAAACTGCATGTGATGTTCATCGCGAGGTAACCCATCAGAATCGGTTCCCCAAGTCCCGTGCATCCAATCTCCATCAACTAACCAGACTCCAACTCGGTCAATGTTTCCGGTATCAAGAATTGCGTCGCGCACCATTTTGGGGACCTCATCAGGGTCTTCGTTGGCAGTTATCGCGATGGCTAAATCGATGATCCGCTTCTGTTGTTTGACAACCGACCTCTGTTGGTCAAGAAGCATCGATTTATGAATTGCAACTGCTGCTTGATCTGCAATCGGAATGATAGGAGCGAGCATTGCAGGGGTTATTTTTTGCCTTGTAAGAAGTGTGTCCACCGTAATGATAGGAGCGAGCATTGCAGGGGTTATTTTTCGCCTTGTAAGAAGTGTGTCCACCGTAATGATGCCGATCAACTCTTTGCCGATTCGTAGCGGGATGTATGCATGAGAAACATCCTCTATCATCGAACCATCCGATGCTCTTACGGAAAAGGAATCAATAACAAACGCTTGACCATGTTCGCGCAAGGGGAGAAAATATTTCCCTCCCGGCATTATTTGGAAACTCACATCATGTTCGTCTGTTATCTCACCGTATATGTCGGTTCCCCACGTCCCAAAGGCCATGTAATCGTGAACTTTCCAAACCGCGGCTCGATCGACGAATCCGAATTCCAGGATCGCATTTCTGACCATCAAGAAGACCGTTTCCGTATCTTCGTTTGAAGAGATGGCAAGAGAAATCTCCATCACTCGCTCTTGATGGCGAATCATCGCGTCTCGTTCCTCACGCATGATCGCGTTGAGAATGACTAACGTTGCCGTGTTGGCAATGGGAACTAGTGCAGCAATATCCCCTTGCGAAAAGGGTGAGCCCGAGAGGAGGTTGTCAACTGCAACGTAACCCACAAGTTGGGTTGAGGTCGCCAGATAGACTTCGCCATGATGATGGATGCCGGCCATTTCTTCCGGTAGATCGATGCGCGGCTCTCCTTCAGCAAATTCTCGAAAGACGTAACTTGCGTTGCCTTGGATAATCGCTTCCCAGGCAGATCGTTCGTTTAGAGTCAACGTGTAAGATTCGCTGGTGATATCTTCCGTTTCACCGAGAATATTGGTTCCCCATGATCCCGTGATACTCTCCGTTACTGAGTCATAAATGAAGACTCCCGCCCGATCAAATCCGCAATCGGTTGTAAATACTTCGTGAACCAGCTTTAAAGTCTCTCGGAGACTGAAGTTCAGGCGAGCCGCATTGTTTAACTTGGCGATTTCGCTTTCAAACGTCAATCTAGTTGACAGGGGTCTATTAGGTTTTTCTGCCATGTTGTCGTCAACCAGATCTTAATTGTCGGCGAAATCAAATAGATCATTGTACTATCCAAGCACCTTTGATCGGATTATCTTTAGGCGAGAATTTTTCAAAATCAATTCGTAGAAAATGACTAGTTATGAACCAATTCTTCCCAGCAAGATATTCGCGACTAGAGCCTCTCGAGTTAGCACGATTGGTTCAACACATTTGGAACTTACCGCGAATTACTCGATGCATCTTTTTTCATAGTGGCGAAAATGATGGCTATCGATTAGAGCAACCTGACGAGCCATTGTTCCTTCGAGCCTATCGGTTGAGATATTCAGATTCGAGTCGCGTAAAGGCTGAATTGGAGTTGCTCGATGCCATGAAGAGGTGTGGAGCAAAGGTATCGGCGCCCATCTATGCGGCTAACGGTGAACTATTTCACTGCGTTCAAGCGGTCGAAGGAATTCGAGCGATCGCCGTTTTCGATTTCGCACCCGGCAAGATGCTGTCAAGGAATTCGCCAGATGGGTGGGATATCTTTGGACGAGAATTAGCTCTGCTTCATCAAACAACGCCTTTGCTTCAGGATCAGGCTAGAAGTCTACGCAACTATTCTCTTCTAGACCTGCTCTCCGAACCCGCTGACCGGTGGATCAAACGATTGAACTCAATGAGCTTGTCTACTTCAGAAGTGCGCAGAATCTCTGACCAGCTTTCAAGCATGATCGAGCCACTTTGGTTGGAACTGCCGGTGGGAATTGTTCACGGAGATACTGCGGGTGGGAACGCTCATGTTGATGACAATGGGAGCTTAACTTGGTTCGATTTTATGTGGACTGGTATCGCTCCCTTCGTGTGGGATATTGCGACCTTTCGACGTGGTGCGGGCGAAATAGAAGCGAATTGGGTTCCTTTCCTAGCTGGCTATGAGTCGGTTCGAAAACTCAATGAGTGTGAGTTACGCGCCGTGCCCATCCTGGCCGCGATTCGAAATATATTCGTCACCGACATCATCATTAACGAATGCGATTCTGATCTCCATGCGGAAGCGACCCCAAGCTGGTTCCAAAGTCGGTTGGACGAATTGAAACGACTGGTCGATCGAATCGAAAGTGTAAGCTAACCCCATGGTCTTGATGGCGCTCGCCTTAACCTCTCCTCATTTTCAATCTCCGACTCGAGAAATTCCCGCATTCCGCGCCTATTCTGAGCCGAATCCAGACGGAATCGCGATTCCCGACTCGGGCCCCGTGCCAGGTTGGGATAATCCAAGGAATCGCTTGGTTTGGTACGTGAAGTTCCGAAAACCAGGTGACATCGTCGCCGCCATCCACTTCCACAGCTCGAAACCCCTCAAACAGTCGGTGAGACTAGAAGTCTCTGACACGAATGGAAGAATTGGCAACGGCACGTCGCAGATTAGAGAAGGGGGAGACAATTACGTTGATCTTGGAGATTTCAAGGTTCGTAAAGTGGGATACGTGCGCTTCGTGCTTTCGAGTCCTGCCCCGATTACGGGTATCAAATTTGAGGGTCTGAAGCTAACCGGTGAACCTGTAACAGATGCGTTGACCAACGAAACGAGATGGCGCAGCAGTGCATCTGTTCATCTACGCTGGCCGACCGAGAAGGACGCGCCGGTTACCTGGTTCTATAACGAAATCCTGCCCAAGACGTCGCCGCTCACCACGTATTACATGGCTTGTGGTTGGAGTCGAGGCTACTTCGGCATCCAGGTCAACAGCCCTACAGAACGAAGAGTAATCTTCTCGGTGTGGGATAGCGGAACCGAGAAAGTGAGTCGTGACAAAGTCGATAAGACCCTTCAAGTCCAATTAATGGATAAAGGTAAGGGAGTCTTTACCGGTAGTTTTGGAAACGAAGGAACGGGCGGGCATTCTCACTTGGTATATCCTTGGAAAACCGGCCAAGTACAGCGGTTCCTAGTTCGGTCCGAACCAAAGGGTGACCATACTATTTACTCAGGCTACTACTATTTTAACGATACCAAGAAGTGGGGGCTGATCTCATCGTGGTTGGCACCTCAAGATGGTCATTACTTGAAGAGCCTCTATAGTTTCATCGAAGATTTCTGGGGCGGAGAGGGGCAAAAACAACGCGTTGCCGATTTTGGACCCGCTTTGGTTCGGACGGGAGACGTTTGGTCTCAAGTGACCGCTGGTTCCTTTACCCACACCGCGCGCATGCCCAATTATCGGGACGATTATTTCTTCAAGGTAAATGGCACACGGGTTACCGCTTCATCGGGAGGCTATACCGACGAGGGGCCGACGACTTACGGTGCCAGATTCTCCGGAGTTAAGCCCTCGAAACCGGTCAGCCAAGATGTACTCGATCTCATCAAGAAGGAAGAAGCGAAGGGCAAGAACTAGGCTGCACTTACAATCGGATTTCGGTACATCACCAATTTACTATAAAGGGGTTGGAATCCCACGCGCTGTAGGTTGCGATGGGATTGCGACCCTGGAAGTGCGACAACTTGCACGAACGAGCCCTCCCCGGCATCGGCGAGGCGTCTTTGGGTGAGGGCTTGCTGAAGCCCTTGCCCTCTAAATTGAGGGCGGGTTGCCGCTCCCGCAAACATGTGCATATCACCGATCGAAACCATCGCCGCGATTGCCGCAGGCTCGCCGTTGAGCGAAGCCAAGTATCGTCGGGAGGGATAGGCGGTCATGATTCTTGCGAGATCGCTCAGGTCTTGAGCGAGTTCCTCACTTCCACTCCACGCCGCATCCGAAACTTGCATCCAAACAGTTAAGTCGTCGACCGCTTCTTCGATCTCGACGCCGGGTGTCATCTCGACGAGCGGGCGTTCTACAACTTGAGCGAGCACAGATTCAAAGTGGTCGGGAATGTATCCATCTTTGGCTGCTTCGGGAAGAAGTGTGGGAGAGGCAAACGGAGTGACGATCAATTCCCAATTGGTGGCAAGGCCACGATAGAAATCGTCCACTTCACCGAGATCATAATGGGAACCGCGGTGTCCCAATCCATATACCTGAGTAAGCGGTGAACCGTCTCCAGCGAATTTTGCATAGCCGCCACCTATGGCCAAGCCTGCTGCATCAGGGTGAACCGCCTTTATCGCATCAACGGATCGAGACATCATCTCAAGCCGAAATGTGTGAATCTGATCGATTAATGAGTCCGTCAGCAGCATAAATTCATTATGAGCCGCACCATCGCGCAATCCTCAGATTTGGATTCAGTAGATACCAGGAATGAACTTGTACCGAACATTCTCCTTGTATGAGGTGTATTCGGGGTTGGAAGCGGTCATGAATTGGTCTTCGCGCTCCGATCTGAGCCAGTAGATCACTAAATATCCCATCACTGCAAACCACTGGGCGGGATTCGAAAGGCCCCGAAACATGAGCACGACGAACATTAAAGATTCAAGCGTGTAACTTGGATGGCGAACCACCGCATAAAAGCCGGTCGTTCGGACCCCCTTGTCGGTCATCACGCCGAACATGGTGCCAAGGTTCCAGATGCTCAATGTATACGCTACGTTGAGAAGTCCAGCGACGAGCAGCATCAAGACCACAATCGATTCGTTAGTGACCGTCGGCTCTCTGCCCATTGCGGGGGGCAGCATTTGCCAAAGTACCACTCCGAGCAAGGGCCCATAACACACGGCATTGCTTGCCCACCCAATAAGCGTGAAGTCGATATTTCGGATCTTCTTTCCCCATATCCAACTACAAAGGGAGTATCCGTAGCCAAGCAAGCAGCCCAGAATGCAGAGGTTGTAGACCGCGGTCTGAAAAGTCAGAAACCCATCTGCAAAATTCGCCGGGTGCGGAGCGTTTGTGAGTGCGTAAGCGGTCGAATGGATCGTTCGGGCAAACCCATCAAGACTCACTGGTTCGACGCCGCTCAACTTAACGGGTGGTGCTTTTGGCCATGAAGCGCTTAAACCTTGGCTTGCATTTTCTTGGAGAAACGCTCCAAGCGTTCGACCAAAAGCATAAACAATGACAAGGTGGAACAGCCACATCGTGAGATGTTCCGGCATTTCGCGAGCCTCTCGTCGGAACAAGCCCCCTTTGAATGCGATCCAAGCTCCCGCTGCCTTAATAGGCGACTTTCCGCTCCATAGCAAGCCTTCATAAATGCCGAGGACAACGAGGGCTAACGGCCAAGACGGAATATTGAGGTTCAGCGGAGCATGGGCAAGATTCTCTGATAGGATTCGGATGAAATAAAAACTCGATCGGGCGAGGAATTCCGATCCAAACCAAGCAATCGGAATTCCGAGAAGCGATTGGAAAATCTTGGTTGTAAGGGGATGCCTCGGAAAGCGAGCTAATAATTTGGGACCGACCGCCTCGAGAGGCGAAGATTTCAGTCGAATCCATAGTCCGCAATAGCCAAGCAAGATCGCGATTACAAGTCCGCCTTCTACTGCCGGTAAGCCAGTTATTTGCTCGACCGTGATTTGATTGGCGATTTCAAATTCTCCGACTGTAAGCCCCAATAACGATTGAGGAACGGCGCTCGGCGTTCGGTAGCTCACGAGAACAGCTCGTGACTCGTCCGGCTGCGGATCGATGACTTCAAGCTGACCAACTCTCAATCGCTCGTCAAAAAGGTTGAGTCGATTACCTTTGACGAGTCCAAGGTTTGATCCAAGATTGATTGTGTAAACATTGTTTTCCACTCCGATCACACGTCCTTGGCGACCCATCGGCCATCGGAAAGAACTGGGGTCAAACTTGAAAGTAATCGAGTTCTCAATACGACCCGCGACCTCGACTTTGCCAATGGGCTCCTGCCAGTCCGGGTTGAAGCGATAGGCGGAGAAATGCTCGCCAATCGAGAATCGTTCAGGAGTAGTAACGGTTGCGCTTACATGGGTGGAATCGTTGGTCGCGTCAACGTTGAAATACCGAGTATTCCACCGTAGGGTCAGGACCACGACCATGCTCAGTACGGCCAATAGGAGACAGAACTCATAAGCAACCCGACAGATCGGTTCCGCCCGACCCCAAAATCTCGGGGCCCTCATCCTTGACCATGCTCCATTGGGTTAGTTTCTACCCGTATTCGAAAGCTAACAACTGTCACCCTAGTCGTCTTGACCGCGCTTCGAGCTCAAATAAGACGAGTGGATCTCTTCCATCTGTGACGCGATGAGACCCATCGGGTTCCAAATTGAGTTGACCGCGTCAATTCAAATCGCAGCGGTTCAAAGCCTTTAGACGTGCAAATTGTTCGTTACTCATCTCCCCAAGTTAAAGTAGAGAGTGTCTTGTTGAGTTTTATGTGCCGAAGTTAAATGCTCTTTGGAGCCACTAGGAACGCTCGCTCCGCAAACTGTCCGATGAGTGGGCGTTCCACGGCAAAAAAGAGTATTCCAATTCCATTTGGATCGCTCTCGGAGACAACTTGGACGGTCCGCGCCATCCGGGTTGGAATTCGCTCATGGGACGTGATTCTCACGCCACGATCTGCGTCTCTGCCGTCGTGTTGGCTAAGGATGCGCTGTAAGATGTCGATTTCCGATAAGTAAGAACTGACCTCAGATTCGTGTCAACAGAATTGACCCCATATCTGAAACCAGTGCGTACTGTAACCTCCTTTTAGGCCAGACAGAGAGGTTCATGCCATCTTTTGACACGCTTGCGATATCCAACCCGACCCATTTGACCTTTGGCTATGCACCGAAGCCAGTTAGGACACGTTCCGGCATGGTCATCGGCGGGGGAATCGTTTACCCCGAGATCAATTTCACGCTTCCGTCGATGATCGTCAATCTGGAGACGATGCCCGAAGTTATTCGGCAGTATCGAGAAATGATTGTCGGAGTCCTCACGCGTGCCTCCGGGCTAGAGGCACCCGGTGTAGTCGTTGAATTTGAATCCCTTCCTCCCATGACTCAGAACCCTGAGTGGGGGCTCGAAATTGTTCGGATTCTTCTGGATGCCATGCACGAGGCCGAGGTCAAAAACGGACTGAAATCAGTCTTACGCATGACCCCTAGTGACACGCGAGGAACCGAGCACCCTCCAAAGATGCGGTCAGGAATGTTGTGGGGTGGAATCCTGGATCTGTGTGAAGGGGCTGTTGCCTTGGGTGCCGAATTACTGAGTATCGAGTCGGTTGGCGGAAAAGAGGTCCATGACGTCGCCCTTCAATCGTGCGATGTTGGCGAAGTTATTTTTTCACTCTGCGTGATGGGTGCTCGTGACATGGAATTTCTATGGAGCAACCTCAAAGCCGTTGCCGACCGTCACGGAGCTTACGCAGCGGGAGACACCGCATGCAGCTTTGCCAATACCGCGATGGACATGGCCGAGCAAAAGACGATTCCCAAAGTTTTTGCCGCGGTAGTACGAAGCATTTCCGCTGTTAGAAGTTTGGTCGCTTACGAATTTGGAGCGGTAGGACCGGGTAAGGATTGCGGCTACGAAAATGTGATCCTCAAAGCAATCACCGGCTTCCCCATGGCGATGGATGGGAAGTCCGCCTCTTGTGCTCACGCTAACGGAATGGGAAATGTTGCCGCTGCGGCTTGCGATACATGGTCCAATGAATCGGTTCAAAATGTTCGCCTCCTCGGAAGAATGGCGCCGACTTGCAGCATGGAGCAACTCATTTACGATGTTCGCTTAATGAACCAGGCCATTAACGATGGACCGGTCGCATCGGGAATGTTGCAGCGATGGATGGTTGGCTCCGACATCGGCCTTGACCCTCAAGCACTCATCCTATCTCCCGAAAGCGCAGTGGAAATTGCATCCGAGATTGTCGAGGCGCCAAACGCCTACCGAGCAGGAGTTGCCGCCGGTTTGGCCGCGATCGATATTCTCTCCGATGCTTACAACGATAAACGATTACACCTACCTGATGGCGAGGCTCCCTGGCTCGATCGCATTAGGAACGAACTGTACGACTTACCGGAACAAGAAGATGTCTTCATCGCTAAAATGATGGATGTTGTCGATACCACGACTTTTCGCGCGGCCGAATACGATCTCAATTAGTCCCTTTCAGTAACGATGAACGCCCTCATTAAAGGTCGGGAAGTTCTCCTTTTGGACGGAGCTATGGGTACGCAACTGATTGCACGTGGTCTCAAACAAGGTGACTGGTCGATTGCGTGGAACCTAGACCGTGCTGAGGATGTACTCGCTGTTCATAAGAGTTATGTCGAAGCGGGTTCCGATTGTCTAACGACGAATACCTTTTGTGGATCACCAATCATGATGGCTCGAAGTGGGCACGCTCACCGCTTTGAAGAGCTCAATCGAGGAAGTGTCGCCATCGCAAAAGAGGCGAGCACGGGCAGGTGTTTGGTATTAGGCAATATCGGTCCTTGCGGGGATTTCCTCGCACCGCTGGGTGATTTGGAAACATCTGATTTGACCAGGGCGGTCAAGAATCAGGCCCGAATTCTTGTTGAGTCCGGTGTCGATGGTTTTATCGTTGAAACGATGTCGGACACGAATGAAATGGAGACAACAGTACAAGCACTTCGAGAGTTCGGTCTTCCCATCATCGCATCGTTCACTTTCGAAAAGGGTGCGATCGGTCTTCAAACGGCGTTGGGCACGGAGCCGGCTCAAGCGATCGCAACTGCGATTGACGCTGGCGCTAGTATCGTTGGAGCAAATTGCGGTACTTCGTTGAGTCTTCAAGACTATCAAGTGTTGGGAGGGGCAATCCTTGATGCCGCCCCAAAAACACCAGTGATACTGCAACCAAACGCGGGAAGCCCTCGATTGCGTGGAGACCAATTCGAATACGATTTGACACCCGAAGACTTTGCAACATGGGCCCAAGCCGTTGTCGCACGGGGAGTAAGCGTGATCGGCGGCTGCTGCGGAACTTCGCCGGCTCACATCCGGGCCGTATCAAGAGCACTTCGCAGTTGACACCTTGACTTTTTCTTCTAGCACCACTCAGTTGATTGTTAGAATCAACTTTTGAGTTAGGCGCAACGGTTAGAGATGACAGCAGTACAATAAATGGGAATGAAACTGGATCCACTGAAGTCCCAGCCGACTGTTGATGCCAAAACCGCTCAAGAAGCGCTGGCACTGGCTATTCGTCTTCAGCAGGAAAAGGGTGAGCGAGTTTCAATCGACGAATTGCAAAGAACGGCCGATGAAGCAGGCATCGATCGGGTCTACCTGGAAAGTGCCCTTCACCAAGTTACTAAGAAGCAAGTAGAAGTCCCCGCTGAACCCATGAATCGGCGTCGCATTGGAATCATTGCGGCCGCCGCGGCCATTGCGATGATGGTCGCCGTTATGGCAAGCGCACCCCATGGTGGGGAGCCAACCCCGGTTTTTTATGCCGCGCTCGCAATCGTGGCGATTAGTCTGCGCGGATTTTTGCGTGGCTCACGCCGTCGGCGCCGTTGGCGCGACGACGACTAGAACTCAACGACAAGGTCGAAAGAGGCATATGGCACGGGATAAGCCGTGATCCAAACTTCCGGTTGCAACTCCACCTGCGTTGATTCCACAGGCGACCACGACGATCGTCGGTCTCCGAGGTGCAGAACGACTGCTTGCAACGGTTGACCGATCATGTCTTCAGTTAACGGTATGAAGTAAGTCGTGTTACGATCCGTCTTTCGAACCGGGCATTCCCAAGTGTTAGAAACGAACGACGGGGCTCGACGTGGAGAGCCCGCGAAACCGTCACCAACACGCAACGCCGCGTATGCTTTCTCGATACCGTGAGTTCCGTTAATAGCGATTGCGAGATAGGAATTCGGAACGAACTCATCTAACACAAAATCGTGCGACCAAGCCTGATTCGCCGGTACCAACTCATACGGCGCAAATAGGTTGCTCGCTCTCCATCCCGTCCGGTTCAGAGCCTCTCCCTTCCAGAATCCGCGAACGTGCTTAATCTTATCCGGACAGCCGTTCAGGCATATGTATCGAATAGGGCGGTCGGTCGGAAACGTGGCAACGATCTGATCGGTACACCAAAACCGCTGCGGAATCCAAGTTTTTAAGTCACTAGAAACCGATCCCCATGCACCTTCCTCCGACTTAAGGGGTTGCAAGTTGTAGTCGTCTCCAACCTCAAGTACGAGTCGGTCGATCAGCATTTCCTTGCCAAGATCGAGTCGGAAACTTCCTCCGTTGATACGTGCTTCGCCCCACCGCCGACTGGTGGCAAATGCTGTCTCAGGATCATCATCGAAAAGGGCATCGTCTGAAAGGTATCGTCTACGAAGGACGTCTTGGCTAAAGAAGGCATCCCGAGCCGACTGGACCGGTCCAAATTTCGTCGGTCCCGATCTCTTGAGTTCTCTCACTTCGAGGGCATTATTGTCTGCCGTAAAACAGGTTGCTTCATAAATCGCTCGAGCATCCTCAGGAACAGGAATCTCCACCAGGGAACCCAACTTTCGATGCCAATCTTTCAGACGCTTTGAGCCTTCGAACGTGATCGATTGACGTTCACCCGTAGGTAGCACAACATCAGCCATTGTTCCGGGCTCTCCCAGTAGTTTGACTTCGAGCGGTCGACCAGGCACATCGCGAATAACATCGAAATCACAACCCTTGATTGAGATTTCCTTGATTTCGTCATTACTGACTAACAGTAAAAGTGATCGGAACGGAAGGACTTCCACCTCAACCGTTGAATCGAATTCAAACTCACCGAAGACCCGCTCATGTGGGTGGAAGCGACGAACGTGCACCGATTTTTGGTTATCTTGTAGCCCGATCGACTCATTCAGATGAATGGTTCGGCGCACTGGTTCCCAAGTTAGGTTGCGAAGTGTGATCAACCTTGTCGATGCATCGCCGCGGGAAACCGCCAAGGGGCCATACACCTCGTCTGGCAGTTCGACTCCGTCAACCATGATGTCGCGATACCTGCGATGCAAATTGAAGATACGAGCGAGACGAGGATATTCGTCATCACGCAAAAGCCAAGGGTTTCCATACAGTTCGGGCGCGAGGATCAAGCATCGATTGAACGCCTGCAAGATCAGGTCGTCTTCCCAATAATCGAGGCACGACGACAAACAAACTCCGTGATCCTCCGTTAACCGCTTGAGCCCCGGAACAAGTCCTCTTTCAAGGGCAACAGCACGACTGTGAGTCGCGGTTTGGCTATTTGCCATATGTATATCGATGTACGTCTCGGCTCCTTCAAAGAGAAATGTAGTCGCGTGGGGAAGGGCTTCCCCCAGTTCGAGTCGGTGGTTTAGAAGGATTAGGTCTGGTGAGTATTTGCGGCATTCAGTCATCATTCGATTGAAGTCGGCCCGTTTTTCCGGACGAAGTTGTCCGCAAACGGCATCCATCTTGAACAAATCAAATCCGTAGTCACGGCACAGGGCAACCATCATTTCAACTCGAGCGTCCGCTTCTTCTTTCGTATCGCCAAATCCATCGGGGCCGCACCAGATACCGAGTCGGCAACCTGCCTCGGCAGCCTGCTGGGCAAGCGGGCCAAAACCTCGCGGAAATTGACGGTGGAATCGTTCCGAGGTGTCGGTTCCGTAGTAGCTCGCACCATCAATAGCCCCAGCATCAAACGCGTAGATGTCTAATTGCATGCCGAATTCGTGGCGAAGCCAATCGAAGAATGCAAGGTTTGCTCGGGTTTGGGCTTCGGTCGCCCCTTCATTCGTGTTGTTGATCCAAGAAAAGTATTGAGCGCGAGAGGGTGAATTTTCATCTGCGCCAGGAAAAACGCCTGTACTTGTGACCGTTTTTTGACTCACGTTGCGATGTTACCGAGAGAGATGGCTCTTAAACCGGACTTGTCGAGTAGCATTTGGATATGGTCACTTTTCGCACGCTTACCCTCGAAGAAATGCCAACTGCGATTCAACTCTGGGTCGATGTTTTCGGCGTCGAGGCTGCGTTCTTTCAAACGCTGATTGATGGTGATCCCGCGGATTGGGTGTCGCTGGGAGCGTTTGAAGATGACCGATTGGTTTCATCCGTTCACGTCTTCATGCGCTGGTTCCGCGATCGAGACGCGACCCCTCTTAAAGTCGGTGGCATCGGAAGCGTGAGCACCCTTCCGGAAGCACGATCAAAAGGCTATTCATCGAAGCTGCTTCAAATGGCGATCAAAGAGATGGAGACCCGAGAGTGTGTTTGGAGCTATCTCGGAACGGGTGTGAATGACCATTACGCCAAACAAGGCTGGCGAACGGTCAGCACTCAATGCTTCCGTGGCAAGTTGAAGGAAGTCAATTCTGCTGAAGTCTTGGCCACCGATACCGTATCGGATTCCTTGCTTGCCTCCATGTGCCAAGTCCACTTGCATTGTTTCCGATCAAAACCGATGTCCAATGGTCGAGCACCAGTCATGTGGGATACCGCCGTTCGTTATCGCCTCACCGGGGCGAACGACGAAGTGTTTACTCAATTTGACGACAAATGGCTAAAAGCCTATCTCGTCACCCGACGCTGGGAAGGCCGAATGGAGATTGTGGAAGCCGCCTGTGCACCCGGTGCCGATGCCATTCTCGATGATCTCATCGCAAAAAGAATGGCCTACGCTTACACTCAAGGCGTTCGCAACGTCACGTCCATGATCGCCGAGCAAGGTGTCGGACACCAAGCGTTCGTCTCCGCCTGCAGCGAAGTCAATCCTGCCGAAGACCGAGCCTGGATGGTCCTCCCCATCGCCAACCGAATCACACTCCCCGATCTAGTGGCTCTCCATGCCGACCCCCGAGGCCGCCGAAGCGACTTAGATAACTTCTAATAATCAATCGGTCACCACTCAAATCGCCGCATTCGATGGGCGAAGCATGGGCCCAGCCATCCCAATTAGTCCTCTACGCTTAGTGTGACTCTCAAGCAAGGTATCTTCTCGCCGATGGCACAGAAGATGAGTGGGAACCCGGTTTTGCCCGGGTGGTATGCAGATCCGGAATTACATGTTTTTCAGAATCGGTACTACATCTACCCAACTTTCTCCGCGCCTTACGAAGAGCAGACTTACTTTGAAGTTTGGTCGTCGGACGACCTGACGAATTGGACCAAGGATGGAGTAGGCCTCGATTTTGCCGATGTGCCTTGGAGCACTAACCGAGCCGCATGGGCACCTTCAGTTGCAGAGAAAGACGGCAAATTCTACATCTATTTCTCAGCCGGAGACGGGGCAGGAATCGGCGTCGCGGTGGCCGATCATCCGTCTGGCCCGTTTGTCGATGCACTGGGGCATCCCTTGGTGAAGGAATATCACCATGGCGCCCAACCGATCGACGCGCATGCCTATGTTGATGATGACGGGCAGGCTTACCTCTATTGGGGCGGCTGGCGAAAGGCAGTCATGGCGCGCTTAAGTCCGGACATGATTCACATCGAAGGGGAGATTGTCGAGATCACACCGGAAAACTACGTTGAAGGTCCGTTCATGGCAAAGCGGAAAGGAACCTACGTGTTCATGTGGTCAGAAGGCAGTTGGGGAGATTCAACTTATAGCGTTGCCTATGCACTTTCCCCGTCTCCTTTTGGTCCATTCAAACGAATTGGCAAAATTCTTGGCATCGAACCAGGAGTTGCAGATGGTGCTGGACACCATTCGGTTCTTCAAATTCCCGGAACCGACGATTGGATCATCTGCTACCATCGCCGCCTCATTGGCGACCTGAATCCACATCATCGGGTCACTTGCTTAGAAACAATGACTTTTGACGACAATAACTTCATCACTCCAATTCGGCTCACAGACACTGGCGTTCTTGCTCGAAACTTAGAATAAAGAGTCAGTTTACGAGTGTTTTAGGCTCAAACATCTTCATCATTGAAACAACTCGAATCGGCCTTACGTTATCTATTCTGAGAGTTTATAATCCGGCTTGACGGTCGGTAGAATGGCTTATCCGTAAAAACACCAGAGTCGGTGGACGGAAGCCCGAATGTGGCTCAAAACTTCCTATGGTTGCTCCAATTCCCGATAATGAAGCTCATCGGCTACAAACACTTGAGCAGTATCACATCCTTGATACGCTCGACGAACAAGCTTACGACGACATCACGTTCTTGGCATCTGAAATTTGTGGTGTGCCGATCGCTCTGATGAGTCTCATCGACAAAGATCGACAGTGGTTTAAGTCGAAAATTGGCTTGGATGCCACTGAAACTCCTCGGGATCAAGCGTTTTGTGACCATGCGATCCTCGACCCAGGCAACCTATTCTTGGTAAAGGACGCCACGGAAGATGTTCGATTTGCCAACAATCCGCTCGTAACCGCCGATCCAGATATCCGATTCTACGCAGGTGCACCGCTCGTCACTCCCGACGGATCAGCCCTTGGGACTCTTTGCGTCATCGACCGAAAGCCTAGAGACTTAACCGCTCGTCAGCACAAAGCTCTTTTAGCTCTCTCTCGACAAATCGTTGCTCAACTTGAGTTAAGAAAGGCAGTGACTGAACTCGAAAAGCACGTGCAAGAGCGAGCAGTCTATGAAGCACGCCTCGAATCTTACCAACTGAAGTTAGAGGAGATCAACGCGTCGCTTCACTCGGAAAGTACGACAGATAAGCTCACGGGAATCAATAACCGCCGTCACTTTGATGAGATCTTCACCGAAGAATATGAGCGATCCGAGAGACGCAATCGGCCTCTTTCTGCGGTCCTCGTGGATGTCGACAAATTCAAGAGCTTCAACGACACGTATGGCCATTCCGCCGGTGATGTCACGTTGCAACGAGTTGCGAAGTTACTTGATGAGAACAAGCGCCCATCCGATTACGTGGCTCGATATGGTGGGGAAGAATTCGTTCTGCTGTTGCCAAACACCATGGAAGAAGGAGCGAGCATTGTCGCGGAACGGATTCGCAAAGGGGTTCAAAATTTTCCTTGGGACCTGCGAGAAGTCACCATCAGCATGGGAATCTGCACCTATCACGGAACCGATCATTCGACGAAAGAAATTCTCGAGGCAGCCGACGCGGCGCTCTACCTCTCGAAAGAAGGCGGCCGAAATCGAGTTACCGTCGGCAAACTCGCTTAACGGCCAACCATTCTAAAGGGCATTCCCAGTCGCTAGACGACTGGGTCCCAACGACCTTGCCGGATTTCTAGGTCGCGTTTAGGAAGGTAGCTTTGCAGAACCTTCACGTAGTTCGACCGATCATAAGCACTTGGGTCAAGGACCTTGAGTTTGCTCATGGAACCTCGCATCTGGCTTACCGACTGATACTCGTGGGCGTCGCCCCACTCCTCAAACTCACGAATGATTGTGCTGAGATGGCCAATACCATTCTTGAGAAGCGCCGAAGTGGTCATCGCAACATCAGCTCCTGCGAGGATGTACTTCACGACATCGCTACCTCGGTGAACGCCGGTTGTTCCGGCCAATGAGCATCCGACATGGCCGTACAGATTCGCGATCCACAATAGAGGAAGGCGCATCTCGTGCGGATTACTTAATTCAAGAGAGGGCACAACTTCCCGGTTCTCGATGTCCATATCTGGCTGGTAAAGACGATTGAAAAGCACCAGCCCGTTGGCGCCCGCGCCAATCAATTTCAATGCCATGTCTCCCATCGAACTGAAATAGGGAGGAAGCTTCACCGCGATCGGAATTTTAACCGACTGTCGAACCGCCTTCACCATCTCAATGTAGCGTTGCTCGACATCATAAGAAGACTGATCGACGCTTGGAATGTAATAGGCATTCAGCTCAATCGCCTTCGCACCGGCTTGCTCCATTTGATGAGCAAAGTCGCTCCAACCTTCAGAAGTCATCGCATTGAGGCTCGCGATGACCGGAATATCGGATGCGTCGGTTGCTCGTCGAATGATGTTCAGGTATTCGTCGGGGCCAGCTTTGAAGTCTTCCAGATTGGGGAAAAAGCTGAGCGATTCCGCAAACGTGTTGGAAGAGGCTTGACTCAAATAGTCGTAAGATTCCGTTTCGTAGCGAATCTGCTCTTCAAAAAGAGAGAACAGGACGACCGCAGCTGCTCCAGCATCCTCCAACCTTCGGATTCCATCGAGTTTCTGAGGAATGGGTGAGGGCGACGCAACGATTGGGTGTTTAAGATCAAGGCCGAGATATTTAGTTTTCAGATCCATGGGGAATTACCTCACCTGTGACATTTCTTCGTAAAGCTTAAAGCGACTGTCGATGGCGGTTTGAGCACTCTCCATCATGCGATCCACCGCGTTCGGGTTCGTCTGCTTTAACATGCGGAATCGAAGTTCGTTGTCCGAGAAATCCCTGAACTTCAAGTTGGGACGTGCGGAGTCAAGCACGAACGGATTCTCGTTGGACTGTCGGACTTCTGGGTTGTAGCGAAGCAATGGCCAATATCCGCTATGAACTGCGAGTTGTTGTTGCTCTAAACCGCGCTCCATATTGATTCCGTGGGCAATGCAGTGGCTATAAGCCAAGATCAGTGATGGCCCTTGGTAGGCTTCGGCTTCTCTGAAGGCGGTAAGCGTTTGCTGAGGATTGGCACCAAAGGCAACCCGAGCAACATAAACATTGCCGTACGAAATCGCCTGGAGGGCAAGGTCCTTTTTATTGATCTGTTTGCCACCGTTGGCAAATTTCGCAACTGCAGCAAGCGGGGTTGACTTCGATGCTTGACCACCCGTGTTCGAGTAGACCTCGGTGTCCATGACGAGAATGTTGACGTTTCGACCGGATGCAAGAACGTGGTCGAGACCGCCCGAGCCAATGTCGTAGGCCCAACCGTCACCACCCACAATCCACACACTTCGTCGAACGAGCGAGTCGGCCACTGCAAGCAACACCTTGGAATCGAGGGAATTGATCGCAATCAATTTCTTCTTTAGTTCTTGGACTCGACCGCGTTGGAGGCGAATATCCGTCTCGATGCGCTGAGGTGAATTAAGTAGGTCGTCTACCAAGCCAATTCCGATCTTGTCGGCAAGCTTATGAAGCAGTCGTTCGGCTGCGTTTCGATGGCGGTCAGCCGAAACTCGCATACCGAGTCCAAATTCGGCGTTGTCCTCAAACAAAGAGTTTGACCAAGCGGGGCCTCGACCTTCGTGGTTGACGCTCCACGGAGTGGTTGGCAGATTGGCACCGTAGATGGAAGAACAACCAGTCGCGTTCGCCACCAGCATCCGATCTCCGAATAATTGGGACAGCAGTTTGAGATACGGAGTCTCTCCGCATCCGGCACACGCCCCCGAGAATTCAAAGAGGGGTTCTAGGAACTGACTTCCTCGCACTGATGAGAAATCCACTGAAGCGCGGTCATTGACGGGGATCGTTTCAAAGAAAGCGTTGTGATCCTTGGCAGTTGCAACCATTTCGGGTTGCTTGGGCACCATGTTGATCGCTCGCTTACCCGCCTCGTTTCGGTCACGAACTGGGCAAGCTTCAAAGCAAAGTGTGCATCCGGTGCAGTCTTCGGCATATACCTGCAAGGTGTAAAGCGTATCCGGGAATCCTTTGGCTTCAATGGGAGCGGATTGGAATCCGGCAGGGGCTTTAGAGAGTTCGTCCTTGTGAAACAGTCGGGTTCGAATGACTCCATGCGGACAAACGAAGCTACAATTCCCGCACTGAATGCACGTTTCCGATTCCCAGACCGGAATAAATTCGGCGATATTTCGCTTTTCCCATTTGGAAGTTCCGCTTGGGTATGTGCCGTCGATCGGCAAGTCGCCCACTGGGATGTCGTCGCCTTCTCCGGCGATGATCCTTGCGGTAACTCGTTGAACGAAATCGGGGGCCGCTGCTGACACCGGATCACGAAGCTCAACTCTACTGTTGACGGTGGTGGGAACGGTTACTTCGAAGAGGTTGGCGATCGTTCCATCAACGGCTTCAAAGTTCTTTCGAACGACTTCTTCGCCTTTCTTGCCATAGGTCTTCTTGATCGAATACTTGATCTGATCGATTGCCTGTTCGCGTGGAAGGACTCCTGAAATGGCGAAGAAGCAAGTCTGCATGATCGTGTTCGTTCGGTTGCCCATGCCAACTGCTCGGGCGACCTGAGAAGCGTCGATGACATAAAACTTGAGCTTCTTCTCAACGATCTGCTCTTGCATGACTCGAGGCAACTGGTCCCAAACTTCGTCTTTCGAGTAGGGGCTATTGAGAAGGAAAGTCCCTCCCACCGCGGCTGGTTTCAAGATGTCGGTGCGGTCCACGAAGTTGAACTGGTGGCACGCGACGAACTGAGCCTTTGAAATCAGATACGGTGAGCGGATCGGTCTTGGGCCAAACCGTAAGTGAGAAATCGTTTGGGAACCCGATTTCTTAGAGTCGTATAGGAAGTATCCCTGAGCATAGAATCTAGGATCTTCGCCAATGATTTTGATCGTGTTTTTGTTGGCGCCGACGGTTCCATCTGCCCCTAATCCATAGAAAATTGCTCGGTGAACGTCTTTAGATTCGATATCGAAATTTCGATCGTAATCGAGGCTTAGGTTCATTACATTGTCGTTAATTCCGACCGTGAAATGGTTCTTGGGCTTGGACTTGAGCATTTCGTCATAGACGGCCTTGACCATGCCGGGATTGAATTCTTTCGATGAGAGTCCGTATCGGCCGCAAAGAATGCGAGGCATCGTTGAGAAGGGACCATCACCCGATGCAACTGATTCCGCAAATGCGCCGATAACGTCCGCATAGAGAGGCTCTCCCCCAGCTCCGGGCTCCTTCGTTCGATCAAGAACCGTAATGGATTTTGCAGTAGTGGGAATCGCCGCGAGTAAGCGATCGGCGGCAAACGGTCGATACAGGTGAACCTGAATGACTCCAACACTCTCTCCATTTGCGTTGAGAAAATCGCATGTTTCGCGGACCGTCTCGGCGCCCGAGCCCATCAAAATGATCACGCGCGTGGCTGTTGGGGAGCCAAAGTATTCGAACAGTTTGTAATATCGGCCGGTGAGATCTCCAAACTGCGCCATCGCTTTTTCGACAATCGCAGGGCACTTGTCGTAAAAGATGCTTGCTGCTTCTCGACTTTGGAAGTAAACGTCCGGGTTTTGAGCTGTACCGCGAATAAACGGTTTGTCCGGATTCATTCCTCGATTTCGGAACTTGATAATCAGTTCCTCGTCAATCATCGCTCGAATTTGTTCATCCGTGAGAAGCTCAACCTTGTTAACTTCATGCGAAGTTCGGAAGCCATCGAAGAAGTGGATGAATGGAATTCGACTCTCTAGCGTGGAAGTCTGAGCAATCATCGCCATATCGTGAGCTTCTTGAACCGAGCCCGAGGAGAGTTGAGCAAATCCGGTGGATCGAGCCGCCATTACATCCTGGTGGTCGCCAAAAATCGAAAGTCCCTGGGTAGCGATGGACCGAGCTGCAACATGAATCACACAGGGCGTAAGTTCTCCCGCGATCTTGTACATGTTGGGAATCATCAGCAAGAGTCCCTGCGAAGCGGTAAACGTCGTGGTGAGTGAGCCCGCTTGCAGCGAGCCGTGAACTGTTCCCGCCGCACCCGCTTCGCTTTGCATTTCGATGACATCGGGAATTTCTCCCCAAATGTTTCGTTTCCCCTCGCTCGCCCATTGGTCAGCCAGTTCGGCCATGGTTGAAGAAGGAGTGATGGGATAAATCGAGCAGACTTCGTTCACACGATACGCCACGTAAGCGGCGGCTTCGTTTCCGTCGATCGTCGTGACGTTCGCTGAGACTGCTTCGGGAGCTTCTTGTTTTTGTTTCATGGGGTTCAAATGCGCTTGTTCTAGGCAGAAGCCGCCTGTTCGGGAATGATCGAAATGGCGTGGCAGGGGCATTGGTCAAAGCAAGTGGCGCAGCCCGTGCACTTGTTGAAGTCAAATTCGTAGCGGTTGCCGGGGCCAAGTTTGATGATCGCGTCTTCTGGACATGCCGCATAACAGCCATCGCATTCAAAACAGTTGCCGCACGAGAAGCAGCGCTTGGATTCAAACTGGGCTTCCTCTTTGCTGAGACCACCAACCACTTCGCCAAAGCCATCTTTGCGATGGGCGAGATCGATCTGAGTTTGAGTTTGCTGTTTGACACCCGCGAAGTACCACAGCTTCAGCTTGTCGTAGGTAGCAAGCAGCTTCGGTGAAGGCTTGTAGTAGGGTTCTTGGCGAAGGAAGCTGTCGATATTGCGTGCGGCTTTTTTACCGTGCCCCACACCGATGGTAACGGTTCTCTCCGAAGGAACCATGTCTCCGCCTGCAAAAATTCCGGGGTGTCCCGTCATCATTTGAGCGTTGACTTCGACCGTTCCGTCATCTTTGAACTTGATATCGGGCACCTTCTGAAGGAACGTGGTGTCGGTATCTTGACCGAGAGCGAGAATGAGGTCGTCGGCTTCGATGGTCTCATATTCACCAGTCGGTCTCGGACGACCATTCTCGTCAATCTGCATTTTCTCCACCGTAAAGGTGGTGGCTTCGATCGATTTAATGGTTCGGAGCCAGTGAATATCCACTCCTTCTTCAATCGCTTCATCCGCTTCAATTTCGTGAGCGGGCATGTGCTCTCGGTCGCGTCGATAGATAATGAGCGGTTCCGAACCGAGTCGCATGGCAACTCTAGCCGCGTCCATTGCTGTATTTCCACCACCGTAGATGGCAACCCGTCGCCCTAGCGCAGGTGCTTTTCCGGATTCGACATCTCGAAGAAAAGTAACGGCATCGAGAATCTTGCCCGCATCACGAGCTGGAATTTCCGTCTTCTTTCCAAGGTGCGCGCCGATCGCTACAAACGCAGCGTCGAAGTGACCGAAGTGAATCGATTCGAGGAGGTCGATGACTCGATCGCTGAGTGTTATTTGAATTCCCATTCGCTTGAGGCGGGCGATCTCGCCATCAAGGATGTTGCGTGGAAGGCGGTAAGCGGGAATTCCGTATCGCATCATTCCGCCCGCCAACGGGGCCGCATCTCGAATTTCAACCTCGTGACCGAGAAGTGCGAGGTGGTGAGCACAAGAAAGCCCGCTCGGGCCCGCACCAACCACAAGAACTTTTTTGCCGGATGGTGGAACGTTGATTGCGGGTGTCCAGGCTTCGTCAAGCGCTAAGTCGCCGAGAAACCGTTCGATAGCATGGATGCTGATCGGGTTATCAAACTCTTTTCGATTGCAGTTCGATTCGCACGGGTGATAACACACCCGCCCATGAACAGCTGGAAGTGGATTGTCCCGAACGATGACATCCCATGCTTCCCGAAACTTCCCTTCGGTCGCGAGGGAAAGCCAGGCCTGAATGTTCTCGCCTGCCGGGCATGCGTGGTTGCATGGAGGCATGAGGTCCAGATACTGAGGCCGTTGCACTCGAACCGGTCCGGTGCGTCTCTCGTGGGTCAGGTCTGGTGGCGTGGTGAGATCGGTGCGATTCGGATTCACAAATTACTCCCTGGGTCGGCATCGATCCAAAGAGTTTTTAGAGTCAGAACCAGGTTCAAAACCTGTCGTGATTCACCTTCATGGAACGAGGTCTACAGCTTTCAGCATAGACCTCACCCGTCAATCTCGCCCGTCAGGAGTTTCATGGACGTGTTTCGAAGGGCCAGCTATGGGTTCTCAAATCCGTCAAAGATCCGTGCCGGCGGGAACATAAAAACCCTCACACACTCCAATTCTTGAGTGTGAATACCTTTGAGTGAAACCTCAGCCTGGTTTGCGGGTCCTAAGGGCGAGAATGGCGATTGGTTCGCTGGCTATGTTGGCAAGATCCTTCAGGACTACTATGCTTGGCGTCGAAACTACTTTCCTGAAGATGGTCTCGTCATTGATGCCGAAAGCAGGCGCGCAGGAGAAGCATTCCAGGATCGATTTGATGATCGCCTGTTTGAGTTGCTAGCTCGGCTAAAAGCAGACTTCCCGTTTCAAAGTCCACGGTATGCGGCTCACATGGTCACGGAGCAAACATTGCCTGCTATCGCGGGCTATTTTGCTGCGATGCTTTACAACCCCAACAACGTAACCTCGGAAGCGGCACCGGTAACCGTGCGGCTTGAGATGGAAGCGTCACGCATGATCTCAAAGATGGTCGGTTATGGTGACGACAGTTGGGCGCATCTGACGAGCGGGGGAACTCTCGCCAATATCGAAGCCCTTTGGATCGCTCGGACGGTCAAATATCTTCCTCTAGTGATTCACGATATGCGCCAAGTACTTGGCCTCACCGCAAGTGAAATCTCATTTGGATGCTCGCCTCAGGTCGCACTTCATGCACTTGCCGCCTTATTCGATGAAGCTCCTGCACGAGATGCCATTCGGGCCTATCTCGAATCACCTTTCAATATCGTCGAGCACGGCTACTCGAAGATCATTGCCAAACTCCAGTCGAACCCCGTCGTTTTGGCGCCAGAAACCCAGCACTATTCGATTAAGAAGGCTCTTGATGTTCTTGGCATGGGACGAAACTCGTTGCTCACCGTGAAGGTGGATCAAGAGTTTCGAATGGATGTTGAGGACTTGCAAGAAAAACTGCATCAAGTGGAATCGAGAGGCGATCACGTTGTTGCGGTTGTGACCATTGTCGGGACGACCGAAGAAGGTGCGATCGATCCGGTTGGTGAAATTGTCCGCCTCAGAGAATGTCAACAGCAAAGCTTTTGGCTTCACGTCGATGCAGCTTACGGCGGATATTTGAGGACGGTAGCCCTACCGGATCGGCTTGGATTGGGAGAGCCGAAGGCCCACGTTTCTTTGAACGGCATACGGCACGAAGTTGATTTGCAATTGCCGGTCGGGAATACCTGTGATTCTCTCGACGCCATGAGTGGTTGCGATTCGGTCACGATTGATCCTCATAAGCTAGGTTACGTCCCCTATCCCGCCGGAGCGATTTGCTTTAAGTCCGACATCGTGAAGGCGATTGCACGACAAGAGGCTCCCTACATTGAGGATTCCATTGGCGGAGTAGAAGCTGAACGAAAGTCTGGAAACATAGGACTCTACATTTTGGAGGGCAGCAAACCGGGAGCCGCCGCTGCAGCCGTTTGGCTCAGCCACACTCTGATTCCACTCGACAAGTCCGGACACGGCAAACTCATCCAAGAGGGAATTCGAAACGCGTGTGAACTGCACGCACTCCTCGAAAAGTATCCATCTTTGGTCGAGGGAACTCACTGCCAAGCGGTACCTATATGCGCTCCCGGATCAAATATCCTTTGTTTCGCATTTCGAGATCGGTCTCACCGATGTTTGAAAGACTTGAATGAGTTCAATCGGGATATTTACGAAAGATTTAACGTCTCCGATACCAGTGGCAAGCGGGTGTACGATCAGCCGTTCTTTCTAAGTCGAACGAGTCTTCACAATCATCAGTATTCGCTGAAGACCGTATCGCCATTTTTAGACCGGCTCGGAGTGACCGCCGAAGAATATGAGCGCGAAGGGGTGTTTCTGCTTCGCTCGGTGCTGATGAATCCTTGGTATACCGAAGCGAAGCGTCGTGGTCGATATTTCATCAGCGAATTAGTTGAAAACCTATATTCGGCCGCGGACGAGGTATTTGTCTGATGCGTGGAACGTCGTTACTCATTACGGAAGCCAAACTGATGAATTCAGTGTCTGATGCTCGAAAACGAAGTTTGATTGCGTGTTTAGGAGTGACCGTTTCTTTGCTTGTTGCTGCCTCCTGGTTACTTGTTACACGAGCCCTGCCCGAAATGGACCGAGCCGCGACACTGATTCACCACAGTAAGGCAGCCCTCGGTGAAGTTTTGAGTCCGATTGCCAAGGAGCGATTGAAAGCACCGGAAGCCAACTACAGCTTTATCGTGAAAGGGAAACGCTATTTCGGAACCGGCGAGGTTCCAGGTAACTTAGATTTTACCGACGTACACTACTTGGAGTCCGACCCTGCTTATTCCGCCATTGATACCGAGCTGAATGGCCGAAGAGCCCGCCAAGTCGCCTTTTTTCTCATCACCGGAGTCATGTTTCTCTTGGCAACGTCTGCTTTGATCACGAAAGAGATCGTCAAGCCAAGTGCTTCTAGGACGATCGAAAATATAAGCTCAGCATAGCCAGGACTATTGAGATATTCTAAAGTCCAAAGTGCGTGGACATTCGTGAATTCGTCAAGCTTTCTGAAGATATTGAACTGGCAGGTACGTGTCGGGCGCCTATTTGGCATTCCGATTTTTCTTCACATATCCATCCTCTTCTTTCTTTGGCCCGTGTTAAGTGGTGACGGTTTAGGATTCGGCTTATCCGTCGAATATGCGGTCCTGATTGTTCTATCAATTCTAATTCACGAATTGGGACACGCTTTGTCCGCGAAGCATTTTCGATTACGGGATCTTTCGATCACACTCCATGGGTTTGGTGGATTCGCGATGTCGACAGGATCGCGCTCCCCACGTCAAGATTTGATCGTTACCTTAGCTGGTCCAGCCGCTACGTTTGGAGTTGGGATCGTCTGCCTAGGCATATCCCAACTAGCCCCCGCTCAAACAGCGGCCAACGAGGATTTATGGATGCAGTTTTGGATCATCAAGAGCCTGGGCCACATCAATATCCTCCTAGGATTTTTCAATTTGATTCCTCTCTTGCCCTGGGATGGTGGCCATGCTTTACGAGCGATTCTTAGTTTCAAGATTAGCTACTTTAAAGCAAGTCGAGCCGCCGCTCACTTCGGGATGATCATTGCGCCTCCGCTCATCATTTACGCGTTTGCAACGAAAGCCAATTTCTTCTTCCTTTTTGGCGGAGTTGGCCTGATAACTTGCTACACCGAACTAAGGAACACCGGTGGATTTAGGTTCGGAGAGTTCTTTGCAGATCGGCGCGCCAGGAAAGAAGAAGAAGCGGCCATCAAGCGGAGCAGAGCGAGGCACCAGGAATTTCTGGGTGAAGTGAGTGCTCGACAACGCGAGAGAGATGAGAAAGAGCGGCTTCGTAAACTTCTGGGCGAAGACTAGAGACCAATTACCGGCTTATGGTGAAGCGATATACCGCTTAAACCTTTTTGACGCTGTCTGTCCTTAATCACCTCGAACCTGTTCGCCTGGACATTTCAGCAACTGCCAATGTCGAAACCATCGCGATTGGTCTTTCTGAGAAATTAACGGTTAACTGAAACTCTACAAGTTCAAAAACCTATTGATTCGAGTTAATTAGATGGTGTACGCCTAGGACTCTTGCCCTCTTTTTGCTTGCGACACCAGGCCTTAGACCTACGATCCAAAGAAGTTGTTTCATTAACTTGGCGTAAGATCACTATAATAAGTCTATGGACCTAGATCGGTGCCCGAGATGTGGCTTGCCCTGGAGCGGA
Source organism: uncultured Armatimonadota bacterium (assembly GCA_903899015.1). Lineage (GTDB taxonomy): Bacteria > Armatimonadota > Fimbriimonadia > Fimbriimonadales > Fimbriimonadaceae > Fimbriimonas. The sequence continues at coordinate 8,460 of CAIUHP010000079.1, read as the reverse complement.
GGAGACGAATGCACTTCGTGTAAATTCGTTCCGATTGGAGCAGGCCTCGACAAAATTTCAAAGAAGAAGAAGAAAAAGAATCGCCGTTATGTGGATCCCGGCTCATCGAAAGGATTATTTAGCTTTGTATTTTTATGCTTAGCTGGTTATGCTTGTTATAAATACCAGCCTTGGCAAGATGACTGGGAAATGGTGTTGGCGCTTATCGGGCAAGGCCGCCATCACAGCTTGGTAGGGGAGTGGCAAGTTGTGAAGACGATCGCGATCAAACAAGATCAAGCTTGGGTGGCAACAACGAGCGTTCAGAAGGGACTCGTGAAGTTCTCGAAGAAGGGGAACGTGACGATTGACTTACTGTCTGGCGACTCCGAAACGGTTGCCAACGGAAAATTTGAGCAAAAAGGTGTTATTGTTGCAATGCGGGACGTTCGGACTACTGGAACGTCAGGAAATCCGATCCCTAGCGTCATAGATATGAATTTGGCGTGGACAGGCAACGACAGTGTCGTCGCCATGGATAAATCTCAGGCAATATATCTAAAACGAAAAAAGAACGGTGCCAACTTGGCAACATTTATGCAGATTGGGCTTCGCAAGGATGCCAAGCCGGACGACGGGCGAGTTCCTGAGCAGATGCGAGGGATCATCAGCAATATGAAACGTGCGGCTGGAGATGCAGAAGGATCGTCGGATTCGATCGATTCGAGTGGATCAAGCGGATCGGTAGATAAGAGCGGATCTGGAGTTGGAAACTAAGAGTTCAAATGAAGAAGAAGAATTTAAATTTACGAGCGGGTTTCACGATCATGGAACTGCTCGTTGTCATTGCCATTATTGCCGTGCTTGCAGCCATCCTTTTCCCTGTCTTTGCTCGCGCAAAAGAGAGTGGACTTCGGGCAACCGCATTAACTCAGTCGAAGCAGATCGGAACCGCGTTGATCATGTATCTCGGGCAGAACGACGAGAAATTTCTCCCTTCAACGAACTACGGATTACCTGATTCAGCCCCCGAGAAGATGTGGCAGAACGGATTGATGAGCCTCGTGAAGGATCAGAGAATCTTTGTGGCTCCCGGTAGCAAGGGCGAGTTTGCTGACAAATGGGAAGACCGAGGCATGATGTCCATCGGATATAGCAGCGCCACCGCGGTTGATAAACAGCAAGGATGCCCAGATGATAAGGCAGACACATCAGGCTGCATTGCATTTAAGTCGGTTGCTGAGTTTGACAAGAGTGAGAACACGTCCAATATCGGCTTGTTCGCGGTCACTCCCAGTGGCCCAACCAAGGACAACTACCGCGGTTATGAGTTCAGCCCGTACAACGGAACCCCCAACCTCGAAAAGCCTCAATTGAGTCCTCCGCTCGCCAGCGATCGAGACTTGGTAAAAGAGTTAATGGGCTTGCCTGCGGATGCACTTAAGCCGATTTACTGCCGATACATGAGCACCGGTAAGGACGAAGGGTTCACTCCCGTCGTTTTTGCCGATGGCCACGCTAAGGACTACGATGCCAAACAGATCTCAGAAGGTGGCTCGGGAATCATCTGGCGATTCCGATAAATCGACGATCCTATGAGCGAAAGGCGCGAGGCGAGGCTTCTCCCCTTGCGCCTTTTTACTTTCGTATGCTTGACTGTCAACAGGCATGATCCGAAAGTTGTTTCTCGCAGGAGCGGTCTTCGCTCTAACTTGTGTCGGGCAGTCACAGACCACAGTCAAATTCGCCGACGCGAATCGCATTCGCTACGATGGCCAATGCTTTACGATCAATGGTCGTGACACTTTTATCTTCAGTGGTGCCTTTCACTACTTTAGATGTCCAAAGGAGCTTTGGGCTGATCGACTCGAAAAGATCAAAGCGGCCGGTTTCAACACGATTGAGACCTACATTGCGTGGAACTATCACGAGAAGGCTTCTCCTTCCGGATTGAACGATTTTGGAAAGGTTGACTTAAAAGAGTGCCAAGAATTCCTCAAATTGGCGATTGAGGGCTACGGGCTCAATGTTATTGTGCGCCCAGGTCCCTATATTTGCTCCGAATGGGACACCGGTGGCTTCCCACAGTGGCTCATGCCCCATCGGCCAGCCAATGTGGAACTAGGAAGATGGCTGAGATCCGATGACCCAACTTATCTGGATTGGTGTCGTCACTGGTACAAAGCAGTCTGCCCAGTAGTTGCGCCATTCCAAATTACTCATCAACCCGTTGGGAAGCCTGGCGTTATTCTTTTCCAAATCGAAAACGAGTATGACTACCAAGGTGGCGGAGACGCAGTTCATATTGGCCAGCTAAAAGCACTTGCCGACCAAGCGCACCTCAGCGGAATCGATGTTCCGCTCGTTTCATGTTGGACCCGACAGGTGCGAGGCAGCAAAGATCCTGTTCTTAGTCAGGTCTTCGATTGCTGCAATTTCTATCCGCGCTGGGGAGTGGAGGGCACAAAGGGCTCTCTGGATTCTCTCCGCAAATTCCAACCACAAGCTCCACTCATGGTTATGGAAGAGCAAGGGGGTTGGTTCTCTGAGAACGGCGGACTTCTTGCCGAGGACCAAGCAGGAATCACCGCGTCTCAGATCAATAACCTCACGCTTTACAACATTCAAAACGGCCTTGCGGCAGTGAATTACTACATGTTGTTTGGAGGAACCAATTTTGGTGACCGAACGCCGCCGAACATTACGACGAGCTACGACTACTTTGCCCCGATCCGAGAAGATGGGGCGGTGGGTGAGAAATATCGAGCGGTTTCGGCTCTTGGCGCGATGCTTCAAGAATATGGGCCAAAGCTAGTGAGATCGGTCCTTCTTCCGGACAAGCCAACTCAGACCGACGAGAATGTTGAAGTCGCCATTCGGCTTGACCCAGAAGGCGATAAGTTTGTTTTCGTCCGTAACCGACTGCACGATGCTCCGAAGTCGGGAGAGACTACCATCGCGGGAATGACCTTCCACTACGATCTTGCTCCCTTTGGCTCAAAGATTCTTTATATTCCGAAAGGCTCAAACGATCCGAATACCGGAGCTTGGCTGCCAAAGCCAGTGCCCGAGATTCCTGCTCCGCCAACTGCAAACCCAGTTCGAATTGTCACAGCCCTCAAACGGTTTGATGATGGTGGCAATCGGTGGGAACCCGCACACATCGGTGTGCCGCTCGCGAATCAGGGCATCTATGACGCTCGATACGTGGCCTATTCCGCAACCTTTGACTCAAATGTGAGCCACCTCACGGTTTGGCTCAAGACGTTTGATCACCAAGACGCTGTGCTTAGAGTCAATGGCAGGATTATTCCAAGCAACGGTTCAAGAATGGGAGCCCATCTCTACACCGTTTTGGGGTTGAAACCCACTGGAAACCAAGTTCAGATTTTGCTTGAGAATGCAGGGTTTGTGAACGGTGGCGCAATGGACGCTCCCCGAGGGATTGAAGACGTCAAATTTGTCACGTCGGCAATTCCTAGCAAAGAGCTTAGTTCGTGGTGGATCAAGAAGGTGCCGTCCAAGGACGTAACCGCCGAAGTCGCCGATGCGTATTCAGACGCTGATTTCAAACCGGTCACGATCATCAACGGCAAGAGCGCACCAGAATTGGATGGATCGGGTTCTACTGCAGTGTATCGGACGGCGGTGACTCTCACTCAAGCTGCCATCGACGCAGGCCAAACTGTTTTGGAGTTTGGAAGCATTGACGATGACGGATGGGTCTACGTAAACGGTAAGAAGGTCGGCGAACATCACCGATGGGATACTGCGGCAGTATTTGATATCAAGCCTTACGTTCGGGTTGGAAACAACACGATCGCAGTCATTGTCCAGAATCAAGATGGCTCCGGCGGAATCACCAAACCCGTTTTCCTTCTGCCGAATCCTCAATCGAGTCTGAAAATGAATTGGCAATGGTCGCCGCAAATGGAGGGGAATCGTGCTCAGTGGTTCTGGAGAACCGATACCGGAGATGATTGGGCCTCAAAATGGCTCGATGGAGGAAGTGTCATTCGACGAAAAACAACTCCATCCGACCCCGTCATAGCGGGAACGGCTTCCTCACATCTCATGAGTTGGTACAAGATGAGCTTCACCCTTCCTGCAAAGCGAAAGGTGGAAGCAACTCGTCGATTGCTCATCAAATCGGTTGGGAACGGCTTCATCTATCTCAACGGGCACTTTCTTGGAAGGATCTGGCAACAGGGTCCGCAGCGCGAATATTTCTTGCCCGAGAACTGGCTGAATTGGGATGATCGCCCCAATGATCTCACAGTTTGCCTTCGGCCCGTAAATGGAGTCGAGCTCTTTGATGCGGCAGAAATTGCCGCCTATCCCGACCGACGCGGCGAATAAGCCGCGTCGATCGAAGGATTTTTTGGAAAGAAGTAGCCTTCTGAGGCTACTTCGTAACAGGAATTCATACCGTCTGCCGACTCTCAGGGTAAAATGTTCGATTGCTGGTGGGCCTGTAGCTCAGTCGGTAGAGCATCGGCCTTTTAAGCCGTTGGTCGCGGGTTCGAGTCCCGCCGGGCCCACCAGCTTCTAGCATTCGGAGCCACTTCCCCTTAAACTCTTCTTCGAAGTGCAATCTCTTTCCGAATCGCAAGTCCATACCCTCCGCGCTGTCGTGGATCGAATCATTCCCAAGGACGATTATCCGAGCGCGTCTGAAGCAGGCTGTGTGGAATTTCTGCTCCACCTGATTGAACAGGAATCTCTCGTTGACTCCTACCGTATTGGCCTCGACGGAGTGGAAGCTTATTCCCACGGAACGGCGTTCGCCGATCTATCTGCTCATCAGCAAGATGAGGTCCTGGAATCATTGGCAAAGAAACCCAGGTCGAGGAAATTCATCACTCTTGTTGCCAGGCAGACCATGGAGGGCTATTACAGCGATCCTGGAAATGGAGCCAACCGGGGCGGGCGAGCATGGGAGATGATCGGATTTAAGGTGACTGCGTGAAATATGATGCGATTGTAGTCGGCTCGGGAGCGGGCGGCGGGATTGCGGCTTGTCTGCTGGCGGAAGCGGGCAAAAAGGTTTTGGTCCTCGAAAAGGGAAGGGAACTTGGGTTCGCAGACGTTCCGCGTGACCACCTCAGAAACCACCGCTTTGCCAAATACGGCCATGGCACGGGACCGGAAATCGACGGGAATCCAAGATTATTCAATGGAAGACAGGTCCGCCCGCACGAAGGCGGTTACCAAAACAATGCGAGTTGTGTCGGCGGCGGGACGCTTGTATATGGTGCCCAAGCGTGGCGTTTTCACCCCCTTGATTTCCGAATGGCCACCACCTATGGTGTGCCAGATGGCAGTTCGCTGGCCGATTGGCCGATTCAATACGAGGACTTAGAGCGCTATTACGAACGAGCAGAATGGGAGATCGGAGTGGCGGGAGGCGAGCCTGCGCCCCAAATGCCGCCTCGAAGACCCTATCCCATGCCGGCATTTCCTCACACTACCAAGGCAAAGAAACTGAAGGCGGGATGCGATAAGCTCGGATGGACGTACCAAACTCCACCTTTACTCATCAACTCTGTTGACCATGCGGGCCGGAAAGCTTGCACCCATTGCCAGCACTGCGTAGGATTTGCATGCCCGGTAGATGCCAAAAACGGAACTCAAAACACCGTCATCCCCCGAGCGCTCGTAAGCGGGAATTGCGTTCTAGAGTCAAAAGCATATGTCACTCGCCTCCTGAAGTCACGGGGAGGCAAAGTAACCGGCGTTAGCTATGTGAACGAGAGAGGAGAGCGATGTTCGGCTTCGTCGGAAGTCGTCGTTCTGGCTTGCGGTGCCATCGAAACTGCCCGCCTCATGTTGAATTCCAGGCTAGGTGGTCCGATGGTTGGAACGAGCCTGCAAGGGCATTACTATGCAATCGTGGCTGGCATCATGCGCGATCCCATTTGGGACGGTGATGGCCCGGGAGTGTCGATATCCACGCTTGAGTTTAACCATGGCAATCCGGGAATTATTGGGGGAGGGATGATGGCCGATGACTTCATCACGCTTCCGGTTGGATACGCGATGAACTTCCGGCCGTCTGGTGTTCCGAGTTGGGGACAAGCGCATAAGGATTGGATGCGTGAGACTTACCGCAGGTTTATGCAGGTTGGCGGTCCGATTCATGAAATCCCCAAGGTGGATTGCCGTGTAAATGTCTCCACGAGTGTTCGAGATCGATGGGGAGTTCCGGCTGCGAGTCTTTCCGGCACAACCCATCCAGAAACGGTGCGAACCACAAAGTTTATGCTCGAACGGGCCACTGAATGGCTCAAGGCATCGGGGGCGGAACGAACCTACCATGGAGAACCAGGACTGCATCTCAGCGCCGGGCAGCACCAGGCCGGAACTTGTCGCATGGGAACGGATCCAGCGGCTTCGGTCGTCGACGTTGATTGTCGTGTCCACGGACACGACAACCTATTCATAGCCGACAGCTCGGTTCACGTGACAAACGGGGGATTCAATCCTGTCCTGACAATCATGGCCCTATCCTTTCGAACGACTGATCGTCTCATTAAGTCTTGGTGATGGGAGAGTATTCTAAATGGTTGGATTCATCAGAAGAAGAAGCAAGTACATCACCAGAAATCATAGCGTTCCTTAAAAGAGTTTTCAGCCACTTTCGGAATATGAATAGGAAGGGAGCGACGCTTTTTTACTTGTCGCTTAATGGCAACATTTTCAACTTCCTTCATTCAAACGGGCATTCAGCGTAGAGACTCCCGGTGGAAACTCATGACGATTTCTTCACATAAATACAATCCAAAGCAATTTGATTCTTACAGCATGGTTCCAAAGGGGGGCCATCTGTGGTTTCTTATCACACAGAAGTCCAAAATGATGAGTTGACCTGATCCCAGATTAAGGAGGAGGCGAAGATTTCTTCTTAGGTGCCTACCCCGACTTTACGTCGGTATGGTCTGATTAGATCTAGTCAGGTTACCGGAAGCAGCTTGCGGCTACTGGACCTTCAGCCCGCCGGTCACATATTCGGCATCGCTAACCAGCCCGCTCGGGCGGACTGGGCTTAAAGGGTTGCGATCAATAAGATCGCGATATCGTTTGCCCGTTTTAGGCCCACGGCAGGCATCATATGCGCCATCTTACTGTCCGATTGGGCACTGAAATGGGATCGTCACCGTGTGGGCCGCAGGCTGTCCTAATTCGACCGGATACATTAGGGTCAGTGAGAAGTAGGTGTTAAAGGAGTCTGTCGAACCGTAATTGAGAAAAACATTGGGGTCAGTGCCTCCAGCTTGGTGCAGCATGGTAAACATTCGCTTTACGTCTTCTTGGTCATAGGGGCCGAGGTCGGAGAACTTAGGTAGCCTGTCGAGCGAATTGAGTTTGTCATATCGTTTGGCGAAGTCACCATAAATGCTACTCATCGCCTTCTTGCTTGCTTCATCAAAAAGAAGCTTTGCCTCTACGCACTGTTCTCGCAGGTAGATCTGCGTTTGTTCCAGGTAGGTGAGTTTGTGTATCGAGTCCAAGGAAGAGGAATAAACGAACGCAAGGAACGGTGTGGCCGCAAGTTTTTTATCATTGTTTGGGTATTTTGCTACTCGACCTTTCCACTTCGAAATATCATCCGTTGTGGGCTTCGGATTCATTATCGAATTCCAATTCTTGACAGGTGGCACCGAACGCAGGTTATAGCTTGTGGAACTAGTGCCGTAGTGAATGCCAATTTCGCTATCGATACCGGCTGACAGCTTTAGATTTGGACTGTCTGCGACCGTGTGAAACTCATCGTCGCCAGGCGTACACGATAAAATCCCGCGGAGGGTATCCCGGGTCGCTTCCGATAATTTGGATGTATCAAGACTCCTTGAGCGTCCCTTGAGCTGCTCGGAGATCTCGTCCATTAGCTTAGCTTCATTCTTCGCGTCTTCAATCCCAAGGCTTTTGGGCGAGTAGTAGAAGGTGAATTCTTTGAATTCTTTGGTTATCAGCTTTTTCTTTTCTACCATTTTGCGGACGTCTTCTGCATTTTGCCTTTCAACGATCCAGTGATCCAAGTCCGTAGGGTTCTGCGACACCAAGAGCACCGCTGGCTTCGTATGAGCCTGCGGTGCTGCTTGGGGGAAGGTGGCAACAAGCCAGATTGAGAGTGAAATGATCATAATTAGGTTTTTATGAAATGACCGCGAATGGAGACCCATTAGCTGTGTACCACAGTCTCGTTCTAGTATCTATTTGGGCCGTTCCACCGGTACCGCCAGTTTCTCCGCCGCCTCCTGTCGGCTCTATGAGATTTTGTGTGGATGGAGTTCAAGTTTTCCCAGGAAGAATAGGATTGCAATTCTGAAGTTTCCAAATTGTCTGAATCCTCTTGCTACAGTCTTAATCTCCTGAATGAGAGCATTGACGGCTTCCCCGTACGCGTTGGTGATTCGCCACTTCAGGTAGTTGAGGAGTCCCTGTATGTTCTTTTCGAGCGTGCGGGCGACTTTGTGCATT